>NZ_JAIMDU010000017.1:0-51292 GCF_019794615.1 Streptococcus suis
TTCGTCCTGAGCCAGGATCAAACTCTCATTAAAAGTTTTGATTCAAACTCAAGCTATTGCTAGCTTTCCGTTTTATTGTTTTTGTTTTGTCATTGACGATTTATCCTTAGATAAATCACCCTGCACGTTTGGTTCGTCTTCTTTAATTTTCAAAGGTCTTGCCATTGTCGCGTCCTTGCGACAACTATCTTAGTTTATCATTTCTTCAAGGGCTTGTCAACACTTTTTTGAAACTTTTTTTCGTTTCCTTTGTATCGAACTCCCTCAAGAGACAACTCAATTATTCTATCATCTTCACTTACTATTGTCAACTACTTTTTTTAAAAAAATTTTTTTCGTTTTTTTAGCTTGAAATTTGGGCTGAAATTTAGGTAATAGGCACATTCTCATTTTAACTCATCAATGAAGGACATTTGATGAGTTGCAATCGATGATTTGTATAAACTTGAATATAGAAATAGTAAAAGCCGCAAGTTCTCTTGCGACTCAACTGTAATTCATATTTTATATTATTAGCGAACTTCAAGTAGTCCCAAATCACCATCTTCACGTTTATACAATACATTAGTTGTTCCGTCATTTGCATCTGTATAGATAAAGAAATCATGACCGAGTAACTCAAGTTGCAAGATTGCTTCTTCCATATCCATCGGTTTCAAATCAACTTGCTTTGTACGAACAACTTTTACTTCATCTTCTACTTGTTCTACCAATTCGTCTGTAAAGACTTGACCAGTTGCCACTTTTTGGCGATGTTTTCTTTCAATTTTTGTTTTATTACGACGGATTTGACGTTCAATTTTATCAACAACAAGGTCAATTGAGCCATACATCTCTTGTGAGGTATCTTCTGCTCTAAGTGTTATTCCTCCAACCGGAATCGTAACTTCTACTTTTGCTCGTTTATCTCTATAGACCTTGAGATTTACTTTGGCATTTAATTCTTGATCTTCAGCGAAATACTTTTCAATTTTTGCTACTTTTTCTTCAACGTATGTACGAAGAGCTTCTGTTACTTCAAGGTTTTCTCCACGAATACTGAATTTAATCATATTTGTACCTCTTTCTTGGCTTTCGCCTTTCTTCACTATTATTATACCATATCCTTTAAAAAATGCAACCGTTTTCTCATCTTGCTAGTGAAAATGTCTTGATTTCTTTCTTTCCTATTTTCATAATCGCATTTTTTGCCGATAATAGTGTCGATCCTGTTGTATATATATCGTCAACTAGTAGAATTTTTTCTGGGATATTTTTTTCATTTAGGAGAAAAAACTGTTGGTGCATTTCTAAACGCTCCTTCCTATTTTGCGATGATTGTTTTTTACTGTCCTGCTTTCCCAAAAGTAGTTCATAGGATATATTAGCTGCAGTCAATAACCCTTCTACTTGATTAAAACCACGTTCTTCTTTTCGATTTTCGCTAATTGGAATTGGAACAATTGTATAACCAGGGAATTGACTTAGTGCTATATTAATCTCTTTTGCAAAAACATTTCTTAAAATATAGTCCCCCTGAAATTTGTATTTACTAAAATAATTTGCCATTGCTTTATTGTATTTGAATAATGCAGTATGGGAAACTGACATTCCCTTACTTAACCAATATTGACAATCCGTGCAACGTTCGATAATTCCATTTTTATAGCAAAACGGACAATGTTTTTCTGATATTGCTTCAAAAGATGCTGAACAATCTGAGCAGATACCTGATTTTTTTCTACCAAAAATGAATATCTCCGAAAATTTTATCTGGTTTTTCAGGTTCTGGGAACAGAGCAAACAACTAGACATAACCTGCCTCCTTATTCATTTGTTTGATTTCTGCAATTGCCTTTTCAATTGACCGCGTACTTCCTTCATGAAAAAACAGAAGCAAGCCCGTCGGACGATCCATACTTCTTCCGACGCGACCTGAAATTTGCACAAGACTAGATGAGCTGTATAAGTAGTGATTGGCTTGAACGACAATGACATCTACTCCTGGGAATGTTACACCTCGCTCTAAGATTGTAGTAGAAATTAAAATTGTAATTTCTTTGTTGCGAAATCCTTCCACTATTTCAAGCCTATTGTCTGTCTGACTCGATACAAAACCAATTGTTTCTTCTGGAAAGATTTGTTCCATTATGCTTGCAAATTCCAATCCTTTCGAAATTTCTGGTACAAAAATAAGTAATGGATAGCCTGTTTCTCTTTGCTTTTGAATGGCATTCCTGAGTTTTGGAACTAATTTCTTTTTCTTCAAATATGTATCGAATTTGGAAAACCAGACCTTTTGCGGAACCACAAGCGGATTTCCATGAAAACGTCTAGGGAGACTGAGTTTTTGCAGTTTGCCTGATTTGACTTTTTTATCTAATTCATCCGTAGAGGTTGCTGTTAAAAATACTAAAACACCGTCTGCTTTAACTGCATTATCTGCTGCTCGATATAACATAGGGTTGTCTGCATAGGGGAAAGCATCTACTTCATCGATCAAGACCAAATCAAATGCCTGGTAGAACTTTAACAACTGATGAGTGGTCGCAACAACGAGTGGCGTTCTGAAATATGGGTCTGATTCCCCATGTAGCAGACTAATTGGGACCGAAAAATCATTTTGTAGTCGCTTATAGAGTTCAATACAGACATCAATTCTTGGACTGGCTAGACATACAGCACCTCCTTTATTAATTACTGATGCAACAGCATGGTACATCATTTCCGTTTTGCCCGCACCTGTTACAGCATGAACAAGCGTTGCTTGTCGTTTTTCCACATTCGCAACTAATCCATCTGATATTCGTTGTTGCCAGTCGGTCAGCACCCCCTTCCATAGAAGACAAGCATTCATTGAAAAATCTTTCTGTGGAAAATAGTAGAGTTTCTCATCTGTTCGAACTCTCCCCAAAAGGAGACAAGCCCGACAATAATACGCAGCATTTGGCAGCTTGTTTTCTTCCTCAAACGTTGTACCGCATCGGAAACAAGAATTCTTTCCTACTACACTGGAAATTGTTTTTGCTTTTTCTCTTTCTTCTGTCGTTAATTGGTATTTTGTAAAAAGTCTTCCATGGTAATTCTCTAGTTCATTCATCACTTATTTATTCGGAAATTCTTGTCAGCTTGTAAAAAAATTAGTACAATTTGATTATGAAAGAATTTAAGACAATTAAAAAAGATGGACTGGTTGAGGAAGAAATTAAGAAATCCCGCTTTATCTGCTTTATGAAACGAGTGACTAGCGAGGAGGAAGCTCGCGACTTTATCAACAAGATAAAAAAAGAACACTACAAAGCTAACCATAACTGCTCTGCATTCATCCTTGGAGAAAGTATGGAAATCAAGCGTTCCTCAGATGATGGGGAGCCCTCTGGAACAGCCGGCGTACCCATGCTAACCGTTTTAGAAAACCACGAGTTAACAAATGTTGTAGCTGTTGTCACTCGGTATTTCGGAGGCGTGAAATTAGGGGCGGGCGGTCTCATTCGTGCCTACGCAGGAGCAGTGGCTAATGCGGTGAAAAATATTGGAGTTGTAGAAGTCAAGGAACAAGAAGGAATTTCTATTATCATGTCCTACGCCCAATATCAAGAGTTTACAAATTGGAGAGCAGAGCAAGGCCTGGAAGAATTTGATACCCAGTTTACTACTGAAGTTTCATCCATGGTTTTTGTGGATAAGGATTGTTTAGAGCAAACCTTGGCAAGTCTAACTGAATTTTATCATGGAAAAATAACCGCAGAAAAAACCAACTCTCGAATTGTTGAGGTCCCAATCTATTAAAAAAAGACTATCACTGAGATAGTTTTTTTACTTATTATATAGCCGTTTATAGTTACAACTCCCCGACTACTCCCCGACCTCTGGACAAGGTCTTTTTTTATGTCCAAAAAATGCAATTTTGCAAAATGACCATCTCAAAAGCAAAGTCTATTCTTCAATTTTACCCATTTTGAGCGAATAGAAACCAAATCTAGCAACCATAATTGACAAAATCGCTATTTTGACAAAATACACTGTGTCTCGAGACCATTTTTAGCAACAAAAAAAGCCCAGCAAAAGCTGGGTTGAAATCTATTTGAATGTACCATAAGGCACAACATTACGTCGGTTTGACTCCTCGCCTGCTGCTACATACCGACGTACACCGCTACGGCTAACGTACGATACCCAAAAGTAACCGTCAGCAATATAAACAGAATCATAGTTAAATTGCTCGCCATAAGTGTAAGTGGCTACGACTTTACCATCAAGTCCAGGTTTGTCTCGGACATTGAGCAAAGACACTTTAACAGTCATTGTCCCTTGCTCGTCTTTGTATTTTCCGAGGTTGCCACTACTTGACTGAGATGGTACTGCAGTAGAATTGCTGTAAGGTGGATAAAACCAGCCGACAAGATTACTGATCTGTTGACTAGCATATTGAGCAGGACCACCGACCGACAAATTACCTACCAAGTTTTGCTCGATAGTTTGGACGGTATTGCCATTAACACCGATAATCAATCCGGTGTGACCATAGTTGATACCGTCACTTGCCCAGTAATTTTTGACGAAGATAGCCCCCGGACGTGGACGCTCTGAGGTTGGCATATAATGCACCTCGAATCCGTGTTGCTTGGCTGATTTAATCAAATCAATCGCATTGCCCCAAAGAGCCTTGCCGAAATATTTGCCACAAATCCAGTTTGGCAGGTCTACACACTGCTTGCCGTACCAACCATCATAGTCCACACCTTGACCGCGGTTGGCCAAGTCTTTGGCAAAGTTAACTACTTCATTTGCTGTTGTCATGTCCCGCTCCTTTCCACGCATCGTTCATCTCCTTGACAGCGCTCTCGATAAAGGTTTCTAGTTGAGTTTCGGTCATATAGATGTTGTATTTCTCCAATTGGCTAGTAATCCGTCGCTTGGCCATGTCTAACTTATCTACATGATGCTCTTTGTCAAGCTTGGCAATCTGTTCGACGGCATTAACAGCATTACGAGCCAAAATCTCAGTGATTTCAACGGCACGCTTACCGCCTCTTGTGATTAGATATTTTTTAACTTCATGCATTATCATTCCGCCGATAATGCCAATAATACCTGTTGCTGTACCTAAAATAAGCTCTGTTAAATGATCCATCTTTTACCTCCTACGGCATCATTCGTTGGTCTCTAACTTCTACCTTTAGTTCTGAGACCTGCTCTTTTAAATCCGCTATATCATTGCGAGTCTCGCTGGCCAAATTATTGACCGCTGTTGTCAAATGTTCCATGTGACGTTGATTGTCACTAGCAATTTGACGATTAGTTTCCATAAGTGCGTCATTCGTTTTTTGGAAATTGTTGATCAATCGCTTGACATGGGCATTTTGACTGACAACCATCGAGACAAGCATAACCGCGAGGATGACGACAACCACCCCCGCGATTTTATCTATTGTCCAAGAGGCTTTGATAGCCTCCCGAACGATGTCTTGTCCTGGCATAGGCTATTCTCCGTCGGCCACGCCGATTTCAGCCATTTCAACAAGTTCACGCACCTTCTCGCGATAACGTTTTGGCACTTGCTCCAAAGTAATCCATCCAAGTTGTACCTGCATTGCAAAATAGTTAATCATCATTGCTTCTCCTCCAATTAAAAAATCTTTAAATTTCTTCAACATCTTCTTCTGTTCCCATGACTGACGCGATTAGTTCATTGACCATCGCTGTTGTCGTCTTCATCATCTCTTCAACTCGTGTGTACTGAGTATTCGACCGCTCGAGTGATTCGTCAATTTGAGCTATCTTTGTACCTGCAAAATCCAACTGCTCACGCAATTCAGCATTAAGTGCTCTGTTTTGCTTGATAGATACCTCCAATTCATCAATTTTTTGGACCGATTCAGCCATGGCACGGTCTGCGTACTCTGACTTAAAGTAGGCCTCTTTGGCTAGTTCTACCAGTTCGACATCAGTCTTATTCAAATGATTTCCAACTATACGTTCGGTATAAGTTGCATATCCGCCTGTCGTCGACGCTATCTGGATTTCTGTATGGCTGACTTGATCATCAGTGTAAATTGGATACTTGCCAACTACATTCCAACTCCTCATTCGACTACCTCCACCGTCATATCATCGAGTCGTTTTAATAGCGACTCATTGTGTTTTTTTAAATTTGCGTTCTCTGCTTCCAGCTCATGGATGCGATTAGTAAGAGCTTGCTCTGTATTCGCTTGTTGGTCAACAGTCGCTTGCAAACTCTCATTTTGAGCTTCCAGTGTTGCGATAGTAATAGCTTTGCTTGCAATTTCAATTGCTAACTTTGATTGGATTTGTTCATTCATTTTACTTACTCCTTCTCCTTTGAATTATGTAAGTGGCAGACCTAGTTTTGAAGCGATAGATCTCAAAAACTTAATCAGATCAATCTTACCTTGGTTATCCCACTTAATGACTAGATAATCATTTTCATATCCGTATCCATGCCGGATACGAATCTCATCTCCGACAAGTTGAACCTGGTCTACAACTGTGCCGGAATATCGGCTTGGATTCGAACGGATAACACGGACACCAGCAAATGCTCCTGACGAATAATCATTTTGCGTGCCTGTATTATCTGCATTGACACCCATGGCAGTGTATACTCCATTGTAGGAATCATCCCTAAAATGGATAAATGCCGATGTACCGTTTTTTGTCCGGAAAAGTGTATTGTTTTCTGACTGAAACTCAATTTTGGCATTATCTTTAAATCGTATAAATGCATCATTAAGCCCTATTGTCATGGCTTCGTTTTGAGCGGTAATCGTTTTACCTTTCATCCACCCAATAAACGCATTCTCGATTTTAGCTTTGATAAATGCTGCATCAAGACCCTTGATATTAGACACGTCCAAATTGATGATTCTGGCTATACCTGCATCAATCTCACCGATATGTGCCGTACCGATTTGACCTTTGCCAATCTTAGCGGATGTAATCACACCGTCCTGGATGTATGTCTTACCAGTAATCTGCACGAGCTTACCGTCAATCTTAACTGACCCGTCTTTGTTTAGGTTGAGCTGATTGAGCACCGTACCAGAGTTGGTCAGATTTTTGATTGCATAAGACCCAGCAAGCGTGCTGACTTGTGTCTTAAGCCCATTAGAGCCAGATACTTCTGTGACTAACCCATTAGCCGTCTGCGTAACCTTGCTCACGTTGTCTAAGATACTACCTGTAGTACCAACGGCACCGATAGTACGTGTGTGACTGTCTACTGTGTCTGTGACATTGTGCAGAGCTGTGACGGTTGCTGTGTCATTTACAGATAGCACATAAGGTGTTGCTCTATCTCCTTTTTCGATTTTACATCGTGCATCATCTGGATAACTAACCCACAAATATTTGACATTCGTTGGTATCGTTATGGTAAAGACATTGTCCTCTCTTGCAAATCGACCGACATATGCAAAATTACTATCTAAATATGATACTCGCCAGAAATTATTTTTGCCAGATTTTGTAATCTTGCTAAATGTATATTTAGCCCCTACATCGACCAAAATCGCTGTTTTAATCGTACTGTTGTAAGGACCGACACTACTACCACTAGGGCTTGGATATGTCTCTGTGCCATACAGAATTGTGGCAGGAGTCGCATTATTTGTATCGAGCAAATTACGGTTAACTGCATCTCTCGGAATCAGCGCTTTAGTCTCGCTAATCGTACGACTAAAGCTATCTGCAGTCTCTTTGACCAGATTTTGTACAGTCGTAGCCAAAGCATAAGGTTGCAAAGCACTGCTTGTGATATAGCCACGACCTGTGATATTACTATCAACATCCGATTTAGTTTGATAGCCTTTGCTTGTCACAGTAGCGTTTACCTGAGAAGCTGTCTGATAGCCTTTAGATGTGATAGCTGACTCAACCTGCGTACTTGTCAGCCGCTTGGATATTTCCCCAGCATGAGCTTGAATAGTCGTCTCAGCGCTTGTCATACGTCCTGTCAGCGTATTGTAGTCGGTCTTTGAGACTTTAGCTGATAGCTCGTTATTAAGCGCTGTAATCTGCGTTGTGTGCTGAGTGATTGTGCTAGCGTTGCTGTTAGCTTTAGCCTGTGCACTGTCAGCTACTGCTTTAGCAGTATTGATACCAGATTGCAGACTGTTTTGCGTATTGGTTAGCTCAGTTTTCGTTGCAGCTAACTTGAGACCGTCAGCAGTTTTGGTAATGTCAAGTTTAGCGTTGGAAATTTCGGTGATAAGGTCTTCAACAGGTTTTTCCCAATAATCAGGAAAAATATCTCCAGTCGTTATCATCAACGCTCGCCAATGGAATTTACCAGATTTAGCACCATCAATTCTGACACTTAGTTCAAAACCGTTGATATTTGTGTAACTTTCTGCTGTAACCTTGCTTGATAGTTTGACGACACGATAGTTGTTGCCCGCTACTAAGTTTGTTGACCACTTATTGAAGAATGGATTATGCTTATCCCAATCAGTCCAAGTCACTTTGTTTTGTTTGTCAATGACAGCCCCCTGTATAAAGAAGCGTGGATTAATTGTGCTATCAAGCACAATGTCATCAGCTGACAAATAAACAAAGATATTGATAGTTGTCCCTGCATAAATCCCTGTGCTATCACCATAAAGGACTGTCGCTAATTTAGCGCCCCAATTGTTGTTACTGCTAATGGTAATAAAGCTATTCCACTGATCACTTGACCCAGTGGCTAGATTGCGCCCTGAAACTTTTGTCGGTATCTTTGCTTCAACTGCTGAAATAGTCTCTCGTGTTTGTTGAGCATTTTGCTCAACTTTATTTGACAGTTGAGTAAGAGTACCATCAGTAGAGTGCTTAGCTGTCTCAAGAGCAGCGACACGTCTATCGTTCGTCTCTTGATATGTAGCTAAGTTTGTTTTAGCTGTATTAGCCACTGTCTCAGTCGCTGTCAGACGTCTAGTTATACCAGCAGCATCTTCTTGATAAGTGCTCTTACCAACATAGTTATTAGCTGTCGCTGTACGCTCGGCTGTAATCTGTTTAGCTGTTTCTGTTTTAGCAGCTTCAAAGTAGGCTTGTGCACGAGTTCCCTCAGCGTTTTTAAACGTCTCAAGACTGGTTAGTCTGTTAGATAACTGCGTAGCTGTCTGATTGGCTTCGGTTTTATTTTGTGCGACCTTGCCATCTAGCGTGCTGATAGTGGATTGTAAGCCTGAATAATTTTGGTCAGCAGTCCGCTTGTACTCAGCAATTTGTTGCGCGATGTCCTCATCAGCAAGTGAGTGACCAGATGGTATAATATTACCTCTGACAAGTGTTGGCTTTTTAAATCGCATTTTACCGTTTTTTGTAAAATACAAATAAAAAGATTTTCCATCTAACACTAAATCTCTAGTAGCTTTAAAAGTTACAGCTAAATTAAACCACTTATCAGCCTGTCCTGCTATAGCTTGTGTAAAAATTGAAAGAATTAAAGAGTGATTTTTAATCGCTAAAGCTGCGCCTGCATCATTAGTGACAGAGCTATCTAAATAGACAGGTAAGAGTACCGAAAACTCTTCGCCAGCTTTTATGCTGTTGATACTTAAATCCCAACTAACACCACCCCAAGAGTTTGCTGTATAGCCAGTCGAAGTCAGCACGAAATAATCTTCTTCTGCTACTACTGTTGTATTTGCGCCATTTTGCTTAAATGGAAGTTTATCCGAATTAAGAATCAAGTTTTTTTGCCCAACCCTTAAATTCTCAAACCGCTCCGTCACCCCATCAATCCCGCTCTGCAAGTCAGCGGTTTTGCGATTGATACTATCAATCTGTCCTGTCTGAGCGTTGACTGTCTGCGTTAGGACCTCGTATTGGGCTCTGGTCTGGCTCAGAGTGTCCTCTACCGTCTTGGTCCGACTTGATACACTAGCGATGTTACCAGTGGCTTTGTTGACCGTTTTAGACAGCTCTGCGACAGTCGACCTCGTACCATCAGCTAGGGTTTCAACAGTTGATACACGGCTAGCCAATGCCGTCTGAGCTCGTGCTTGTTCCAAAATCTTGCTAGCTTGCAAGTTAAGGTCATTTCGCAAGGCTGTAGCACTTGCTTGGCTACCCCTGGCCTTTTGGTCAGCGCTAGCGATTGCCGTCTGCAGTTCAGACTTAGCTGTGTTTAACGCTTGACTAACCGTCGCAACTTGAGCTCGAGCATCTGCAATAGCTTCGGTTTTGACTTGGTTGGCTCTAGCAATTGCACTTGCTGCATCCGACTTAGCCTGGTTGGCAAGCGTTTCGACAGACTGGGTTTTAGACAGTATGTTCGCAACCTGCATGTCGTGTTCCTCAGATTGAGCTTGCATGGTCTCATTGACCTTGGCCACTTCTTCAGCAATTCGGTCTCTCAAAGCCTCGCTCTCATAAGTCCTTAAGATTTCTTCCCAGACCTCACCAGTCCATCGCAGCATGATTTTGTGTCCTTCATGCTCTGGATCTGGCTTGAACCAAATATCGTTAATCAGCACCTTACCTGGATACTTGACAGTAGGATCCTCTGTACCGTACCAGTTATTATTAAAACCGTCTGCACTCGGCAGATAATCAGGTAAGTTCTGGACAAAGTTCGAAAACTCGTTATTGACAAACTGCTCAACAGCCTTGTCCGCAATAGTTTGAGCTTTCGCTTCGTTACTTTCGCCAATTCGGTCTCCAAGCTTGATGTCGCTGGATTGATTATTCAGTCGGTTAAAGGTAATCTCGAAAATCCGAGTATCATAGTCCAATTTCTTGTCGTGCCGAACCACTCGAATCGTATCTCCAACCTTGACACCACGCAAATAGACACTAGATGTCTTCAAGGTCAACTGCGGACGTGCAGAATCCACTAAAGCCCTGTAAGTCCGTTCAATCAGTATTTCTGGATTCTCTTCTTCCGAAAAATCCACAAAGCCGATTTTAGGACGCATAGAGCCATCAGCGTTCTTGATACCATATTGCCGTGTCATCAAGGGCAATTCTAGGTATTTCTGCCCTTTAGGCTTATCAACTGGCTTGCCTTGTGTCCTTGACCAAACTACGTTTTCAAACGTGATTTTCCGACCGTAGCCGTCGCCTGTTTCCTCGCCCTTACCGCGACCGATAAGGGCAGTAAAGATGTTAGTGCGTTCCACCTCTTGTAAGATTTGCAAGGCATTGTGACCGTAGACCACACGCTTACCGACAGCCTGGCCAATCTTTTGTTTGAAGTCAATGTAACGAGCACCGATTCGATTGCCGTTCATTTCCACAAAAAATTGCATTTCCAGGTCCCAGACTACACAGACCTTTTTCAAGGCATCAAAAACAGACGTGTAGTAAAAATTGGTACTGTGTGGAGTGGTTTCGCCAACAAAACGAGCTTGCCAGTTGGTACCAGCAAGCAAGTCTGTAATCACATCACGGGCAAAGGTATTCTTTGGACGTTTGTCATAGACTGGCGACTTCCGAAGTTCCTCAATCCCCGATTGGACACCAATCAGCGTTGTCAGCTCATCAGAAAACTTCTGGGCCACGTAGAAATAATGGAAAGTGTGTGCATCTTCCATGGTCTGAATAGCCATGTACTCGACCTGTTCCAGTTCATCCGCATTCAGCCCTTTGAGTTCAACCGTCAATCGGTCAGACACGTAGCGTTCAGTGGTCAATGAGTACTTCTGCAGGGCAGTCTTGACAGCTGATTTCCTAACAATCTTTATCAGTTTTTCGTCTTTATCAAATAAATAAATCACGCTCTCTCATCCCTCCAAACTACATTTTTTACCGTGGCATTTCGTGCCGTAATCCTATCTCCGTTCTTGACCGTGAATCGTTCCAACGGGCTGAACCGCTCCAGCTCACTGAGGATACTCCTGCCGTTGTAAGTGGCAGTTACTTCCTCATCTCCAAACCTGACTACAATGTCTTTTCCTGCTGCGTATGATCCAGAGAAAGACAAAATCTTTGTGCCGTTGATAATCTGCACCTGGCTAACAGTCCCGGTCGGTGTGACCGTGATAGATTCTGGCAAGACTTCAATGGCATCAGATAAAGAAATCAGCCCAGTGGAGTTCTGGGCATTTTTCTTTTTGTAGCCGTCAGGCACTATCAGAGTGAACTTGCTGACAATGGAAAGAGATTTTTCCTCAATGTCATCCGCCCCACTAAAATAGCCATAATAGGTGTAAGTTGGTTCGTCCTTGAAGGTAATTTCCAGATACCCGCTACTTGCAAGAGTCCGCAAAATCCTGTTGAGTTTTGCGAACTTATCCCTCATGTCAGCGCTGGTTTTCGCTTCCAGTTGGTACTTGATTTCAAGCACCCGTTCATCATCAGACACATCTTCCACCCAGACACCACGGCGACCAGGTACAGAACTTGTCTTGACCGATTGACCAAGCAACCCCCTGCCTGTTACTGTCAAATGTCGGTAGCCCTCAACCAGTTGATTGAGAGGCACACCGTTGATGGACATGTTGTCGGAAGGGATAGATTCAGCGAGCTGAGTGCCTGTTGCTGTGTCTGTATAATCGTACATATCCCCTCCTAATAATTATCTAAAATCAATTCAAGATTTTGAGTGTTAGTAATATCTTCCGTAAAAGTACGAAAATTATTTGCCCCAAGTGTGAAATGGAACTCCATCGGCTGTTTTGGTCTCGTTGATTGTTCGCTATTCAAACTCAATTGACTAGCTATAGTATGCTTCATCGCACTGAACTGCTCCCCGATATTCAAAGGTTGGATGTCTGGTATAGCAGAAACCGCCAGCTTGTCAGCTACCTTGCTAACAGCTGGAATCATCCCTTCCATACCGACTACCAAGCCTTCGCCAGTGTATCCACCGAGTTTTGCCATCACCCTTGATGGCGAGTGGATATCCAAGGCCCGACGGATTGTAGCAACAACATTGCTTGCGATAGAATTGGCAACACTGTAGATATAACCAGCTTGACCAGCTAAACCATTCGCAAAACCTGCGCCAGCATAACTACCTGCCGATGCCATTTGACCTGCTAACCCTCTAAAAATCGAGATAATCTGATGACCAGATGACTGCGAAACACTCACAGCTCTACTCATTCCATTAGAAATAGCACTTACCAAAGCACTCATCGCACTTGTTGTTTGTGATCTAATTCCGTTGAATGTTGTATTGAACGTATTTTTCAGATTGTTCAAGCCGTTTTGAGATGTAGATGCAATCTTACTAAAACCACTCTGCACATTCGTAGACAAACCTTGCATGGCAGTTGAAGCCGCCGTTTTCGCTTGGTCAAAACCTGTTCGGATAGCGTTGGCAATCGCCGTTGACTGAGATTGTGCTGTAGAAGCTGCCTGTGACAATTGACCAGATATGTCACTGCTCAAACCTGCAACCGCACTTGAACCAGCTCCCTGCATAGTTTGTAAGTTGCTAGACACATTGCTATTGATAGCCTGTGCCTGACTAGTCGCATTAGCCGAAGCTGTAGCGATATTGGTTCCGATACCGTTCGCCAGTTGCAAAGTCTGATTCACACCATCCAGGTTCATACCGCTGACGGCCCCTGTCACGCCTGAAGCCATAGCTTGAGCCTGAGCTGTAGCACCGGTATTAGCAGTCGCTAAGTTAGCACCGATAGATGTAGCAAGAGACTGTACATCTGCCGTAGCTTGCATATTGGTCTGACCTGTTGCGCTGGTAACACCCAGCTGGAAGCTTTGCATATTCAAGCTCGCACTCGTTGCCATCTCAGCTGTCTTGGCAGAAACGGTAGCAGCCGTCATGCTAGTGTCAGCAGTGACTTGACTGTTGCTCTCCTTGGATTTACCTGTGATCCAATCAAATGCCGAAGTAAATCCATTCTTAATGCCTTCCCAGACACCTGTAAGAGCCTGAGGAATAGCTTCAAGCATGGCTTGACCAAGACCGATAATCAACTGAATACCTGCCACGATAATTTGTGGCAAGCCTTGGATCAAAGCACCAGCAAGCTGAACAATCATCTCTATCCCTGTCGAGATAATCGTCGGTAAGGCACCGACTAAACCCTGTATCAAGGACTGAACAATAGAAATAGCCGTTTGCACAATCTGCGGTAGATTTGTGATAATCCCCTGTGCCAAAGTTACGATAATCTGCAAACCACTCTGTAAAATAGTTGGCAGATTTGTAGCTACCGAGCTGATAAAACCTGTCACAATGCTCTGAGCAGTTGTTAGCAAAGTCGGGATATTCTGCACAACCCCCTGTGCCAACTGAACCAAGAACTGCATACCAACAGATAACAACTGAGGCAGACTGGTCAAGAGACCATTAACCAATACCCCCACAATCTGAATAGCAGAGTTAATCAACTGACCTGCATTGGCACCGACACCTTGCACCAAGGAAGAAATCAAAGCGACAGCCCCTTGGAATACCGCAGGAGCATTGGCAACAATAACCTGTGTAAATTGTTGGATTAACTGTGTCCCTTGGTTGATTAACTGAGGGATTTGACTCACTATTCCATTGACCAGATTGGTGATGATGGTCGGACCTTTTGTGACAGCTACATTGACCAATTCATTGATTTTATCTCCGAACTGCCCCTGCAACAAACCAAGACCAGCTAGAAAGACACCGAAAATCGCCGCTGGCATCAGGGCGTTCATGGCTATTCCGGCAAAGGTTGTCATAATCGAACTCATACCTGAAAATGCAGTTCCGAAAGTCCCTAAAACACCACTCAAAGCACCGGAAAAACGAGGGAACAAGGCAGTTACCCCCGAAAGTTTAGCAGTTAAGGCTGCAAACGGAGCTGTTAGTTTGGCGCCAAGAGGCGCAAATTTTGCGCTAAGAGCATCTCCCAAGTACATCCCTTTAATCGCAACAGTTTCCAGACCACCTTTTACTGTTGCCACTGCAGGTCCAAACGGAGCAAAAACATTGCTCAAATGCCCTCCGAACGTTGACAAACCAGTTTTGACCTTCGAAAATCCACCTTGAAGAGTATCCAAACCAATTCCCAATTCACCAAACTTAGCGTGTAAGCCAGCAATTCCAGCCAAAACACTTGCCCCACCAATAAATGATAAAGCCTGTTTCAAGACAGGGAATTTTTGAGCAATAAAGTCCACCTTCTCACCCAAAGAATCAAATTGATTTAGCTCTGTGCCAAATGCACGAATTTTTTCAGCTGCCTGATTCGCCCAGGTCGTGATTTGCTTCATCCCTGAAATAGCATCGTCAAAGAAAATGCTACCGATAGCAGAAGCAAGGTCTGTCCCACTTTGCTTCAAATTCCCAAGGACATTCTCAAAGCCATCTGCCTCACGACTAGCTTGACCAAGGGCACCGGACAACTCATTCCCTTCTTCCACCATGCGAAGCAAGGTTAATTGTTTCTGAGCCTCATCCAGCTCTTTGAAGGATTTACCATAGAGCTTGTTAGCTGCCGCATTCCGAGTGGTTTCTGTAGCAGAAATACCCAAAGCCGCATCATTCTCATAATTTCCTTTCAAGAAGGACTGCAAACTCTCGGTCACATCCTCGATAGAACGGTCATAAAATGCCGCGCTATCAGCCGCAACCCTAGTCGCCCGACTAGTCAAGTCTAGCGATTGAGCCGTATCCATACCTGCCGTCTTACCAAATGCCGCAATCTTCGTGAACGAATCCTTCAATCGATTGGAGCTGATATTGGTTTCAGACGAGATAGCCTTCAAGGCACTCGTCGCATCGCTCTCCAGTGTGCCAAATACCTGGCTAAATTGAGCTTGCATGGCTCTATAAGACCCTTCCGACTTGGTCGCAAAACCAACCAAGGCAGTAGTCGAAGCCCCTGCCGCTGCAATCGCAATCTTAGCCGCATTAGCAAAACCACTGGCATAAGCACTGGAAGCCTTGGTCGACACCGAACCAAAGTTTGCAATCTGCTTCTCTGCATATTTCAGCGTGCTTGTAAATCCCTTATCCACAGCCCTAAGGACCGCTTCAACAGTGTATGATTTTGACACTAATTCCCTCCTTCTCTAAATTCACGAAGCCTATTGACCCGTTGGATAAGCCGTTTATCTACCGTCTTGGTTCGCTTACCAAACAATTCTTCGTACCGTTTCTGGCGATCATAGAAATCTGACATCTCTTTATAGACATACTCACCTTTTTTATTTGTCGCCTTGGCATTACGGTTAGCCATTGCCTGCAAGTGAATGAAGTACTCCTTGTCTAAATATGACAAAAAATACCCCCTCATCCTGAGAGAGTATTCTTTCAATGTCATTCTTCTAGCCACATCGTAGTCCGTCACGCCCAACAATCCGAAAATATCCGCCAACAAACTCTCATACTGTTCTTCAGAGCTAGGGGAAGAGATTACTGTTCGACTCCGGCTCTCAACTTGTCGACTTGGAGCTTGGTAGCTGGTGCAGTCTCTAAGCTCTTTAAAAAATCTGTAAACACCGCATCCAAATCAGGCTGTTCAAAAATCCACTCTTCGATGTCCTTCTTGCTAGGAATAGACTTCAAGGTGTGGGTAGCAGATAGGATAATATCCTGCAAAATCACAGGGTTATAGGTCCCAAGATAGTACAAAGCAGACTGGATACCTGCACCAAAATGAATTCCATTGCCTGAAATACCGTATCGCTTGTCCATCTCACGAATAAAATCAAGACCATAATGCAATTCATAGGTCTTCTTGCCAATCGTAATCTCTTTCATTTCCTGCTCCTTAATCTGTAATTGCTGTCACATCTTGGAAAGCATAAGCAATTTCTTCAGCCTGTTCAGCCGTCAAAGTTGCATGGCCTTCCTGAGGTTTTCCGTCCACCTTGAACTCTGTTGACAAAGTTTCTAAGTCGTTAACGTTCGACGGCACTTCCCAAGATGCCAAACTTCCCTGCATATAGAGAGCTGGGTATTTGCCACCTTGCTTCTCGCCAGCAAGGTCAATCTCCCACACTTCCAATTTAAAGCCTTCAACTACCGAATCCTTCAACATCTTGTTCAATGGGTCGCGAGTTGTCACCGCTTCAATTTCCAACGTAACTTCCAAACCACCGACAGCGTTTACTACACCATCTTTGGTCTTCTTAGCGTCTGATTCACGCTCGTACTTGATTTTGTGTTCGATTTGTAGAGCTAATTTTGCAGCTGCAGTCTTATCTCCTAATTTACGAAACATCAGAATCTTATCTTTACCGTAGGCTGCCGCCAATTCTTTCAAATCTGTTGTCTGCTTTGCTACTGCTGTTGATGTCGTAGTAGCTTGTCCACTTGTTCCTGACATATTTTCTTTCCTTTCTTACAAAAAACGAAATGTGACATCTGCCACACCGTGATAAAGCACCTCAGGGGTACTATTGTCTTTCAAAAGTTGAGTATCACTGGTCAAGTCCATAGACCATTGCCTGCCATCTAGTCGCTTGATACGACTGCATACTTCCATCACCCTCGCCAGTGTATCTGATACAAGACGACGGTCCTTGAGAGACCCCCAGACATGAATATCTATCGCCACCGAACCAATCATTCGCGACTTGGTCGGTCTGGGCAACAAATGCGTATCTCCCATGACAATAAAGGGGTAAGCCGTCCCCAAATCAGGCAAGGTTAGGTAGATTTTCAAACCCAGCTTACTCACTTCTTCCATGATAGCATCATGGATTTGTTGATCTGGTTGCTTCATTCCAACACCTCTCCAAGAGCTTCAATAAACTCTGGCTCTACTTTTTCAAGAGCTGGCTTCATAAACGGCTGAGCTTCCTTCATAAAACGAGTTCCCTCCTCCAGATAGCCTGAATAGTCCGTCTTAGCTTCGACTGCTCCTTCAAGCCCCATCGCTCGAATTTCAGGCGTGATACTTCGCTTGGTCGCTCCTGTGGAATAACCCTTGCTAAAGAACGCTTTTCGCTTGGCAACCGTGTCTAATCGGGCTGTATAGTCTTTCACAACCCCTTTAACAGCCGTTAAATTTGCCAAAGCCTTCAAATCCTGAGCCATTTTCTTATTGCCCTTGATTTCAATCAATGCCCTAGCCATCTGGATACACCTCACTAACATACAAGACAAAGCCTTGCAGACCATGGTTGACTTTCTTCAACACCTTAAAACGTCGCCCATTCACAAAGACCTCCTGCCCAACAGGGAGTTCTCTCTGTACATGGACAGTATGCGTCGCCTCTGCCAGCTTATCCGACATCCGATTAAGTGAACGAACACTAATCGGACCCAAATGACAAGGGATAACAACCTCCTCGCTATCCCCCACCATACGCCCTAATCCAGTATCGTAACGTTCCTCAGACACCGTCACAACGGTCAATCTATCCGCATACCTCATAGCATTTTAAACCCCGCTTGGAAGTCGTTAGCAAACTGGCGGTGAATAACCTTGTCGTAGCTAGCAAAATCATCAAGGTCAAACGACATAGACAGCCCCTCGACCCCGTGACTTGACATTCCTTCCGAACCTAGCTTGTTAAATCGTTTAACCATCACTTCAACGATGATAAATTCCAGAGTGCTAGGCACAAATGCTTGATGAGTATAAGCCATGAAATGAGCTTCCGTGAGCTCCCGAATCACTTCCAAGAGATCATCTTGCAAGTTATCAGAAATCCCCAACAGAGCCTTTACCTGCTTGATAATCTCCATAAGCTTACCCTCTCAATATTCTGATGATATCTTCTTTTTTCAAGTCATCCGAAAATTCAAGACCTTTCTGTCTTGCCAGCTCGACAAGCTCGCTTTTTTTCATTTTTGAAAAATCTGGCTCGCTCGCCTGGACATTATCTTCGTAATGACGACGCAACAACATCCCCATTAGTTACCTCCAAAGCGTACTACTTTCGTATCGTCATAGAGATAAACACCATAGTGCTCATCGCCTGTGATGACCGTGGTTTTCTTCAAGATATCACGGTCAGTTTCGACAGAAACATCACGTTTCATGTTGATAACAAAAGCACCATAACGAGCATCATCCTCTGTATCTGTTGAACGTGCAGAAACGGCAACGATAAAGCCTTGGCCAGCTGGCACTTTCTTAGAACGAACGATTTCAACACCCAAGACTTCACCAAACACACCAGAGACAAGTGCTTGAGCCCCAAGCTCTGACCCACGCAAGAAGTCTTTGCCTGCTGCAGTACGTAGCTTCATGGCATCAACAGGGTTAAAGATACCAACGTAACGCACATCTTCCTCATCCGCAAAAATATCCAGTGCTTTTTGAATAGCTTCAAGCGTGTTAGGAGCATCCGTTACGTGCTGAGTAGCTGTTTTAGCCAATTCGATAATATCGTTATCGATCTTATCAGCAATAGCCATTCCCAACTGACGAACAGCCTCACCGACAGGGTCACCCAGACCAGATAGGATAGCTTCATCAGTGATTTCATAACCCGTAGCGATTTTTTTAATGGTCATTTCAGTAGTAGTTGTTCCAAGTTTATTCAATGGAATTGCTTGACCTTCTGCTACTTCGGATGCAGCACCTGTGTAAGTAAACTTAGGTACAGTCAATTTTGTACCAGGGCGACCAACAAGCGTACGTTCAATGGTTGCTAGCGGTGTAAATTTCAATAACTTAGGCAATTTGGCAGAAATATGATTCGCCATTACCTGTGGATTGATTAAATCCGCAATTTTAGTTTGTGTCATACTTTAATATCCTTTCGATAATTTCTCATATAGTTCTGGATCTGCTTTCTGTAAATCCAGTTGAGCACGATAGCTCATGCGATTAAATTGCTCTTGGGTAATACTTGACGAAGTTGTCTGTTCAACCTTCTTCGGAGTCTTACCTTTGAGCATTTCACTGACTTTCTTGTCAGCAAGGTCATTCACTAAAGCTGAAAAGCTCTCTACAGCCTCTTTGGTAGCCTCTGCGGTATCCTTAACAACAAAGCCTAGGATATTGTCATCGACCGCAATACCAACCCCAGAGAGAATTTTAGATGCTTCTTTTTCAAGACCACTACGGTTGATTGTAGCTTCCAGTTCAGCGATGTAGGCAGCCTGTTTTTGTGCCTCGTACTCTGCTTTCTGTTCCGCGTTCATCTGACGTAGCTTTTCAGCCTCATCTAACTTTTCCTGAATACGTTTGTTAAACGATTTTTCTTGCTTAGCCAAACGTTTCTCAATCAGAGAGTTTACTTCGTCTTGTGTGAATGTTTTTTCAGTAGTTTCAGCCGTTTCTGAGGTGTCGACTGTCTCTTTTTCGGTTTCAACTACTGTATCTTTAATCTCTTCTGCCATACGGCACCTCCTTTTTAAGTCCTGAGTGGACTGATAACCTTAGCTTTTAATGTCATCAAAGTTTGGACCGAAAGAAAACCGTATGGGATTTCATACGGTTTTAAGTATTTTCGAGTAGTTTCAAGTAGTCTTTCCTACCAGTCAAGATGTTTGACCACCTCCTTACCGTTTCCAAAACGGTTTCTTGGCATTACTTTTGACTACTTGCTCTTCAAGTTTGTCAAATCTCGAATTAGTAGCCTAGGCATTGCGTTCGACGATGGAACGAAGTTCAGTAATTTCGTTTGCCTGTTTGGTAATTCTAGCATTCTGTTCTGTCACAGCAGACATAAGCACATGCTCGCGAGCCAAACATTCGGCTAACTTGATTTCCAGCCAACGCTTTTTCTTGATACGCTTCTTCATAGCGACCTCCTTTCTATTTTTTTGCAACAAAAAAGCACTTAGACAGAAATCTAAGTACTAAAAGAGTAGTGGACGGTGTGCCTGTCCCGTCATTTCATGCTGTGAAGCTGCGTAGCGACACTAAAATCTCTACTTCACTTCTCTTCACTAACATTATACCATGACTACTCCTCTTTGTCATAAATTTTTGTGTTTTTTCTCAATATCCTCTTGATTGTTTTGTCAGAAACTCGCATAGCAGTGATTACTGAATTATCACGCTCGTCGCTTGATAATCTGACAGCGATGTTTATATTGTTTTCAATACCTTTACCTAAAACCAATATACTATCCTTGTTTTTATGATCGACAAGAATTTTATCTGGATTTTTGATAACTTTACGAACGCTCCCTTTTACGTCTTTGCCAATATCGGCATGACCTTCAAGGATATGGTCTAATCGTTCCCGACGTAAAACTACAACCGATTTGTTGAAAAAAGGAAATGATTCAAAAACTTTCTCTTCAGCTCGCTTTGGAAAATGCTCCTCAAATAAAATTTCTCTAAAATTATCCGTTTTTTTGTTTTGTTGCTTCTTCACCATTTCCGTTTTGGATTTCTGACTATTCCAAACACCATTTGGAGCTTCACGGTCAACCGAATAATAAGCCCCTGTCGAGCAATGGCACCACGGATGCATAGGTGCAGCGTTCTCACCAGGAATCATATCCTCGACTTTGAAAATCTTCCCGTCTTTCTTGGCGCAGTTTGGACATGCTGATGGCTCTGCAATAAATTCGTACTCATCTATCTCGTTCGCAATATAAGCTTGTTTCTGACCTTCGGTTGATACACGAGCCCCTTCAGTTATCGCCAGCCGTTTTGCTTCACTGGCAGTTACATTGAACTCCTTCCGAAGTTTGGCAACCATGGTAGTCGGATTCTTTCCTTGTAACAACAATCGTTCTGTCATGCGAGCGACAACTTCACGCAAAGCATTTTGCCTTTGCCAAATTCTTTCAGACCAGACAACGCCCTCAAAAGGCGTGTTTAGCACCGATTGAGCAACTGTTTTAATTTGACTAGCTGACAATACAGACTGACCAAGCAATCCTGATTGCACTTCAATCGCTTTGACGAACTCATCATTCAAAAAACGCTCCGTCAAATTTCGCTCGTCCTCTGCCAGAGCAATCAACTCCAGATCTAGTTGATACTGCAACAAGGCTAACCGATTGGTCTTCATTTTCAAGTTATACAAAGCCAGCTCAGAGTTTGCCCGTGCAGAAAAATTCTTCTCAGCCACGTACCGTTTAGCCTTTTCCTCAAAAGCCTTTACATCGAAATCATCAACCCGAGCCTTCACTTCAGCTAAGGACAAACCATTTTTATCAGCGTAACGTTGCTCAAAGGCTCTAATTTCCTTTTCTAGCTCGTTAAAGTGATAGGAGTATAATCTATCCATCTCCTCGCCTAACGTCGCACCACGCTCCATTTTGGCTAGTTGTTCGGCTCGTATCCGCTTCTTCCAATAGTCACTCGCCATTCGCTATCACCTTCTGACTATCTGGGTGAAGGTTTTTGTCAGTCATGCGTTCATTGATAGCGATTTGCTTAGATAACAAGCTGGAACTCTCTTCCTCCTCTGCCATCTTATCCAGTTCATCTTGTGGGTTATCCACGATAGATAAGACAGACAACTTAGTCGCATTGGAAACCTGACCTGAAAGCTGGGCCACAATTTGGGCTTCTTCAAGGACGTTGCGCGGAACATTTCTTGTGAATTGGTACTTGATACCCGTCCAGCCATCACTTGGGACGCTTGCCATCGGCACGTTAAAGACAATTTCATACAGACGATTAAAGGCAGACTGCATCTTCCTATCTTTCATCTTGGCTAGATTATCCATAGCTTGTAATTTAAACGCTAGGGCAGTCCCTGAAGCATTTCCAAAATCTTCTTCAGACAGATTCGCGACCATGGACACTGCGAAGATAGACTCTTTGAGTAAAGTAATTAGATTTTCTTGAGTTGTGTCTGAGTTTGGCTTTTCCAGGAATCCAACGTCGGGCAATGGACCATCCGAACCATTCTTCCACAAGTTAAAGATACGATTTTCGCGAATCTGCCCAGCCATATCTCCGTCCAGCTCAACACCTACTACTTTGAGATACGCATCAGCAAAATAATCAACATCATTAGCTTTCTCGCTTGCAGCCTTGTTTAGAGCATTGATAAGTGTCTTAACGCTGTCAAAGATTCCTTGTCGTTCCTCATTCTCAACCAATTCAACCACTGGCAATCTGCCGTAGATATGAGGTGTGCGATCTCCGAACGTGACGCCACCTCCCTGTTTAAAAGTTGCATCAATGACTTCCGACGCAGTGATAACCTGTCCATACCCAGTTTCCGCACCTTCATCAAATGCGTACCGAACCGCAAACAACGGCTTTTCTTGGATGCTATCATCATGAACAATAAGCATATTTACTGGGCTATTGTAGGTCGTTCTGGTATTCCCTTCCTCATCCTGATAGACATATAGAAAAGCATGACCAAAAATATCAGCAATCTTCGCTAATTCAAATTCCGTATCCTCCATGTCGTTCAGTTTACGGAAATTGCCAATAAAATCTGCAATAACAATATCGTCATGCGTGACCTTTACGGGCACACCAATTTGATAACCACTGAATGTGTCCACGATATATTTAGCATAATTGATGACTAGTCTATTATCTGGTTTCCACGGATCTTTAGGGCTACCTTTTAAAATACTATGATTAGACATGTACATGTCTTCATTTTCAAAATAGTCCTTAAGTAATTTTGAACGATGCAATTCAACAGCATCTGACACCAGCTCTGGCGTAATTTCTTCCGCTGATGTTGTCATTAACTTGCGTTTGTTTAAACTTACTAGCGACATTAAAATCCTCCCTTGAATAGTTTGATTTTGCTACCTACACCTTTGAATTTCGAATAAATCGCATACCGCAACGCGTCTAGCACATCATCATTCTTCTTTTCTGGTTCGCCAGTTTTCTCATTCCAGACATACTGGTAAACCTCATCCTTGAACTTATCAACCTTCTCAGAACAAACAAAAAAGCGACCTTGCTTCATCAGCTTAGCCACTTGTTCGATTCCGCTCAAAACAGATTTATCCGCATTCACACATTTTAGATGCTCCCGTTCAAAGCGTGCGACATGTTCAGGACGGGCAGAATCGGCATAGAAATAGATATTCCCATATCGTGATTTGATATCTTGAGCAATCTCTACCCAATAATCAATTTCTTGGTACTGTGCCGAATGTTCTTCCAAGAGATAGACACGACCATCTGCCGTTTGTCCACATACGACAATAGATCCATAGTGCTCATATCCCCAGTCAACACCAGCGTGGTAGATTGTGATGTCGTCTGTTGGTATGTCCTTGCCAGGTATTAGCATGTCTTCCTTAAAATCACGATAGACAGCCCCTTCACCACTAACCCAACGCCCATAGATGCCACGTTCTGTAAACATTCCGCTTGGTGTTGTTGCGATAAGGTTCTCAATATACCGCTGGTTCAAAAAGGTATTATCAAATATCGTAAAGTGATTGGCGATAATGCTCTTGTCATCTGCCTTGTCAATATAATCCTTTTTTAACCAATGATTCGGGTGGTCTGGGTTGGTATCGCAAATAATACGAGCACCGAAACCAGAACAGCGCTTGCGGATTTCGTCAAAGACTTCCTTGTTCGCTAGCGTTGCTTCGTTGATATAAGCCCCGTAAGCCGTCATACCACGGATAGCACGCAAACCAGCGACAGAACCCGTAAAGGTCGTGACCACATAGACGCCAAACAATGTGAAATTCCCATGCTTATCAAACTTGAAATCAATGCCATACTTCTCTGATAGTTCCTGCAGAATGTTGGTCCGCAAGGTACCAGCACTAGTAGCACCAAGGATATACATAGGATTATCCACACCGCAAGACTTAGCGTTTTTCTTGGCTCTACGCAATTCCATCAGGAATAGATCATTATCCAGCTGGGTCTTCCCTGCACGGACAGCTCCGTGGTTAATCATCATGTACCAATCTTCACGCAAAGCCCGCTTTAAGATACTGAGTTGCTTATCGTGGTATAGTCTGTCAATTCCCATTTATTTCCTCTTCTAATTTGTCAAACAGCCTGCCAATAGCGTCTTCTTGTGATTCGGTGCCTTCGAGAGCTGATTTTCGTTTTTCGTTTTCCAACTGTATCGCTTTGATGCGTTCTCGTTGTTCCTGTTTGTCCAGTTTGTCCTTGGTGTCAATAGCAACTAACTTACTGATTTGCTCAAAAGCTCTAACGTTACCTTTCATCGCTTTTTGCATCATGACCATTGCGAGAGCCATTTCGTTCGTTGCCTCAAAACCAAATTCTTCCAACTGTTTTTTTATCATTGGACTGGCGACATCAGCTTGTAAGATAGTCTCAAAGGCTTTTTTTAAATTTGCTTTTTTTCGCCGAGCTTTTCCCGAAGCGATACCACCTTTTTTTCCATTTTTTCGAGCTTCATCCGAGCTTGGAACTATCAAATTTTGCTCATTAGCCATCGCCTCACTTCCTTACTTGTTTATTCAATCAAGACAGCTGTTTGTCCCGTTGTTTCCTCCCAGCGTCTAATTGTTCTCTCTACATAAATAGGATCTAGTTCCATAGCGTAACAAATTCTTTCTGTCTGCTCACATACCATAAGAGTTGACCCACCACCATTGAAACTATCCAAAACTCGCTCGCCTTTCTTACTCGAGTTCAATACACACCTAGCGATCAATTTTAGCGGTTTCATTGTAGGGTGTATATCATTTCTGACCGGTTTGTCTTCGTAAAAAATTGTAGTCGGGGCATTCTCTTGCATCGTCTTGATATACGCAATGAGTTCACTTTTAGACATTTCTTTGAGATTTTCTTCGTCCTCTTCGATTACCGTCGATAACGATCTATTGTCAATAAAATAATGACTTCCGCCATCTTTCCATCCATAAAGACAAGGCTCGTGTTTCCATTGATAATCTTGTCTACCTAAAACTATTGCATTTTTTACCCAAATAATGTTTTGTTTTAGTAACCATCCTGTTTCTTTGACAGCCGCTCTAAAGTTAAGTCCCTCTGAGTCAGCGTGCCAAATGTAAAACGCTCCTCCTGACTTGAGATGAGTACTTGCTACTGCAAATGCATCACGAAGAAATTGCCTAAAGCTAGCATCGTCCATACTATCGTTCATGATTGTCATAGCTTCCTCAGTCCCGCCTTCGTATGCAACATTGTAAGGCGGGTCAGTAACGTATAAATCAATAGTCGCACCATCAATCAGTTTAGCCATATCCTCTGCGCTTGTACTATCCCCGCACATTAAACGATGACGGCCTAATTGGAAAATATCTCCATAATTCACAAATGAATCTTGGACCGTTTCCTCGCCTTGTTCTAATTCAGAGTTATCATCTTCGCGAATGTCGTCTAACCGGTAATCCGCATCTTCAAAACCAAACAATGTCATATCCAAATTTTGAATATCTGAGAGCTCATCAAATAATAATTCAAAATTCCATTCAGCTATTTCCGACGTTTTGTTGTCTGCAAGTCTGAACGCTTTAACTTGTTCATCTGTTAAGTCATCTGCAATAATTACAGGGACATTTTTAAGCCCCAATAACTTAGCGGCCTTTAACCTTGTGTGCCCGTTAATAACCTCGCCATCTGGACTCGCAACAATCGGAACTTTAAAACCAAACTCTTTGATTGAATTCGCAACTGGCTCAACAGCGTTGTCATTATCTCGCGGGTTATTTTGATAAGGTTTTAACCAGTCTAATGGTTTCTCAAAAAATTTCATCTCGCCTCCAACAAAAAAGGGACTCAATGTTATTAAGTCCCGATTAACCTTGAAATATAAAGAATAATCGCTTTAGAGTCCCTTTGTGCATTATTTGTACATCATAATCACCGCCTCTCAGGCGGTAGTATCCAATTATTTGATACTACCATTTTAACGTCTTACTAACCGTTAGAACTACGGAAAAACTTTTGGTTTCTTGGGAAAAACTCTAATTTTCAACAAGCAAGCAACCACTTCGATACTGCTCTGCAAACGATAGCAGTGCATCGTTGAGTTCGATATAGAAACTAGCCTCTGATAAGTACAAGTCGTTGTAGATTTCAAAATCATACCGCTTGCCTGCATAAAGATACTTTTCATAAAGAATGCGTCTATGCGTAGGATTGAGTAAGTTGTTAATTGCGTATTCAATCGCTTCGAGTTCCGCTTCCGCGTCTACTCTGTTGATTGCTAATCGCTCAACAGGTCTACTTGGATTACCGCTAGTTTGTCTTGGCTCGAAAGTATACACGGCAGTAACTTTCTGTCCATCCACATCATTTGCGACCCGTCGCCAACGAGGATACTCTCTCAATTTTCGTTTTGCGTTCGCTTTGGTTTTTTCTGTGTTTATTTCGGGGAAAAAAGTCATCTGCCAGCACCTTTCTATGATATAATAGTTTTAGGTTTTTACTCACAGTCAGTACAAGTGTGCTGACTTTTTTATTTCCACACGATAACTTGATTTTCTGTTTTAACTTTCCATGACTCTCTATCAAGTGGATCGATTTGGCAGAAAGTTGCTCTGCTTCCAGCTTTTGTCCTCCGTTTTTTGTTCACGATCTCATAATAAAGCTCATTGATTCTAATCATGTACTTCAATCTTTGTTGGACACCGTTCATCCAATTAACAACTGACGTCCCATATTTTGCCCCAACCAATTGAGCAAGACTGTCGTATGACAGCCTGTAATGTCGTTTGATAGTACCGATTTTTTCAATGATATCAATACCATCATCAACCATAAATTCTTTTGCCTTATCATAGATTTTACGGACTTTCTGCATAGCGTCTTCAGGAGGATTATTTTTCCCCTCCCAGTACCAGTACGTTCCCTTTGAAATATGTAGTTCTTCCGCCATCTCTTCCACTGTCAAGCCTAGTTTTAACCGAAAATCTCGTAGTGTCAATTCAATCATAGCTCCTCCAACGCTACCCAACGGAATTGTGGGTATTTTTTAGCTTCTTCTTGGGTACAACAACATCCATAGGCTCTAACGAATAATTCCGAATCCGTATCAAGAATCCTATGTTTCCCATCCGTTCTGACAAGGACAGAATACTTTGCCATTCTCGGCTCTGGCACATCGATCAGTAGCACGCCTAGTTTTTTGTTAGTCATTTCGTTCTTTCTCCTTTTGTTTTTTAGCCTTACTCGAACGAATTCTCGATTCAATTCTCGTTAATGGAAATAACAGAATTAAAAGTACAAAAACTAGCAGTTCTGTTATAAACAGCATAATGCTGGCATATATGTTTAACAATTTGCCGATTGGATAAAAAGTCTTAGAATCATATAGACACCAATCAAAGTATCTCTCCCAACCTTTTTTATTTTCAGGAAATATTTCCCAAAATAGCTTCTTCATTTCCCCTCCTCCACCAATTCAGGATTCTCATAGATGTTGCCAATGATTTCGATTTCAGTTTCTATATCAACGAACCCACTTTTATAATTCCATAATAGGTCATAAGTGTCTTTTTCGTCGACTATAACAAAAGAAAAATCCTTTAAGCAGACAACGCCGACATATTCGTACTCACCTTTTTCTGTTACTGTGTAACATTTAACAACATCCCCCTCAAAAATCTCCTTGCCGTTTTTATCAAACAGCCCTGTGGATTGCATGAGTATTGCATTGTCTAAAGGTAATTCAAAAGGCTCTTCTCCCGTACGGGAAAGGTCTTTAGCTAGACCATCAAGCCCAATGTATATATCATGTCTCCACGCATGAGATGCCTTATCCCACGCCCTAAATTTCTGTGTCATCGTTTACCTCCTTCCTTTTACTATATAAAATTCGGTGTTCTTTACAACAAAATTTTTGATTCCCTTTTGGTTGAAATTCTTTTTTGCAAACAGGGCAAAATTTAGAGCTTGCTTGATAATATTTTTTTCGACATCGTTTACTACAAAAAAGTTGTGGTCCGTAGACTTGGTATTTTTGCCTGCAGTAAAAACAAACTCCCCAAACTGCCATCACTCCGCCTCCTATTTTTCGAAAAACATACCAATCATGCCGATGATAATAGCCCAAATAATAGTCAAAATCGCTATTAGTCCGGATAGGATGATGAGATTAAATAAAAAGTCTAATATCGGCCAATCCATCACTCCACCTCCGTTTTTCTCAGCAATTCAATCGCACTCTTGTACGACTCGATTAGTCGTTCAGCGTTCTCTTTGTCCTCAATTCGATTTTCATCATAGAGGCTCTTGATGCTATCTAGTGCCTCTGATAAGCATTCGATTGGTGTTGTAAAATCATCTGTTGTGTAAAATTCTGACTCAAATTCGTTAAGCTCGTCACGAAGAATCACTACATCTTCCACTCTATCAAAATCTGTTGTTCTCACAACATTCCGCTCTAATTCCTCAATCACTTCCTGTTTATTCATTTTTATCTTCCACAGGCTCAGCAAACCCTGCATCCCAAGCCCACTTAAAATCCTGTTTGATTTCGGCTTCGGTGAGTTGGTACTCGGTATGGTTTTTCCAATCAATGGGAAAGACATCCATTTGGCTAATGAAAACCGTGCCGTCATCAAACTTTTCTAAAGCAGTAAGACTGTCACTATTCGGATTCGGTATCTCCACCGTATACAGCTTTTCCTTCTCGACCTCGTAGCCGAATAAATGCATCTGAACAAGTATCAAAATTGAATTATCTTCGTAAACAAGCCATCCTTCAAACGTATCCAGCAAATCATCGTTCTCCCCATTGACTTTTCTATACGTTCCAGTGATTGTGCTATATATTGCAGTATTGATATCATCTTTATTTCTTTCGTACCACTCCGCCACAAATTTCGGTATAACCACCTTCTGCGGACTAATCTTGTCAATTGTATTTACGACAATTTCAAGAGGTACGTGGTCAACCCATTCGGTCTCTGCTACAGTCTCGCCTGCTTTAAATATTACCCTTTCTCTGTTAGCTATTTTTATCTTTGATTGTTCGATTGTTTCAATCACTTCCTGCTTATTCATCTGTTTCCTCCGCAAGTTCCGCAATGGCATTTAGCCTTATTTCCATGCTCGTCAAAAAACTCTGGGGCTTTAGCACCGTTATATTCTAATTCGGTCAACACTCCATTCATGCGACAAAATGGACAGGTATCTTCGCTATAAGTCCATTCATCACACACCGGACAGGTTGGAATAACAGAATATTCTAGCTCTCCTAGCATATTCACTCCAATTTCTTTTTTGTAAATAACTTTCGCCATCATAACCTCCTTGCTATCGCTTCAATCACATTTACCGTGACTGAGTTGCCAGCCTGTTTATATAGCTGGCTATTACTATTTACTGCTTGCGCTCGGTCAAATGCCCAATCTGGGAATCCTTGCAACCTCCAGCACTCACGAGGTGTCAGCTTGCGGATATGTATACCGTTCAACAAGTGATTGTTCTCCTGCCAGCTATTGCTAGTCAATGTAGGTGCTGTATCATGCTCTCCGCCTTGATTGTAACCATGCCCACGTTGGATGATTTTGGGCTCAAGGCCGCCGCCTTGCATGGTTCGGATGGTTGGAGCGATTCCCTCTGGGTCGTATACTCGATTCGGCATCTCAAACTTGCCAGAGAGCTGGCCTGCAATCAAAACCTTTAGCGGATCTTTCTGTGTGGTAGTGCTACATAATGTTGGGGCAAGGCTATCAACAGAGACTACGTCGCCACTCTGTGATTTGCCCATCTTACGGATGTTCCCAACCTTGTTTATTTTTGATTGTTTACTATCAACCGCTGTGTCATTTCCTCCGAAAGGAAAAACCGCTCGTCCACCTTCTTCTCTAAGATGTCCGATAATAAACACCCGCTCTCTGTTTTGGGGGACTCCAAAATTCTTGCTGTTGAACACTTGCCATTCCGCATCATACCCCAATTCATCCAACGCTCCGAGGATGGTCTCGAATGTATTTCCGTTGCCGTGGTTGAGCAATCCTGTGACGTTTTCAAGGAATAAATATTTAGGTCGGAGAATAGATGCGAACCGAGCAATCTCAAAGAATAAAGTCCCTCGAGTATCTTCAAATCCTGCTCGTTTTCCAGCAATGCTGAAAGCCTGGCACGGAAATCCTCCACAGATAACATCCACACGTCCGATTCCTCGAACAGACTCATCTGTAACTCCTTTGATGTCATGAAATTCAAATTCTCCTTCCGTATCGTGTATTGCTTTGTAACTCTTTCTAGCAAACGGGTCAATCTCACAAAAGCCGACACATTCATGTCCTGCGCGTTCCATGCCAAGACGAAATCCACCGATGCCTGCGAATAAGTCTAGGAATTTCAAGATACATCCTCCACTTTCCCACATTTTAGGCATTGACGTTTAGGAGAAATTTTCCCAGTATTCAACGCGATAAAGCGTGGTAATTCCTTCCAAGAATGCTTGCAAAACAATTGTTTTATATCATTTATTAATTTCATCGACTTCCTCCAAAACTAAAAATTTGTCGTCGGTTGTCTAAGGCTCTGTTCTCTCAAGTAGTTAAGAGTATTCAAATCATGGATTAACTTAATTACTTCTTTCAGTGGTTTCTTTGTTACAACTTCATTTTGGTAATAATAAGGCGTTTCTCCGTATGGGCCTGTATTCCCTGTTCCGAATCCTTCTAATTCGACAACTGTAACTAATGCACTGTCACTATTGTTTGGATTTATCGGCCTTTCGTAGATTTGAATTATTTTGTCGGCATTTATATAGCTATCGTTTAATTTAATTAATCTCATCAGTCGTCATCCCCTCACCCATTCTAAAATTCTATGCATCTCATCCTCGTTTGGTAAGTCATTAAAGTAAATCCGCTCGACACGCTTCTCTGGTATCCCAGTCGCTTCGCTGACAACCTCAAACGGGATGTTATCGCGGTTAATTTCTTTTTTTAATAAATTTCCAATATCCAACGGTTTTACTGCGTCGGATATTTTCGGAGCGTGTTTCGCCCGATTAACAAATCTTCTGCTACGTATCATAGGTCCTCCGCTTCGATTTCAATCCTTGGTCTTGGACTATACACCTTTCTCGTCGTGTGCTCGACGATAATGTTGTCATCAGTCCAGACAATTTCTGCTTTACTGATGCTGTCATAAACAGCTTTCTCTAAATTGTCCAAGTCGGGCTTTTTATCTACGTAAATCCGCTCGTTGATAAAATCATCGTACTCCTGCACCTTCTTAGCTTTAGACCGAGGTTTAGGCGGTGTAGACATAGACTTCGGAGCAGGCATGTAGAATGTCATTTCTACCTTGATTGGTCCGTCAAAATACGGTCCGTCATACAGTTGTCTAACAAGTTCGGTGCACTTCTTTCTCCAAGCAACCATCTTTCCGTCTTCGTAAACCGTTGCGTGTCTACCTCGTACACTAGCTCTCGGTCTGCTTTGTGGTCTTGGTTCAATCGGTATAATCAACCTCATATAATGACTCTGTGGAATCCTAATTCCTCAAACAAATTCTTTTTGTTTCCCTCGATAAATTCAAACAAGGTCTGGATTTCTTTTATGTCCTTTCCTACTTCTTTCGCAATATTGGAATCATCAAGGAAGAGCTTATCTGGATATTCTGCTTCTAAAACCAGTCTGTATTCTGGTTCAAACATATCTCCGTTTTCATCTAGCGATATTTGGTTATCTAGCACAACAAACTCCGCTTTGATATTCCATAGGCCACCACCAATAATTTCCATACTTTGTTCTGATTCACTTGTCACAAGTGTGAAAGGCGTTTTTAAAATTGCTGTTTTTTCATTTTTTTCTTTCCAAAATCCAGCGACTGCCATTGTGTGAGTTTAGCTAAATACGGGCAGTCGCTGTCGTCCAACTGTCAACTGATTGCTTGCAGTTGACGCGCTTTCTAGTTCGCTTTTAGCGTGGTTCACGGCACGTTAGTTTTGTGTATTTATCAATTACGTTCAACACATCATTTTCTGAGATAAAATTTTCAACGCCCAAACGTAATACTCGGTATTCCTTTAATGCTTTAATTTCGTGGAATAATAGATCACGTAGGTTGTCAGCAGGACTGTCAGTGAATCCTAGTAGATAGGCTAGATTTACCTCAAAATAGTCAGCGAGCGCCTGGGCTTTGTCTAATTTTATTGTACTTTCTCCATTTTCCCAACGAGATATGGTTTTTTCATTTATGCCCAGATAGTCAGCTAACTCTTTCTGAGATAGCTTTTTTTCTTGCCTTAATTCTTTCAATCTATTCATCCGACTTGTCCTTTCGGTTACTACGCTCACCGACTAGATAGCCCAGCATGAGCCACAAGACAGCCATTCCTACTTCTTTTGTAAATTCAATCATTTTTAATCCATTCCCTCATATAGACTTTTCCCTAACTGTTCCTCAAAATCCGCTTGATTTTTTGGGTCTAGCATTGCTAAGGATGTCACAATTTTTATTTTTGTTTCTCTGCACGGCTGATAACCATACTTTGCATATCTCATTAGTCTGTTAAAAGTGCTAACCGGATAAGGTAATCTATCATCTACAACTAATCTTTTTGTGTGTAGATGCTCAAAAAAATCTTCATGAAATAATACTTCAAAAACAGCCATATAATCATCTTCATCTACATTTTTATAGTTTTTGTAGTAAGCAAATTTTGTAATTGTGAAATCAAAATTTGAAATAACATTTTTAGGTGTTCCGTATGTATTTCTAATAAGTTCAAGACGAACTTTTTCTTTGACTGAATAGATTGACCAACAATTTTTATTCTCATAAGAAAACCTCCAATCAGCAGGATTTTCTTTCAATTGTTTCTTATAGTAACTTTTTGCCTCCAAAAAATCTTTTTCACTTTCAAAGAAAATATCTAAGTCTTTAACACGCTCGCTATTAAAAATGTTTTTGAAACAGCCACCAGCAATAAAACCTTTATGCCCAGCTAGAAATTTATCAAGCCACCAAAGCTGCCTATAATTTAGTAAATCACTTTTTTTGAATGTCATTTGTCTTCTCCCTTTGGATCTTTCCACCAATCAAGCAAGTCAGCCTGATTGTCCTTGATGTAGTTTTCAAATATTTGGAATTGGAGGATAGCCCAGCGTAAACTGTGCATACCCTCTCCACCCCTAGAGCAAAAACCGCTGACTTTGAAAACTGGCACAATGCTACCAATAATACCTGGACTAAGTTCGTCAATATTGACTACATTCTCAGTTCGATACCCAAGATCAAGGACGAACTCATCTCCTAAGTCATGGATGACTTGTAGCCTCTTACCGTCTGAGTAGATGGCTACACTATCTGATACTGTTCTGATTTCCATAGATCCCTCCTAAAACGGTAATACCTCAATGCAAATCCAATCATTAGAGACATTCCAAACCTTGTAAACATAAGCCTCTAGTAAGTCATTTTCAGAGTGGCAACTAGTTCTGTTCCTAACATCTTCATTCTATCCAGTGAATTTTATTTTTTTGGTGTCAAACTGTCTAGGCATTTTAAAGGTTGCTATGCACTCATTTTTGTTTTGGTGGATTGCTATTGTTATGCCGTGATTAAACGGTTCAAGCTCATCAATTACTTGTTTTACTTGCTTATCCATTCTTACCACCCACACAATTCATTGAGCTGTTCTTGAGTTACTGGCTCAATCCGTTGATAGCCACTAACCTGATAATTTTGCTTGTGTTCAAAACCAAGCTCTGACAGTCCTGCCTTGAATAAGTCCTTTTCTGCCGTGTTGGCAAAATAGACTTCTAAGGTCATTTTTTGAGTGTACTTTTTCGGCTCATTTTCAGCCCCTCTGAGCGTGTCAGGCTCATTTTGGGATAATTGCCCACCGTCCAAAATCTCGCCTGTTTCTGGGTCAACTTTTGGGGTCTCTGTTGATTTCTGAGCCTGTGCCTGCTGTTTCGCTCGCTGCTCTGCCAAAAGTTGTTCTCTTTCAGCCTCAGCTTGTCGCATTTTTTGCTTTTCTTGCTCAAAGAGATAGTCCGATATAATTTGTTGCATTACATCAGCCAAAGACATTGACTGCAACATACGGATATACGGCTGATCAGTCATGCCATACTCAGCACATTGTCCAGAGATGGTGGCTTTTTCTTTTTCGTGCTCTTGTTGTTTTTGGTATTCAAAGGTGACCATATCCTCAAGAGATTTCATTGTGACTTTTTTTAGGGTCACGCCATCAGCCATAAAGTCTGAGGCCTTAATGTATTCCAAGGCTTTTTCATCAAAGAGTCTAGGGTCTAGCATATATTCAGCCGCTTTGTTAGCCAGGTAACTCTTGACAGTATCAAGGCGGACAGCTTTTTGATTATCCTCAAACTCTTTGACATCAGCGGCAATTTTCTCAATTACATTATCAATCGGTGAGGCAGCTTTTTTGATGTATCCATCAATTTCATCTATCGGCTGTGACAGCTCACGCTTAATCTTGATACGCTCATCAGAGATTTGTTTTTTGAGTTTGCGTAGGTCAGCTAAAACTTGCTTGTCGTCCTTAATGGTTGCAGCCGTGACCGTGTAATTTTCATACTTGGCCACAATATCAGCTATCCCCTGCTCAAACCTTTCACGGTCAATGATTTCAACCTGTGCCTGTGTTACTTTCGCTTGTAATTCTTGCATGTTGCCCTCCTAGTATTCCAAATCTTCCAGTAGCTCACCTTGTATCGGTTCATCATCAGGACCAATCACATCATCAGTTGGATAGCTTGTGTCAATCTGTCTCTGAGCTTGTTCCTGTTTCATCTGCTCAATTTGAGCCATTTTGCGTGCCATAACATACTCACGGCTTTCAACAGGTTCCGCCTGTTTGATACGGTCAAAAGTTTCACCGCCATCATCTTCCGTGTACATATTTCCCAAATCCTCAGGGAATGCCTCACGCAGAGCATTTACTAAGGCTGTCTTCCTGATCATTGTTGCTGGCATAGCGTTCCATGTACTCTGTTTCTTGTCATATTCTTCACGACTGACAAAGATTTCTACAGGTACTTTGAAATTTTTCCGATAGACTCTAGCCCAACCACCTACCAAGGTATCACCAGGCAACATTAGAGCTCCTTTGCGTTCGTGCATAACTCCATCAGTATCCACGGTTACAACACCTGCCTCAAATCCCTCATAGTTTGGATTTTGGGCAGCACGCTTGAGGAATGCCTCTTTTGAGACAATCAAGCTAAACTCTGTACCTCCAGTTTTTTTCTTGTAGGCAACGATATAGACTTCATTGGCCAAAGGGTTCAAGTTGCGTCCCTTGATAAGAGATAAGGCCTGCCCTACTTGTTTTTCAGTCAGCAAGTTTTGAGGGTCAAAATAGCGTTTGACATCCTGAAAAGTCCAAACACTGGTATCAATGGCAATATCACGTTTGGTCTGTGTTGATAATTGATTGTTAGTCATTTTCTTCTCCTTTTGGTCTTCCTTAAATTGAAATTTTCACGCTTTAAGCGTCTGTTTTCGTTGGTAATTGAGATTATCTTGTCATGTTGCTCATTGATAATCTCTCCTAGCTCGTAGCAAAGCTCTAGGTAACGTTTCCGCCAGTAAGCATTGTCTTCATAGCGTTCTCTTTCCATAGGCTAAACCTGCTCATCTTTCCACCTGTCATAAGCCTCATCTTCATCAACCTCAGGCTCTGAGTAGGGTTCAGGGGGCGTGCTAAGCCAAGTATCATAGTCAAACCATGGGTAAGTACCTTCCATGTCATCCTCCAAGATTACTGAATGGCACATCCCATTCATAATTTGAAAACTTATCATTACAAATATCTTTGATGATATTACCTTTCGAAATTTCAATTTCCTGTGTAAATTGCATACCCATTTCAAAAGTGAAAATTTTAATATCAACATCGAACTTACTAGAAATTTCTTGATAGTTCTCTGCGATAGCTGCCCACGCCTGTTTGAAGTTTTGTAACTCGACAATCAAAAAGTCTTGGTCAAGCCAAAATTCTAAGCTATCAGTTTCAATAAAACCACGCCTAGTACCATTTATGTAAAAGTAAGGAGCGGTGGTTTCAAATATTAATTTTTCTCCATCCCATTCTTCTTTTACAGTGACAGCATTATCACAAAACATATATTTCAATGCTGATGCTATATTTTCTGCTCTACCTCTTAATTTAATTGTTCCTTCTGCCCAATTTGGCATAATTGTTTCCTCCATGCGTTTCAATTCTTACCTAAAACTCCTTCAAGCCGCATACTTCCTGCCTAGCTCTCTAACAAGGCGGATATACCCTGCCTTATCAGCTAGACCTGTATCCAGTAGCTTTTCCTTCTCTCCTGCCGTGGCACGTTGCCAGACAAGGTTTTCACGTAGTTCAAATCTTTTCATGATTTTCCCTCCTGTGGATAACTTCTGTAAATCCCTATATATATTATTTATATATAACGATTAGTTTGTTTTTAAGTTAGTCAGAGGCTTTAGCCTCTTATTGTTCATTAGTGGGCGATAGCCCCTAGATTATTATTAAGTTAGTCTTTATTGTTATTTAGTTATTATTAGTGTCGGGTTTTTCAACTTTTGAACTATTCAACTTCCGTAAAGTTCAACTTTTGAACTATTCAACTTCCGTAAAGTCAGTAAGTTGTAAAATCACTCTGACGATTCATCTGTGGATAACTCATTATCGACCTTTTCTTTCCAATACTCCCAATAGCTATCCGTGATAGGTACATCCGATACCAAAGGAAAATTCTGGACACCTTTTCTACGACCAAGACTTTTCTGATAAATCCGGATATATCCTGCATCTTTTAATTCATCATAAGCTGTCCTATGAGCATCACGCCCATTTTTCGATCGTTTGGAAAGTTCTTCGATGTAAGGCTTCCAGGTGTCTTTATTGGACATCAGCACAAATAATAACCCTTTGGCTTGTAAACTAAGTTCACTGTTTTGAGCAGAATGATTATTCAACTGCGTATAGTTTTTATGGATATTCCTGACAAGGTGTTGCATAAGCCATAACCATTCCTCCTAAACTCCAACAATCGCAAGCCGATGCGTATTATCAATCGCTGTCATGTTCGTCATATTCCAAGATCCTTTCTACATCCTCAAGATGTTCAACGTCGCCTGTCCGAAGAAATCGGTCGTACGATTGGGTTATAAGTTCTAATCTGACTAGATTATTCATGCCTACTCTCCAGCTTCTGCTTCAACCATGCAATTTCGTCCCTCAACCGCTGATTCTCGATACGGTATTCATTCCGTTGTTCAGCGATTTCACGTACCATGTCGTGCAATAACTCATTTTCTCGCTCCAGAGAATAGAGCGGACGCGGGATGGCAGGTTCTTGTTTTAAAAATTTATCCAACCATTTCTGCATATCTTTTCCACTCCTTATCCACTTGCTGAGCGTCTCTTTTAAGTCTGTTGCGAATGCTTTCTGTGTTGCAAGTACTCTGATACCCCATGCCTGCTTTAAAGCCGTATAGGTAGTCTCTGTGGCGAATTTCTTCAAACTCCCTGCACTTCCGCTCCTTCTCTGCTTTCCGCTGTTCCACAATCGCACCAACCAAAACTGGCACTGCGAAAATTGATAATGTAAACAATGCTTCTGTCATAAATTATTTCCTCACTTCAGACCTTGTCCAGATTGGTCTTTTAGTCTTTTTCGCTAAGCCAAATTTTAATGGCTCTTTTCTTCCATTTTGTCCCCTCTTGTTCTTTAGGGAAATTCGGTAATTTTCTGTATTTATCAAAGACGGTCCCGTCTACCTTTAGAAATCTGATGCAATCCTTTCGGTTCATCATTTCTGAGAAACCATCATCATTGTCGTGCTCTAGTAAAATCTCGTTAACTACTTCTCTTACTGCACTTTTTATTATCGATTTTATCCAGTCGGACAAATCAACAACAAACTTGTCCATAATAGGCCTCCTGTGTTATAATTTAAGTGTAATTTTTAGTAAGCCACTGTTCCCCGCAGTGGTTTTTTTGCGTATCAGGCATAACCTGCGGTTTTTGTAAATATATGCCATATCCCACGCTTGGTATGTCCACAATCGTAAATAGTACCAGACAAACCATTAGTGACAACGACATATAAGCAATTGTTTGGTGGGATATCGTCTTTATACTTATCGTACAAATCTGATAATCTGACATTATCGCATTCCGTCTGCACATCTAGTTTTGTCAGATTTCCAAAGATAATATCGCCACTAAACACAGTCACGATTTCTCCGAAAATTTTGGTATTCCCGTCGACCACATTACCTAAAACAACTGGATTGTATCCGCATGGAATCCCTCGCAAGTTTTCTTCCATCCCCTTCTCTTTTCTAAGCTACTTTCCAAATTTGACAAAATGAGATGAGTTCGCTTTCTGGAACTTTAATTCTCCAACTATTGCCATAAACACCATCTGCCTCATAACCACAAGATTTCAGATACTCAATAGCTTCATCTTTGGTTGCAAACGATTTTGCCTTGAGGTCTGTTTCTCCTACCGGACAAAAATCGGTACCAATCATCCCAAAACTCTCGCTCTGAGTATCGGCATTGGTAACGTGAATTGATACGACATACATTTTGTAATCTCCTTTCTAGTTTGGTTGGCTCTCCTCACTGTGATATAATAAACACGGAAAGGAGGTGAATCACATGGAGCCTAACTACTTCCATGTTCGATTCAAGCAAAGTGACAATGTGTCCTACTCAACACCATCTGCTGAAGGTAGAGAAATCATCTCTATCAAAGGTGCTGAAGTGACAAAAATGCTCTTTGCTGACGGCAATGAATTATTGAATGTTATTCACGATGGCTTCGTCGATGTCTACGCAACGTTCCCAATCGTTCTTAAACACCAATAATTCTCCATTTCTATACCAACAATCGCCCTCTACTGCGTTTGTTGGTTTTTCATTTCCATGAAAAATTCGATTCTGTTGCATACTGTTTCCTTCCTAGTTCGGTTGGTTTTGTTCAAATATACGTTTTAATTCGTAATTTGTTCCTAAAAAAATATCATCTTGTGCTACTTTGTAAAAATCAGCCAATTGAGCAAGTAAATCTGCCCGAATTCGACTGCTATCATTTTCATATTTCAAAAGCGTTTGATGATGAATGCCAATCATATCTGCTACCTCTTTCGCAGTAAGACCTGCATTAACACGCAATGCTTTTAAGGACCATTTCAATACCCCTCACCCCTTTCTAAATTCATCCAGGCTGACATCCAAAGCGTCAGCGATTTTAACAACATCCTCAAACTTCAGGGACTTCTTTCTCCCCATTTTTAAATCAATCAAGCTATTTTTATTGATACCTGCAAGCGTAGCAAGCTTATTTTTAGTCAGCCCTCTTTCTTTGAGTAATCTTTCAATCGTTTCCCACATATTTATCCTCCAGTTACTATATATAGTATTCAAAAAGTTATCCACAACTACATGTTGATTTTTCAATAACTATTTGCTATAATATTCTCATGAATAAAACCTTTACACTCTTTATTCATAAAATTTGATAGAAAGGAGATTAATATGGATATAACACAGATTAATTTGACTCAAATTCTAGTTACATTCTTGACAGCTTGTGTGCCATCCATTGTTACATACTTTGTGACTAAAAAGCGAATGGATTCAAAAATCAAGGAAGTTGAAATACGGTCTGCGAGCGAAATCAAACGCCTTGAAAAAGAAACCGAATTGCGTATTAAAGAGTCACAGCAGAACCAACAAATGGAATGGACAAACAAAGTCATTTCTGGCGAGCTAGATATTGAGAAACTGACCCAAACATTCGGACAGCTCGCTCAATTGCAAAATGTAATCAATCAATTTCAGAAGTAGAGTCGCTTGACTCTGCTTTTTTTGGCAAAGAACGCAATACTTCTATTGCTCCGCTTAAGCCATCCAACCATCCTTGGATGTAATCCACTGAATGCTCGGACGCAAACTGTAAAAACTTTTCTTCCGGCGTCATTTCTCCTTCCTCCACTTCACAATCTGCCGTATGACAAACGACAAAACCAACAAACCAGCTAACCAATAGATCATTGCTTTCTTTGGCAAATGGTGGTATACTCAAATAAGAGGTTGGGGCTTTCGCCCCTAGCTCTTAATCTTTGTTTTGTAAGTTCTGCTTGTGCTCAAGCACTTGTTTGTGCCATAAGCGAGCTTCTCTTACTAAGCCTAAGACGATTAGAACTGTGCCGAGTTCTTCTGGTTTTAGGCTTTTTAGTATGTCCACCATTTGCTGTTCCTCCTGTTTTGATTCGGTCAATTCCTTAACCTTGACTATATTTTACTACGAATTAAATCGTATGTCAACTATTTTTACGAAAAAAGTCGAAAAAATTTTGTATTTTTATTTTACAATTACGAAATAATTCGATATTATATAGTAAAGATGAAAAAAGGAGATAATGATTATGGTTCGCGGTAGAGGAAAATTAACACCGCAAGAAATCGAATTGATGAGCGTGATTTCTGCAAACATCAATAGATATCTAACGGAACAGAATAAGAAACAAATAGACTTATCAAGAGGTACAGGTATCCCGCCTAGCACACTAACTGGATACGTGAAAGGAACATCACTTCCGATTCCTGGTAATGTCCAAAAAATCGCAGATTATTTCGGATTGAAGAAATCGGATATCGACCCACGGTTTAAATCTACCCGACCGTCTGTATCCATCCCCTTCCAAAATTTCGACCCACGCAAGACCATTCTGCTATCCAACTACGACAAGCTCAATGAAACACGCAAGAATAAGCTCCTAGCAACCTCTGAGACGCTCCTAGCCGAGGAGCAAGGGAAAATCATTGACATCTCGGAAAAACGGGCAGAATACGACGCTAGAAAGCGTATCAGCCTACCCGTACCAGGCAAGGTATCCGCAGGTACAGGCTACTGGCAAGAAGATGACTACGACACCATGGTAGACTTCTACGCAGACGAAATTCCAGACGAAAAGGACTATGACACAGTTGCTGTCGTGGTTGGACACTCCATGGAACCCAAAATAAAAAATGGTGACTTCCTCTTTATCAAACTCAAGGACCAGGTTGACCTAAACAAAATCGGCATCTTCCAAATCGACGGCGAAAACTACGTCAAGAAATTAAAAAGTGACTGCTTAGAATCGCTCAATAAAGACTATGATAACATCCAGATCACAGAAAATATGAGGACTATCGGTGAAGTCGTGGATGTGTATAGGGAAGGGTAATATCTCGATTGTCGAGTCTTTACAATCGAGGAGTTTAATAATTTAGTTAATTAAAAATACGTGCTCCCCTGAATCACGAATAAAAGCAGGGTAGGAAGATTGTTATTATGGCAGTAAAACGTTGCCCACGTTGTGGAAGCAGTCAAGTGCAGTTTATGAACCAGGAACGAAAAGGATTTAATGGTTGCGTCGGTTGTATCGGTTTCTTGATCGCTTGGCCTTTCCTGTTACTAGGGTTAGTTGGGAAGAAAGGTAAAAATAATTGGCATTGTCAGTCATGTGGAAATACCTTTAAAACGAAATAAAAAATCCCCACACTTCCAACCGACCAAAGCCGAAGTGCAGGGCAACCTAATAAGCAAAGACCAGCTATTCAGCAGGACCTTTTGCGTACTCTAATTATATCACTTTAAGGAGGTGATGCCAATATCCTTTCAAAAAACCTTGTCCAGATTGGTCTTACAGAAAGGAAAAGAGAATGAAATATACAAAAACAAAATACCCAAATATTTTTACGTACGAAACCCAAAAAGGATTGCGCTATTATGTCCGCAGAGGATACTTTGTTAATGGCGACAAGAAAGAATTTACCAAAAGTGGACTACGCAGTTTGAAGGACGCCCAGAGAATTCTAAGGGATATTGAAGAAAGAATTTATCGTGATGAGATGGATGTTAACCTAGAACTGACCTTAAATGAATACTGGGAAATCTACTCAGCAAAGAAAGAAAAAACAGGTCAATGGAATGATACATCCATCTACACCAACGCAGGCATTTATCGTACCATGATAAAGGAAAAGTGGGGAAACATACCGCTTAAAAAAATAAATCGCAACGATTATGAAGAACATCTAGCAGAAATGCTTGGCCAGTACCGCAGAAATAGTGTGCTTACCAGTAATCGACTTTTGAATTCCATTTTAAACGATGCTGTCAAAAACGGAAATCTTAGACAAAATAAATTGTCTGGTATTTATCTTGGGGAATCAGAGTTAGAACCTCTTAATAAAGAGTTAAAAATCGATGATTTTAAAACGTGGATAAAAACCGCAGAAGAATTGCTATCGACCACACATTTTGCATTTGTCTACCTGACTATTTTTGGACTTAGACGTGGAGAAGTCTGTGGCATCAGGTTCATGGACGTTACTTTCAATTCGGATAATCGAGCAGTCTTAAACATAAGAGACTCTCGTTCAAACAGGACAAAAGATGGCGCTGGGAGAACAAAAACAGAAAGTTCTGTGCGTTATATCGTTTTAAACGAAAGAGGTAGTGAGCTGTTGTTACAAATCATGGAAACAGCAAGACAAGTTAAAAAGAAAGCAGACGTCATTGTTGAACAGGAAAAGGATTACCTGAGCATACGAATAAAGAATAATAAATACTATTTGGAAAGACCTGCCTTTTTAAACAAAATTTTTAAACGAGTAAGCGAGGAATGTGGCATCTATATCACTCCGCACATTATGCGTCACTTCTTTACCACTCAATCGCTCATCGCTGGAGCTAGACCAGAAGATGTCATGCACTTCCTGGGACACGCAAGCCTTCAAACAACCAAGCAATACACCCACATCAAAGAAGAGCGAGCACATAATGTTACCGATCTATTTGACAAGAAAATTCTATAATTTTCCCCGACTTCTTCCCGACAATTCCCCGACAACCACACCGAGTTATGACAATATCGACAATAAACATTTTTTCAAAAAGCTAGTAGTATCAATATTTTCAAATTGTTACATAAATACCACGATTGGTTTGGTATAGCTTTTTCTTAACACTGAGATAGTTTTTTTATATTATACTTTTTTCATTTTCTACTATATAATAATCAGTAACTTTAAATGGAGGTGCCTTATGGCTATTTATCAAAATATTACTCAATTAGTAGGAAACACACCAATTATTAAACTCAACAATATCGTACCTGAAGGTGCGGCAGAAGTCTATGTTAAGTTGGAAGCTTTTAACCCTGGTTCTTCTGTTAAAGATCGTATTGCTTTGGCAATGATTGAGGATGCAGAAAAAGCTGGTACTATCAAACCAGGTGATACAATTGTGGAGCCAACAAGTGGTAATACCGGAATCGGACTTGCATGGGTTGGTGCGGCAAAAGGTTATAAAGTGATTATTGTTATGCCTGAAACAATGAGTATTGAGCGTCGCAAAATTATCCAAGCTTATGGGGCTGATTTAGTACTTACTCCAGGTAGTGAAGGCATGAAAGGTGCAATTGCTAAAGCACAAGAAATTGCTAAAGAAAAAAATGGTTGGGTCCCATTCCAGTTTGCCAACCCTTCAAATCCAAAAATTCATGAATATACAACAGGACAGGAAATTTTGGAAGATTTTGGTCCAACTGGGTTAGACGCTTTTATATCTGGTGTTGGTACCGGAGGTACAGTAAGTGGCGTTTCTCATGTTTTGAAAGCTGCCAATCCTAACATTGCTGTATATGCTGTAGAAGCTGATGAGTCCGCTGTTCTTTCCGGCGAAGCACCTGGCCCACATAAGATTCAGGGAATTTCAGCTGGTTTCATTCCAGATACTTTGGATACCGATTCATACGACGGTATCATTCGAGTAAAATCTGATGATGCTTTAGCTACTGGACGTGCCATCGGTGGACAAGAAGGTTTCCTTGCTGGTATTTCATCTGGTGCAGCGATACACGCAGCTATTGAAGTTGCCAAGGAATTAGGTGCAGGCAAAAAAGTTTTAGCAATTTTGGCAGATAATGGCGAACGCTATTTATCAACTGCACTTTACGAATTTAATGACTAATTTTCAATGAAAATTAAAAGAGTCAATGATTGGACTCTACTATATTCTTATTTTTAGAGAACAGATCGGAAGCTCCCCTTGGAGCTTTTTGCTTGTTATGGTTGTTGACAACTGATAATGTAGATCGCGAAAAACATACTAATCGAGTAGGGACTAATTTCTAGTCCCTCTCACACCACCGTGCGTGCCGTTCGGCACACGGCGGTTCAACTAACTTTTAACGCATGTCATTTTAGATAATAATCTAGGCAAGAAACCAGTCCACGTTTTGCGAGGACTGGTTTTGATATGGCACGTTTCAGTACAGACCTCTGAGCCACTAATTGATAATGGTCTCCCCAGCCAGATACTTTATCCGCTATCCACTTCGGTACTCCTAGTTTGAGAAGTCCCCATAGTCGCCTAGATTTCTTCTTCCATTGTTTCCAGATAATAACTCTTATTCGAGTTCTTAGTCGTTCATCAATGCTTTCCATGGCTGATTTCATGTTCGTCATAGAAAAGTAGTTTATCCAACCTCGGATGACCCAGTTTAGTCGCTCAATTCGGCTGTCTAAGTCAATACTCCACTTACGGGACGTTAGTTTCTTGAGTTTTCTCTTGAAACTCTGTACGCTATCCTGATGCGGACGACTTTTCCAACCCCCCGATGATTTCCAGAACCCAAATCCTAGATACTTCAATTTGCTCGGTCTCACAATCTTGGTCTTGGTCATGTTGACTTTCAAACCTAATCGTTTTTCAATATAACGACTAATTGAATGCATCACACGTTTAGCCGCCGCCTCACTACCAACTGTGATGACGCAGTCATCTGCGTAGCGAACAAAGCGAAGTCCGCGATTTTCCAACTCTTTATCTAGCTCATTAAGCATGATATTGGACAGGAGCGGTGATAGGTTTCCTCCCTGTGGCGTTCCAACTAGTGTTTTATGCCGTTGTCCGTTGATGACTACACCTGAATGAAGGTACTTACGAATCAGAGATTCTGTATCCCCATCCTGGATAATGTTATGAACAAGTGACATCAGTCTATCTTGAGGAACGGTATCGAAAAACTTCTCGAGGTCTATGTCCACTATCCACTCATAACCGTCATTAAGGTATTCTAATAACTGGACAACGGCATGTTCGCAGGAACGATTGGGTCTGAATCCGTAGCTCTTATCAGAGAAATAGGGTTCACAGATAGGACTAATGACTTGGACAATGGCTTGTTGTATCATTCTATCCATGACCGTTGGGATGCCTAGTTGGCGAACTCCGCCATTAGGCTTGGGAATTTCAACTCGTAAAACTGGCTGAGGCTTGTACTTTCTCTGCTTTATGAGTTCTTTAGTTGAACGCTAGTGTTTGCGGAGATAGTCATCTATTTCGTCAATAGTTACGCCGTCAATTCCTGCTGAACCTTTATTGGCTCTAACTTGATTGTAAGCATCCAACATATTTGAACGTGATAGGATATTATCTAGTAACTGTGACATGTGTGTATTCCTTTCTTGTTTCGGTGTCTGTAGGATATCTTATATTGGCGAACTTTCTTCTAGTCATTACGTGACTGCCTCCAGTTCTATCAGACCATTCTTTACAGACACAATCGAAGTAGGTATACTTCGGTTTGACAGCCTTTATTTTCAATGTCAAACTTTCAACAGTCACTCCCCTGACTGTTGAAATATTCAGCCCTTCGCTCCGTTTCCATTACAGAAACTTCGTCGCTACTATGACCTCGGCTGAGAGTCTGCCCCAGCCATTGTTGTCCAACGAAGAATGAGTTGATGACAACAATAGGCGAGGGTACTTCTCATGGTTCGTTGTTACTACGTCTTATCGACGCCCATGAGACCTCACGGGATAAGTCGTACATCTTTCCTCGTTTAGACAAGATATGAGGACGTAAAAGGTCTAAGTGAAAATAGGAATTCTGACGAAGAGTCCAGTGACTCTAGGAGGAATTATCTTTTTCACACTGACCTTAGTCCGAATTCAATTACACTCGTGATTTACGCAAATAGGTTACGACTACCTTTTTGGACTTTAGTGTTGAAAGCCACCTTATCCGCTAAATACGCCTTTGTATCACGTTTCTGTTCGTAGTGCCACGATTTCGCTATCCCTTCCTCTGACGATCTTGGTTTCTAGCGTCAGACTTAAAACGGTCTCTCCCCAGACCGTTTTAATCCGCTACCTCACGATAGTCAGGCTTGGGAGTCGCTATTGGGTTCACCGGTAGCGGGTGCCCACGGAGGACTTTCACCTCAGATGTACGACATGCCCGTCGTACTTTCAAAAAGGCTAAGGGAAATACCTAAGCCTTTTTCGTTTTATCTAAAAATTCTTTTGTTTCCTTAATCCATGTTGGCAACTGTTTGGCTAACGGAGCAAACCCTATTTTATGACGTTCATTCGTAAAACGGTGATGACGAGGAATTTTTTGTTGTTCTTCTTCAAGTGTGCGAGTAGATAAACTCGCTTTTCCTGAATATTCATCATAATCAACAACCTGTACAAACACTTCCTGACCTAGTTTAAGATAATCAAATATATTATCAACAAATCCAGTCTTAATTTCAGAAATATGAATGAGCCCAGTTTGACCATTGTCCAAATCTACAAAGGCCCCGTATGGTTGAATACCCGTAACTGTCCCTTTAACCTTATCACCGATTTTCATTTTAATCCTCAATCTCGATTGTCTCAATCACAACATCTTCATGCGGTCGATCTGCTGAATCCGTCGCCACCGCTGCAATGGTATCTAATACATCAAATGATGCTGTATCCATTAAATGTCCAAATACTGTATGCCGTTGATCTAAATGCGGTGTTCCACCATTGTCAACATATGCTTCAGCAATTTGTTTTGGCCAACCACCACGTTCTAACTCTTTTGCATTATAAGGAAAATGTTGATTTTGGACAATAAAGAATTGACTGCCATTGGTATTTGGACCGGCATTCGCCATTGAGAGGGCACCACGAAGGTTAAAGGCTTCCATAGAAAACTCATCTTCGAATGAACCACCATAGATTGATTCACCACCCATACCAGTTCCAGTTGGATCTCCACCTTGAATCATGAAATCTTTGATAATCCGATGGAAAATAATACCATCATAATAGCCATCCTTAGAAAGAGCTACAAAGTTTGCTACTGTTTTTGGAGCAATCTCAGGGAAAAGTTTTACATTTAAAACTCCATGATTCGTCTTAATATGCGCAACTGGACCTTCAGCCTTAACCACGTCTAATTGTGGATAGGTTTTTTCTTTCTCGACCATACCTAATTTCTCCAAGGCATCAAAAATGCCATCTTCTTCTACTTTTTTTGTAATATAATCAGCACGTTTTTGCAATTCTGGATGTGAATGCCCCATTGCAATTGCAATCCCTGCATACTCAAATAATTCAATGTCATTGAGCTCATCCCCAAAAACAAGGACATTCTCTGGTTTTAAACCAAGTTTTTCAACTATTTTAGCCACACCAGCTGCCTTAGAGGAATCTTTTAATACAATATCTGACGAAATAGCATCCCAACGAACCGTTCGCAAATCTTCCTGCAATTGAGCTGGCAACACGACTTTTTGTCCATCATTTTCAAAGGTCAACATTTGATAAATATCATTCCCCTTGTAAAATTCAGGGTCGGTTTCCAGGCCATCATAAATCAAATCAATCACTTGACTAATCCGATCGGTCCGAGCTGATAGAGTTCCTTTTTTACTACCTAGCAATCCATATTCAATTCCAACTTCCTTCGTCCAGTCTATTACAGACTTCACCAACTCAGATGACATTGGTTGATGGTAGACTACTTGGCCTTTGGCATTTTCGACATATGAGCCATTAATCATGGCAAAATAATCTGGTTGCAGTGCCTTAATTTCTGGAACTATTCCATATGGTGTACGACCAGAAGCAATTCCTGTTAGAATACCCTTTTCTTTCAAGGATTTAAAAACCTGATGAATAGATTCTGGCATATATCCAGTGGTTTTAACCCGAAGTGTATCATCAATATCAAAAAAGACTATCTTGATTTTTTTGGCTCTATATTTTAATTTTGCATCCACTATATTCGATATCCTTTCCGGAAGCTAACTAACTATCTTTTTATTATATCACTATTCTTCATCTTGTGCTACAAGACCATGCTGAAACGCATAAACAACTGCTTGTGTCCGATCACTGACCGCTAGCTTAGATAAAATACTAGATACGTGAGTTTTGACCGTCTTCAAAGAAATAAAGGATTCATCAGCAATTCGTTGATTATCATACCCCTTTGCTAAAAGGGTTAATATTTCACGCTCGCGAGCCGTCAAGTCCTCATGTAAATCTGGGTAACGCTTGTGATGCTCCACTTTTTTCTCAACCTCAGTTTCGATTGCATATTCTCCACGGGCAACTTTACGAATTGCGGACAAAATTTCATCTGCACTCGATGTTTTTAACATATAGCCTCGTGCACCTGCTTCTAACACTGGGTAAATCTTTTCATTATCTAAATAGGATGTTAGTATCAAAATTTGTGCTTGAGGCCATTCCTTCAACAATGCTAAAGTAGCTTCGACGCCAGTCATTTTAGGCATAACTAAGTCCATCACAACGACATCTGGTTTGACATCAAGTGCCTTTGTTAAACCTTCTTCACCGTCTCCAGCTTCCGCTACTACTTCAACATCTGGCTGTAAGTTTAAGTAACTTTTTAATCCTAAACGGACCATTTCATGGTCATCAATCAACATCACTCGAATCGTATTCATCTTCTTTTCCTTTCAATAGCGGAATTCGAATATCAATGGCAACTCCCTTATTGGGAGCCGTTCGAATTTTAATCGTCCCAGCCATATCCTCAACCCGCTCACGTATATTTTGTAATCCGTAACTCAATTCATCATCAGCACCCTGTTGAAAACCAATACCATCATCAGTCATTTTCAACTGTAACTCTGTCTCTTTTTGCAATAAGTACACATCCAAATGTTTGGCTTTGGCATGCCGCAACGTATTGCTAATGATCTCCTGTGCAATACGGAAAAGGTGTTCTTCTATTAACTTTGGTAATTCACTTACTTCATGTTGAAAATGGACAACAATACTACTTTTATCGCTCACTTCACGTAATATAAGTTCAAATCCTTCTACTAAGGTCTTGCTTTCAAGTTCACTTGGACGTAGATGAAGCAATAATATTCTTAAATCTCTTTGAGCAGACTCAATCATATCCTTTACTAAAACCAACTGTTCCTGAACGGTTTCTTGTGGAAGCGAGGCAATATTAGACGAAAGACCAGACAAAATCATACTCGTCGCAAACAATTCTTGACTAACCGTATCATGCAAATCCCTTGCAATCCTTTTTCTTTCCCCCTCGACAATCTCTTCACGATTTACCAAGTCTTGATTATCTAACAATTGAACCTGTCTAGTTAACGTTTTAACTTTATCAGATAATTGTAATAAAAGAGGATCTTCTTCATGGTTGTCCTTAATCGACTTGTTTTTCAAAATTGCCTGCAATTTTAAGCGCATTACTTGCGTGGATACGAGGGATACTGTTTGGACCAAAATTCCTAAAAAGAGGCTCAGTACAATAATCAATAGAACGATTGTCATTATAAATTGATTCGTAGAAACCCAGAGAGACGGATTCAATAACGAATAATTCAACAATGGTAATACGGATGCAATGACTACTAATACAATCAGTGCTGATAGCCAAACAAGCAGAAAATAGGTTCTTCTTTTGATCATACGCGGATTACCTCCACATCACCAAATAAACTATTGACTACTACTTTTACCCGTTTATGCGAATCACGATAACCAGGGCTAGCTATAGAAATACTTTCATTTCGCAAATCCCAAAATGAGAGATCTAAAAATTGAACACGACCATATATGCTTGAAGCAGATACAGAAATTTCAACATCGATAGGCAAAATAATTTTTGTTTTTCCAAATGTTTTGCGTATAACAACAATATTATCGCGACCAACAAGTACTGTTTGGTCTAAGTCAACTACATCGTTACCAAAGAGACGGACAATATTAATATCTTCAAATCCATACCGATCCTGCGAATGGTTTTGACCACCAAACCACCTATTTTTTTCTTTTTGGGCAACCAATGCATGATCATCAAAAATAATATGAGTATACTGATTTCGTTTTTCATATCGTGAAAAGAAGTTCACCAACATATACACCACGAGCATCATTATGCCAATGATAAAGAACGGATTTAATACAAATACTAAAAACGCCAAGGATATCGCACTAATTAGTAAAACACTATTTAGCTCTCTACCCACAAAATTCCAAATTACTAAAAGTAATACCGCAAGCAATAACAAGGTTCGACTTGCTTCATTGGCAACCACATCAAATAAGGCCAAGGTAAACAGAATACTCTCTAGCAATAGAAACATTCGAATTTTCCACATATTCAAACTTCCTTTCAATATTATTTTATCAAAATTTTAGAAAAAGAACTCCATCTGTGGATGGAATTTCGGTAAGCGCCCCATAACAAGGTACCTATCCAATCATTCACTCCTCCAGTATACTGTAATAAAAAAACTGGAGGATTTTTTTATGTCACAACCCATTGTCCCATTGAC
>NZ_JAIMDU010000018.1:0-46786 GCF_019794615.1 Streptococcus suis
ACAGGACTTTGGAGCCTTTTTCAATATACTTTGTTATTGGGCGCTTACTCTTCATACTCTTCGAAAATCAAAATTATCCGTCGTCAAGAGCCTTGATGAGTGAAAAGCTCCGGTGGAGCTTTTCAGCCTGTTAACTTGAATCAAGATGGTAACAGAGTTCTATCTTCGACTTCGTTTCCTAGGCTAGTTTTGATTTTCATTGAGTATCACTCTTCGAAAATCAAAATTATCCGTCGTCAAGAGCCTTGATGAGTGAAAAGTTCGAGTGGAGCTTTTCAGTCTATTGCCTTGAAATAAGAAAGTAACAGTGTAATATCATCGCAGGTTTAATGATACAACCACAGTTAGTTCGCAATATTTGCAGCCTTCAAGATCTCCAAGATAGCTGAAACTAGGCTACTTTTGATTTTCATTGTGTAATACATTGATAGTTATCCTGTTGATAAATAGCCTCGCACTAATAGAAAGTGAAAAGATTATACTTTATAGAGCTCTTGATTTTTTAAGATGACTTCTTGGACAGAAGTATATTTTTTTAGTTGTTTGAGTTCATTTGAATTTGAAACAAGGGTAATAACCACTCCATCCTTACCCATTCGACCGGTTCGACCAGCCCGATGTGTATAGGCTTCTTGGTCAAAAGGAACCTCAAAATTGAGGACGCATTCTAAATTATCGATATCAATCCCACGAGCTACTAAATCTGTGGCTAGTAAGAGCTGGATCTGGTGGTCTTTAAATCGATCAATAATGACCTTTCTAAACTTGACATTGACATCAGAAGCGAGAGAAATTGCATTGGCTCCGTTGTAGTTTAGTCGTTCTTCAGTTGCACCAAGATCAGATAAGCTATTAAAGAAGACCAATGCTCGAAAATCTGGCACATTTGCAAATTTTCTCAACAAGTTTTGTCGATCACGTTTTTCAACCATCAGGTAATAGTGCTGAATATTGTCTAATTTTTGCTCCGATAAATCAATTGTTTCAACAGTAGGTGAAATCTTTTGCCGATCAAATTTAGCAGTTGCACTCATATAGATCAATTGATGATTGCGAGGAACATAGTTGATAATTTTTTCTACAAAATGATATTGAGAATCAGAGAATAGCTGATCAAATTCATCTAAGATGATGGTATTGACATTCATCATCTTTATTTTTTTTAATTTAATCAATTCAAAGACGCGACCAGGTGTACCAATTAAGATTTCTGGTCCTTTTTTTAATCGTTCAATTTGTCGTTTTTGACTGGATCCTGATAAAAATAACTGTGCTTGTAATCCGATAGTTTCGGACCAGCCTTTACACACTTCAAAAATCTGCCCAGCTAATTCTGTATTTGGAGCCAGAATCAATAATTGCTGGGATTTCTTTGGGGTAAGAGCAAGTAGGCTTGGCCAGAGGTAGGCTAGTGTCTTTCCTGTTCCAGTTGGACTGATTGCAAGTAAGTCTTTTCCTGTAAAAATCGGCTCAAATGCTTGTTGTTGAATATCAGTCAAGCTATCAAAGCCAGCTTTTTCCAGCATTTCTTGCCAAACAGAAGGGAAATTAGTTTTCATGAGTATCCGCCTTAAATGTAATTCCTGCGTCTTGACGCATCAGATAGAGGGTCCGGTGAACATCTGAAGCAACATCTAACCACTGATCTGCCAATGGGTGATTTGCCTCTTCGATGACTTGTGCAAAATGCATGGCTTCTTCAATCATGGATTGGTCCTTCGAAGCCAGAGGGAGTTGGTATTGCTCCCCATTATTTTTTGTAAAAATAGCAGAGCTGATATGCTGACAAGCGTTCAAGGTCAAAGTACCCTCGCTAGTATAGATTTCGCTAGGTAGATGACTGGTCATATTTTTTCCTGCTTGAATACCCACAGTAAAGTTTTCATAGACTAGCTGTCCAACCCCATTTAAATCAACACTAGATGGTAATTGTTGGGCGACGTAGCGAGCTGTATGTGGGGCACCGATAAGACCTATGGCGGCATAAACAGCATAGACGCCAAGATCCATGAGTGCGCCACCTGAAAAATCAGCTGAAAAGATATTCGGAGTATTTCCAGCTAGCAATTCAGGCATTTTTGAAGAATATTTGGCATAAGAAAAATGCCCACCGATAATGGATTTATCTGCCAAGAATTGTCGAATCGTCTGAAAGGATTCTTCTTGGAAGTTTCGTGCTGCTTCAAACAAGAATAGCCCTTTCTCAGAGGCAATTTGGCGTAAATCTTTAAATTCTGCTGGAGTTGATACCATTGGCTTTTCAACAATAGCGTGTTTTCCAGCCAAGAGTACGGCCTTTGCCTGCTGGTAGTGCAAGGAATTTGGACTAGCAATGTAGACAAGTTCAATTTCAGAAGATAAAAATGATGAAAAATCAGTAAATAAGTCTACCTTCTCATATGGTTTTGCAAAGGATTCAGCTGTATCATAGTTTCGAGAAAAAACAGCTCTAAATTGATATTTATTCGTTTGAAGGGCTGCTTTAATAAACTGGTGAGTGATAGGAGAAGTGCCAATTATTCCAAAATCTATCATAAAGTCTCATTTCTGTTGTGTTATTTTTTCCATTATAGCACGTTTCATGATAAAATAGTATTGAAAAAAGGGTGATAAACATGAAAAAGAAGGAGATGATAATGACTCAAAAACCAATAATTATTGGCGTAACCGGAGGATCTGGTGGGGGTAAAACAAGTGTCTCTCGTGCTATTTTGAATAATTTTCCAAATGCACGAATCTCAATGATTGAGCATGACTCTTACTATAAAAATCAGTCCCACTTAACCTTTGAAGAACGGATATTGACCAATTATGACCATCCACTAGCCTTTGATACAGACTTGATGATCTATCATTTGAGTGAATTACTGGCTGGGCGTTCAGTGGATATTCCGATATATGATTATACTCAGCATACACGGTCAGAAAGGACTTATCGTCAAGAACCTCAGGATGTATTTATTGTAGAGGGAATTTTAGTACTGGAAGACAAACGTCTTCGGGATTTAATGGACATCAAAGTATTTGTGGATACTGATGATGACATTCGTATTATCCGCCGTATCAAACGTGATATGGAGGAGCGTGGCCGTAGCTTAGATAGTATCATAGAGCAATATACATCTGTTGTAAAACCGATGTACCACCAGTTTATTGAGCCGACTAAGCGTTACGCGGATATCGTGATACCTGAAGGTGTATCTAATGTGGTAGCTATCGACTTGATTAATACTAAGGTGGAGAGTATATTAAGAGAGCGTGGTTAGAATGCCGAAGGATAGAATTTTACCTCATATTATATTAGGTATCTTGGAAACTAGTGATCAAAGAATCACTGGAAAACAGATTACGGATTTTGTTCAAAGAGACTTAGGAGAATTTTGGCAAGTGGCTCACAGCCAAGTTTACCCTGAACTCAAACGGATGACTGATGATGGGTGGATTACGTGTCATGCGGTTCCTGGTAATGAAAAAGAGAAACAGTATGAGATGACTGATAAGGGACGGGAAGTATTGGAGCAATGGTTATCCGTTCCGAATGAAACTACTCCACAACAAAAAGATGTTTTCTCATTAAAAATGTTTTTCATAGAGGATCGTGATGATCCAAGGGTGTCTGAACTTTTGACCTACCAGATTGAAGTGATTGAGAAGCACTTGAAACATTTGGAAAGTCGTAAAATGGAGTTGTTCGCTCAAAAAGATAATGAGCTTAGTCATTATGGACGATATATCATTATGACACGGGCGATTGAGCGCAATCGGACCCAATTGCAATGGTTGCAGGAAACGTTGCAAAGTCTATAAAGCGATTCATTTTTTGAGTCGTTTTTTTCTTGCTCTTCGATTTTAAATGTGATAAAGTTAGGAATAAATGTTACTGATATGGAGGGAATATGTCTGTAAAGCAGGGATTTGCATTGTTCCTAATGATTTGGAACCTGGTCGTTTTTTTGGTCTATGGACTTGACAAGGGAAAGGCTCGAAAGGGTTCTTACCGAATTTCAGAAAAGACCTTGTTGTTGATGACCTATGTTGGTGGTGGTCTAGGTGCTTGGGCTGGGGGTACCCATTTTCGTCATAAAACTCAGAAAAAGTATTTTCAACTAGCCTGGGCCGTAGGTGTCTTGATTGATGCAGTGATTATGTACTGGATGTGGAAATAGGCGAAAGCCTTTTTCTTTTACTGAAAATATGAAAGAACCCAGGAAATCGATGAAAATCACGAATCTTCCACTAAATTACCGACTATTTCTTGACAATATACTTTTTTTTTTTTTAGTATAATGATAAACGTGCCTTTTGGCATAAAAAAGAAATGTAGGCATTTCAAATGGAGGTTTATATGATGAAACGCAAAGAACGGATTAACCGAGCAAGGTTGCACAAATTAGCCAGACTAGGAATTGGATTGGCCGCTGTTACAGTTTTAGGAGGTGTAGCCTCTCCTATAGGCGACGATCTATTTAGTAACTCTTCTGTTGTCTATGCTCAACAGACCGAAGCTGTCATTCGTATAACCAATTACGATGATGCTAACAATGTAAATTTAGGTAACTATGAAAAAGTTCTCAGTCCGGGTGAGGTAGTGGTTTTGACGCCGCCATCAATTCCTGGATACACTTATGTTGGAGATAATTATTCCTTTGAGATTAGTTATGACGACCTAGTTAATACATATGGTGGACATACGCTTACAGTTAATCACTATGTTAAAGATGAAACTCCAAAACAGCCAGAACAACAAAGTCTCCCCTATACAGTTGAATGGTATTTAGATGGTCAATACTATCGTGGCTACACAATGAATATCGAGCCTGGAGAGTTACATGACCGTGGTGTTGCTGATAAAGGTAGTATTCCAATATGGAGTGATTTCGCAGATGTGGCAGAAAATAGTCCGGGGAACTATAAAATTACTTATGAGAAAGTAGCGGCTGGTGAAAACTATTATCGCTTTGACTTGGTGAGTAAGGACAAAGCAACGGTTCCGTATACCATTGAGTTAGTAGACCAAGACGGTCAAGTTCTCCAAACCATTCAACAGAGCGGAGTTGAAGGAACGGAAGTGACATTTGATTTTCCAGTAATATCAGGTTATAGAATAGGTAAGACTGAAGGATTTGAATCAGGGACGGTTGGGAAAAATGGGTCTTTTAGACTAGTTGCTAACAAGACTGTTAAGGTATACTATGACAAAGCTCCTTCTATTGACTCGTTAATTAGACCTGAACAACGTGTGGAATATCAGAATGTTTTTGATGCTTTCCATAGGACTGTCTTGAAAGCTTTTGAAGTCTATAAGAAGGAGTTGGGAGTTGATGATATTACGTATGAAGCGAATGATTTAGAGAAAATATTTGCAGACAGTAATTTATCTGTACTCCATTCGGAATTAGTATTGGTGAAACCTTTATTTGATAAACCAGTAGGCCTAGTATTGACAGATCAAGATATTATCAATGCTGTTGGTTGGACTCCTGAATACTGGGATTATCAAATCGCCTACCATAAAGAAATTACTCAGAAACTTGAAGAAGCATTGGCTAACATTGCTGCATCAAAGGCAACTACGACAGATCCAGTAGATCAACCGATTACGATTAAGGCTGTCTATACTGAGGAACAAATTGAGCCTGGTCAAAAGGTTGATGTCTTGAAAGAAATCAAGTATACACTCAAACCAGGGGAGAGTGTTGTTCTAGAACCTCTAACATTTGAAGGTTGGACATCACGAGTAGTTCAAGAAAGTCAAACAGTTACTTACGAAGGAGCTAAGGCAAGACCTAACAAAGAATACTACTTCTATTACATAGAAGAGGGGATAACACCGACAGACAAGCCAGTTACCCCTCCAACTGAAACTCCTTCAGTCGAGTCACCAGTTACCCCACCTGCTGACAGCAAGCCGACAGAGACAAGTCCAGTTACCAATCAGTCAACACAAAATCAACCAGCCCAAACAGGTGATCTTGTTTCCCAAACTGATAAGAAACCAGTCAGTCAGACTGCTCAAGAAAGTCAGTTGGTACAGCCTCAAGCCAAACAGGCAAGTGTCAAACCTCAACAAGAGACAGCACAACAGGCTAAGAGTTTACCGGCAACAGGTGAGGCAGGCTCAATTTTGGGCTTGGCTGGCCTAGGATTTACAGGGCTATCTGGTATTCACTATGCTCTTCGACCACGGAAACGTGAACGTTCTACTAGAAAATAAATAAGTTATTGATTGAAAGAACCACTTATAACGAACAGTATAAAACGTATATACTGCTCAGCTAAGGCGGTTCTTTTTCGCAAGCCTTATTTTTGACTTCCTTCTGTTACCTGCTCTCAATCTGTGCTATAATAATTCCATGAATACAAAAGAAAAAATTTCAAACTATCAATTATTGTTGGCCCAATTGGAGGCTCTTTTAGAGGGAGAAACCAATGCTTTAGCCAATCTATCAAATGCTTCTGCGTTGCTCAATCAAGCTCTACCAAACTCTGTCTTTACAGGATTTTACTTGTATGATGGTAGTGAATTGATTTTGGGGCCTTTTCAGGGTGGCGTTTCCTGTGTTCATATTGCACTTGGAAAAGGAGTCTGCGGTGAGTCAGCTTCTAAGCGCCAGACGATTATCGTAGAGGATGTTCGTTTGCATGACAATTATATTTCCTGCGATGCGACAGCTCTTTCGGAAATTGTGGTGCCAATGGTGAAAAACGACCAATTATTGGGTGTTTTGGATTTGGATTCGAGGTTGGTCGCTGATTACGATACCATTGACCAGGAATACCTTGAGCAGTTCGTTGCGCTCTTAGTGGAGAAGACGGACTGGAATTTTGCTATGTTTGGAGAAAAACGCTAATGTACCAAGCTTTATATAGGAAGTACCGAAGCCAGACCTTTGGGGAGATGGTGGGGCAGGAGGTGGTTGCGACCACGCTCAAACAGGCCATTGAACAGGGGAAAATCAGTCATGCCTATCTCTTTTCAGGTCCTCGTGGTACGGGTAAGACATCGGCAGCTAAGATTTTTGCCAAGGCCATGAACTGTCCTAATCAGGTTGGAGGCGAGCCTTGTAACGATTGTTATATCTGTCAGGCTATTACGGAAGGTAGCCTGGAAGATGTGATTGAGATTGATGCTGCTTCCAACAATGGTGTGGATGAAATTCGTGATATTCGTGATAAATCGACCTATGCACCTAGTCTTGCGACCTATAAGGTCTATATCATCGACGAGGTCCACATGCTGTCTACTGGTGCCTTCAACGCCCTCTTGAAGACCTTGGAAGAGCCAACTGAAAATGTGGTCTTTATTCTAGCAACGACGGAATTGCACAAAATTCCTGCCACCATTCTGTCAAGGGTGCAACGATTTGAATTTAAGTCCATCAAGGTGACGGACATTCAGGAGCACTTGGCTGCAATTTTGACCAAGGAAGGGCTAATCTTTGACGAGCAGGCTCTGACGATCATTGCGCGCCGGGCAGAAGGGGGGATGCGGGATGCCCTATCCATTTTGGATCAGGCTCTCAGCCTTAGTCAGGACCAGCAAGTGACCTTGGAAATTGCTGAGGAAATTACGGGTTCTATCAGCTTGCGTGCCTTGGATGACTATGTGGCAAGTCTGCGTCAAGGGGATAGTGTCACAGCTCTCCAGCATCTACAAACCTTGTTTGACCAAGGAAAGAGTATGAGCCGTTTTGCGACAGATCTTTTGCACTATTTGAGAGATGTCCTTATCGTGCAGACGGGTGGTGAGGATACGCATTTAACAACAGGTTTTTCAGAAAATCTAGCTCTTGAGCAGGCACGGATTTTTACCATGATTGAGATGGTGACCAGGGCTTTGGCGGACATCAAGTCCAGTCCTCAACCGAAGATTTACGCTGAAATGATGACCATTCGTTTGGTTGAAGATAGTTCTCCTTCGGGGGCAATGGCAGAGCTGCCAGCTGATTTACTGGGTCAACTAGCCAGTCTGCAACAACAAGTTGCGGATTTACAGAAACAACTAGGTCAATTATCTAGTCAACCAAGTGCTGTTAAGCCAGTTTCACGCAAGCCGCAGGCTCCGAAGAAGTACCGATTGGATACCAGCAAGGTTCATGCTATTTTGCAGGAAGCTATGGAAAATCCAACCTTGGCGCGTGAAAATTTGACGCGTTTACAAAATGCATGGGGGGAAATCATCGAGAGCTTATCTGGAGCAGATCAGGCTTTGCTAGTCGGTTCACAACCTGTAGCTGCCAATGAAAACCATGCCATATTAGCTTTTGATTCCCCGCTGAATGCTGAACAGACCATGAAGCGTGACAATCTCAATACCATGTTTGGAAATATTCTCAGCAAGGCAGCTGGTTTTTCACCACAGATTTTAGCCATTGCTCAAGAGGATTGGATTAGCATTCGAGCAGAATTTTCGGCTAAGGCAAAAGGGCAAAAAACACAAGAAATCGAAACAGAAAACAGCCCAGTTCCAGAAAAATTTGGATTTCTGGCCGACGCAGTTGAAATTCGAAATGATTGAGCGCTTGGTTTGACCACTTCTACAGCAATATCGGTCTCTGGACGGATGCGCAATCTGTTTGGATGATTTATACTATGACTAATCCTAAATATTTTTCATAATCTCCTTACAAAAGCACCAGACATTCTGGTGTTTTTGTTTTTGCAGCGCCATAATTTTACATAGAAAGCATATAAAAAATCAGCCGAAGGACTGATTTTTTGGTATAATCTATCTTATGAAACTTTCTCAATTTCTTTTTTTAGCCATTACGACAATATTAGCAGTATACTTTATGAATGCCTCTATTTTGACAGGCGATTATTTAATAGCTGGAATTTATGCTTATATTGGCTATCGAAACCTCCATTTTGCTTATAAAGTAACGAAATTTATTCAACTGGTTGAGAAGCAGTCCAGGAAGTAAGACTGATTTCCCCGCTAGAGATTGTCTTTGCTTTTCCATTCTCTAGTTGAATCACTAAATTTCCTGTATCGGTAACGGCGATTGCTCTGCCTTTAAATTCAATCTGATTTTCTACAAAGCTCACTTGTTGACCGACAACAAGTGATTTTTCTTTGTAAAGTGTGATTAATTCATGTTCATCTGTTTCAAGAAATGCTTTCCAGATGGCTATGATGAGTTGATTGCGGGTAAAGGGTGGTTGTTCCTCAAATAGGTTGCCTGCAGTATGGTGTAGTTCTTTTGGAAAATCGTCAATATGAACATTGATGCCGACACCGATAATGACGTCAGTTACTGTTTGACTTTCCATCGAAGAAATTGCTTCGGTTAATATTCCAGCCACTTTTTTGCGTCCAAGATAGATGTCGTTGACCCATTTGATTTGAACATCCAAGTCGCAGAGGGACTGGATGGCTTTTACCACAGCAGCCGCAGCTAATATAGTGTAGGGTTTGAATGCAAGAAATGGGACATTGGGCGATAGACGAAGTGACATATAAATACCACCAGATTTTGAGGCGTAAAATGGTCGACCGAATCGTCCTTTGGCTTTGTTTTGGTGTGGTGCAAGGTAGAGGGCTGGGCTACTATGTCCTAGTTCAATCCCTTGCTTAGCATCCAGTTGGGTGGAGTCACTGCTTCCATTGAGATGGACTGGTAGGTTAAGTTCCTGTGCAATCAATTCAGGTAAGAGTAAGTCACCTTCAGCCAGTTTATAGCCACGGTTTCGGGCTGCTTCAATGGTTAAACCGAGGGTTTCTAATTGGCGAATAGCCTTCCATATGGATGTTCGTGAAATGCCTAGCTCCTGAGCCATGTCTTCACCGCTGATGTAGTCCTCTTTTTCTTTCAAAAGAAGATAGATTTTTTGATAGGTTTTCATAACTTCATTATAGCAAAAAAATCGCTTAAAACGTGATATAATAGATTACAAATAAGGAGGTTTTCATGAAGACACTTGATTACATTGTGACATTGACTCAAACTCCGTCACCAACTGGCTATACGACGGATATTATGAACTACATCAAATCAGAGGTTGAAGGTTTCGGTTATGAGGCGACTAAAACACCAAAAGGTGGTGTTTTGGTAACGGTACCGGGGAATAATGATGAGGAGCACCGTATTTTGACAGCTCACCTGGATACATTGGGTGCTATGGTTCGGGCAATCAAACCAGATGGTCGTCTAAAAATGGATTTGGTGGGTGGTTTTGGTTATCCTTCCATTGAAGGTGAAAACTGCTTGATACATTGTGCTAAAAATGGTAAGACCTTCACAGGTACCATCCTTATGCATCAAACGTCTGTCCATGTCTATCGTGATGCTAGTACAGCAGAGCGCAACCAGACCAATATGGAAATACGGTTGGACGAAAAAGTGACCACTGCAGATGAAGTGCGTGCCTTGGGTATTGAAGTTGGTGATTTTATTTCCTTCGATCCAAGAACAATTGTGACAGAAACTGGGTTTATTAAGAGCCGCCATTTGGATGATAAGGTTTCTGCAGCTATTTTGATTCATTTGTTGAAGGTTTATAAAGAAGATGGGATTGTTTTACCTTATACCACTCATTTTTATTTTTCAAATAACGAAGAGATTGGTTATGGTGCTAATTCAAGTTTACCAGATCGGGTTGTGGAGTATCTGGCTGTGGATATGGGAGCGATGGGTGATGACCAGCAGACGGACGAGTACACGGTTTCGATTTGTGTAAAAGATGCTTCAGGTCCTTATCACTATGAACTTCGTCAGCATTTAGTTTCTCTTGCTGAGAGAGAGGCAATTCCATATAAGCTGGATATCTATCCTTACTATGGTTCGGATGCATCGGCTGCTATGCATGCGGGTGCAGATGTTAAGCATGCCTTACTGGGAGCAGGCATTGAGTCTAGTCACTCATATGAACGAACTCATTTGGATTCAGTTGATGCGACTGAGCGGATGGTAGATGCTTATTTGAAATCGTCAATGGTAGACTAATATGAATGAAACCCGTTTTTTAGAGTTATTTAATGACCTGGATAAGGTTTTAAGGAAGGTCTGTGGTTTAGCAGATGGAGACTATGCGGACGTTGGTTCGATGTTAACAAAAGCTAAAGAATTAAGCCCCCATAATCCCATTGAGGCAAACTGGGACAAACTGTATGTTGCCCGTCAGTTACGGAATTTAATGGTTCATGAAAAACGAACAGGACTGAAAGAGGTGGCTCAGCCGTCACAAGAATTGATTGATGTGTTGGAAAAAGTTATTTCCCAATACCAAGAGCCAGTTACCATTGCTCGTTATCTACAAAGGACACAAAAAATCAAACCAATTGTTTTTGATGGTCAGGATAAATTAATAAAGGCTTTAGAAATTGTAGATCGTCAGCATTTTTCTAAGTTTCCGATTTTTTCGGGAAGAGCCTATCAAGGTTTGGTTTCTGACAAGGGCCTGACCAATTGGTTAGCCAAAGCCAGTAAAGAGGCTGGTTCTATTCGTGAGAAATTGGTGGAAGCCAGTTTAGCAGATGTTCTTGTTTTTGAAGAAGATAGCATCCAGGTTATCGTTCTCCCTTCCTCAGAAACACTTTATCGAGTGATCAATTATTTTGAGGGCCGTAAGCGTACGACCATTCTTGTGAGTCGTCAAAAGAGTGGGAAAATAGATTCTCCAGAGGATGTCATTGGTATCATTACAGCCCAAGATTTAGCTGAAATTTATGGAATGGTGGATTAGGAGGTCTTATGTCAACAAATCGTTTAGCTTGGGATGAGTATTTTGCGGCACAAGCACTTTTGATTGCAAATCGGGCGACCTGTAAGAGAGCCAAGGTCGGTGCAGTTTTGGTTAAGGACAATAAGGTTATCGCAACAGGCTATAATGGGTCTGTTTCAGGAACTGAACATTGTTTGGATCAGGAATGTCTCATGATTGATGGTCATTGCGCTAGAACCCTGCATGCGGAAGTCAATGCCATTTTACAAGGAGCGGAGCGGGGGATTCCAAAAGGTTTTACTGCCTATGTGACCCATTTTCCATGTCTCAACTGTTCCAAACAATTGCTTCAAGTAGGTTGCAAGCGGGTGGTCTACATTAATGAATACCGTATGGATGACTATGCGCGGTATTTATATAATGAAAAAGGGTGTGAGCTTGTTCATCTACCGTTAGAGGTGGTGAAACAGGCGATTGCTGATGCAGAGTTTATTTAGACATTAGGGTGATTGTTTGTACAATCACCTCTTTATTTTTTAGAAAATGCTAGGATAGATACTGAATGTATGCTATACTAGAAACGTTATTAAGTCCCGAAAAGGTAGTTATCAGACTAGTTAATTTTCGCAGACATAATTGGAAATTATTGCTTTCTCGTTATGTATCTGGAAATTTTCCTTTGCTCAAGACAAAAGTCTTTCGCAAATAACTAGTCTCCGACTAGTTATTGATTGCTATTTTAAAAAAGGAGGAAGTTATCAGAGTATGGTAACTTCTTTTTTATTTTTCAATAAAGAACTGCACATACAGGAAGAACTATGATATACTAGAAACGTTATTAAGTCCCGAAAAGGTAGTTATCAGACTAGTTAATTTTCGTAGATATACTTGGAAGTTATTGCTTTCTCGTTATGTATCTGGAAATTTTCCTTTGCTCAAGACAAAAGTCTTTCGCAAAGAACTAGTCGGAGACTAGTTCTTTGTAACCTTGATAACAATTTATTTTAAGGGGGACATTTTTATGTCAGAACGTAAATTGTTTACGTCTGAATCTGTTTCGGAAGGTCATCCGGATAAGATTGCAGACCAGATTTCAGATGCGATTTTGGATGCTATTTTAGCACAAGATCCTGAGGCGCACGTGGCGGCTGAGACGGCTGTTTACACTGGTAGTGTTCATGTGTTTGGAGAAATTTCTACCACTGCCTATGTAGATATTAATCGTGTAGTACGTGATACGATTGCGGAGATTGGCTACACCAAAGGGGAATACGGTTTCGCTGCAGAATCAGTAGGAGTTCATCCTTCACTTGTAGAGCAGTCTCCAGATATTGCGCAAGGTGTTAATGAAGCCTTGGAGGCTCGTCAAGATGCTAGTCTAGATCCATTAGATTTAATTGGTGCAGGTGACCAGGGGCTCATGTTTGGTTTTGCGGTTGATGAAACTCCTGAACTTATGCCATTGCCAATTTCACTTAGTCACAAATTGGTGCGTCGTTTGGCCGAGTTGAGAAAATCTGGTGAAATTGCTTATCTCCGTCCAGATGCTAAGTCACAGGTAACAGTTGAATACGATGAAGACAATCAACCTGTTCGTGTGGATACAGTCGTTATTTCGACCCAGCATGATCCAGAAGTTAGCCAGGAGCAAATTCGTCAGGATGTCATTGAACGTGTGATCAAGGAAATCATTCCAGCTCAATATTTGGATGACCAAACCAACTACTTTATAAACCCAACTGGCCGTTTTGTTATTGGTGGACCTCAAGGGGACTCTGGTTTGACAGGTCGTAAGATTATCGTTGATACCTATGGTGGTTATTCTCGTCATGGCGGTGGTGCCTTCTCTGGTAAGGATGCGACAAAAGTGGACCGTTCTGCATCTTATGCGGCACGCTACATCGCAAAAAATATCGTCGCAGCTGGTTTGGCTAAAAAGGCGGAAGTTCAATTGGCTTACGCTATCGGTGTTGCTCATCCAGTTTCTGTTCGTATTGATACATTTGGTACAAGTACAGTGGCTGAGAGCAAATTAGAAGCAGCTGTTCGTCAGATTTTCGACTTGCGCCCAGCAGGTATTATTCAAATGTTGGACCTCAAACGTCCGATTTACAAGCAAACTGCAGCCTATGGTCACATGGGACGTACGGATATTGATGTTCCATGGGAGAGATTGGATAAGGTAGAAGAGTTGAAAGCAGCTGTTTTGTAGGTACATATTTATTGTTTGGATGAGGAAATTTATGAAAGCCTTACTTGTTTTTGCACATCCGAGAAAAGAAAGTTTTACCCACGCCCTCGTTCATAGAGTAACAGAGGCTTTGGTAGCAAATGGAGCAGAAGTAACTGTCCGAGATTTGTATGAATTGGCTTTTGATCCAGTTCTTCGAGGAGAAGATACTATTCACATTGAAAATGGAAAATTTGTACGAGAAGCAACTAGTTTTCCGCCAGATGTCCAAACAGAAATGGATCTGATTGCAGAGAGTGATTTGCTTGTTTATATTTTTCCAAGTTGGTGGAATGGTATGCCTGCGATAATGAAGGGTTATGTAGACCGTGTATTTCAGCACGGATTTGCTTATAGTTTTGAATCCGATGAGCCTCGCAAGCTCTTCTCAACAAAGAAAGCTATTTTCTTTACTCCTACAGGGCAACCACAAAATGCGGATGGAAGTCTGACACCGATAGATCAGGCAATGAAATTTCTAACTTCAGATTGGCTCTTCAACAGTAATGATGCACAAGTCATTGATCATGTTTTTTATGGTCGAGTGCCTTATTTGACGAGTGAGGAATTAGAAGTTTATCTGAAGGATGCAGAAGAGAGGATACATAATGTGTTTTTGAAATAAACAGGTATTCTTATCAAATAGTATATAAATATAAAGGACTTGTCTAGAAGGCAAGCCTTTTTAAACACTCAATAACTAGCTTTTTCATAAACTTTGTGTTAGAATGAAACGTATGCCTTTTTATACGTATAACAATCAATTGTAGCTACAACTTTCTTTCAGTGAATATTGAATTTTATAGGAAGTTTGAAATCTTAACTGAATTGATTCTGTTGGTCAGTAGGCAAATTAAGAAAGTGAATATTAGTATGAGAAAAATTGTAATTAATGGTGGAAAAGTACTGAAAGGCTCAGTTACTGTTAGTGGAGCAAAAAATTCAGTAGTTGCCTTAATTCCAGCCATAATTCTTGCGGACGATATTGTTACTTTGGATGGAGTACCTGCCATTTCCGATGTAGATAGTCTAGTCGATATTATGGAAACAATGGGTGCGATTGTAAAGCGCGATGGTGAGACACTTGAGATTGACCCTCGTGGTGTAAAAGACATGCCTATGCCGTTTGGCAAAATTAATAGTTTGCGTGCATCCTACTATTTTTACGGTTCCCTCCTTGGTCGCTTTGGTCAAGCTGTTGTTGGCTTGCCAGGTGGTTGTGATCTGGGACCGCGTCCGATTGATTTGCACTTGAAAGCATTCGCGGCGATGGGTGCTGAGACTACGTATGAAGGTGACTACATGCGTTTGGCAACTAATGGTCAGCGTATTCAAGGGGCACATATCTTCATGGATGTTGTCAGCGTCGGTGCGACAATTAATACTATCTTAGCAGCTGTCAAAGCAGAAGGCCGTACAGTTATTGAAAATGCGGCGCGTGAACCTGAAATCATTGACGTGGCAACCTTATTGAATAATATGGGAGCTCGAATTCGTGGTGCAGGTACGGATATCATCACAATTGATGGTGTAGAGTATCTAAAAGGAACTCGTCACCAAGTCATTCCAGACCGTATTGAAGCAGGGACTTATATCGCCTTAGCTGCTGCAGTTGGTGAAGGAATTACAGTAGATAATGTCCTTTACGAACATTTGGAGAGCTATATCGCTAAGTTGGAAGAAATGGGTGTTCGCATGACCATTTCTGAAGACAGTATTTTTGTTGAAAAGCAAGAGAAATTGAAGGCGGTAAGTGTGAAAACTTCACCTTATCCAGGTTTTGCGACAGACTTGCAGCAACCCATCACACCTTTATTGCTTAAGGCAGAAGGGACTGGTACGATTGTTGATACGATTTATGAAAAACGTGTTGGACATGTGCAGGAATTGGCTAATCTTGGAGCAAGAATTTCAACGCGCAGTAATCATATCGCCTTTGAAGGACCAAACCAATTGACAGGTACCTCAGTCAAAGCCACAGATTTACGCGCTGGTGCCGCAATGGTTATCGCTGGTTTAATGGCTCAAGGGCGTACAGAAATTACAAACATTGAGTTTATTCTACGGGGATATTCAAATATTATTGAAAAATTAACAGAACTTGGTGCAGACATTCAGTTGATTGAGGACTAGTTGATTTAGTAGGGAGTTATATCCTTAAATAGTAACTAATAATAAAACAAACTGGGGCTGGGAGCAATTCTTAGCCCCTTGGGTACACTATGACACTTTGGATACAGTTAGCTAAATTTGCATGTTTTGAAACGGATCGTTTGTATTTAAGACCATTTTCTTTTGAAGATGGAGAAAGTTTCTATGAAATTGTATCAAATCCCGAAAATCTTCCTTTTATCTTTCCAGCTTTGGAGGACAGAAATATTGCTTTTTCGACAATGGTTGAAAAATTTATCCGTTCGCCGTTAGGAAATTGGGCAATAGTGGATAAAATTTCTGGTCGAATGATTGGTGCGCTTTGTTTTGAGAAGTTGGAGGAACGTCAACTTTCTGCGGAGCTCAGCTATTTCCTAAAAAAAGACTACTGGGGTCAAGGACTCATGACGGAAGCGGTGCGGACTTTAGTCTATCTAGCTTTTTACGAGTTTGGCATGAGAGAATTGACGATTGTCACCCATGAGGAAAATGTGGCCAGTCAAAGGGTGGCTAGAAAAGCTGGTTTTGTGCAAATTAACCACTATCGTGGAAGTGACCGTTATAGTCATAGAATGAGAAATTACTTGAAATTTAGCTTGAAGAAGGCAGATTTTAATTTAGAAATGTATGAGGACAATCAATGATTACAATTAAATCACAACGTGAAATTGATGCGATGAGCCGAGCCGGGGAAGTTTTGTCTGGTATTCATATCGGTTTGCGTGAGATAATCAAGCCTGGCGTGGACATGTGGGAAGTCGAAGAATATGTCCGTAAAACGTGTAAGGAAAAGAATGTCTTGCCACTCCAAATTGGTGTTGATGGAGAATTGATGGATTATCCTTATGCGACTTGTTGTGGATTGAATGATGAAGTGGCTCATGCTTTCCCACGTCACTATAAGCTTAGAGAAGGTGACTTGTTGAAAGTTGACATGGTTCTTAGTGAGCCTCTGGACAAGTCTGTTATGGATGTGTCTAAACTCAATTTTAATGATGTTAAGGCCATGAAGAAAATCACTCAGACCTACCGTGGTGGATGTGCAGATTCCTGCTGGGCGTACGCTGTTGGTCAAGTCTCAGAAGAAGTTCAAAACTTGATGGACGTGACCAAGGAGTGTTTGTATCGTGGGATAGAGCAAGCAGTTGTTGGTAATCGTATCGGTGATATTGGTGCCGCTATTCAAGAATATGCTGAAGGTCTTGGATATGGTGTTGTTCGTGACTTAGTGGGTCACGGCGTTGGACCAACCTTCCATGAAGAGCCAATGGTTCCTCATTATGGGACCAAAGGTCGTGGACTTCGTTTGCGTGAGGGCATGGTCTTGACAATCGAGCCCATGATTAATACCGGAACTTGGGAAATTGATACAGATATGAAGACTGGCTGGGCTCATAAAACACTTGATGGTGGTTTGTCTTGTCAATATGAGCACCAATTTGTGATTACAAAAGATGGTCCACTTATCTTGACTAGTCAAGGTGAAGAAGGAACTTATTAATACTCTTTGAAAATCAAAAGCCGACGTTGTTGACTTGATGTGATGAGTGAAAGTCTCCAGTGTAGCCTTTCAGCCTGTTACCTTGAAATTCAATAGTAACAGGGTTCTGTCTGCATCAGAGCGAAACGAACTACGTTCGCCTATTTCCAACCTCCAAAGGTTCAGGGAACCTTTGGAGCAAGTCTGATTTTGATTTTCATTGAGTATAAATCAATTATAGAAGGAAGTATGAGGTTGAATGAATGAGGAAAGTCAAAAAACTAGAAGGACTGAAAACATTCTTTTCAACCTTTTTTTCCTATTATAAATCGGCGGAAATTGAGATAACGAGTGTGGCGGTAGCTTATTATCTTCTGATTTCCATTTTTCCGATTCTGTTGACCTTAGCCAATTTATTGCCTTATTTTCCTTTTGATGTTGATGCGATTCTATCAGTATTAGCAGAATTTATTCCTGAAAAAATCTATCCGACTGTTTCAAATTTTGTGACCAATATTCTAACTAAACCCTCAAGTTCTTGGTTAGGTATTGCTATTCTTACGACTTTATGGACCCTTTCAAATAGTATGATGATTTTACAAAAGGCTGTTAACAAGGCATATGGTATGGAAAATCATCGTGATGTCATTGTTGGTCGGCTAGTAGGTATCTTTTTGGGGATTGGTTTGCAAATAATCATAGGATTGAGCATAGTGAGTGTGACATTTGGTCAAGCCATTTTTTCTTATTTAGATAAATATTTTAATCTTGAAAATGGTTGGTTGGATATTTTTTTAGGACAAACACAACCGATTGCCTACCTAGCACTGTTTGCGGCACTGATTATGTTCTATTATTTTTTGCCAAATGTTCGAATACCTAAAATTTGGTATGTTTTCCCTGGGGCTGGTTTTGTTCTATTTATTATGGCAACAACTGGGAAGTTGTTTTCGCTATATTTGGATAACTATGCAAATAAATTATTAGATTTTCGTTCGGCAACAGCAGTAATATTTCTTGTATTTATGGTCTGGTTTATTTTTATGGCCCAGATTCTAATCATAGGTGCAGTCGTTAATGCAAGTGTTCATAAATTAAAATTAGGTGATATCCAGTCAAGAGACGGAGATATTGTTTCAATCTTTAAGCGAGCTAAAGCAAAATATAAAAAAACGAGTAACCCCTAGTTGGAGGGTACTCGTTTTTTATAGGTAGTTTGACAGTCGCATATTCTTTTCTTCATTTCTTACTGTTAAATACAAACAGTTTACTCAAAACATAATTGAGTACAATCACTAAGACTTGTGAGAAGAGTGTTGCGATGGCATTGACAAGGGAAAGGTCATTGTTTACAAATTGACCGATAATACCTGGGAAAGCCTGTACTAAGAAAAATGCCAAAAGCATATCTAGTCCCATAGTAACAAGTCTGGCAGATACAAACTTAAGAAGTCTTTTTTCCCATCCCCTAGATTCTTGCCGAAAGACGATTTGGTCATTTGTAATAAATGCAAATAATATGGCGATAACATTGGCAAGAAAAGCAACGACGACCACTTGATTGAGAAAGGCAAATAATAGGATACGGGCGACCATATACACTAAGGTTGTAGTGACACCAAAAATTAAATAAAGGATAACTTCGTTCTGGAGTGTTTTTTTCATTATATTTTTCATACGTCAAGTCTATCATTTTTTAATAAAATATGCTATACTTATCAACGTTGTTGACAGTTATGTGCAACAACCCTTGGGGCTTACTCACTTTACCCAAGCATATTACAAGCATTTTGCTAAAGGAGAATCAGGATGAATACATCTAAATGGTCCGCCCGTGATTTGGCGGAAGTTGCTCTTGTTGCTGCAATTTATATTGCACTAACTGTTACCCCACCTTTAAATGCCATTTCGTTTGGTGCTGTACAGTTCCGAATTTCAGAAATGTTGAATTTTTTAGGTTTTTATCATAAAAAATATATTCTTGCTGTGACGATTGGATGTATGATTTCCAATCTGATGGTATATGGGGTTGTAGATCTACTGGTTGGTGGACTCTCTACCTTACTCTTTGTAAGTATCGGTGTCCTTTTGTTTGAACGCTATAAAAAAGAATATCTTTTTAATGGCTGGATGAACAAAGCATTTTTCTATTTTTCATTTTTCTTTGCTGCAACGATGTTTACTATTGCATTAGAACTAAACATCATGTATCAAGCACCGTTCTTCTTGACTTGGCTAACAACAGGTTTAGGTGAATTGTTATCCCTGTTAATTGGGGCAGTTGTTATTGAATCAGTGATGAAACGTATTCCAGGATACACACGCTTATAATAAAAAAACAATCCGAGCTATGATTGCTTGGATTGTTTTCTATTTAGAGAATTATTTTTCTAAAAGCCCCAATCGGTTTAATTCATGATCAATAGTCATAAGCACAGTTTCTAAATCTTCTGGATTGTTTACAAAATCGAACTGGTTTCCATCAATTCGGATTTTAGGAGAAGCTTTATAATCTTGGTACCAACTTGGATAGGCAGAATGGACCTGTTTATAATACTCAAGAAGTTCAGGATTTGCCGTTACCTGTTCATAGGAGCGACCACGCAGCTGGATTCGACTCAACATGGTTTCAAGAGATACATCGATGTAAACCAATAAATCTGGAGATTTCTTAGGCATCCCTTCTAGTTCCTCTAGCATATTTGCTAATAATTCTTTATAGATTTCTAGCTCCATTTTTGTGACATTACCATTTTGATAATTAAGAGTTAGAAACAACTCATCCTCAAAAATAGAACGATCTAGAATATTATTATCTGCTCGGTAGGCCTCTTTAATGGATTGGAATCGTTTGTTTAAAAAATATATCTGTAATAAAAATGCGTATTTCTCAGGATCTTGGTAGTACAAGTCCAAAACAGGATTTTGATCAACGGCTTCATAAAAAACATCGGTTCCAAGATGTTCTCCGAGAGCTGTAGCTAATGAGCTTTTTCCTGCTCCAATCGTTCCGGCTAATACAATCAACATAATGCTCCTCTCTTTTTCTAACGTTCTCATTGTATAAAAATATGGTATGGTTTTCAAGAATTAGACACGAATCCATTCAAAAAAAATTCCCCCCAAAATTTCTAGTAGGTGTCATAAACCTGAGGTAAAAGAGAATTTTAAAGCTCCTTTTTTCTGTTGTCAACCAAGGCCGATTTCGTGCTATAATAGTGTTTATGGAAGAAAAATATTTGAAAATTGCCCAAGAATTGGGCGTTAGTTTAAAACAAATTGATACAGTCTTGACGCTCACTGCAGAGGGAAATACCATTCCTTTTATTGCCCGCTATCGTAAGGAAGCAACAGGAAATCTCGACGAAGTGGTCATCAAATCGATTATTGATCGTGACAAGGCATTAACGGCTCTGGCTGAGCGTAAGGCAACGGTTCTAGCAAAGATTGAAGAACAAGGGAAATTAACCGATCAGCTCCGTCAAGCGATTGAAGAAGCAGAAAAGTTAGCGGATGTGGAAGAACTGTATTTACCTTATAAAGAAAAACGTCGCACAAAGGCTACAATAGCTCGTGAAGCTGGATTATTCCCACTAGCACGTCTTATTTTACAGAACGTAGCAGATCTGGAAAATCAAGCAGCTCATTTTGTTTGTGAAGGTTTTGATACGGCTGAAGCTTGTCTTGTAGGTGCGGTTGATATTCTTGTAGAAGCCATTTCGGAAGATCCAAAGCTCCGTGCATGGACCTATCATGAAATTCAAACAAATTCGAGTCTCTATTCTGAATTAAAAGACCAAGCTGCTGATGAAAAGTTTGTGTTCCAAATGTATTACGATTTTTCTGAAAAAGTTGCGAAAATGCAGGGTTATCGTACCTTAGCTTTGAATCGTGGAGAAAAAGTGGGCGTTCTTAAAGTTCATTTTGAACACAATTTGGATAAGATAATTCGTTTCTTTGAAGTTCGTTTTCCGCAGAAAAATGCTTATATAGCAGATGCAATCAATCAGGCAGTTAAGAAAAAAATTATCCCAGCAATGGAGCGTCGCGTTCGGACAGAGTTGACAGAAAGTGCAGAAGAAGGGGCGATTGCTCTCTTTTCAGACAATCTTCGGAACTTGCTTCTCGTTCCACCATTAAAAGGAAAAATGGTCTTGGGTTTCGACCCTGCCTTTCGTACTGGTGCTAAGTTAGCTGTCGTAGATCAGACTGGTAAGCTACTGACGACACAAGTGATTCATCCAGTCAAGCCAGCTTCTCAGGCCCAGATTGCTCAGGCAAAGGAAGAGTTGGCCAACTTAATTGGTCAATACCAGGTGGAAATTATTGCTATCGGGAATGGGACGGCTAGCCGAGAATCGGAAGCCTTCGTTGCTGATTTGTTGAAAGATTTTCCGACGGTTTCTTACGTGATTGTTAATGAAAGTGGAGCTTCTGTCTACTCCGCATCTGAACTGGCTCGAACTGAATTTCCAGACCTAACGGTAGAAAAACGCTCTGCTATTTCCATCGCACGCCGTCTGCAAGACCCATTGGCTGAGTTGGTTAAAATTGATCCAAAATCGATTGGTGTTGGACAGTATCAACATGATGTCAATCAAAAACTTTTGTCTGACAGTCTAGATTTTGTCGTTGATACAGTTGTTAACCAGGTCGGGGTCAATGTCAATACTGCAAGTCCTGCCCTCCTTTCGCATGTGGCTGGTCTCAATAAAACTATTTCAGAAAATATTGTCAAGTATCGTGAAGAAAATGGTGCTCTGGCTTCTCGTCAACAGCTTAAAAAAGTTCCTCGCTTGGGAGATAAGGCTTTTGAACAGGCAGCTGGTTTCTTGCGTATTCCAGATGGAACAAACTTTTTAGACAATACTGGTGTGCACCCAGAGTCATATAAGGCTGTAGAGATGTTGTTGAAACTGCTAGAAATTGACCACTTAGATGTTGCTTCGCAGGAAAAATTAAAACAAATTTCTATTGCAGGGATGGCGGAGGAAATTGGTGTCGGTCAGGAAACGTTGAAAGATATTATCGCTGACTTGCTCAAGCCTGGGCGTGATTTACGTGATGAATTTGCAGCGCCAGTTCTTCGTCAAGATGTTCTTGATTTTAAGGATTTGCAAATTGGTCAGAAGTTGGAAGGTGTGGTCCGGAATGTGGTAGACTTTGGTGCTTTCGTGGACATTGGTATTCACGAAGATGGGCTGATTCATATATCAAACATGAGTAAGAATTTCATCAAGCATCCAAGTCAAGTTGTATCTGTTGGTGATTTGGTGACAGTTTGGGTTCATAAACTTGATCAGCAACGTGAGAAGGTTAATTTGACCTTGGTGGCTCCCCGTGAATCTCACTGAGTATGTTCAGCAGGTATCTCTAGAGGACTTTGGTAAAGAATTTCGACATGTAGCTCTTTGGAATAGCCGATTACGGTCGACAGGTGGTCGTTTTTTTCCTAAAGATGGCCACTTGGACTTTAATCCCAAGCATTTGGAGGAGCAAGGTTTAGAAGTCTTTCGGAAGATTGTCCGCCATGAGCTCTGCCATTACCATCTTTACTATGAGAAGAAAGGTTATCGGCATGGAGATACGGATTTCAAGAAACTGCTGGCTGCGGTGGACGGCCTGCGCTATGCTCCTAAACTGGAACAAGCTACCAAGCCTAGTCTGCTTTATATCTGTCAGTCCTGTGGACAAGTCTACCAGCGCAAGCGCCGCATTGACCTAAAAAAATACCGATGTGGGAAGTGTCACGGAAAGCTCGTTTTGAAACAATAGAGAATCAGTCCTTGGGCTGATTTTTTTGTTGGGAAATATGGTATACTAGTATGGAATTGAGGTGAGTCTATGGCGCAAAAGAGAGAAGAACGCTTAATTGAGTTATATGAAAAAGGTGTCCTGACCAAGGAAGAGGCTCGCGCCTGTTTTAAGGAAATGAATCAAGAACCAGACTTTCTTTTTGTGGAAGAAAAAGCAAAATTGAATTTTACCTTACCAAGTTTTAAGGTCTTTGCTTCCTCAAAGCTGAAACAGGCTTATTCATTTGATGGAATTGAATCACTCTTTCTAAAATTATCCGAGGGGCGGCTGACTCTAACCAAGTCTAAGAATGAACAGATCACCTTAGAAATTGTTTATAATCAAGATGCGCCAGAAGACAAGCTCCCCCGTCTTTATGTTGAAAAGAAAGGACTATATTTCAACAGTAGTTTGGCCTGTCGCTTGACCATTAGCTTACCCCAGGAATGGATGTCAGTACTAGATGTAGAACTTGGTCAAGCAGATGCCCGGTTAGACTACTTGCCGTTTGAAGATATTTCTATCCGCAGCTCAAGAGATAAAAAACAACAGGATATTCGCTTGACAACCTGCGGTGGCTACCCACAACATTTGTATGTGCAATTAGCACACGCGCCCTTCACCTTACAAACAGGGAAGGGGCAGGGAATTCGAGGTCAGATTGAGTCTCAATCAGGTCAGGTTTTAGTCAATCGGAAAAAGAAAAATAGTCCTTATCAATTTGAAAAATCAGGAAATGATTTACTCTTTATAAAAGCACAGACTGGTCAAGGTGCTTTTTATGTGAAAGGAATAAAAGATGTCAATTGATTTGTATAGAGTAAGAAAGGGAAAAGTTGTGTCTGGCGTTCTTGCTGGCATTGCTCATAAATTAGGATGGGAAGCATGGCTTGTTCGAGCCCTCTTTATAGCAGGTCTTCTATTTGGAAAATCTTTTATCTTGTTAGTCGCCCTTTACGCAGCAGCAGTTTACTTCTTACCATATAAGGAAGATAAGGATGCCGAGAAATATGGAACTGGCCCGCGTAAGATAAAAGATGCTGAGAAAATACATAAATCTTGGTTTGAATAATGCAAAAAAACTTGAGTTTAAAATGAAGCTCAAGTTTTTTGTATGCTTAGTTTGCGTGACTAGCTATTAATTCTAGTTGTCCGGTAAAGGTCCAGTCTGTCACATCGGCTGGTAAGATAAAGTGGGTTCCTTTTTGAAGTGGGTAGCTGGTTTCACCGACTTGGATGGCACCTTCCCCTTCGATGACACTGACAAGCAGGTAAGGAACGGTCTGTTCCATTTTGATTTTTTGCTGGATATTCCATTTATATACGGTAAAGAAGGGATTGGCAACAAGGACTGTCGAATCAAGATGATCGATTTTAAGCTTGGCAGGTGTTGAGTTAGCAACAGGTCCGATGGTCAGCACGTCAATCGATTTCTCAATGTGTAGTTCACGGAGGTTGCCTGCATCGTCTCGGCGGTCAAAGTCATAGACACGGTAGGTTGTATCGCTAGATTGTTGGGTTTCTAGTATCATGATACCTTTACCGATGGCGTGCATGGTGCCGCTTGGTACAAAGAAGAAATCACCCTTTTTGACGGGTACATGGGTCAATAGCTTGTCCCAATCTCCAGCTTCGATTTGCTGGCGGAGTTCTTCTTTGGATTGGGCATTGTGGCCATAAATGATTTCAGCCCCGTCCTCAGCTTCTAAAATGTACCAACATTCTGTTTTGCCAAGCTCCCCTTCGTGAGCCAAGCCATAGCTATCATCGGGATGGACTTGAACGCTAAGCCAATCATCTGCATCAAGGATTTTGGTTAATAATGGAAAGACATTATCTGTGGGATTGCCAAATAAATGTTTTTCATTCTGATAGAGGTCATCCAGTCCTCTTCCTTTATATTGACCATTTGAGACAGTTGTTACGCCGTTTGGGTGGGCTGAGATGGCCCAACACTCACCAGTCTTTTCACTAGGAATATCGTAGTGGTAGTTGGTTTTCAGGCGTTGACCACCCCAAATTTTTTCGTGCATTACCGGTGTGAGAAACAAGGGTTCCATGATTTTCTCCTTCATAATAAGAATTCTACTATATAAAGTATAACAGATTTGTTAGAAATATGTAGCAATGGGAGGGAAGCGTATTTAATCTGTGGAAGTTTTGCAAATTTTGTGAGAAAAAGAAAGAAACTCATTCTTTTTACCAAATCAGCCACTTGTTTTTCCCCCAACCCCTAGCTTATGGTATAATATAATAAAACTGAAAGTGAGGGAACAAATGACCGTTTATGTAAAAGATCTGGTCGATAATCTGCGGATTGAATGTGCTTACAGTACGGAAGAGCTCCTGAAAAAGCCTATTACAACGGCAGACATTACCCGTCCAGGATTGGAAATGACTGGCTACTTTGATTACTATGCTCCAGAACGGATTCAGCTGATAGGGATGAAGGAGTGGTCTTACTTGATGGCTATGACTGCACATAACCGTTATCAGGTCCTTTCTCAAATGTTCCAACCAGAGACGCCTGTAGTCATTGTTGCGCGTGGATTAGCTATCCCTGAGGAGATGTATAAGGCGGCGAAAGAAAAGCAAATTGCGATCTGTAGCAGTAAAACAGCTACCAGTCGTCTCTCAGGCGAATTGTCCTCTTACTTGGATAGCCGTTTAGCACAACGAACCAGTGTACATGGTGTCTTGATGGATATCTATGGGATGGGGGTTCTTATTCAAGGGGATTCTGGTATTGGTAAGAGTGAGACAGGTCTAGAGTTGGTTAAACGAGGACACCGATTGGTGGCTGATGACCGAGTTGATGTCTTTGCCAAAGATGATGTTACCCTTTGGGGTGAGCCTGCAGAAATTCTTCGTCATTTATTGGAAATTAGAGGAGTTGGGATTATTGATGTGATGAGTCTATATGGTGCAAGTGCCGTTAAAGATTCATCAGAAGTGCAATTAGCTGTCTACCTTGAAAATTTTGAAACTGGCAAGGTGTTTGACCGATTGGGAAATTCTGGTGATACGATTGAGATTGCTGGGATAGCGATTCCTCAAATTCGTATACCTGTAAAAACAGGACGAAATATTTCTGTAGTGATTGAAGCAGCTGCAATGAATTACCGAGCAAAACAAATGGGATTTGATGCGACAAAATTATTTGAGGAGCGTCTTTCTAATTTAATTGAACACAATAGGAGTGAAAACTAAGATGGATCCAGTTGCAATTACATTAGGCCCCCTAGAGATTCGTTGGTATGCCGTCTGTATTTTACTTGGTTTAATGCTCGGAGTTTATTTAGCAGTAAAAGAGGCTCCGCGCAAGAAAATCCTTCAAGATGATATTTTGGATTTTATCTTGATTGCCTTTCCACTTTCCATTGTTGGAGCGAGAATATATTACGTTGCCTTTTCTTGGAGCGACTATAAAGACAATATCTTATCCGTTTTTGCGATTTGGAATGGCGGAATTGCTATCTATGGTGGTTTGATTACGGGAGCCATCATCTTGTATTTCTTTACACAGTACCGCTTTATCAAAACACTAGATTTTCTAGATGTCGTTGCGCCATCGGTCATGTTGGCTCAGGCGATTGGTCGTTGGGGAAATTTCTTCAACCAAGAAGCTTATGGTAAAGCTGTTGATAGCCTTAATTATTTACCAGGATTCATACGTGATCAGATGTATATAGACGGTGCTTATCGTCAACCAACCTTCCTATTTGAATCGTTGTGGAACTTATTGGGATTTGTAGTGATTTGTATATTACGCAGACGTCCTAAACTTCTCAAACAGGGAGAAATCACAGCTTTCTATCTCATTTGGTATGGTATCGGTCGATTACTGATAGAAGGAATGCGGACAGATAGTCTCATGTTCTTGGGCGTACGCGTCTCACAATGGTTGTCTGGAATTCTGATCCTCGTTGGTATTATCATGGTTGTGCTACGGAGAAGAAAGTCAACAGTTCCGTACTATCTATCGTAAAGGAGAAAATATGATTATTGAAATTTCAGTGTTGATTATTGCCTTGTCCATCGCGTCTGTGGCAGTATATATTGTATTATTGTTAAAAAAATTGGGGACAGTAACGGACGAAGCGCAACAGACCCTAAAGGTCTTGACTAGCGATGTGAATGTAACACTCTACCAGACCAATGAGCTATTAGCTAAAACCAATGTCTTGGTAGAAGATGTCAATGGAAAAGTTTCTACTCTTGATCCGCTATTTGTAGCAGTAGCAGACTTGTCAACTTCTGTATCTGATTTAAATGCGTCAGCTAGAGATTTAACAGTAAAAGCTAAATCTGCTGGTGCAAATACTGTTAAGGCAGGCGGAGCACTCTCCGCCCTGTCAACGATCTCATCACTCTTAGGTAAGAAAGGAGAAAAAAATGGTAAGAAAATCAAGTAGTGTACTAACCAGTCTCTTATTGGGAGCAGCGGGAGGTGCAGCGGCTGCTGCATTTCTAGCAAGCAAAACTGGTAAAGCGGTCAAAGAAAAGGTAGTCAATTTTGCAAATGATTACAAGGAAAATCATGATGAAATCAATGCTGATTTCGTGAACAAAGCCCAAGATCTAGGAAAACAAGCATCTGAACGGTTCACTGAAGTGAAAACACAACTTGAAACTGGTGAACTGACAGTTGAAGACTTGGTCAAATCTGGCAAGGAAAAATCTTTGGAAACCTTTGAACAAATCAAAGAAAAAATTGCAGAACAAAATCTTTCTACAGCAGATATTCTGGATGCAATTAAAGCTAAAACCGCTAAAGCACCAACAGTTGATGTAACGGCTGATGATATTGAAGATGCTGTGGTAGTTTCAGAGGATATTGAAATTGATATTGATTCTGTTGTTGTTGAACCTACTGTGGAGGAAGTAACTGAAGCACCAACAAATGATAGCGAAGAGTCTCACAACCTCTAAAATAATAGTCAAAGAATCAATTTAGCATTGCTAAATTGGTTCTTTCTTTTGACAAGAAATTGGTTCATTTGTGAGAGAAGGAGTAATTTTGCCACAAAACCCTTCCAAAATACTATTATTTCCAGTATTGAAATAATCATTTCATGTTACAATGATTGATAGAGAATATTAGAAAGAAGATTAAGATGAAATTACCACGTTTTGGGGTTGAAGAATGGCTGAATGTCCATGAAAAAAATGCAAAATATGATATCGCAGGGGTTTCCATCAAATCATTAACCTTAGATGAACTTTTTGAGTTGACCAATACTTCTGCAGCGACATTTTACAAGGAACTGGGAAAGACAAAATTGGATTATGGCTGGATTGAGGGGTCTCCAGGGTTTAAGAAATCAGTCAGTCAACTCTATCGTACAATCGGACCAGAACATATCTTACAGACTAATGGTGCTACTGGAGCAAATTTTCTAGCCCTCTTTAGTCTAATTGAACCAGGTGATCATATTATTTCGCTCTATCCCACTTACCAACAGCTCTATGATATTCCAAAATCACTAGGTGCAGAGCTTGAATACTGGCAGATTAAAGAAGAATTGAATTGGTTACCAGATTTAGATGATTTACGTCAATTAATTCGCCCTCAGACAAAGATGATTTGTTTAAATAATGCCAATAATCCTACGGGTGCGGTAATGGATGATGTTTTCCTAAAAGAAGTGGCTACAATTGCGGCCAGTGTTGGTGCCTATGTACTAGTTGATGAAATTTACACATCGTTTTCGGAAAACAACAATTCTTCAATTGTAGACCTGTATGAAAATGGCATAGCAGTCAACAGTTTGTCCAAAACCTACTCCTTAGCAGGTATTCGTATTGGCTGGGTTGCTGCAAATGAGAAGGTCATTTCCATTTTACGTGATTATAGGGATTACACCTTGATTTGCGCAGGTGTATTCGATGATATGGTGGCTCAGCTTGCTTTGGACAATCGCCAGGCAATTTTAAAAAGAAACCGCCGCATTATCCACGAAAATCTATCCATTTTGGACCATTGGATATCTATGCAACCTAGGGCATCCTACATAAAACCTGCCTTTGTCTCAACTTCATTTGTTAAATTGGATGTTCCCATTCCGATTGAGGAATTTTCTTTGAACCTATTAGAAAAATATGGGGTATTGGTTGTACCTGGAAGTCGATTTGAAAAAGAGGGGTATGTTCGCATTGGATATGCCTGTGACCAAGAGACACTGAAAAAAGGATTGGAGCTATTAGGAAATGCTTTAGCAGCATACGACAAAAGTCATTGAAAATCAACTAGAATCGAAGATCTATTGACAACTCATCACAAATGATATGAGTTCTTCTCAGTCTCTAGCACCTTTGGGCATTCTTTTTAAGGTAATAGGCAGCAATATAGCACTAGAACTTTTCACTCATCGAGAATCTTGACGAGGGAGTATGTAGATTTTCAAACAGTATAATCTTAAAATACACAAACAAAGCTAGCTTAGAGAACCTAAACTAGCTTTTATTTTTATTGATAGTTGGGAGAGTAAAGAGTTCATTCCAATCAGGGAAATTTAGGTCGGGTTTTGGGAGGCGATTATTCCATCCTTCTAGCCAGATTTGATAACGGGTATCAAAGAGCATGCGAATGAGTTTATCCATCATCTCGGCTTCTTGAGGGGAAAATTCTTTTCTTAATCGATCAATGTCCTGTAATTTTTGCAAGGGATTGATGACAAAGTCACTAAAGCGTTCGATGCCAGCTTGAATGAAAATGCCAAAAAATAGATCGAAAAAGGCCTGTAATTCTTCCTCTGTTAAACTAGCAGTCCATGCTTTTAAGGTACGGTCAATTTGCAAACTTTCTTCAGTAAGTGCTGGGGCGGTCCGGAAATCGCACCCATCTACCTCCCAAGAAAAGCTGATGTGTTGTAATAAACCGATTGTGCGACTGCTCACTATTTGCGCTTTTTCTGGTGTTTCCAACATCATCCCTACAATGGAATTTTGAGGAATAATCGGTACAATTTTTTGTTCGATTCCCAAATACCCATCCGACGTCAAATGCTGTTTATGAAGTCCTGGAGCGTCAAAAGCGTAAACAATCAAAATATTTTGTTGAAGGGTTGGTGGAAGTTGAGAAGTAGCATAAATTGCTAAATTACCACCCTTCGAGTGGCCTGAAACATAAAAATCAGAATGTTGAGCAGCCATGATATCCTGCAAATAGCGACTGGCAGCTTGTTGTGCAGGAATTTCCTTCATATAGGTCATATGGAAATCTTCCTTCCACCCAATGATGGTATCGTCGGTGCCACGGAAACAGGTCAACACTGTATCCCTATCCAAGTGATAGCTAACTGCTGCAAATTGTTGTTGTAAATCAATCTGATAATCATTAACATAGGCAAATGCTTTCAAGTATTTATAGCGTTTTGAGCTAGCCATTAATTCAAAAAGAGTTAAGCGGCTCTTTGTGACCATGGTAAAAGGAGGAAATTTTTGATTGTATTTTTCATTGAAAGCATCAAATAATTTATCAATACGAATACCAGAACTGTCGAATTCTGTCGGAACAAGATCGTCAAAGGGGAGATAAGATAATTCTGTTAAGGCTAGAATATCTAATTTATTAATGGCTTGATCATAGAAACTATCATATTGGATATTTTTAATGTAATCTAGTAAATTTGGCATAAAAACCTCAAGTTTTCTTATAGATAAATAGTATAACCTAATCATGCATAGATGACAACTATTCGTATAGTAATTTGGCCATTTTCATAAAAATTTCACATTCATTTCCACCGAATAAATTTGCATAAATTTTATGGAATAGGCTATAATAATAGAAGAGTGAAAGGAGACACAGATGCAGAAGATTTTTCTAGTCGAAGATGATAAAACCATTAGCCAATTGGTCGCTAAAAACTTGACGAACTGGGGGTATCAGGTTCAAGAAGTAAAGGATTTTCAGACGATTTTGAAGCAAATCGACGATTTTCAACCTCACTTGATTATTCTTGATATCAGTCTTCCTTTCTTTAATGGGTATTATTGGTGTCAGGAAATCCGTAAGACCTCTCGTGTTCCCATCATGTTTTTGTCTTCGCATGATCAGCCGATGGATATTGTCATGGCAATTAATATGGGAGCGGATGACTTTGTGACCAAACCCTTTGAAATGACAGTACTTTTGGCAAAAATACAAGGACTTTTGAGAAGAACCTATGATTTTGTTGGTGAGCAGAGTTTACTCTGGTTTGAAGAGGTTGCACTTGATTTAAAAACTATGCAGATCTCCTATACAGAAGCTGTTGAAGAATTGACTCGTAATGAATTTCAGATTTTACGAGTACTTTTTGAGCATGGCAAAGAAGTCGTTAGTCGCGAGGAACTGATGCGTGAGTTATGGAACAGTGATATCTTTGTCGATGATAATACCTTATCAGTAAATATTGCCCGATTGCGCAAAAAATTGACAGAACTGGGCTTGCCAGACCTCATTGCGACCAAGAAAGGAGTCGGCTAGGGCCTAGTGTGGATCCATGAATAAAGATGATTTTCGTAGCGTTTTTTATCAATTTCTAGGTTCTTGGCTTGGCCATCGTTGGATTTTTCTCCTTGCCTTTATCGTTTTTTCGGGGATTATTCTAGGATTCGGCTCTCTTTTTGAAATAGACATCAATTTAATCATTTATGCCCTTACCCTTCTCAGTCTCTGCTGGTTTCTTGCTCTTTTGTTCGACCTTCTTGTCGAGTTTTCTCGTTTTAGAAAAATCTGGCGTGGTCAGAAGGTCGCGTCAATGACAGCTAGTGAGCGTTGCTTACAGGAGAAGTTGGAGAGAATGGAAGTTGAAAATAAATCACTCTTTGAAAAGCAGCGAAAGGACCAGGCTGAATTAGATGATTACTATACCCTCTGGGTCCATCAAATGAAAACACCTATAGCAGCCAGCCACCTCTTAATCAATGAAATTGAGACCAGTCAAATTCGTCACCAACTAGAATCAGAGTTGTTCAAGATAGAGCAGTATACTGGTTTGGTCTTGAATTACTTGCGACTCCAGTCTTTCCATGATGATTTAGTCATTGAACCTGTTCATTTAGATGAGCTCATCAGGACTCTGGTGAAGAAATATTCTCTCTTTTTTATACAGTCTAACAATCGTTTGGACTTAGGACAACTGGATCGGATTGTAAGGACTGATAAACGGTGGCTAGGACTTCTGATTGAGCAAATTTTATCCAATGCCCTCAAGTATTGTCAGGAAGGGACCATTTCGATTGTTTTGGACGGAGATGATTTGGTCATTGGTGATACAGGAATCGGGATTGCAGAGAGTGATTTGGAACGGGTCTTTGAACGTGGTTTTTCAGGATTCAATGGTCATAGAACACAGCAATCTTCGGGACTTGGGCTTTATCTTTCACGTAAAATCGCAGCGGAGCTGGGCTATTCCCTAAAACTAAGCTCCAAAGTGGGTCAGGGAACCGAAGTTCGAATCGGGATCAAGGAGGTTGAACTTGTCATAGACTAGTCTTACAAATTTGTCACTTTAATGAAAGCTTGAGCTATGGCAGCTTATATTGGCATAAGCTAGAATGGAGGTAGAAAAAGAAAGGGAGTGATGTTATGACCGTCTTAGATGTTCAGCATGTGCAAAAGATTTATAGTTCACGCTTTAAGGCAGGGCAAGTAGAGGCCTTAAAAGATATTCATTTTACTGTAGAAGAGGGAGAATATGTCGCTATCATGGGTGAGTCTGGCTCAGGGAAGTCGACCTTGCTCAATATTTTGGCCACCCTCGATAAGCCAACGCGAGGCAAGGTTTTGCTGAACGGTTTGGATACACAGTCTATCAAGAGCAAGGAAGTAGCAGCCTTTCGTCGGGAGAGATTGGGCTTTGTATTCCAGGACTTTAACCTCTTGGATACCTTATCCGTCAAGGACAATGTTCTCCTGCCATTAGTTCTTTCTCGCTTTCCGATAGATGAGATGAACAAGCGTTTGGTACATACACTCAATAGTCTTGAAATTGGGACCTTGCAGGAGAAAATGCCATACGAAATCTCAGGAGGTCAGCAACAACGAGTTGCGGTGGCGCGTGCTATTATCACACGACCAGAAATTCTTCTAGCAGATGAGCCGACTGGTGCCTTAGATTCCAAATCGTCAGCAACCTTACTGGATATTTTTGAACAAATTAATCAGCAGGGGCAAACGATTCTGATGGTAACCCATTCGACAGCTGCAGCAAGTCGGGCAAAACGGGTTTTATTTATCAAAGATGGTATTCTCTATAACCAAATCTACCGAGGTGAGCGGACCAGTCAAGAGATGTTTCAGTTGATATCAGATACTCTGACTCTTATGGCGAATCGAGGTGAGTAGTATGTTTGGACTATGCTTTCGATTGGCGCTAACCAATCTAAAAAAGAACCGTCGTCTCTACTACCCATACGCAATAATGACCATTGTTTCCACAGCCATTTCTTATATATTTGCATCATTAGCTTTTCATCCTGATTTAGGTCAAGTCAAGGGAGCAAATGGAGTGACCCAAGTGTTGGGGTTTGGTATGATTGTGGTCATGTTAGCAGTTGCTATTATGGTTTTTTATGCCAATAGTTTTGTCATGAAGCAACGGTCAAAAGAGTTCGGTGTCTATAGTATTCTGGGTTTGGAGAAAAAACACCTTCTTTTGATGACTTTCCTAGAAAATGTGGTCTACTCAACTAGCACTATTTTGACCGGCCTCCTTTTAGGACTGGCCCTGGACAAACTTTTCTATGCGCTCTTGCTTAAGACCATGCAAATGCCAGTTGTTTTGACATCCGTCTTTCAATTGAAAAATGTGGCAATTGTACTTGCCTATCTCTATGGAATTTTCATTTTAGTCAGCCTAGTTAATATCGGAAAGCTAGGCTTGACTGACTCTCTCAAGTTGGTTCAGGGCAAGAAGCGTGGGGATAAGAAAACAGGATTCCTCTGGTTGCAAACTCTTTTGGCTCTTATTTTACTGGGGGCAGGCTATGCTATTGCCCAACTAGTGACGAGTCCTATACAGGCTATTCCAAGCTTCTTCGGAGCAACTCTTCTGGTTATCCTTGGAACTTATTTGCTCTTCCAAGCAGGTGTTATCAGTCTATTAAACTGGCTCAAGCGCCGTCAGACCTATTATTATAAGCCAGACAATTTTATTTCTGTATCTAACTTGATTTTCCGTATGCGGAAAAATGCTCTGGGTCTTGCTACGATCACCATTTTATCCACTATGTTTTTAGTGACCATGGTTGGAGGACTTAATATTTACATCGGTGGTAAGGATTATATCGCCAACCAGAACCCAAATGATTATTCGATTGATGTTGTCATGGAACCTACCACTTCAAAGACACAAGTGGAGGAGTGGGCGGATACTATCTTGGAAGAGGCGGGGATTCCTGTGGAAAGTAAGGTAGTCTATCCCTACCAACAAGCCTATTTTTCTGAAGTGACCCATCAGCAAGTAAGATTTTTGACGGATGAAAAAGCAGCTAGTATAGATTTCTCTGCCCTTGGTATTGGGTTTATCCTTGATCAAGCCAGCTATGAAAAGATGACTGGTCAAAAACTGGAGTTAGCAGCTGACCAAGTGGCCATTTATAGTAAGGGAGTCCAGTTTCAAGCTGGTCAAACCCTCACCTTTGATGAAAAGGGGATGGAAGTTGCCCAAGTCTTGCCTAAGAATGTGACCTTGGGCCAGCTACCTGACCATATGTCTTTCAATGTCAGTCAATACTTGGTCGTTGTGGTTCAAGATTTGACGATATTTGAAAATCAAGCTGAGAATCACTATTATATGGGCTTTGAAAGCAGTTTGTCAGAAGAAGAACAGATAGAACGCTATGATGCTTTCGTATTTGGAAACTTTGAAAGCGAACTGTGGAGTTCTAATTTTCTTCCAGATGGTACCAACTCAATCAGTCTGTCCTATCGTGCTTATGCCATGCGTACATTCTTCAGTTTTGCTGGCTCACTTTTCTTCATTGGGCTCTTGCTATCGCTCACCTTCCTGATGGCGGTGGTATTGGTTATCTATTTCAAACAGATTTCAGAAGGTTATGAAGACAGAGATCGCTTTATCATCATGACCAAGGTTGGTCTGGATGAGAATCAAGCAAGACAGTCCATCCGTAAGCAGTTGTTGATGGTATTTTTCCTTCCAATCTTCCTGGCTATAGTTCATCTTGGTTTTGCCTATAAGATGTTATCCGCCATCCTTGTTTCAATTGGTGTCGTAAATATGGAATTAATGTTACACGTAACGATAGGAATTTGTGTGGTCTATTTCTTACTCTACTTGATGGTTTTTGCAATAACAACACGAACTTATAAACAAATTGTTTCCTAAAAACTTGGGGTTTTCCCAAGTTTTTTGATATTTCTAACATAACGTGGAACATTTTTAGAATTTTCAGTCAATTTAATGTTTACAGATTAAGAGGATAGTGATATTGTATGTAGCATAACAAAAAAGTTCATTCTATAGTTGTTTAGTGTCATCGTACTTGCCTTTTATAAAAAATGAAGACAGTAAGATAAGTGCTAACAATTAAGGGATAGAAAAGGAGATGTGCTTATGAAAATTGAAGGATCAAGTATTGCCTTTATAGTGATTTGTACAGGTTTGGTATTTTTAATGACACCAGCCCTTGCTTTCTTCTATGGTGGTCTCGAGAGGCGGAAAAATGTCATCTCAACGATGATGATGTCTGTTGTCTCTCTAGCCCTAGCAACGGTGATGTGGTTCACTGTTGGTTACTCTCTATCATTTTCAGGGGATGGAAATCTTATTGGTAATCTTGGACATGCGTTTTTCCAAGGCGTCAGTGATTCAGAGAGTACAAGGGGCTTGACGATTCCGGATTCACTTTTCGCAGTTTTTCAGATGATGTTTTCTATCATTACTGTTGGTATTTTAACCGGTTCTGTTGCGGGACGGATGCGATTTAAACCTCTCTTAATCTTCATAATTGGTTGGCTTCTTTTAGTTTACTATCCATTTGCCCATATGGTTTGGGATGAAGGGTTACTTGCTCAGTGGGGTACAATTGACTTTGCTGGTGGTGATGTTGTCCATATTACATCAGGGGTAAGTGGCTTGGTTTTGGCTTTGGTAGTTGGCAAGCGCAGGGACTTTAATCGCCTTGAATACCGTCCACATAATGTACCATTTGTCCTATTGGGGGCAGGCTTACTTTGGTTCGGTTGGTTTGGTTTCAACGCAGGTTCTGCCTTAGCAGCCGATGGTTTGGCTGTTCATGCCTTGGTAACGACACATTTGTCAGCTGCAGCGGCCATGTTCTCATGGATTTTGTTAGAATATATAAAGAACGGAAAACCATCACTTGTAGGTGCTTCAACAGGATTAGTAGCTGGATTGGTTGCTATTACGCCCGGGGCTGGTTTTGTATCAACGTGGAGTGCAGTGATTATCGGATTATTGGTTAGTCCAGTTTGTTTCTATGCAATTGCGATTGTGAAACATAAACTTGGTTACGATGATGCCTTAGATGCTTTTGGCTGTCATGGTGTCGGTGGTATTTTTGGCGGTATCGTAACAGGACTGTTTACTACTCCTGAATTGGCTCTCGACCCTGAAAATATTGGCTTGATTTATGGGAATCCACGCCTGTTCTTGGTAACCATCGCAGCGATTGTCTTTACAATTGTTTGGTCTGCAGGTATGACATTTGTTCTCATCAAGGGAATCTCATTCTTCATGCCACTCCGCGTTTCAGATAGAGAAGAAGCAATTGGTTTGGATGATACAGAACATGGTGAGACAGCTTATCCAACATTTATGGGCTTAGATTCATAAGAGAGGTGTTTTTGATGAAAAAAATAGAAGCAATTATTCGTACAGAGAAATTAGAAGATCTTAAGGTTGCCATAACTAGTGCAGGAGTTGCAAAGGGAATGACGATTTCACAAGTTCTGGGTTTTGGAAATCAAAAAGGTTTTGCGGAATTCGTTCGTGGCCAAAAGGTGACTCCAACCATGCTTGCTAAGGTAAAAGCAGAGATTGTTGTTGAAGATGCCGCAGTTGAAGAAGTTGTTGATGTCATCACTACTGTAGTCCGAACTGGGGAAGTCGGTGATGGTAAAATATTTATTCAGCCAATCGATGATGTTGTTCGCATCCGTACAGGGGAACGTGGTCGTGATGCAATTTAGAACTTGGATTCACTGCTCAGCACTTTCATTTAAGTAAGCTTTTCAACACTAGTTCTTGACAAAATACAGTTAGTGTTCTCTCAAAAAACAGTGTAGATCGCTTTCTTATCTAAAAGTTTATCATAGGTGAATATTGGTTCTTAGAAATAGATATGAAGAACTTGGGGCAACCCAAGTTCTTTTTTCACAGGTTCTAAGATAGGTTTCTACCGCAACTTTTTATCTTCCCCCTTCAACAGTCTCTCCCCAGAATGTTTGTACACAAACTGCGTTTGTTTAATTTCCCACCTCCAACAATCTCCCAGATTGTTTGTACACAAACTGCGTTTGTTTTATTTACCACCTTCAACAGTCTCTCCCCAGACTGTTGAAGCAATCTATCACTGTGCTGAGATGTTAACGCAAACTTTTAGAAGTGATGTTTTTTTTTGAATATTTTTTACTATATTGTTTTACATACTAGTTATCTTGTGTTATACTATAGATACAAAACTAATAGGTAAAACAAACTAGTGATAAAAGACAAATAAAATCACTTTTATTTTTATCAGACTAGTAGGCATTACAAACTAGATAGGAGTATAACATGAAATTGGATAGGGAGAAACGTGAAAACTGGGAAGTGGTAGCCATCACGCTTGTGACGGCCATTATAACTGGCTGGGCCTTGGATTCTATTTTGATCTTAGGCATCATGTTGGCGTCAGGCTTGCTGTTTGGATTTTTTGCAGAGGAAGAGGAGGACTTATGAAAGAAACCCAGATGCTCAAGGGGGTCCTGGATGGCTGTGTATTGCAAATAATCAGCCAGAAGGAGATTTATGGTTATGAGTTGGTCCAAGAGTTGAGAAATCAGGGCTTTGAAAACATGGTCGGAGGGACAGTCTATCCCCTCCTTCAGAAGTTAGAAAAAAATAGCCTGATTTTTAGTCAGAATAAGCCCTCGCCAGACGGGCCAGATAGAAAGTATTTTTATCTGACAGACCAGGGAAAGGCTTATCTAGAGAGTTTTTGGAGCCAGTGGACGGAATTGGTCCAAAAGGTTCAGCGATTGAAAGGAGAGTAGGATGAGCAAACAAATGGAATACCGCAAGCAGATTGAAGTGATTGAAAACCAGCTGACCAAGGAAAACAAGGAGTATATGGGCCGTATCAATGGCTACATGATGATTGCCTCTGTCTTTCACAGGCAGGAAGAAGCAGTGACTGCCCAGCTCCTATCCATTTACCAAGATGTTCTGGAAGCTCAAAAAGACGGGCTTTCAGCGGAGGATTTTCTGGGCAAAGACAGCAAGCAGATGGCGGATGACCTACTCAGCTACCTCCCTCCGATTGGTTTCGTGGAAGTCGCAAACCTGAGTGGCCTCATGCTCATCATTTACCTTGGTAGCCAATGGCTCATGGATTTTGCAGGGACAGGAACCATCTCTCTCAACTGGCTGGACCTGATATGCGACGCGCTACTTAGCCTCCTCCTCCCCGCTGGGATTTTCCTCATTATTCGCGGTCTCATTTACCAGACCAGCAAAATCAAGGTTTGGGCAAGCTTTCTCTGCATCCCTCTTCTTTTTCTCCTGATTTGTGGACTTCGTCTCTGGGCAATGCCCAAGGAACCTGACCTAGTCTTGACTGGCTGGGGGCTTCTAGTGCCACTCACCTTGCTCGGTCTCGCTCTGCTATTTTTCCAAAAGGAAAAATTAGTCCGCTATGTCTTTTTACCGACCTATCTCTTCATGATTGTTGGCGGTGTGGTAAATATGGTCATGACCGTTCCAGTTTGGCTCAATCTGATGTTGGTCATTCTTCCAGCGATGGCCTTTTGGATTGGAACTGCGGTTTTGTTGGTGAGAAAGGGTAAGTAAAGAGTTGATATTTTTGGTATAATAAAGAAAAATATAGGGAGTAAAACCATGACATTTGAAGAGATTTTACCAGGCTTGAAGGCCAAGAAAAAGTATGTTCGCACAGGCTGGGGCGGGGCGGAGAACTATGTCCAGCTCTTTGACACCATTGAAGTTCACGGGCAAAAGCTGGAGGCGACGCCCTATTTCCTCATCAACGTGACAGGCGAGGGCGAAGGCTTCTCCATGTGGAGCCCGACACCTTGTGACGTCCTTGCGACCGACTGGGTAGAAGTTCATGACTAAGACAGCCCTCATCACAGGCGTTTCCAGCGGCATCGGACTAGCTCAGGCGAGGATTTTTTTGGAAAATGGCTGGCGTGTCTACGGGATTGATCAGGCCAGCAAGCCTGATTTGGCAGGAGATTTCCACTTTCTACAGTTGGACCTGACAGGCGATTTAAGCCCAGTCTTTTCCTGGTGCCAGACAGTTGATGTCCTCTGTAATACCGCAGGCATTCTAGATGATTACCGACCCCACCTTGATATTGAGGAGGATGAATTAGCTCGCATCTTCGCGGTTAATTTTTTCGCGGTGACTAGACTGACCCGCCCCTATCTACAGCAAATGGTGGACAGACAGTCGGGCATCATTATCAATATGTGCTCCATTGCCTCCAGTCTAGCAGGAGGAGGGGGCTCAGCCTATACTGCTTCCAAGCACGCTTTAGCAGGCTTTACCAAGCAGTTGGCTTTGGACTATGCCAAGGACAAGGTCCAGGTCTTCGGTATCGCCCCAGGTGCCGTCCAAACAGGCATGACCCAGAAGGACTTTGAGCCTGGTGGTCTGGCGGATTGGGTGGCAGACCAGACCCCTATCGGACGCTGGTCCCAACCCAGCGAAATCGCAGAGCTGACCTTTATGCTGGCTACTGGCAAACTGGCTTCCATGCAAGGCCAAATTATCACCATTGACGGTGGCTGGAGTTTGAAGTAGGGAGGAAAATTATGATTCTAGAAACCAATCGTCTGTTGATCCGCCCGTGGTGTGAAGCAGATGCAGCAGATTTATTTGTTTATGCCAGCCACCCAGATGTTGGCCCAGCAGCAGGATGGCCTGCTCATCAGAGTGTTGAAGAAAGTCGAGAGATTATCAATACTGTTCTCAGCCAACCAGAAACCTATGCCCTTGTTCACAAAGAAACAGGACAGGTGATTGGAAGTATCGGACTGATGATTGGCAAGCAAGGTGGTCTTGATTTGCCTGATTCAGAGGCCGAGATTGGTTATTGGATTGGTCATTCATTTTGGGGACAGGGATTGGTGCCAGAGGCTAGTCAAGTTTTACTGGATTACGGCTTTTCCCAATTGAATTTAGAGAAAATATGGTGTCGTGCCTTTGTAGAAAATAGCAAATCATTACGTGTCCAAGAAAAACTGGGCTTTGTATACCAATACCTCATGGAAGATGTGCATTTCCCACTCATTGATGAAGTCCGTAGCGAACGAGTGAATCTGCTGACAAGAGAGGAATGGCAGACTAGGAAGGAGCACCCATGACACCAACACAACTCTGGCAAAACTTTCTTGCAATCAATCCCCAAGCAGGTCCTGAGCCAGAGGCCTGGGCCTTTGGGGCGGAAGCTGATCGACTGGCTGATTTGGTAGCTAAGGGCATTAAAACTTCGACCAGCTCTGCCTATGCCCTCTACGCAGTGGAGGGAGAAGAAATCCCAAGAGCTGGTGGCTATGACATCATTCTGGACGGACAAGGTCAGGCTGTGTGCATTATCCAGACCACCAAGGTCTATGTGACGCCCTTTTCCCAAGTGACGGAAGAACATGCCTATAAGGAGGGCGAGTTCCGTCAGGAAGGTGACTTGTCTGACATAAAAGCGAAAAGTCTGATCCACTGGCGACAGGTCCATGAAGAGCTTTTCACTATCTGGCTGGAAGAAGCAGGCCTGTCCTTCTCAGAAGATATGCTAGTCGTCTGTGAAGAATTTGAATTGGTTTACCCTAAAAACTAGGCTCTTGCTTGATTATTTTAGTTATTTATATTATAATAATATAAAATTAAACAAGGAGGTTCCTATGAATAAGGAACGTGTCATTAATTTATTGGACCAGCTTTCTTCTATTCTTGCTGGAAAAGAGGAGGAGTTTGGCAAAGAGAAGACAGGGAAGTTGCAGTCGGCCTTGCTTGTTGCCAAGGAAGATGTGGCTAGTAAGGAAGGAGTGGCTTTGGCAAATAGTTTGTCAGGCTTTGTGCAGACCATTTCTAATGCTAGTTTGCCTGGCGCCAATCTCCGTTTTACAGACCAAGAACGCCCTGTTTGGGAAGAGTTTAAAGCCTTGACAGAGAAAGCAAGAGAAGATGGTCAACGAGGCCTTCATTTAACAATCTAAGGAGCTCAGGCTCCTTTTTCTATCCTAGATTGTAGCATCTTTCTTGAACCTGGCATCAAAACAGTCCAGTGGTTTTAGGCTATTCAGTGAAGTGCCTCAGCCTAAACCTAGAAAGGTAAAAGTGAGGAAAAAGTTGGGAAGTTGGCGGTAGTAGGTTCACATCATTCAGGGACTACAGTTAGCCCAGACTAGATGCTTGGAAGTGAGAGGGATACTTTGCATTTTGTCGAGTTCTCTTTCACTTCTTCCGCTATTTTCCAAAAAATTCAAAATTTGCTATAATAGTGGTATTACGAAGAAAAGAGAATTATTTATGAGCAATAACTATGCAATTATTCTAGCGGCGGGTAAGGGTACTCGCATGAAGTCTGATTTGCCAAAGGTCTTACACAAAGTGGCAGGAATTACCATGTTGGAGCATGTCAAACGGGCTGTAGATGCTATGGAACCTGCTAAAACAGTAACCATTGTCGGTCACAAGGCAGAGCTGGTGCAGACTGTTCTCGAAGGTCAGTCAGAGTTTGCCCTTCAATCTGAACAGTTGGGGACAGGCCACGCCGTTATGATGGCTGAGCCAGCTCTTGCAGGTTTGGAAGGTCAGACCCTTGTTATCGCAGGGGATACGCCGCTGATTACAGGAGAAAGCTTGAAGAATCTCATTAACTTCCATGTCAGCCACAAGAATGTTGCGACTATCTTGACAGCTCAGGCTGATAACCCATTCGGATATGGTCGGATTATTCGCAATGCTGATGGGGAAGTGCAAAAAATTGTTGAGCAAAAAGATGCCAACGATTTTGAAAAACAAGTGAAAGAAATCAATACAGGAACCTACTTGTTTGATAATAAACGTCTTTTTGAAGCGCTTAAAGATATTAATACGGACAATGCCCAAGGTGAGTACTATCTGACAGATGTTATTTCAATTTTCCGTCAGGCAGGCGAAAAGGTTGGTGCCTATGTATTGCGTGATTTTGATGAAAGTTTGGGTGTCAATGACCGTGTCGCTCTTGCGACTGCAGAAGCTGTGATGCGCAAACGAATCAATGAAAAACACATGGTCAATGGTGTGACATTTATCAACCCAGATGCTACCTATATTGATATTGATGTTGAGATTGGCGCAGAAGCTGTTATCGAAGCTAATGTTGTCTTGAAAGGGCAAACGGTGATTGGTGAACGTACTGTTTTAACCAATGGTACTCGTGTACGTGATGCGAAAATTGCAGCAGATGTAGTTATCAGCAACTCAGACATTGAAGAATCTGTCATTGAAGAAGGTGTGACGGTAGGACCATACGCCCATATTCGTCCAGGTAGTCTTTTGAAAAAAGATGTACACGTTGGAAACTTTGTTGAGGTTAAGGCTTCAACTTTAGGAGAAGGAACAAAATCTGGTCATTTGACCTACCTGGGAAATGCAACGATTGGCAATAATGTTAACGTTGGTGCTGGCTCCATCACTGTCAATTACGACGGTAAAAATAAATATAAAACAACTGTCGGTGATAATGCTTTTGTTGGTTCTAATTCTACGATTATTGCCCCAGTAACTATTGGGGACAACGCCTTGCTTGCTGCTGGATCAGTGATTACAAAAGATATTCCAAAAGATGCTATCGGTATTGGTCGTGGTCGCCAAGAAAATAAAGAAGGTTATGCGACACGTTTCCCCTTCCATCCAAGTCAAAAATAGGTAATCGTATGAATTTTGAAGAAAAAACCATTGAGCGGACAGAAATTTTTAAAGGACACATTTTTGATGTAGTAGTAGATGATGTTGCCTTGCTAAATGGTGGAACTGGTAAGCGTGAACTCATTTTCCACAAGGGAGCAGTTTGCGTTTTAGCCGTTACCCCAGAAGGTAAAATGATTTTGGTCAAACAGTATCGGAAAGCGATTGAACGCGCCATTTATGAGATTCCGGCAGGAAAGTTGGAATTAGGAGAAGAAGATACGCTAGAAGATGCTGCCTTGCGAGAATTAGAAGAAGAGACAGGTTATACCAGTGACAAACTGACATTGCTAGCAGATTTCTATTCAGCCATCGGTTTTTGTAATGAGCGAATTCGCCTTTATTTAGCAGATAACCTTATCAAGGTTGAAAATCCTCGTCCAATGGATGAAGATGAGGTTATCGAATTACATGAGGTAACCTTGGAAGAGGCTTTGAACTTGATGGCTACTGGCGAGATTTGTGATGCTAAGACGATTATGGCTGTGCAATATTTACAGCTCATGAGAAAGTAGGTTAAGGCATGAGGAAGCCCTTGTTAACGGATGATATTTTAGAGAAAGTGAAAAAGAATCAGTATTCAGGTCAATCAAATCAATTTGGACATTATAGTCCAAATCAAGATGTATCAATGGATGACAATTTATTTGAGCCTTATCTAGAAGAAGAGTATCAAGGGTATGAGGAAGGCCAAACCATCCGAATTCCAGTCAAACCCAGTGTGGTAAAAAGTCGTCGTATTGAAACCATCAAGAGAGAAGAATTCCGTAGTAAAGTGAATAAAATCCTCTTGTGGGTCATCATCTTGCTGATTATCTTTATCATTGCAGTATTATTTATTTAGGAGAAGAGATGAAATTTGGAATTATCGCAGCCATGCCTCAAGAACTAAAGATATTAGTTGAGTATCTACAAGATAAAGCAGAAACCAATGTCTTGGGTCGAACTTACTATCAGGGACGAATCGGTCAACATGATGTCGTTCTTGTTCAGTCAGGTATCGGTAAGGTTATGTCAGCTATGTCTGTAGCGATTTTGGCAGATCGTTTTTCGGTTGATGTCATTGTCAATACTGGCTCAGCTGGTGCTGTTGCTGACGGTATTGCCATCGGTGATGTGGTTGTAGCGAATCAATTGGCATACCACGATGTCGATGTGACAGCTTTTGGCTATGCTTACGGGCAAATGGCAGGGCAGGAATTGTATTATCCAGCAGACCAAGCCTTGTTAGAACAGCTCAGAACCGTTTTAGCAGAGCAGGAAATGATTAGCCATGTGGGTCTGATTGTGACAGGTGACAGTTTTATCGCAGGTCAGGAGAGAATCGCTACGATCAAAACTCATTTCCCAGAAGTCCTTGCCGTAGAGATGGAAGGAGCAGCTATCGCTCAAGCAGCTGTCAATACAGGCAAGCCATTCTTGGTTATCCGTGCCATAAGTGATACAGCTCAGGGAGATGCCAATATCACCTTTGATGAATTTATCATTCAAGCAGGAGAACGTTCTGCCCAGACCCTGATTGCCTTTCTGGAGAAAAATTAAGCAGATTTTGACAACAATACATTGAAAAGGATGACAGTAGCAAAATGTTGTTACTGTTTTTCTTGTGTAAAAATTTGAGACTGGTGTTGTAAGGTTTCAGCTATCTGTCCCCATACAGTTGTGAATATGTAATGTTGAAAAATATATGATAATCATTTACAATTTTGTTTATGAAAAATAATTTAGGAGGAAGATTTGATGCAACGATTATTGCTTGCAAATGATTTGCCTGGTGTGGGCAAGGTTGCCCTAGCCACTAGCATCCCAATTGCAGCAGCTTGTCAGGTAGAAACAATGCTTTTACCTACAGTTCTTTTATCCTCACACACAGGCGGTTTCCCAGATGTTGTCATTGAAGATATGACTGACTTGAATCGAGCCTATTTTAGACAGTGGAAGAAATTGAATGTAAAAGTAGCGGGAATTCTGTCAGGTTATTGTAGAAATCCCCAGCAACTTAGACAATTGGCAATGTACGCCAAGCAAACTGAGACACCATTGATTGTAGATCCGATTCTGGGTGACAATGGACGATTGTATACAGGTTTTACATCATCCTATGTAGAAGCCATGAAAGAATTGACTCAGTCGGCCAAGCTCATTCTTCCGAATATTACAGAAGCTTCTCTTTTAACTGGAAGAAATTATTTGGGAGATTCCTACGATATTCATGATATTGAGGATTTAGTAAAATCTTTGGCAGAGCAGGTGTCGGCAGATATTGTACTGACAGGGATTTCCTTTGATGATAGCCAAATAGGTGTAGCCTATTTTCAGCAGGAAACAGGGGGAATTACTACCTATTTGTCTAAAAAATATCCAGCAAATTTCTTTGGAACAGGTGACATTCTATCTACCTTGTTAGCAGTAGCAACTATTGAACAAATCAATCTCCATCAAGCCATCCCTCTTGCTTTAGAATTTATTGACAAAAGTTTAAGGCAAACCCTGTCATTGAATCGAGACCTAAAGTTAGGGATTTATTTTGAACCATTTTTAGCAGAATTACAACAGGCATTTCAAACATTAAAGGAGAAATTATGAAACAGAATCAATTACGTCAATTAACCGAAGTTAGTTTATTTGCAGCCCTTATTTGTGTGGTTGTCTTCTTTATTCGCATTCCTTTCGGAAGTCAATTTGTCCATCTAGGCAATGCTCTAGTGGTTGTGGGTGTTCTACTATTTGGAGCCAAAAAAGGAGCTGTGGCGGCATCTCTTGGTCTAGGCATCTTTGATTTACTTTCTGGCTATGCTTCAGTCGCTTGGATTACCATTTTAGAATCGCTCATCGTCTGCTTCATTTTGCATTTGTTTTACGAGAAATTCCTCAAGGAAAATGATCGCTTAACCAATATTATTTTGGTTGGAATTGTTGCGGCAATTACAAAAATTATCTTGAACCTATTGAAGTATACATTAACGGGAAGTTTTGTCGGAGGGTTAACCTTCTCAGCTTCCTTCCTCGCAGCTTTGGGTAAAATCTTAGGAACCTATGGCACTGCAATTACAACCATCATTGCTGTACCAATCCTCTATCAAGTATTCAAAGGTTTATATAATGGAAAACAAGGAAAGCAATCGTAATAAAAAAAGAAAACTTGAGGAAATTCTCCAATGTCATTAAGTTAAGCATTTAAGCAGCTAAAGAAACTATTCCCGTCTGAGTAGTTGATGACAAGACGGGAATAGTTTTTGTATTTAGGGCGCACAAAAAGGAAGGTTTTTAACCCTATTTTTCAACTATTATGTTACTCTATAAGTGAAGCTTACGGG
>NZ_JAIMDU010000019.1:0-45227 GCF_019794615.1 Streptococcus suis
GTCAAAAAACAGAACTTAGTCTGAGACTAAATTCTGTTGATTTTATGCAGTTTTCTCAGAGTAACTTCTGGAAGAACGGGAACTAGAACTTACTTTGAGAATTTACCCTTTTTTATTTTTGACGATCCAGTAAATCGTTTAGAGTTGAAAAATCAGAGTGTCATAGCAAAGTTTATATCCTTTGACAATTCAATAAACATTGGTTATGTATTACCCTTTTTGTAGGTAATGGAATGTAGGAATGAGAGTCAGCATTGTTCATGTCTACTGGTTGAAGCTAGAGCTATGTTTGTTTCTTATTTTACGGTTGCAGAAGGAAGGTGCTACTAGAGAATTTCAGTTAGCAGGGAGTGTAAATTCTATTCAAGATCTTATCTGATAAAAAAATAGAAGACAATCTCATCAGACTATCTTCTTTATATGGATTTGTTTTCTACTGTTTCAATACACCAAGTGATAAGCTCATCGAGTCGTTCAAATTGATTTGTCATATGGAGGTAGCCCAAAACTGCCTCAAAACCTGTAGACATACGATAAGTCACAATATCTGCATTTTTAGCCTTTGTGTGGCTATTTGCATTACGACCTCTTCGATAGATTTCTTCTTCTTTCTCATTTAATAGCTGAGTTTCTAAGAGAGCTACGATAAGACTGGCTTGTGCCTTTGCCGAGACGTATTTATTTGCTTCACTGTGTAATTTGTTGGGCTTGGTCAATCCCTTGAATATCAAATGTCGCCTGATATACATAGAATATACTGCGTCACCTTCAAAAGCAAGAGCAATTCCGTTGATAAGGTTCACATCAACTACACTAGTCACGTGTCCACCTCACGCCATCTTTTGTATCTAATAATTTAATCCCTTGCTCCGCCAATTCATCCCGAATACGGTCCGCTGTTGCAAAGTCCCTATTGGCACGCGCTACTTGCCGCTCCTCAATTAAGGCTTCAATCTCACTGTCTAAGACCTCTTCCTCAAAGACAATTCCAAAGACTGCCAACATTTTTCCAAAGGCTTCCTTGACAATGGCATCATAGTTTCCGGAGTTGATCCATTTGGCAAAGTCGAAAATTGCTGTAATGCCATTTGCAGCATTAAAATCATCATCCATTGCAGTCTCGAACGCCGCTAAATGTTTAGCTAATACCGTGTGATTAGACACATTCAGCACTGGTTGAGTATAGGTGTTTTTTAAGTATTTTAAATTAGTTTCCGCATCGGAGATAGCTTTCTCCGTGTAGTTCAGTGGTCGGCGATAGTGCTGGGTCGCAAGGAAAAACCGTAAAACTGGCCCATCAATGTTCTCCAACATATCATGTGCAGTTAAAAAATTCCCTAATGACTTGGACATTTTTTCATCATTGATATTCAGCATAGCATTATGCATCCAGTAATTTGCGAATGTCTGGCCTGTTTTACATTCTGATTGGGCAATCTCGTTGGTATGGTGCGGAAACTCCAAGTCTGCTCCGCCACCATGAATATCTATGGTATCTCCCAATATCTCTGTTGCCATAACCGAACACTCGATATGCCAGCCTGGACGACCTAGACCCCAAGGACTTTCCCATGACACTTCTCCTGGCTTAGCTGATTTCCACAAGGCAAAGTCAAATGGATGTTCTTTCAATTGCCCCTCTCCATCGACACGCCCAGATGCTCCAGCTTCTAACTCTGACAAAGTTTTATTGGCCAAACGGGCATAATTCTTTGCCTTTTCAACACGGAAATAAACATCCCCTTCTGCTTCATATGCATAGCCCTTATCCAATAGAGCTTGGACAAAATCAATGATTTGGTCCATATAATCGATAACACGAGGATTCTTGGTTGCAGGTTTAACTCCTAATTTTGCCACGTCATCCTTAAATGCCGCAATAAACTTATCAGATAATTCCTTTGTTGTCATACCAGCTTCATTTGCAGCTTTGATAATCTTGTCATCCACGTCCGTAAAGTTTGAAATGTAAGCTACATCAAAGCCACGGTATTCAAAATAACGGCGGATGGTATCAAAAGCTACCACACTTCGTGCATTACCGATATGAATATAGTTATAAACCGTTGGTCCGCAGACATACATTTTTACCTTGCCTTCTTCCAAGGGTACAAAATCACGTAAACTGCGGGTCATGGTATCGTAAATTTTAATCATAGATTCTCCTTTACTTCTGAACATTCTTCAAGGTTTGGTATTTTTGATACAGTTTTACTAGCCAATAGGCTGTTGCTGCCAACCAAATCATCCCAACCTGCCAATTACCTTGTGAAAATTTAACGATAAATAGAATCGTTCCAACGATAGAAGTCAAGATATAGGGCCAATTCTGTTTCACTAATTCTTTTAACATACTGTACTTTCTAATTTTTTAGCAATGTCCATCGCGATTTCAAAGAAAGTCATACAGTCAACATTTCTCTCCTCACGACGAGTATCCCACTCATTGTTATGGTGGTCCACATAATCAGCTGTGTAGAAAAATTGATAGACATTAGCCTGTCGGAACTGGGACCATGCCATAATAGCTGATGCTTCCATATCAACCACCATTGCCCCAGCAGTCAAGCGACGTTTAACCTTAGCTGCTGTTTCTCTATAAAATGCATCTGTCGTCCATGTCTTAGTCCGAACATGTTCAATTCCTGCTTGATCCAAGGCTTCTTCCACGGTCAATAATAGTTCCGAATGATAGCTAATCTCATCACTGGCTGGTGCATAATGATAACTAGTTCCCTCATCGCGTAAGGCTGAGCTTGGTAGGATAATCTTATCTACTGCAATAGACCGATCCAGTACTCCACAAGTACCAAATACAATAAAATTTTGAAACCCTTTGGCTTTCAATTCTTCTAGGTTCCCAACAATCATAGAAGCTCCAATTGGGGCTAACATGACACCAACTCTCACTCCACTTTCTTCATAAATATACCATGGCAACCGGCCATTTAGATTGTGAAGAGCTCCACCCTCATATACATTTTCGAACTCGGCAACTCTCTCAATAATTTCCCCATTAAATGACAGAATTAAAGTATTACAGGTTTCACCACCACCCCGAATAGAGGCATCTGTCGGTTCAATGACCGCAGAGGTATTTTCAAATTCTTCTAGTAGCATTTCCCCTCCGAATCTTGTCCCTTACAACTCTACAAATGTGAGGAGCGATGGCTAGCTTCTCTCAGTTCTGCTAGCTTGGTTGTGTAGTATTCACGACCGCCTTCCATATCATGAATGGCTTGCTCATCTTTTTTCCCATGAACACGGACAATTTTAGCTGGCATGCCGACCACTGTCACATCTGCTGGCACATCGGCTAGGACAACGGCAGCTGCACCTACTTTCGCATTTTCTCCGATTTCAACAGGGCCAATCACCTGGGCATGTGCAGAAACGAGTGCCCCTTTTCGAACTGTTGGATGACGCTTCCCTGTATCCTTCCCTGTTCCTCCAAGAGTTACTCCATGGTATAACATTACACCAGATTCGACAATTGCAGTCTCACCAATTACCAATCCTGCGCCATGATCAATAAAGACTCCCGAGGCAATTTCTGCACCTGGATGAATTTCAATGTTGGTCCAAAATCGCCAAAACTGACTGTGCATCCGAGCTAATAATTTAAAACCATTTTGCCACATCCAGTGAGAGAGACGATGAGCAGCCAGTGCCTTGACTCCTGGGTAGGTCAAAAGGACTTCCAAGGAGTTCCGTGCCGCCGGATCTTTTTCTTTTACAATTTCTATGGTATCCTTCCACCAACCCATGACTTCTCCTTCTAGCGAGAAGACAAGTCCATTTCGGGACTTGCCTACTTCACCATTATTTTTTATCTACTTTATGAAATTTAAATTCACCAAAGTTATTATCTTTTTTCTCTTTGTGTTCTTTATGACGACGAGGTTTTTCTGAACGTTCACGTTTTTCTGGTTCCACATAGCCTTCTGGTTTTGGTAGAAGAGCTTTCATAGAAGCATCAATACGTCCCTTATCATCAATTTTTATCACCTTAACATCTACAACATCGCCAACCTCAACCAAATCTTCTGGTTTATTGACACGTGTCCAAGCCATTTCAGAAACGTGGACGAGGGCATCGGTCTTGTCAAAAAGGTTGACAAAGGCACCGAATTTCTCCAAACGAACCACTTTTGCTTGGAAGACTTCGTCCACTTTTGCTTCACGGACAAGACCAGCGATGATTTCTTTTGTGCGCTCAATTGCAGCACGGTCTGGTGAGAAGATCGCCACAAGACCGTCTTCGTCGATATCAATTTTCACGCCAGTTTCTGCAATAATCTTATCGATGGTTTCACCACCCTTACCAATAACAATCTTGATCTTATCCACATCAATCTTGATAGTGTCAATCTTCGGTGCAGTTGGTGCCAAGTCAGGACGAACTTCTGGGATAGTCGCTTCGATGACATCAAGGATTTCAAAACGTGCCTTCTTAGCTTGTGCCAAGGCTTCTTCCAAGATTTGTGGTGTGATACCGTCAATCTTGATGTCCATTTGAAGGGCTGTGATACCGTCACGAGTACCAGCTACCTTGAAGTCCATATCGCCGAAGTGATCCTCAAGACCTTGAATATCGGTCAAGACGGTGTAATTGGTACCATCTGAGATCAGACCCATAGCAATCCCTGCAACGGGTGCCTTGATTGGCACACCACCTGCCATAAGGGCAAGGGTACCAGCTGTGATAGATGCCTGTGAAGAAGAACCGTTTGACTCCAAGACTTCTGCTACCAAGCGGATAGCGTAAGGGAAGTCTTCCAAGCTAGGCAAGACTTCCTCAAGAGCGCGCTCACCGAGAGCACCGTGACCAATCTCACGACGACCTGGTGCACCGTAACGACCAGTTGAGCCAACTGAGTATTGCGGGAAATTGTAGTGATGCAAGAATCGTTTCTTGTACTCATCATCTAAACCGTCGATGATTTGGGTTTCTCCCATTGGTGCCAAGGTCAAGACAGAGAGGGCTTGCGTTTGACCACGGGTAAAGAGACCTGAGCCGTGAACATTTGGCAAAAAGTCTACTTCTGCATCCAAAGGACGAATCTCATCCACACGGCGACCATCTGGACGGACCTTGTCTTCAGTAATCAAACGACGAACTTCTGCATGCTCCATGAGTTCCAAGATTCCATGGACATCACGCATGATACGGTCAAATTCTTCGTGTTCAGCGTATTTTTCTTCGTAAGCTGCGATGATAGTCTCACGAACGGCATTGGTCGCATCTTCACGGGCCAATTTTTCTTCAACCTGCACCGCTTTTTTCAAATCGTCATTGTAAGCTGCAACAATCTCAGCCTGCAATTCTGGGTCCACTTGAAGAAGCTCCACATCTGCTTTTTCCTTACCAACCGCTGCCACGATTTGATTTTGGAAATCCAAAAGTTCTTGAATAGCCGCATGACCTTTCAAGAGTGCTTCCAACATCACTTCTTCTGATAATTCTTTGGCACCCGATTCAACCATGTTGATAGCGTCTTTGTTACCAGCAACTGTCAATTCTAAAAGGGATGCTTCTTGTTGAGCTTGATCTGGGTTAATAATCAATTCGCCATTAACATAACCAACCTGAACACCAGCAATTGGACCATTGAATGGAATGTCTGAGATTGCTAATGCCAATGAGGAACCAAACATGGCTGCCATTGGAGCAGATGCATCTGGATCATAAGAAAGCACTGTGTTGATGACTTGAACTTCGTTACGGAAACCTTCCGCAAACATTGGACGAATCGGACGATCAATCAAACGAGCTGTCAAGGTAGCATCAGTTGACGGACGGCCTTCACGCTTCATCCAGCCACCTGGGAATTTCCCTGCAGCATACATCTTTTCTTCGTAGTTAACTTGGAGGGGGAAGAAATCACCAGTTGCCATTTTCTTAGACATAACAGCTGCAGTTAGTACTGTTGAATCTCCATAACGAACAACTACTGCACCATTGGCTTGTTTGGCAACCTGACCAGTTTCAACGACTAGTTTCTTGCCAGCAAAAACCGTTTCAAATACTTGTTTTGACATGAATTGTCTCCTGTTTTTTTCTGAAATTTTTCTTGCGTGTTTTCTACAAAAGACAATCAAACAGCTTGTTTCACTCTCTTTTGCACAAAATCACGCATAATTCTTATTTTATCATATTTTAGGTAGAAATAAAGGCTTGAAACTATTTTTGACAAGAAAACATACTCATGACAAACTCAATTAAAAAGTTTTCAAAATAGTTGGAGGTAGAAAATGGAAACTTGCCATCTTGTAGTTCCTAGTTTAAAATGGAAGAATCAAATCTTAGCCTATAAAGAAGCATTTAGCAATGAACATCTTCATGGTGGTGGCAAACTGCAACAATTTGAAGCAGTTGAGGAATGGCTAGAACACATTCAAGCAGTGTCATCTTATGGGACAAGTCATACAGAACGTTCTCCTTTTTCTACATTTCTTTGTATTCGTGAAATGGATCAACAGATGGTTGGCATTTGCACTATTCGCCACGATCTTAATCACGAGCATTTAAAGAATTATATTGGTCATATCGGCTATTCTATTCACCCAGAAGAGCGAAGAAAAGGCTATGCGACTGAACAACTTCGACTTGCCCTACTGGAAGCTAAGAATTTGGGAATTGACCAAGTCTTAATCACCGCTGCAGATTGGAATATTGCCTCTCAAAAAACCATCCTTGCAAATGGTGGGGTTTATGAGGATACCCGTATTGACCCTAATAGTAGCGAGCGTATGCTTCGATATTGGATTGAAAATTTGTAATATAAAAACCTCCAATGATACTAAATCGCTTGGAGGTTTTTGAGTTACCAATTATTGAACTCTCAGCACAAATACTCGTTTTATATAAAGGTAAAATGAAATGGATGTTTCACATAATCCAACAAAGGGATATCGCTTTCATGGACATAGCCAACAACCATTTGGCGGTCGTCCTGAGGCAAGTCGACCAAACAAATTTCTAGTTCTGATTGATAGCGTAGAAACCGTTCATTAGCAAGAACAATATCTCCTCGTTTCCGATGTTTTGCTGGCCCTTGAATTGCATACCCTTTTAACTGATTCCTTGAATGGCTAGCACGTATGACATAGTCGCTAGCATCAATTCTATTTTCAAAATACATTTCCTTCAATTGCTTTGGAACCTGTGCTGATAGAGCTATTATGCCTTTTGTCAGATATGAAAATCGTTCTAAGGAAGCACTTGATAAGGCATTATCCCCAATACATACATAATCACTTTCACAATACATCATACAATCGAGCGCAGATTGAATTGGATGAGATGCTCTATGTTCTTCAACGGTTGGAAGCCCTTCAAAAAGTGGAAAACGCTTGTTGTCCCCAGGAATAAATGTGATGACCTTTATTCCATAAGAGTGTAACCGACTATTTAGGTCACGAACACTATTCCTTCCCAAACCTGTATAGGGTTTAGGATAATAATTATGACATGCTAAAACTCTTGTTTTCTCAACACCATTTTCCATCATCTTTCTCAGAAGGGCATCTGACAATGTAGATGCATTTAAGACAAGTAAAAAATCTTCCGACAATGATTTCATGACTTCAATAGTAATTCCATCATCAATCCTAAGTGCTTTAATACCGAGCTTTTTAATCCCTTCTTTCCCAAATCGCTTCAAACTATCTTGATTGATATCCACAATCAAGATCAGCCCTTCTCGTTGACATTTTGTTACTATATGACGAATTTTTTCGTCTCCCTTCTCTTCTTCGTTTATATTAAGCGAAGAGAAAACAAAGGAAAATCCTGCATTTTGATATTCTATAAACCACTTTTCCGAATCAGCAAATGAGTTAGATAAATAGAGTGAAAAACCAAAACGACTGAAGAAATCATTAACTTCCATATACGGTCTCAATTCTATCTTCATCCACACCAAAGAACCAAGTTAGTACAAAACCACCTACATATGCAGCCAGCATCGCTATAACAAATTGCAGTTGGCTTCCAGGTACCATGATTAACAGTCCAAACAAACCAGAAACTCCTTGAGATACAGTCCCTAAATGGAATAATACTGCCAAAATTCCGCCAAAACCTGAACCTAAACAAGCGGTTAGGAAAGGTTTGCCCAAAGGCAAAGTGACAGCGTACATCATCGGTTCACCAATTCCCAATATTCCGACTGGAATAGAATCTCGTGTTAGTTGTTTCAACTTTTTATTTTTTGTTTTCAAAAAGAGTGCTAAACCAGCCCCGACTTGTCCACCACCTGCCATCATCAAAATAGGCAAGAGATAATTTATACCACCTGTTGGCCCAGACGGATCATTCAACAAAACATGTATTGGAGTCAATGCTTGGTGTAGTCCAACTGATACCAATGGTAAGAAGCCTGCTGACAAAATATACCCACCTACTATACCTAGTTTCTCATATACAAAATTTAATCCACTATAAATAGCTGTGGTTAATACTTCTCCAAGAGGCTGAATGACTAACAAAGCAACCAGTCCACCCAATATGACTGTACAAAGAGGAGTCAAAAAAGTGTCTAAAAAACTAGGCATATATTTTCGGATATTTCTTTCTAGAAATGCAAAGAAAATCCCAACAAATAGAGCCGCTAGCAAACCGCCTGCACTAGGTGAGAATGCCTTGTCCACAAAAGGTAATAAAATTGATTTGTCATCCACTACTGTCAACAAAGGCATTGAAGGAACTGCCACAGACATAGCTCCGGCCATTGCTCCCAAAATCGGACTTCCTTTAAATTCTTTTGCCGCATTCATTCCAACATAGATTGGCAAAAAAGTAAAGAGTCCCCAACTCATAGTCCTAATACATTGATACCACCATTCCATTGCAAAAGCATTCCCGGTTGATACATTAATGACATTTGTAATCCCATTTATCAATCCTGCCGCAATTATTCCAGGTAATATAGGTATAAAAATATTAGCAATTTTTTGCAAGAATCGTTGAACTGGCTTGTCGTACTTCTCTTTATTTATCCTTTTGTTTGTAGCAGCAACATCCGCTGTTGTGTAATCTTCTTCAACACTTCCCAATGATATACCTGTCAGTTCTGAAAATGCTTGGCCAACCTTTGTCACTGTTCCAGGCCCAAAAACAATTTGAAGTGTATCTGCCTCAACAACTCCCAAAACACCTTCTATGTTTTTGAGACTATCAAGGTGAACCAGCTTGTCATCTCGTAACTGTAAACGAAGTCGTGTCATACAAACTGCATTCCCTAGGATATTTTCCCTGCCACCAACATTTTCAAGAACTTGCTTTGCAACATCTTTCGTATTTTTCATTTTAATTCTCCTTATCCAAAATTGATTGAATTGCGAATGAAATGTGATTATGATAGTTTTCCAGAAGTTTTTTTGCCTCTATTTGATCAAGTTGACTCAACTGCATCAAGATGGCTAATTTCACATCTTGGTTGGCTTGTTGAAAAATATGTTCCGCCTCCATCTCTGTACAGCCAGTTGTTTCACAAATAATTCTTTTTGCTCGTTGAATCAGTTTTTGATTGGTCGGTTGCACATCTACCATGAATCCTCGAAAAACTTTTCCTAGTTGTATCATCGAGGTGGTAGAAATCATATTCAGAATCATTTTTTGAGCTGTCCCAGCTTTCATTCGACTAGATCCCGTTACAACCTCTGGTCCAACCAATACTTCAATCGGAGCATCTACCAATGGGGAGATTTCCGCATCTTGTACACAGGAAATACTGGCCGTCTTTGCTCCAATTTCACGAGCATATGTGACCGCCTCAAGGACATATGGAGTTCTTCCTGAAGCAGCAAGCCCGATAACCACATCCTTCGGCGATATACCAATTTGTTGCAGATCCTCTACAGCTGCTGCTCGGTTATCCTCTGCCCCCTCTTTGGCGGCACGTACAGCCCCATTTCCTCCAGCAATAAGTCCTTGCACTAACTCTGGAGAAACTCCAAAAGTCGGCGGACACTCCGAAGCATCCAAAACTCCTAGCCTTCCTGAGGTTCCCGCTCCGATGTAGATTAGTCTGCCATCCTTTTTCAAGCAGTCAACGACTATTTCTATTACTGCATTAATTTGCGGCAATATACGTTGTACAGCTAAAGCAACCAGGCCATCTTCACGATTTATGTAGGCGGTGATTTCCCCGATAGACATTGTCTCAATAGCAAATGAGTCTGGATTGGACTGCTCTGTATTCAATCGTTCAATATCCATCTTATTCTCCTTTCTTTTTTTGTAAACGTTTGCTATAATCGTATTATACAACTTATGTATTATTATTTCAATATTTTTTAGAAATAAAAGAAACTTTGTAACAAGCCATGTTAGAAGGGAATCATTATGAATAGAAACATTTTAAATCACTCGATAGAGAATTTAACCCCTACCGAAAACAAATTATTGGATTATATTGAAGAGAACATCCATCGTATTGAAACAATGAATATCTATCAATTAGCCGATAACGCCGGAGTATCAACAGCTACAATCAGTCGAATCAGTAAAAAAATGGGCTATTCTAACTTTAATAAGTTAAAGATAGAGATAGCCAAATCGAAATATGATGATTTACTTAATGCTCACTTCACGCCATCAGATTCGATTGACGATATTTCTACTAAATTAATTCATTCAATAACAATTTCAAATCAACAAACCATCAGTTTTCTAAACTTAGAAGAATTAAAAGCCGCTGTAAAATTGTTACAAAGCGCTTCTCGAATTTATTTATTTGGAGTTGGGGCATCAGGTATTGTTTGTAGTGACTTTTACTACAAGCTGAGTAGAATAGGTAAAACATGTATTTTTGCACAAGATACGCATATTCAGATGGCTAATATTGCAACCGCTGGAAACGGTGACTTAGCAATCGGAATTAGTTATAGCGGAATGACAAAAGAAGTCGTTGAGCCACTTCGTTTCGCAAAAGAAAATGGAGTTTCAACGATAACTATCACTGGAACTGGTAAGAATCAATTAGCAGATTTAGCCGATATTACATTTAGAATCCCACGACATGAGCATGAACTTCGAGTCGGGGCTATTACATCACGAAGCAACTCACTTTTCCTAACCGACTTGCTTTACCTAGCACTTATCCAAAATCACAAACAAGAAATTACAGCTATCTTAGAACAAACAAAACGTCTTACAGAAGCAATCAAATAGACCACCTGATAAATCCACTACAAAAGCAAATCCTCTAAGCTCAATCGAATCTTTAATTGAAGCAACTCATACAATAGTGAAAAAACAAAAAACACAGCTCAGTATACAAGATACTGGTGCTGTGTTTTTTTGTTTCTATACCTGCTAATTAACGACGCAAGCCAAGTGAATTGATTAATTCGCGGTAACGGTTAACGTCTGTGCGGCGGAGGTATGCCAACAAGTTACGACGGCGACCGATTTTTTTCATCAAACCACGGTAAGTTGCGTGGTCTTTTTTGTGTTGTTTGATATGGTCGTTAAGGTGATTGATTTCCCAAGTAAGTACTGCTACTTGTACTTCAACTGAACCTGTGTCGCCTTCATGACGCGCATATTGTGCCATGATTTCATTTTTTTTCTCTTTTGAGATTGCCATAATGTATACTCCTTTTTATTGAGCTCAATCCGAGTGACAGGTTGGCGACCTGTGACCAAGAAAAAGCTAGATTTGTCCTTTTGGACCTTATCCATTCTATCAAGGAACGGTGCTTTTGTCAACTGATTTGAGCAATTGCTGAGCTGCTCTGCTATTTCTCCGACAGACCTGTTTGAACTGCTTCAATTAAGTCGTTTTTCCATATTTCAATCGCATCTACATGCAAGGCAAAATCAAAATCCTTGAGATTCACTTGAACCTGCAATCTGTCTTTTTGGTAACGAGCCATCAGCACGATTTGATCCAACCCTTGCCCCATATACCAATAGATCGCTTCGACACCTGGATTGTCCACAACATCTGCCTGTATTCTGACCGCAACTTCATTTAAGCTGGCTGAACTAGTATCAAAAATTCGACCATATTCGTGGTCTGCCATTACATCTGTCTCATACCAAATATGAAGAGTGTTGCTATACATTTCTTTTGCTAATTCTTTCATGAGCGTCTCCTATTTTCCTTTACTATAGCACAATCCATAAAAAAAGCCAGCCTGAGCTGACTTCAAAATTGAGTGAAATTACTTGGCATTTTCAGCTTTTGGCAAAATGAGGTTAAGGATAATCCCAACGATTGCCGAGAGGGCTGTTCCTGAAAGGGTAATCGCACCAATATTCAGAACTGCACCACCAAGTCCTAATACCAACATAGAACTTGCAACAATTAAGTTACGAACTTGACCGAAATCTACTCGACTTTCAATCAATACTTTCAAACCATTTGATGCAATAACACCATATAGTAAGATGGACATTCCTCCGAGAACGGCACTTGGAATGGTAGAAATGAGTGCTGTAAATTTACCCAAGAATGAGAAAGCAATTGCAATAAAAGCAGCATTGCGAATAACCGATACTGACGCGATGCGAGTCATACCGATAACCCCTGTATTTTCTCCATAAGTCGTATTGGCAGGACCCCCGATTAAAGCTGAAACAGCTGTCGCTACACCATCACCAATCAAGGTACGACTGAGACCTGGGTTTTTCAAGAACTGACGACCACAGATTTGGCTGAGAACGGTATGGTCACCGATATGTTCAGCTACAGTCACTACAGCAATTGGTAAAATGGCAACCATCTCAGGTCCGAAGTAAAAATTATACGATTTGAATACACCTGTTTCAAATGGTAAATAGAATCCTGGCAACTCAAACCATGCTGCTTCGAGCACAGGTGTGAAATCCACCAGACCAAGCAAGAGAGCAACAATATAACCACCGATGATGGCAATTAAGAATGGAACAATCTTGGCGAAGCCTTTCCCTTTGGTATTGACAAAAGCCGCGATCAAGAAAGTGACTATAGCTACGACAACATTTTTCCAGTCACCATCCGCCACAAAACCTGCAGAAGTAACTGCCGAATTGGCAAGGCCAAGACCGATAACGATAATCATAGGCCCAATAACCACGGGTGGTAAAAGAGTATCAATCCATTTTGTACCAATGGCTTTGACAAGACCTGCAATCAGTACATAAATCAGACCAACAAAGAAAATACCTGTTTGTGCTGCTGAGACATCTCCGCCCATTTCTTTGATAGCTAAGGCCATAGCTGAAATATAGGCAAATGAAGAACCAAGATAAACCGGTACTTTAAATTGAGTAGCTACTTGGTAAATCAGGGTTCCAATACCAGATGCAAATAGGGCCACGGATACGGGCATTCCCAAAATCAAAGGTACTAAAATCGTTGCACCAAACATGGCAAACACGTGTTGGAAACTGAGCAAAATCCCTTGAAGAGGAGCTGGTTTCTCATCGACATCAAACAAAAGGTTGGCTTTTGTATTCATCATTCTCCCGCTCTGGGTACACAAAAAGACCCAGACTTTCTAAATTTACATAGTCATAGGCCCTTAATGAATTATCCTGTTGTCTTTCTCACCTCACGGGATGAGTTTAAAAACCTACGCTTTTGACATTGTAGCATAATCATTCAACTTTTGGCAAGAAATTTTAAAAAGTTTTATTTTTTAGGAAAATGACAGGCGAGGAGCGAGCTCTATGCCACCAGGCGATTTCTGCTATTTATCCGATTCCTTCTCCACATACGGCGTGATATAGACCTGTCCGTCAAGGTATTCTGCCAGGAAAATATCTTTGAGTTGATAACCTTCCTGTTCCAGTTGTTCTTGCAGCCAATCCTGATTTTTCCCTATCAAATCCAGCACATCTTCGTTGATGTGGGCATTGCTGATAAGGGGGAACTTGGGATTTTGAGAATGTTTGTCCAAAATCGTCAAGCTACCATTGGGCTCCATAATGGCACTTTTAATATCTCTGGTTGATTGCAAGCCTGCCATACGAATATGGAGCATGAGTTGGTCAGCTGACAGACCGACACGGGTACAATTTTCAACATTGACCTGACCGTTCTTCACTAACACGACAGGATTTCCAACCACCAAGGACTTAATCCACTTTTGATTGACCAATAATTTCACAACAATGACCACCAAGGACCAGATTAAGAGGACGATGATAAAGGTCAGCAGGGAAATGGTGTTATTGTAGATAACCCCTCCAATGATGCCACCGAGGACATAGTTTTGGATTTGATTGAGTGGTGTATTGGCAGAAAACTCATATTTCCCTAGGATATTGATTTGCAAAATCATCACAAAAATCCCAAGAATAAACTTACAGGCTACTAATAAATACAAATCCATAGTCTACTTCTCCCCGTTGATATAAACATTGTGGTCAATAACATGCGTACGGACCAAGGTATAGGAATTGTTGTCACTATTGAGGTGAACGGTGTAATTTTCCTCATTGTACCGCACGATGATGCCGTCTTTAAGAGTGGTCGAGTTGACATAGACCTCTTTCTCTGATACTTGATTATCTATGGCGACACTTTTGATAAATTGTGTCAATACCTGAGATTGTGTGAAGTCTTGGTTATTTTGCATATAGTCTTCAATTTGAATACCCAAGATGATAAACATCAAAATTACCATGCCGATACTAATGTCCCGTAGGCGAGTGTTGATACGGTTTCGCATATAGTAGAGGCCCGTCGCCGTAGCCACAATCAGCAAACCGATCAGCAGAATCGACCGCAAAACAAGATTGAAAGATTGATTCTGAATAATGTAATCTAAATCATAAAAATTCATGCAAAAATAGTCCTTTCCAAACAGATTTTCCCATTATAGCATATTTTTACAAGAAGAAAAACAGACAGAAAATCTTCTGCCTGCTCTGCTTTTTTCCCTTAAAACTTCCCTAAATTCGTCAAATCTTTTTTGTCTGGCATGACTTCTTTGTTGTCCCAGTGCTCGACAATCTTTCCGTCTTTGAGGCGGTAGATGTCAAAGTGGGCGTAGTCCTGACCTGCAATCCAGACTTTCGAATAAGCCACGACATAGTCCCCCTGTCCCATCACCTTAAAGACAAAATCGTAGTTGACTTGATTCTCTACCAGATAGCTCTTATAGGCTGCACCGCCTTGGGCGATTTCTTGGTTATGCTGAATCAGGCCTGCTGCCACATAGTCGTCAAACTTGTCGATTTCCCCATTTTGAAGGACATCTACCAAGAAACGACGGACGATTTTCTTGTTATCCTCGGTCTTGTCTAAGTCTGTCAGCTCAAAGTCTGCGTAAATCGGGTCTGTTTCACCAATAGTTTTTGGATAGGAATCAATAACATCCCAATGCTCAACGATACGACCATTTTCATCCGAACGGAAGATGTCCGCCGTCACCCACTCAGCCTCACCATCATTGAGTTTCTGGTGAACATGGACAAAGACAAAGTTTGCATCTTCAATGGCACGCACAATGCTGATTTCCCGCTTGGGATTGCGTTTGAAAAAGTCCTCAAAGAAAGCCGCAAAGCCCTCTTTCTCATCAGGCACACCCGTACTGTGCTGAGTGTAAGTGGCTCCCATATAGTTTTCATGAACTTCCTTGATTTCCCCGTCGTGAATGCCACGGAGGTAAAGATTTTTAGCGTTATCTAGTTGATGTGACATGATGATCTCCTATTTTATTAAATTCTCTTGCTTTAAGTATTCCCTAGCCACTTGCTCTGCCGACTTGCCTTCCACATCGACCGCATAGTTCATCTGGGTCATCTCCTCGGTCGAGATGTTGCCCGCCAGGACCCCTAGGACTTGCTCCAACTCAGGATATTTCTCTAGGGTTTCTTTGGACAATAGCGGAGCGGCCTGGTAGGGTGGGAAGAGCTGTTTGTCATCTTCAAGGATTTTCAGCTTGTAAGTAACCACCTTGCTGTCTGTCGAGAAGGCTTCTACAATCTGCACATCTCCGTTTTTAATGGCTTCGTAGCGAAGGGCAGGCTCCATGGTTTTGACATTGAGGTTTAGTCCATAAAGATTGGTCAATCCGACATTACCATCCTCACGGTCGTTAAACTCTAATGAGAAACCTGCAACAGCAGTCTGCTGCACTTTTGCCAAATCCGAAATCTTTTCAATGCCATTTTTCTGAGCATAATCTTCTGTCACCGCCAGGGCAAAGGTATTTTGAAAGTCTGTCGGAGCTAGGTAAACCAAGCTGTCCTGCTTCAAAATTGCTTCCTTGGCGTAAGTGTAAACTTCCTCAGGGTTATTGGACAGGTCAGACGGCGGATTGGTCAAAAGGGTGGTCGTAATGGTTCCAGTGTACTCTGGATAAATATCAATTGAGCCTGCCTTGAGGGCTTCATAGAGGAAGCTGGTCTTGCCAAAGTTTGGCTCCACCTCTACCTCGATATCGGTCTGGTCTTCAATCAAAAGTTTGTACATATTGATGAGGATTTCAGGCTCGGCACCCAATTTCCCAGCGATGACCAACTTTTTCGATGAAGACTGATTGAGCGGAACATAACTAGCTCCGACCGCCAAGAGTGTCACCAAAAGAGCCGCTAAAATGGTCCGTGGCTTCTTGTCCTGCAAGAACTTGATAATCGAGCCAAAGAGAACTGCCAAAACAGCTGACGACACTGCTCCAATCAAAATCAAGGCCGAGTCATTTCGGTCAATTCCCAAGAGGATAAAGGAGCCTAGACCACCTGCACCGACCAAGGCCGCAAGCGTAGCCGTCCCGATAATCATAATAGAAGCCGTCCGAATACCAGACATAAGAATAGGCATAGCTAAGGCCAGCTCGAATTTACGCAGTTTTTCTAGCTTAGTCATCCCAAAGGCTGTCGCAGCTTCTTCCAGCGAAGGATCGATTTCCGAAAGTCCAGTTAAAGTCCCTTGTAAAATGGGGAAAATTGCATAGATGACCAAGGCCACTACTGCAGGTAAAGTACCTATACCCATAAAGGGAATAAAAAGCCCTAAAAGAGCTAAGGATGGAATGGTTTGGAAAACACCTGTCACCTGCAAGCTCCACTCAGTCAGCCTTTTCTTGTTGGACAAGACCAAGCCCAGTGGCACCGCAATAGCAATGGCGATGATCAATGCCAAGAGGGAAATCCGCAGGTGCTCAAAGAGGGCTGTCAACCAGTCTGCCTTGCGTTCGATAAAAGTTGCAATCAACTGATCCATTAGGCACCTCCCCTATTTTTCATAAATTCGATGACAAAGTCGTTGGCAGGCTGGTTACGAAGTTCATCAGGCGTGCCCAATTGAACCACTTCGCCTTCCCTCATCAAGCAGATACGGTCTGCCAGCTTAACTGCCTCATCCATATCATGGGTAACGAAAACCGTTGTCATCTTGAATTCCTCGTGTAACTCCTTAATCAAGTCTTGCAACTGCCCCTTGCTAATTGGATCCAAGGCTGAGAAAGGCTCGTCCATGAGCAGAACCTTTGGATTGGCAATAATTGCCCGCAAAATCCCTATCCGTTGCTTTTCTCCCCCAGACAAGTCCTTGGGTAGACGCCCCAGATAACTATCTGGATCCAAGCCAACCTTAGTTAAAAATTCTCTTGTTTTTTTCAAGGTTTCATCCTTCTTCAACCCCTTCATCTCAGGAATGAGAGCAATATTTTCTGCCACTGTCATGTTTGGAAAAAGAGCAATCTGCTGGAGGACGTAGCCTGTTTCCAGTCGCAAGTCACGCAGATCAAAATCCTTGAGTCGTTTGCCCTGAAAAAGAATATCTCCTTCTGTCTGCTCGATCAAGCGGTTAATCAATTTCAGCGTGGTTGTTTTTCCGCTACCACTTGGTCCAATCAGGACAAAGAACTCCCCTTCTTGAATGTCAAAGGTCAAATTCTTCAAGATTGGCCCACTGACCTTACAGGTCAAGGACACATTTTGGTAATCAATCATCATTTTCTCCTTGTAATAATTTCGTCAAAGCCTGGCTATACCGCTCGGTCAGCTCTAGCAAGCGTTCCTGGTCTTCCAAGCTGAGCTGGGACAGGGCTGTTTTTTCGGCTTCTTCCAAGGGATCTAAAATCTGACTGGCAAACTGCTTGCCCGCTTCTGTCAATTTGACCTTCTTATGCCGTTTGTCTGCTGGATTTTCCTCAAGGTAAACATAACCATTTTCTATAAATTTCTTAATAGTCGCATTGACCACCTGCTTACTAGAGTAAGTCTTCTTACTGACCCAATTTTGTGTCACACCTCCGGGATTATAATAAATCCACATGAGAATGGACAAGCACTTACCATTGAGCCCCTGCCGGCGAGCGTAGCCTTCATAGAGACCGACTTGCTGGTCAAAGATGCGAGCATAGGCTTTACTGCGTTTTTGTAGTTCTGTCATCGTCTCTCTCCTCATTTAGCACAATCACCTTGCCAAAAGCCTCTGGCCCCTCTAAATAGTGATGAGCCTCCTGAATGGTGTCCAAGCTAAAAACCTTCTCAGGCCCAACTGGCACCTGATAATGTGCAATATAATCAAACATCTCCTGCAACTTGACCTGATTGACATTGTTCGAATAAAAAGTAGTCAGGTAGACATTCTTTCGCAACTGCTCAATGGGATCAAAGTCCTCCAGATACCACTTGCCACCCAGCTGCCCCGTCGAACAGACAATACCCCCCTCTTCTAGATGAGCCAGCGAATCCGACAGGGTAGCAGGACCAACCAGCTCAAAAATCTTGCTAAAGGTCTGGTCCGTCTGCAAACGTCCGTCTTTTTCAAGGATGACTTGGCTAAAACCAGAGGCAAGCAGCTGATCCGTCTTTTCTAGATTGCGGACAGAAGCGTAGATAGGCAGGTCTGGAAACTGGCTCCGCACCAATTTGACAAAGGCCTGTCCAACCCCGCTAGCCCCCGCACGCACCAAGATTCGATCTGTCGCTTCCAGCTTGAGATTTTTCATGGAGCCGTAGGCAGTGTAGTAGGTTTCAGGGACGCTAGCTAACTCCGCCCAGCCCAAATCAGTCTGGATGGGGTAGAGAGTCCGATTGGGCACCAGAGCATACTCTGCATAACCACCGTCGAAAGCCCGACCTAGCTCGCCCATGATGGACACGACTGTTTGCCCGACCGGTAATCTCTCTGGCTCTGTTGTGTCCTCGACCACACCGACCAGCTCAATCCCCAATATACGTGGAAAAATCACGCTTGGTGACAGTCCCTGTCTGGTAAAAATCTCCGAATGGTTGATGCCAAAGCCCTTGATTTTCACCAAAGACCAGCCTGTTTTGACCTGCGGTCTAGCCACTTCTTTTACTTCCAAAACTTCTGGACCACCAGCTTTTGAAACCACAACAGCTTTCATCTGCCCACTCCTTTGTAATTAGTCAATCTTTTTTACTATTTTATCAGAAAAAGAAAGATAGTCAAGTTTTTTGACTACTTATCTCTGCAGGAGTTCTTGGTAGATTTCCCGATCTAATTCCTTAAAAACATTGAAGACAACCTTAATATTCGGGTGTCTCTTGATAAAAGAGCGAACAGTTTTTACCGCAATCTCCGCGGCCAGCTGATTAGGGAAACGAAACTCGCCTGTGCTGATGCAACAAAAGGCAATACTGGTCAGCCCATTTTCCACAGCCACTTCCAAACTTTTCTGATATGAGGAGGCGAGCAATTCCTCATCTTGAGGACTGACCTCCGCCTGAATAATCGGTCCAACCGTGTGAATAACATAGTTGGCTGGCAGATTGTAAGCTGGCGTTATCTTGGCCTGACCTGTTGCTTCCAAGTGGCCCTGAGCCTTCATGAGTTGATAACAAGCCAACCGCAATTGAAGCCCTGCCTGCGAATGAATGGCATTGTCAATACAGCGATGATGTGGGACAAAACAACCCAAGAGCTGACTGTTAGCCGCGTTGACAATAGCATCTACCTGCAAGCTGGTAATATCCCCCTGCCAGAGATAAATCTGTGGCTCCACTTCCTGTAAGTCGGATAGACTAGTCACGGTTTTCTGAGCCAATTTTTCCTGTAAATAGGCATCTTGCAAAGTCCAAAACTGTGCTGGCAGTACCTTGGGCTCCCAAAGATTCATCAAAGCTCGCAAGGTCCATTCTTGTTCGTCCTCTGTCTGAGGCAACTCCAAGTCAGGTGCCAGATAGTGAATCAATTTTTCTAGTTTTTCCATGCACTTACCACCTCCTGCATTTCTTGATGAAAGGTCAGAATTCCTTCACGCTCTGGGTCTTCTAGATTGACCCGAATCAGACTGGCACTTGGCAGAGTCTGATTCAAGCGTTCAAAGGGAAACTTGATAATGGTCGGCGTATTGTAGCCCACACCCAGCTCCAAAAAGACAATTTTTTTCGCCGCATTTTCCTGTAAAAATGCAATGTAAGCTTCTTCTTGTCTGTGCCAGTTGATATCTTCAACAAAACGATTGTCCACTCGCAAATGGCTCATCATATCTGCCCCACATTTCGGACATTTGGGAATAACATCAGCTCTAACCTCCAATCCTTGACGGCTGGCAAGCATGGTTTTCAAGATTTCTTTATTGGAATAAACGCCATCATGACAAGGCACTGAGCATTGAAATTCACCGTAATTTCCCTGGACTTCAAAGATTTTCTCTCTTTCAAAACCAGCTTTTTCAAACTGACTATCAACATTGGTCGTGATAACAAAGTAATTCTTGTCCGCCACCAGCTCATACAAATCCTGGTAGAGTGGCAGGCTGCCTGTCTGGTAGCGATTGAGATAGAGGTGCTGGCTCCAGTATCCCCACTTTTTCTCCTTGGTCGCAAAGGGATAAAAGCCAGCGGAATACATATCTGTCAGCCCATATTCCTTGATAAACGGTGCAAAATGTTTCTCAAAACGTGGGCCTGAATAGGTCAAACCTGCCGCACTGGACAAACCAGCACCCGCACCAATCACGATTGCATCTGCTTCTGCAAGCAATTTTTTAGCATGATCTATTTTTTGAATCTCCATCTTAACTCCACCTCAAATAATATAATTCCCTTGCTTTTTTCAAGCTCTGCCATTATACTAACACTATCAGTATCTTTTGGAAAGTATGCACCTTAAAGTAGGGTAGTTACCCCAAAGTAAGAAATGTATATTTTCAAAGAAAAAGCAATCTAATTTTTTTGAAAAAGATTTTGGAGGAAGCCATGACCAGTAAAAAATTACCTCAAGATTTGCCAGCCTGTCCAGTCGAAACGACCTTGCTCTTGATTGGTAGCAAGTGGAATATTCTCATCCTGCGTGACCTGATGAATGATACCAAGCGCTTTGGGGAATTACAACGCTCCATTGGTTCTATCAGCCAGAAAGTCTTAACTAGTAACCTGCGTGACCTTGAAGCCAAGGGTATTGTGGACCGAAAGGTCTACCCAGAAGTTCCACCCCGTGTGGAATACTCTCTAACAGAACTCGGTCGTTCCTTAAAACCAATCCTCGACTCGATGTCGGACTGGGGAGAATGGTACCAAGAACAACAAGCAGAATAGCAAGAACTCCGACTAGATATTTCTAATCGGAGTTTTTTTACATATATCCGTAAAATTCCCTGCGAACGACTGCTGAATGGACCCAGTTAATCAAAGTAGTAAAATCAAAAACTGGTAGTCCTGTTACTCTATGCAGAGCAGCTGCATAGGGAGGTAGGTCACTACATTCCAGCAAAATGGCTCCAATTTCTGGGTGGTTGGCTTGCAAATCCTGAACGACTGCTACTAAGTCTGACTTCAAACGCCCATTGTCCAAAAAAGGCTTATTGTAGCGAATTGGAGCGAAACTATCCAGACTACCGATTTCCTTGACAATACAGTCTTCAATGGAAGCGTTGGCTTTGGCGAAAAAATCTGCACTCGCTCCCTCACCATCTGCTACTAGTACCGCAATTTTCTGGTCTGGTTTGAGTCCCATTTTAATCAAGGGAATTTGAAGCACACTAGACAAATAGACAGGAACTGCTACAGCATCTCGCACCTGATCCTGAAAATGGTTAAAGTAACCACAGGCGCCTACAATGGCTCGCACACCCTTTTTCTCTAATTTCTTAGCTGCCTCAATGACCATTCCCAACAGTTTCTCCTCACCATTGAACAGATCCTCAATTTCCAAAACAATATCCTCATAGACAACTGGAAAAGAAAAAGTAGTCGCGTTGGCTACATTCCCCGGCAACTTGACGTAGTTAAAATCGATAGTGATAATCCCAATCGAAAATCCTGCCACAGAGGCATTTTGTACCTGATAGAACTGATCCAATTGCCCAGCTTGTTCAATGCTTGCTCTAAAGTGTGTCATTTATACCTCCTGTTCACGAAAAATACCGTTTTCTAGGTAAGCCAAGGTCTCCTCTTTGCTCAAATGAGCCAAATCTAATTCTTCTAAAGTCAACCCTTCTTCAAAAAATTTTCGACCTGTCATGACTGATCCCAAGACAATCATACTATCAATAACAGGCGTAGCTACACCATATTTTTTTCCTAATTCATGATAGATATGGCAACCAACTGGAACATCTTCTGTCACATAACGATCTTGAATGGTAAAAGGACCCGTTCCATAAGCCATCGGAAATTGTTGATCAAAGGGAACAATACAATCATCTCCCATATATTCAGGCCCAAGGATACTAGTTCGAGATAAGAAATTTTCTTTAGGATAGCGTAGCAAATCGACTCCTATTGCCTCTGCCAACTGAACTTGTTCAAGATAAAAGGCATACTGCACTTCCGCTACCGATTCACTATAAGCATGCGAATAAATCGAATATCGCAATGGATCGTTACCACCAAAAATTCGTCCAAAATTCTCCATCACACTTGCCCCTAAAATAGTTCCTGGACAGTGCAAAACTGGATTGACATTACTAAAACCTACATCTAAAACTGTCTTACCTCCAGAAACACCATCGCCTTCTGTAATGGCATCAAAAGCACCAATAGCTTTTGAACTCTCAAGAAAAACATCTTGATCGGTTAATGGCAATGCAGCACCACGCAAAGTTATGGCCCGATATTTTAATTCAATTTTAGGAGTCATAACCCCGCCCTCCCTAATGATTCGAGCACCATATGGGGCACTGGTCCAGCCACCGATAATAATCTGCTTCTGACAACCTAACTCTCTCATTTTCTTACGAAGTTTCAAACTTCCAAAATTATCAGGAATGATATGTACAATCATTCCGTCTTCCAATACCGGCACTAAGGCATCAAAAAATATGTCGTGTGCAATAGATGGTACAGCAACAATGATGATTTTTGCCCCACTCACAGCTTCCTCGATTTTGTCTGTCACTACGTCAAAAAAAGCACGTCCGCTACGTTCAAAACCGTAAAGACTGTTTTGCCCACCTGTGAGGGTAATCCCTGTTTTTTCTATATTCTTTAGTGTATCTTTTGCAAATTCTGGCAATTCAAATAAATGTACCCGATTCCCAGCCAATTTAGAATCCGCTCCTACAGCCTTTCCAACTGCACCCGCTCCAAGAATCGCAATCGGGGCTTTTTTCCATTCTTCAACTGACATAAATCCCTCCCGTAGTCGTTTCTTCCTAGTATACCAAAACCAAATTCTCTCGGCCAATACCAATAAATTATGACTATCTATAAGAATAGACTATCACGAGGATAGCCTATCTGAATATTATTTTTCTTTTAGAACCATGTTTAAAATGAGTGCAGCTAAGGTACCTGTAGAAATTCCTGAAGATAAGACCATTTGTAGCGCTGAGGGAAGATGGCTCAACAATTCTGGACGTACTGTCACACCGATACCAAGCGCAAAGGCAATAGAAATAATCAAGAGCTCACGGTCACCAATTTTTACAGTTGCAAGCGTCTTAATCCCTTGAGCAGCAACCAAACCGAACATGATAATTCCAACACCACCAAGAACAGGCTGGGGCATGATGGAAATCAAGGCAGACAATTTTGGAAAGACACCCAGTAAGGCAAGAATAACGCCCGCAATGATCATGACATGACGACTAGCAACTTTTGTTAAGGTAATGAGACCAACATTTTGTGAGAAGGCCGTATTTGGACCTGCACCAAAGATCCCAGCAATCAAAGAACCAACTCCGTCTGCCAGAACACCATTTGCCGCCCGCTCAGAAGAAATTTTTTGGTTAGATGCTTCTCCAATTGCCATCATAATCCCTACCGTACCGATCAAAGATACGACATAGGCTGGAATAAAGGCTAGAATAGAAGATAGGTCAAATTTTAAACCGTAATGGAAAATTTTAGGAAGAGCAAACCAGGCTGCCTCTCCAACAGCAGACATATCTACTTTTCCAAGCAAAATACAGAGGACATATCCAAAGACCATACCGAAGAAGACTGACGCTGTTTTTAGCATTCCTTTACCATAATGATTCAATGCCAAAGTAAAGACCAGGACGATAAAGGCAATACTGATATTTTCAACAGAGGCATAATCTGTAGCTCCAGCACCACCAGCTGCCCAGTCCATACTCACTGGCATGAGGGTAATACCGATGAGGGAAACAACGGTCCCTGTAATCAATGGCGGAAAGAAACGCATCAAGGGTTTCACAAAACGACTCAAAATGATTTCAACAAATGAACCCGCAATGGTTGCACCCACGATACCAGCAATTCCCAATTGGCTACCAACACTGATAGCTGGATTGGCAAAGGTAAAGTCCGTTCCCATCATTCCAGAGACACGTGAACCTACCGGGCCAACTCCTTTAGATTGCAAAATGGTAGCAATCCCAGCAACAAAGATTGAGGCCGATACCATAATAGAAGTATCTTCTACTGATAGCCCCAAGGCACTTGCAACGACAAGAGGCACTGCGATGATGCCTGCAAAAGCTGCTAAGATATGCTGAAAAGCAAGCAACACAGCCATGCCTTTTGGCGGTTGTTCATCAATTCCATAGAGCATTTCTGATGAATATTCATTTGTTGTTTTCTGAGACATTGTTTCTCCTTTTTTGTTCCTAAATAATATTTTTTAGTCTATCAGAAAAAACAACTTATTTCAATACAATTAATGATATTTTTTTATTTCTGTTCGCCTTTTGGCCGTTTAATCTGTTTTTTTACATGTTTTTATAACAATAATTCGTTTATTGTTTTGCTTATGATAAAAAAATGCTATAATACACCAAGGAATCATTTGGAGGAAGAATCATGAAAATTTTGGAAGAACGTATTTTAAAAGATGGTCAGGTGTTAGGAGAAAATATTTTAAAAGTTGATTCATTCCTGACCCATCAGGTTGATTATAAATTGATGAAAGAAATGGGACAAGTGTTAGCAGAAGCATACCGTTCTAAGCAAATTACAAAAGTTGTCACTATTGAGGCATCCGGCATTGCTCCAGCTGTTTATGTCGCTGAAAGTTTAGATGTGCCAATGATTTTTGCTAAAAAACATAAAAATATTACGATGACAGAAGGAATCTTGACATCTGAAGTCTACTCCTTTACCAAGCAAGTAACCAGTACCGTTTCTATTGCTAGCAAGTTTTTGTCACCGGAAGACCGGGTTCTAATCGTTGATGATTTTTTGGCCAATGGGCAAGCAGCAAAAGGCTTGATTGATATTATCCAACAGGCTGGTGCTCAGGTAATTGGCGTTGGTATTATCATCGAAAAATCCTTCCAAGACGGTCGTCAACTCTTGATAGATGCAGGTGTCCCTGTTACTTCACTCGCTCGTATTGAAAAATTCCAAGATGGTCAGGTTGTTTTTGCACCTGCGGATATTTAAAAAGACTTGCTTCCAAAATCGGAAGCGAGTCTTTTTTATTATCTATAATTCCACACCAAACACTTCTAATTGCTTCAATTCGTCAGCTGTTAATCTACGGTATTTTCCAATCGCTAGTTCGGAGTCCAACCATAAGGGCCCCATTGATATCCGTTGCAAATCCGTCACCATCTTACCACAAGCCTGCACCATCCGTTTGACCTGGTGAAACTTTCCTTCTCGGATGGTAATGTCAACCAGTGAAGTTTCTTTGGCCTCATCTGTCGATAGGATAGTCAACTGGGCTGGCTGACAGGTAAAATCTTTTAAATCAATTCCTGCCGCAAATCGCGCGACATCCTCTTGGGTCATGATTCCGTCAACCTGTGCACGGTAGAGTTTATCAACATGTTTTTTAGGAGAGAGCATGGCATGGGCTAATTTGCCATTGTTGGTCAAAAGTAGCAAGCCATGGGTATCGATGTCCAAGCGTCCAACTGGAAAAACTTCCTTATGTTGAGCTATTTCATCCAATAAATCTAAAACCGTCCGATGGTGGTCATCTTCAGTTGCTGAGATAACTCCTTTGGGTTTATTGAGAAGGTAGTAAACAAATTGTTCATGGTGGAGAATGTCGCCAGCTACTGCTACCTGATCCACCTGTTCATTTATTTGTTGTTTAGGAGACGTCTCTACTTGGCCGTTGACTGCGACTTGCTTGTTTTTCAAAAGTTTCTTGACTTCTGTCCGACTACCAACACCACAGTCTACCAAAAATTTATCTAATCTCATGTTAATTTCTTTTCCATTCTGACACATTCATACTGTTTTCCATCACAAACTTGAATACTATGACCGTTTACAGAAAATCCAACTGCTCGAAAGAGAGCTTGAGCTCGTTGGTTATATATGGCTACACTTAGGCTAAGTTGCTCTGGATGATAATGTTCAACAATGTAGTCTTCAATCGTCTGATAGAAAGCTCTGCCATTTCCCTGTCCCATCAAAGACGGCTTCATCCCTAAGTGAAGGCTGAGTTCCTTATCAACTTGCTCCACTTGAAAGTAACCCATGAGGGCTGCATTGCGAATGACTGCAAAAAATCGGTCTTCACGCGCCTCTGGCGTTATGAACTGGGTATACGTTTCTGATTGAGAGCTCACTGAATAAAAATCATATGGCGACGGATACTGCCACTGGTTGGCAATTTCCAATGCCAGATCCTGGGGCAAGGGCATGATGTAAAAGTAATCCATCTTGCGAAAATTTTTAGCAAGATTTTTAATTCGTCGGTTCTGAGTAGCAACATCGTCTGTCTGATAGACATAGTCGGCATAACCCAATTGATAAGAAGGGATCATTTCATTAAAAATCAATTGGACATCTTCAGGGAAACGCAACATTAATTGATTGAGCTGATTGTTTTCTAACATAAGACCATTATACCAAAAGGAGCGGAAATCCACTCCCTATTTCTTTATTTGTTGATAGATTAAACCTGCGCTTATCAAGGCGCAACCGATGGCGTAGATACCAAAGGCACCCGTTGGTGTTGGGTTGAGTTTTTCCAGAAAAGTTGGTAAGATTGCCGATGTTGCCCCACCAATATTACAGCCCATCAAAACAATCGTCATTACTGTATTAAGAAGAGCTTTGGGTGCTCTGTCCGTTACTTGGCTGAAAACTATGGTCAGAACGATACTATAGAAAAATCCTGATACCATACCGCCTAGGCCCAATACCCAAAGATTATCCGCAAAGGCAATGCCGATAACTGCGAGTCCAAAGATTACATAGGAAACTGCTAAAAGCCAGTCCTTCAAGCGGCCAACCAAGCTACTAAAAACCGTTCCTGCCACAATCCCCATTATTTGCATCAAACTGAGAATCAGACTAGCTTGCTGAGCAGTCCCAATTCCCTTATCCAAAACAATCTGTGGAATCCGAATGGTCAAGAAAGTATTGACATTGATAACAAAGAAAGCTAAAAATGCGAGGTAGATTCCCATTTGCCACATTTTCTTATCCAGTTTGACCTTAGAACCACTATCGTTTTTCAACTCGCTATGGGCCACAAACTCTTCTTGAGGTACAAACAATAAAAAGAGGGCTAAAACGACCAAAGCAAAGAGATAGACCATAAAGGCTGGTTGCCAGCCAAATTGAGTCAACCATCCTACCAATAGGGTCAAGCCTGCACTCCCCAACACTTCTGCCGAGCCACGCAATCCCATCATCTGCACACGTTCTTGACCAGTGAAAAAATTACCAATAATGTTAATGGCCCGTGCATTTATCAAGCCAATCCCTAATCCCAGCAAAATCCTAGCCAAGAAAATCATTGGGAAAGCCGACAAAAACATAGGCATGGAACCACCGATAGCAAGGAGTAACAACCCAAAAATGATAATATTCCGTTCAGAAATAAATCGAACAATCAGACCATTCATCAAGAGAGCTGCCATAATAGCAAATGAGGTAACTGTAATTAAGTTTTCTACTTGACTGGCCGCAATCCCTTCTTGGGCAAAATGGTCAATCATCTGTGGAATAGCAGGGGATACTGCAAATGTTGATACCAGCATGGTGGATAAAGCCAATAGGCTAGCTTTTTCTAAAATTCTTTTCATCATTCTCCCTTTCAACGTTCGTCTTTTACTAGTATAGCAGATTTGCTACAGAATAGATAGGCGAGTGAGGCTTTTATTCTCTCTCATTTCATGCTATACTTATTTTAATAATACCCAAAGGAGAGAAGTATGTCTGTAATTGAAAACCTTACAAAACCTGCCCATTTGATTGACATGGATGACATCATCCGTGAAGGGCATCCAACCCTACGCCAAGTTGCAGAGGAAGTCCAATTTCCACTTTCTGATCAAGAAGTGATTTTAGGTGAGAAAATGATGCAATTCCTCAAACATTCGCAGGATCCTGTCATGGCTGAAAAAATGAAACTCCGTGGCGGAGTTGGTCTTGCAGCTCCCCAATTGGATGTTTCTAAACGCATCATCGCTGTTTTAGTACCAAACCCAGAGGATGAGGAAGGAAATCCACCTGCCCAAGCCTACTCTCTACAAGAAGTATTGTACAATCCTAAAATCGTGGCTCATTCTGTCCAAGAAGCCGCCCTTGAAGGAGGAGAAGGCTGCCTATCTGTTGACCGCGAAGTCCAAGGCTACGTAGTCCGCCACGCGCGTGTAACTGTAGATTATCTGGACAAAAATGGCAATTCCCACCGCATCAAGCTCAAGGGCTATAATGCCATTGTGGTCCAACACGAAATCGACCACCTCAACGGTGTCATGTTCTACGACCGCATTGACCCAGAACACCCATTTGCCGTTAAAGAAGGCATGTTGGTGATTGAGTAAACATAAGAAACTGACTGAATTTCAGCCAGTTTTTCTTTTTTCATGAAAATAGCAGAGCTAACTGCCTAAAAATTTCCTGCCCATCCAAAATCAGGTCTTGAAAGAGGAGATAGTCCAGCAGAGCCAGCAAACCAGCTAGTAGGATGAAAACCACTAAGCGATTTGAAAACCGAACTTGCAAGAGATGATTGAGACTAACCAAGACAATTTCCAAGACAAGCAAGCCAAGCACCATAAATAAGAGATACTTAGCATTAGGAAGGAACCAAGCCCATAAATCCTGGTTACTCAAGCGATTAAGGAAAATCCCCCTCTCCGAATGCGAAAGCAAGATAAGGCCATCTTCCAGATAACCGATTCCTCCGACCAGACTATTGACTAGGAAAAGACTAGCTAGAAAGAGCATTGTAAAACAAAGAGTCTGCCCCAGTCCCAGCAACCACTTGGTGAGTAGAACCTTGCGCAAATCCACAGGCTGGATCTGATAGAGACGCCAGTTTTTCCCTGCAACCTCCACCGCCTTACCTCGACTGCCCAGCCAAACCGCCAGCAAGAGCACCAACAAATAGGCCGGACCATCAAAGAGAGAGCGCAGACTGCCAATACCTGACAGATCTCTGGAACGGTCCCAAGAAGGATCGTCTACTGGAACCGAGGCATCATTGGTATCAAAACGATTTTCCAAGCTGGTCAAAATGACATCCTTGCCCCGCTTGGTAGCAGGCACCCCAGCCTCCATCAGCTGCTGCCAGTAATACTGACTGACCTGATTGCGGGTCTGGTAACGGCGAAGATTATCTACCGTCTGACTGGCCCCAATATCACCATTGGCAAAAGCCTTCTCCTCTCTAGCCCATAGATAGACCTGCTCTGCCTCCAGCATAGCAAGGTGACTAGCCGGCAGAGCCTGAGGTTTTTCCTGATATACCTGCCATTGCTTGACATAGAGGTCCTTATAGACACGATATTCTTGCAAGAGACCAAGCCTCAGCTCCAACTCCTCTTGATAGCTCGTATCCTCTTTGACCAACTGCCTCAGACGGTTGATTTCCGACTGCAAACTCTCCACATAGGCCCCATCTTGCTCATAGGACTGGGCAACCAACTCCATCGAAACCCTCTCCTCCTGGGCAACCTCTTGCTTTTCTAGTCCCGTCAGTAGGGAAAATAGCAGAGCTAGGAGCAAGTTTCCTAAGACGAGCCCCTTCCAAGAATTGAGCCGACTAAGGATGAGAACATCAAAAGACCAAACCTTGTCCAAACGCCCTGTGTCTAACTCCTTCTGATGCCCCACGGTCAGGACCAGCCTTTTCTTTTCTGTCAGCGCATAATAAGCAAGGAAAAGCCCAATGGTCAGCAGGAGCAAGACATCCACCGCTACAAAGACCTGTGAAAATGCAGCTGTGTCTAAAAAACCAGGAAAGGCAAGCAAGGGCAGAATTTGACCTGACCAACCTGCTACTGCACCTGCCTGATAGGAAAGCCCCAGAGCTAACATTAACCCCGTCACCACAAAAGTCAGCCGACTGGCTAACAAGTGGTCCAAAAATCCAAAAAGTAGGCGAACAGCTAGAAGCAAGACCAGCCAAAAACCAAGCAAGATAAGCCCGTAAAGCCAAGAGCCTATCAACTGACTCTGACCCAAAATCTCAACAGGAGCTTGAAAACTAGATAGATCCAACTGACCTGTCAGCCCATCATAGACCAGGATAAAGAGCAAACCTATCCCCACAGCCAGCAGAAGCGAAAGCAAGGAAGCAGCCAAACGCCTGACCCCCTGCAAACTCAGACTATCCCATTGCCGCAACTGCCAAACTTGATGCGCAAGTGTCTTTTCCGACAGTTGATTGACAAGTAGAAAACCAAGCACCAAAAATACAGGAAGAAAACCAAACAAACTTTCTAAGTAGGCTTGAACAATACGCCCTGTTGACCAAGCCTTGTTTTCAGGACCATCAGGCAATTGGTAGGCAAGCAACCAGTCATTCCATCTGGCCAAACACTCGACTTCACTAAGCGTCAAGGATTGTCGCGTTTGAAAAAGCTGCCGATTGCGACTGATAAAATAGTCCAAATCCTGATACATGAGTTTGCGGTAGTTGGGGATAGCTTCAAACTTCCCCTCATCTAAGGCCTGACCGACACTTTCTATATCGGATTTCAAGCCCAGCATCCGTGGTGCTTCTTCTGACTCCTCCTCAATTTTTATATCTGCCAAGACACTAACCAATTCACTCAGTTCTTCTTTATAGGTTTCCACATAGGCCGCTTGGTGGACTTGCCTTTGCGAGATGGGAAGGTAGGCCAGACCTAAAAAAACCAGCACGAGCAAGCAGTAGAGAGGCGACCAGAGGATTTTCTTGATTTCAAAGTTCAGCCTCATATCCCCTCACCACCTTCCTCCACGTAGAGATCACGATAGAGGGTTTCCATATAGTCGCTGGCTTTTGTAAGGCCAGCCACCTGCTGGATTGGAATACGATCCAAACAATCCAGTAAATCTCGCTCGGGTAAGAAGATTTCCACCAGACCCTGCTCTGCCTTTTTCCACAAGAGTTGAGGATAATCCCGTAAAAATTCCTGAACCTGCTTGGAGTTTTCCACAGCAAGATGGTAATCATAATCCGCCGTCAACTCCACTTCTGTGGCAATCAACTTGCTGGCCTTGAGAAAATAAACCTGATTGGTCAGCTTCTCAATCTCCGACAGATGGTGGGAAGAAAGCAAAATCGCAACACCTTCTGCCTGTAAATTCAGAAGAAATTCCCGCTGCTGGATGATATTGGTCGGGTCCAAGCCGATATGGGGTTCATCCAGCAACAAGAGCTTGGGCTTGGGAAGGACAGCCATGGCAAAGAGCAGCTTCTGCTTCATACCCATGGAATAGCCAGCCACCCGCTTTTTGACATAGTAGCCCATCCCCAGTTCTTCCACTAGGACATCCACTTCCTTTTTCCCCAGCTTGTGGGTGGCAGCCACATAAGTCAGATGGTCATAACCCGTCAACTGTGGATAAAGAGCTTGAGCATCCAACATGACAGACATATCCTGAAAAATCGCTCGGTCACTATTGGGCCGACCATTGATAGTTACCGACCCACGATCAACGGTTTCTGTATTGCTGATGATATTTAGGAGGGTGGATTTTCCCACACCATTGGGACCGACTAGGGCTACCAAGTCCCCCGCTTGCAACTCAAAGGACACATAGGACAAGACCTGGTGGGCACCGTATCGCTTACAGACATCGACTACTTTTAGCATAGAAACTCCTTTCTTTGGAGAAATGGCAGAGCAAAACAACAGCCTTTCATCAGCATATTATTGGCTAGACTACTTCTTGAAAGCCTTATACAGCAAATAAAGCCCCACAAGAACGCCTAGACTAGCAGCAGGTTTTAAAAATAGTACATGAATAAATGAATTTAGCCAGAGCCAAATCTCTCTATCTACAATCTGAATCGGGTCCATATGAAACAATAGGACACTACACGAAAGAACAATGACACTACTTAAAAATAAAGTACTTTTATCAATCTGTTTCATTAGGTTACTCCTTTTCATAACTGACTAATTCCAATTCAAGTCTACACTCTCGTTAACCATTCAATATAATAACAATAGCATTTTTTGTTTATACAAACAAGTAAAAATAAGTATTACTGTGGCAAAAAAAGAAGACTGTTATAATCTTCTCTAGCATTTGTATATTGATTGTCCCCTTTAGTAAAACACCATCTTACTTTTCTGCTATCGCCCCCAGAAAATAGATACTAACCATTCAGAGATAAGGAAAGCCACAAACATAACAATAAAGTAAAAGTCAACTGCATTTGTTTGTACAGCAAAATCTTGCGATAAAAGAGGATAGCAAGTACAGAATAATCTGTTAGATACCAATCATTTTTTGTTTATTGATTAATAGCCCACATTTCCACGATAATAAAGGGATTTTACAAAAATGGACGTTGAAGATACCGAAACATTGGCATTATCAACACCGCCTGTTTCAATCTCTCAAAAATATAAACATTACCTATGAACATCCGATTCTTAAAAATGTATTAGACTGACCTTATCAGAAGTGAATGTTTCCTAAATAACCTAAAACTGTAAACAATATTAGCCATATAGCAAAAACTATTTGAAATATCGTTCTCGTAATCGTTATAACAACTTCTATGCTACTTTGTTTCCTTTTTATAACTCTCAAAGAAAAGTAAAATTGCATGAAGATATAGATTGTTAACATAAATAATATCAAATAAATCATCTCATATCCTCACATCTGCATCGGCAATAAAAGAAAAGCTAGAATAAGCAGAACAACAAAGCTCAACCCCGTCTCCATTATTTGCCATTTCCCTTCATTTTTTACTTTAATAGATACTATAATAACTAAGACAACCTCTAGGACAAATAATAAAATCAAACCAACTGATAAAATCATATATGAATCATTAACTAAATCCAGGTGTTCCTCATAAAATCTCATAAAAATATTTCTTTTTGAATAAATAGATTCTTCTCCAAAATATTTTTGTAGTTGTTCCGTTATTTCAGAATCAGTTTTTCCCTGTGACATCAAATTAGCAATCGTACCAGATACAAATGCTGTGCTAAAAGATGAACCATCACTTCTAACAATTTCATTATTCAGTGAAAGTGTTTCTTGGGAGTAGGGGGCATAATAATCAATGTTTTTTTGAGGATTAAAAATATGGAAGAAGTCATTAAAAGTGCCCACACTAATAACACCTTCAATCTCAACTAAAGGGTTTAGAGCATTAATGTTTTTTAAGTCATAAGCAGGTGTTACCACATACCCCCCCTGATCAATAAATGAACTGATAATATTCTTCAATTCTTGACTAGGATTTTTAAGTACCATGCTTAAATTTATAATATCAATCCGATCTTTAATCGCTTGTTCAAACGCCCTAATAATGTAATCATTTTTGATGATACCATCATCATCAACTACTTTATATGAAAATATAGCACTATCTGGTGAAAGCCCCAGCGTCAAAACATGATTATCCTTAGCGCCAATTATACTAGAAATTTTGGTCCCATGCCCGAACACATCATAAGGGTGACTAGAAGATGAAAAATTCTGTACAGATTGTAAATTAAACTCATCTAATGAATCATTTGAAATTCCAGAATCTATTACAGCAATCTTGACTTCAGACGACTTATTTTCTAATGGATTTATACTTAGATAATATAAGTAAGTTCCCCAACCCGTTTGCTGATGATTAATTTGAAAACCGGTGAATTGCCCAATTGGGTTACTTGTCAATCCTTTATTGAAAATGATTGTGAATAAAAATGCAAATATTAATGCAATATTTCCTAGTAAAATTATCAATTTTTTCATAAACTACTCACCAATATAATTTTTCAAATTCACTAAATTATCAATGTGTATGCCAATATGGACTATGCCCAATTCTTGGAGAGCAATTCCTATTTAAATCCGCACGACAATAACGCCACTCAGGTTTTTTTATGATTGATTCGTAGATGCACTGTGGTACAACTAGCATCGCCATATCACAATCAGAAGAAAGAAAATTTGCTGGCCCCCAACCATTATTATCAAGACAATAAGGAAGACCACCTCCGGACAGAATAGCGTCTGAATTTTCCTCGCTCTTATCAATATAGACCATAGATAGCGGAATTTTTCTACTATGACCTGTCTCAGATAAAGTTTGTCTAATCATTTCTTTAATGATTTCAACCTCATGTTCAGTTGATTTTGGAAAAGCAGAAGCTGGGATTTCTAAAATCTCTTCATAACTGTATAGAGTCTCAGTTTCAGAAGCAACCTCAATTTGAGCCTCCACTCGCATCTGATTTTCCATCATTTCACTAACTATTTCACTTTTCATATGATCATGTGACGTTTCAGCTAACACATTTACACTCGGTAGCGAAAATCCAAACAGCAACATAGTTAATATTATTTTTTTCATAGTGATTTCTCCTTTACTCTGAATTATTGAGCGATTGTATTAAAGACAGTAGTGATAACTATTTCATATCCCGTCGTTATCAAACTACTTTGTTTACACATGGTAACTTCCTACCCCACCAGATGAGTTGCCAGTTGGGTTTCTAACGGAAGTACTTCATTTTCCCCTAAAATACGAATGGCCGAGATAAGTATGACCAATATGGCAATTGTCATATATGCAACCTTCTTTTTCATCCTTCCCTTTCCTCCTCTCTGATGGAATTTTTCTTAAATACCTCAACTCCTACCAAGAATATCGTTTCCGCTCTTCTTTTTCCTTTCCACTTGATAGAAATCTCTGTATATTTTCTACCAATATGATATACTATTTTTATAAAGTTTATTTATTTTGTTGCAAATAATCACATTTTTTGAAGGAGTTTGAACATGAGATGGGATTACGGAAGTGTTTATAAAAGTATTCGGAAAAGCAAGCATTTGAGTCAAGAGCAAGTATGTGGAGATTTTATCAATCGGACTACTTTGGTTCGCTTCGAGAAAAATCAGACTATTCCTAGCTATGAGCTCATGCGCTTCTTGCTCAAACAAGTAGATATGACTTTTGAAGAGTTTGAATACCTCTGTAACTACTACCAGCCCAGCCAACGCCAACAATTACTCTACGATATAGATAATCTCAAAAATCCAACCACAAAGATGATGGAGGATTTGATAAACCGTTGCCATGACCATTTAATGAAAGAACCCAGTGATATTCCTATTCAAAGAAAGTGCCACCTCCTGGAGACCGTTGTAGCTATCCGAAAAAGTTCTTCTATCACCCAGTTTTCAGACGAGGCCGGAGCCCTTTCTAAACTTTTATGGTCTCAACTAGAACAATACGACAACTGGTACCATAACGATATTATCTTGGTAGGTACACTCTTGTCACACACGCTCTCTCATGATGTTATCGAAGATACTGCCAAACTCATCTTAGAGAGATTAGAAAAATACAGGGATTACAAGCGGATTCAGCCAACCATTCTATCTTTCTACCAACAACTAGCCCTTTTTTCCCTTGAACAAAAACAGTACAGCAAGTCTACTTTTTTTGCCACCAAACTCATGGAACTAGCTAAGAAAGAAAAACGCTATGATCAACTAGCCCGTGCCTATGTTTACCTCGGACTTGCTGAGAATAAGCAGGAACTAATTGACAAAGGACTACAAATCTTGGAACTGACGGACGAGAAAGGACTAGTCGACAACCTCCAATCACTTATCAAACAACACCAAACTGACTGAAATCTCGGTCAGTTTTTTTCTGGTACAAAAAAACGACCCTTTCGGATCGTTCTACCTTATATTAGACCAGCTTTTAATAACTATCTCTATGATGACCAAATTCAAGTGCCAGAATAACCATCCTATTATCCTGAATAACGCAAATCAGCCGATAATCACCGATACGATAACGCCACTCATTGGCATGGTCCCCTGTCAATCCCTTGCCATGCAACCTCGGATTAACTGTACCGTCTAAGTGTTTATCCACCCATGCAAATAATAATCTTTGGATTTGCTTATCCAATTTTCTGATTTGTTTCTGCGCCTTCTTAGAATACTCTACATGAAACATATTACAGACCAAGTTCCTTCTTGAAATCAGCATGACTGATGGTTTCAGGATCTTTCTGATACTCCTCGTAGGCTTGATGGTAAATGCTCAAATCATACTCATCCTCAATATCACGCTCAAGCGCCTTCTTAAATAAACTTGAAAGACTTTGACCAGTCAATTGAGCATAGCTCTTGAAAAATACTTCTTCCTCTTTGTTTAATCGGATAGTTACTGTACTCATCAGTTCACCTCACTTCTTTGTGTTACATTGTAACACATTTTGCGAAAATTGTAAACCAATACTAGATAGATTAGAGCAAAAAACGACCCTTTCGGATCGTTCCTATTTATAGTTTATAGTCTTCAGTTTGCTTTTAGTACTAGGCAACGAGCTGCAGACAGTACTGGAGTACGGCAAAGCGAGTTAACGAAGTAATAAAAGATAAACTAAATGACGATATCTTAGTAGTATTCCCCTTGTCTATAGTCCCAAGAGTTGAAATGGTCTGACAAGTGCATCATGATTTTATCGATGTCCAGACCCTTACGGATGACAACTGGGCATGGGCTGATAGAACGGCTATCTGCACCTTGTTCTGGAATCAGTTTACCATCTTTGTCTACCATAGACACCATAACCCCTTGCTCATAGCGGGTTTCAATGGTCTTGTCTGGCTGGATAGATGCCACATAGTCATCCGCCTCGATAATCAAATCTACTTTAGACGCGATACGCTCACCGATACCTTCTACCTTACCACGATTTCCCTTGCCTGACGGGTTAGCAGATGAAGCGTAGACCATACGGCCTTCTTTTTCCCACATTTCCTTGGCAATCTGCTCTCCAGCCACACCAAACTTGATAACAAAGCATGAAGTACCACGAACGTCGGTCATCAACTCTTCACGACCATCGCCATAAGCCTGCAACTTGGCGTAAGCCTCTGGTTTCCAAGGCAGGATACAACCCAACAAAATGTCCTCATCCCAATGTTTTTGGTAGAAAGCATCAATCTCAGGAGTCAACTGAGCCAACTCACGAAGCTCCTCCATGCTACCACAAAGGACCACACCCGGCTTATTACGCTTGCGCTCTTTGGCATCAAATTTACGCTCCAAGCCAGCCTTGTCAGATGTCATGATGATGTAGCCAACCTTAGTCGGGCAGACAATCACGCCCCCCTCACCCTTGATAATGTCAAGACCTTCTTGTGAAAGTGCGCCATCCCAGTGAATTTGTTTCGTCATAATAATTTCCTCTTTTCTTTTATTTCATAGCAGAGCTAACTGCTTGTTTTCTTCATATTTTGTAGGAGTCTTTCAGTTTGCTTTTAGTACTAGCTCTAACTGTCTGGGAGACAGTTAGAGGTTGGAGATAAAACGAACATTGTTCGTGTCAACGAGCCGCAGATAGATTCAACAGTCAGAGTAGTGACTGTTGAAGTTTTAAAATCATACTTACGATAGTAAGTCACGCTTGTAAAGTACGGCAAAGCGAGTTCAAATAATGATGAAATTATTTGAAGTTGGAAATAGGGAAACGGAGTTTCCTCGTTCGTCGCAGTAATAAAAGATAAAATGAAAGACTCTATTCTTGCCAGTAACTTGGGCGATTCCCCTCATACTCAGTAATCAAATCCTGATATTGTAAGGTAATACCGATATCGTCTAAGCCATTGAGCAACTTGTGTTTCCAGTCCTGTTCGATGTCAAATGGGAATTCCCCAAAAGGCGTCCGTATCAACTGATCTGCCAAGTCAACCCTGATTTCTTGGTCAGGAGCCAGCTGAGCTAGTTGGTCCCTGACTTCTTTGGGCTGGATAATGGGCAGAATCCCATTGTTCAAGTCATTGTTGTAATGAATATCTCCGAAGGAGCCTGCAATGATGACCTTGAAGCCATAATCTGCCAGAGCCCAAGCAGCGTGTTCCCTAGAGGAACCTGCTCCGAAGTTGTCCCCAGATATGAGGATACTAGCTCCTTGATACTCAGGCTGATTGAGAATGAAATCAGGATTGTCCGTGTAGTTATCATCCAAGTACCGCCAAGCATAGAGTAGATATTTGCCAAAGCCCTTTTTGTCAATCAGCTTGAGAAACTGCTTGGGCAGGAGCTGGTCGGTATCAATATTATCATTCATGAGCGGAACGGTCGTTCCAGTCCATGTGGTAAATTGGTGCATTAAACTCCCTCCTTGAGAATGTCTAGCTGTCTAGTGTCGACAAAACGTCCATAAAGTGCCGCTGCGGCAGCCATAGCAGGACTACACAAGTGGGTCTTGGCCCCAAAGCCCTGTCGGTCTTCAAAGTTTCGATTACTTGTAGAGGCGCAGTGGACACCTGCAGGCACCTTGTCTGGATTCATACCCAGACACATGGAGCAACCTGGATCTCGCCATTCAAAGCCTGCCTCCATAAAAATCTTGTCTAGCCCAAGCTTTTCTGCAGCCCGCTTGACAGGGCGACTACCTGGAACGACAATGGCCGTAACCTGCTCTGCTATTTTCCGCCCCTTAACAATCCTAGCTGCCAGCTGCAAATCGCTGAGGCGAGCATTGGTACAGGAGCCTAGGAAGACATAGCCAACGGGAATGTCCGCAGCCTTTTGCCCTGGAGCCAAGTCCATGTAAGCGTAGGCCCGCTCGTCGTTGTGGTCACGGATGGCTGGGAAGGTTTCGTCAAAGCTAACCCCCATAGCAGGCGTCGTTCCCCAAGTGACCATCGGTGCTAAGTCCGACACATCAAGGACTAGATGCTTGTCATAGACGGTGTCGGCATCTGAGTAGAGCTCCTTCCAGTCTGCCACCGCCGCCTCAAAGTCCGCTGGTGCACACTCACGACCTCGCAGGTAGTCAAAAGTGGTCTGGTCTGGAGCCATAATGCCCATCTTAGAGCCGAACTCAATGGACATATTGCAAATGGTCATCCGTTCTTCCATGCTGAGTCGGTCGATGACTGGACCAGCAAACTCCACCACATGACCGAGTCCACAATCCACGCCGTAGCGGGCAATCAGAGCCAGGATAAAGTCCTTGGCATAGACACCTGCTTGGGCCTGACCGACAAACTCCACTAGGAGTCGCTTGGGTTTAACCTGCCAGATTGTTTGGGTAGCGAGAACGTGCTCCACTTCGGAAGTGCCAATCCCAAAGGCAATGGCTCCAAAAGCTCCGTGAGTCGCCGTATGGCTATCTCCGCAGACGATGAACTTCCCTGGCTGGGTCCGACCTGTTTCTGGTCCAACCATATGGACAATCCCCTGATATTCCGAACCATGGGCTGCATGGGGAATGCCGAAATCTTCTATATTCTTCGCCAAGGCGTCCATCTGAGCTTTGGAAATGACATCACGGATATTGTGAATATCAACGGTTGGTACGTTGTGGTCAAAAGTCGCAAAGGTCAAGTCTGGGCGCCGAACAGGTCGCCCTGTATCCCTCAATCCTTGAAAGGCCTGGGGACTGGTCACCTCATGAACATAATGCTGATCGACATAGAGGAGCTGGGGCTGACCTTCCTGCCCTGTAATCACATGGCGATCCCAGAGCTTATCGAAAATGGATTTGCCACTCATGTTGACCTCCTTTCAAGCTGTTCAATAATAGCCGCTGTCATTTCTTTGGTAGAGGCGCTACCACCTAGGTCTTTAGTGAAAATCCCCTTGGCAAAGACCGCTTCAACAGCTTGGCGAACGGTCTGACCTGCTTGGACCAAATCAAAACTTTCTTCCAACATCATGGCAACAGATAGAATCATACTGACAGGATTGGCAATGCCCTGACCTGCAATATCGGGTGCCGAACCATGGATAGGTTCGTAGAGACTGGGACCTGCCACCGCATGACTAGCAGAAGGCAGAACCCCTAACGTTCCTGTTAATACGCTGGCCTCATCCGACAAAATATCTCCGAAAAGATTTTCCGTCACCACGACGTCAAATCGACTAGGATTGGTAATCAAAAGCATGGCTGCACTGTCCACCAACTGGTGCTCCAAGGTCACATCTGGGTAGTCCTTAGCCACCTCATCCGCTACCTTCCGCCACAATTTTGACGTCGCCAGTACATTTTGTTTATCAATGCTGGTGACTTTTTTCCGTCTTTTTTGGGCTAGGTCAAAGGCAGAGCGGACAACTCGTTCGATTTCCTCAGCTTGATAGGTATTGCTATCGCTGGCTTGGTCTGTCTCCAGAATATGCTCTCCAAAATAAATCCCGCCTGTCAACTCCCGTACCATGACCAAATCCACACCATCCAGCCGGTCAGCTTTCAGAGGAGAATAGTCTTTCAGGCTATCAAAAATTTTCACCGGACGGATATTGGCAAAGAGACCCAATTCCTTCCGAAGTTGAAGCAAGCCTTGTTCTGGTCGAACAGCTGCATCATCATATTGAGGGCTACCGATAGCTGCTAACAAAATCGCATCCGCCTGACGGCAGGCTTGTAAGGTAGCATCTGGTAGAGGATGGCCAGCCGCATCAATCCCAGCGCCACCAAAAGCTCTCTCCTCAATCTCATAATCAAATCCTACTTGCCCAGCAACAGCCTCGAGGACTGCTAGGCCAGCCTCCATGATTTCAGGACCGATTCCATCACCAGCCAAGGCTACAATTTTTTTCGTCATATTTCCTCCTAGCTAGTTGGCAACTCTTTCTCAGATAGTTTCTTATCAATCTGTCCGCTATTTTCTTTCTGTACCATGACATTGGCATGAATATAGGCAATTGCAGAAGCCTTCAATACGTCAAAGTCAATACCAGAGGCGTTAAAGACGGTTTCTGTTGCCTTGTTTTCTACGGCGACAAGCACACGCGCTTGGGCATCAATTCCATCGGTAATAGCGTCAATATGATAGCGTTCTAAGCTGATTTCCTGCTGGAAGAATTGGTCAATGGCATTAAAGACAGCCTCAACCGAACCCTTGCCTGACTCAACAACCACCACTTCTTCCTCATCTTGATTGATAAAGGTAACTTGTGCCTGAATGCTTCCGTCAGACTGACTATCCAAACGCAAATCTTTAAATTGGAAACCATCACGATTGCTGATTTCTGTCCCAGCTACCAAGGCACGAATATCTGCGTCCGTGATTTTTTCTTTCTTATCTGCCAGATTTTTAAAGCGAGTAAAGAGACCAGCAACATCACTCTCTTCAAAATACAGGTCTAGTTCTTTCAGTTTTTCTACAAAGGCATGGCGACCAGAAAGTTTACCCAATGGCAGAGAATTTTTCTTGACCCCTACCAACTCAGGTGTAATGATTTCATAGGTCAATGGATTTTTCAAGACACCATCTTGGTGGATACCTGACTCATGAGAGAAGGCATTGCCACCAACTACCGCCTTATTGCGTGGAATGGCAATCCCAGAAAAACGAGATACTAATTCCGAAGTATTGAGCGTTTCCTTTAGAACAATCGGACTAGTCACATCATAGAAATCTTTCCGAATTTCAAGGGCAACAGCTACTTCTTCAAGGGCCGCATTTCCTGCTCGCTCACCGATACCGTTGATTGTCCCCTCAACACGACCGGCACCGTTTTTAATAGCTGAAAGGGTATTGGCAACAGCCATACCTAGGTCATTGTGGCAATGCGGACTGAAAATAATCTCACGGTCCGATTTGACGTTTGTTGTCAAGTAACGGAAAATTTCTCCGTAGTGCTGAGGTGTCGTAAAGCCGACTGTATCTGGAATGTTGATATAGGTCGCACCTGCATCTACCGCTGTCTGCACCACTTCTAACAAATAATCCAATTCCGTCCGCGTCGCATCCTCTGGTGAGAACTCCACTACCTCAAAACGCTCGCGTGCATAGCTGACATGTTCAGTGATTTGTGCCAAAATTTCTTCTTTGGACTTTTGAAGTTTAAATTCACGGTGAATGGGGCTGGTCGCAATGAAAACATGAATCTGCGGATACTTGGCATCTTTCAGAGCCTCATAACAAGCATCAATGTCTGATTTGACTGACCGAGCCAAACCTGTCACAGCCGTCTTGGTCATAGCCGCCGCAATCTGACGAACCGCTTCAAAAGAATCAGGACTGGCCGCTGGGAAACCCGCTTCAATGGCAGAAATTCCCCATTTCTCCAACTGCTTGGCAATGGTCACTTTTTCCTTGATTGAAAAATTCACACCAGGCGTCTGTTCACCATCCCGTAAAGTCGTATCTAAAAATTCAATCACACGCATAAGAATACCTTTCTAAATAACCCTAACGTAAATATTTGGTTCTCTTTCTTAGTTTTCTAAGCAAACCAAATAAAAGAAAACACCTCGAGGATTACTACCCGCGAGATGTTGTCAACAGCGCCCGCCTGGTATGCCAAACAGGACTAATGCATTCTTTCAGCACTAGCCCGACCGTCGCAACAACAAAGTAAAGAATTTTGTAGTGACAGTGTTCATTTGACTTTTCCTCTCTGTGTTCTAATTGTTTACTATGATACCTCACTTATTTTCACTTGTCAACAGAAAAATGGAAATTTTCTGAAAAATCCGAACAATACGGCAATTCGCAAAAATCAAGTTACAGATAAAACCAAGCCCCCTCAGAGACTTGGTTACAACTAATATATCGATAGTTTAGTATACTACCACTTAATAGTAATCCCTTGCTCTAATAATCTATTTCTTTCCTCGGCAATTCTATTATTTTCTTTAGCAAGGTGATTACCAGCCGAAATTGAAGCATCAACTTTCGCCAGCATTGCAAGTTGAGCTTTATTTAAACGATTCAACTCAGTAATATTTTCGTTAACTTCATCCAATTGGACAGAAATGCTTGCCAATTGTTGCTGAAAGATATTGAGTGAGGACAACATCTTATTTCTAAATTGTTCTTCCCTTACTAGATTTGCAGCCTCTTTAAAATTATCAGCACGCAAATCCCTCAACAAAACCCAAATTCCAACAATGTCATTCAGATTCTGAAAACTTTCAGGGATTTTTTTAATGTAAAATTGGTAGGCATTTTCATTTAGAATATTTGAGATTTCTCTATTATTAGCTGCAATTTCTGCACTCTGATTCAACTCGTCACGTAATCGATTCATTTCATTTTCACGGGCTCCCTTAGTAGGATCAATCGCTCTAACGATACTGGAAATAATCGGCGCAACATATTCTGCAACAACATAAATTACAACAGATAGGAATATTATGGAAACAATAACCCCAAATGCACCCACTCCTGTAAAGAAATTTGAAATAAATAAGATTGCACTAATAATTAATGTGGCAGTAATAATACCTGATCCCACTTTTTCAGAAAAAGTCTCCGTCCCTGCAATTTCAATTTGATTTGCATACCAATTTCTTATCTCTTGATTTCGATTTCGAAGAGCCTGGACATTAGCCAAATGGTGTTCCAAGAAAACAAAAACATCCATTAACTCAGTTCGTTCATATTGGTTGATAGGACGGACATCAATTTCAACTAACTCTCCTTCAATTGCAGGTTTCTTAGCTTGTGGAGGTAACGTTTCCTTAACCACTGGTTGCGTCGGAGGCAGGATTCCCCATTGAACTGTCTCAAAATTTGCATAAACCCCTGAAGTTTCCGTTCGATTGATGAGAAAAGTTTGTTCTTCCTGTAATTCTAGCTCATTTATCTGTAATTGACTATTAAAAATTTTCGCTTCAAGCCGGTGATGGCTTCCACAGTGAAGGTGTTCAATCTGAATATTACTCTGACCTGTTGCATGCAAGCCTACCCACCGATTATCCTCTTGAAAAATAGATAGAAAACCACTTGCTTGGAGGGTGGACTGACCTTCAACCGACAAAATTCGATAAATCGTCGAGTCGATAGCGTCGGCCTGTGATTGGTTTATTAGATGAAGGGCATCTAAATTGGACTGATTAAGATGAATCATCCCATTATTTTGAACTTGAATTGGATATTGAAAATGATCATCAAAAAGATTGGTCTGTTCTAAGGTTGCTGTTCCACCATCAACATAAACAAGTGGATAGTAGGTAGAGTTAGGATAATCCGGATAATCTTGGGCCAATTCTGTTCGATGTATTTCACAATTATCCAAGGTCAGTGAACAGCCCGAAGTAACATGAATGATATTATTTTTAAAATCTCCAGCTAGGAGAATATTGCGAAGGATAAGGTTTGCGTTATTTTCGAGCCTAAATGTACCTTGAAATACGACCGATCCGAGTTCATCACCTTCAGCAATAAACTCATAATTACTTCGCAGGATAAAACCATTGTCAAACTCATAGTGACCTGGTTCTAGATATATTCTGACATCGCCTGAGTGATTCAATACTGCATCATGAAAGCTCAGACTACCTTCACTTGTTCCTACTCTAATTTCTGTCACCATCGCGACTTTCTTCCTCCAACTTCCTTTTCATTAAATAGCGAGTCCGTCTCATACCTATCCTTGCATGTTTATTTATGGAATCAAATTCCTAGAAAAATAGCCTTCCTGTTTCAAGTTTTCTCAGCTCGGGAGTTTGACAGTTTGAATGACACAAAAGTGCTCTAATCGTTGATATAGCGCTATTTTTTTGTCAAATTTTTGTATATATTTCTTGCGTACTTTCTCGTACTG
>NZ_JAIMDU010000002.1:0-109854 GCF_019794615.1 Streptococcus suis
GATACTTACCCACCATAAAGCAAAAAGCCTTGCAACAAAGGCTTTTCATTATCCCTTTCGTTCCAAGGTTTCTAGGCTTTTACGAGCAGTGCGACACACTCGACGTGATGCGTATTCGGAAATAAATCAGTCGGCTGGACCTTCGTCAATTTGTACCCCAATTCCTCATAAAGTTTAATATCACGCGCCATCGTGGCTACATTGCAGGAAATGTAGACAATTTTTTCCGGCTCAACAGAGGCACTGGCACGAATAAAACTATCCGTCAAACCTTTTCTTGGCGGATCAACAAAGATAACAGTCGGTTTAATGCCAGCCGTAACCCATTTTTGCATAGCGGATTCTGCACTATCACAGACATAGGTAACATTGTCAATACCATTTCTAGCAGCATTTTTCTGGCTATCAAGGACAGCCTTTTCAACCACTTCCACTCCATAGACATGCTGAACTTGTCTTGCAAAAGATAGACCGATCGTCCCGATTCCGGAATAGGCATCAATTATAACATCATCTGCCGATAGTTCAGCAAAGTCAATAGCCGTTTGATACAGTTTTTCAGCCATTTCAGTATTGACTTGATAGAAAGAAGGAGCTGAAATTTCAAATTCATTGCCTAACATCGTATCAACTATTGTTTCACTACCGTACAAGAGGCGGAACTCTTGACCGAATATCGCATTGGTGTTCAGATCATTGATATTCTGAATAACCGAGACAAGATTTGGGAACTGTCTGGTCAAGCGTTCGATTAAGGTTTCAATACGAAAAATCTTTGGCCTGGTTGTCACGATGATCAACATGAGTTGCCCTGAATAATGGCCACGACGAACGACAATGTTTCTGACCAGACCAGTTTGTTCTATTTCATCGTAAGGTTTTAAATCCAATTGACGCATGAGATCACGAGTAGCCAAAATCAAGGCATCAATGTCCTTGTGTTGAATATAAAAATCTTCAATTGGCACTAAATCGTGAGAATTTTTTCGGAAAAAACCTGTTTCTAACTGGCCATTGACACGACGAACAGGAACAGCTGCCTTGTTACGGTAAGCCACAGGATGATCCATCCCGATTGTATCGTTCACCTCAATATCAGTAATTCCTGCAATCTTTCTCAAACTCGTTTCAACTTGCTTTCTCTTAAATTCAAGTTGAGCAGTATAATTCAAATGACCCAAATCAGCAATACCTGTTCTTAAATAGGTCAAATCAAGGCTCTGATTACGATTTGGTGCAAAGCTCAGCCATTCTTCCACCTTACCAAACCCAATATTTTTCTTCAGTTTTAAAATTTTCATCCGAATATTTTCACCCGGTAGAGCATTGTCTACAAAAAAGACGAAGCCGTCTAATTTTGCGACACCTTGTCCCTCATGGGTCAGATCAATAATTTCTACTTCAACAATATCATTTTTCTTTAACATAAATTTTACTTTCTATTTAGGACACTATAAAAAAGTGACCGAAGTCACTTTCTAGTATACCATATTTCCTAACGCAAACCCATTTCAGCTAGGCGTTCTTGATATTTTTCAAAATCTATCCGCAAAGCCATACCGCCATACATATCATAATCATCAATCCAATCACCATTTTCTGGAATAGTCATTCGTTCTATCCCATTTGCTGCATCCAAAACAATACCTGGACCCTGAAACCACATAAAACTTTGTGGAACTGTTGTAGGCGTCATTGCGACTACTTTCCCGATTGCCTCAGAACCAGAAAAAAGTTTCATTGGATTTTTTGCCTGTGACATGATAGCTGACAGAACTTGTTGCTGACGTCTAGTCCGACCATAATCCCCCTCATCATCAGAACGATACCGAGCGTAATTCAGAAGTGTCTTACCGTCCATCTTTTGTTCACCAACGTAAATTGTCTGATAGGGTGGAGCATTTTCCTCAAGTCCTAAATCATTGGGTGCTTCGATTGAACTTACCTCTTCCCCATCAATAGTTGAAAATTGTGCATCAATAGTTACACCATCTGGGAAAAGAGTATCTATGGTAGTAGCAAAAATAGAAAAGTCAACCATTGCATAGTATTGAATATCAATATCAAAATTCTCTTTCAAGGTAAGTCGAACTTGTTCAGCACCATGGAGATTATCTTGCTCTCCAAGTGTATAGGCATTGTTTAACTTATATTCGTAACCGCCTATATCCACTAAGGTATCGCGCATAAAACTGACAAGTTTCACCTTATTTTCCTTATTATTAACATTTAAGACCATTATGGTATCTGTCCGTGTTTCTTCCGAACTCTCTCCAATACGACCATCTGTCCCCAAAATGAGTATATTTGTTCCATCAGTTGTTTCTACACCATTAAATACCTCCGGAACTGGTTTCTCGCTAACACTGTTCATACCTTTGAAAAAATTAAAGCCCATTGCCCCAATCACAAACAACAAAGCAAGAATCAAATAAAAGAAAAATCGTTTCAACCGACCGCGTTTTCTAGGTTTTTTCTGTTTTTTTAACTTGATTTTAGGTACTGTTTTTTCTGGTTGTATCTGCTTTTGGGGCTGCTTTCTGCTTCTTGATTTACGCTCAGGATACTGAGGTAGGATAGCCTCCTGTTCAATATCTTCATCAAAATATTCACTTTCAAAGTCATTCTCGTATGATGGTGCTTTTTGACGCGACTTCGCTTGTTGAGGAACGGCATGACGCTCGCGTAATTCCTTTTTGTACTGTAAATACTCTAACTCACGTTTTTCCTTTTCATTTAAATAATGAATATTTTTTTGTAAATAATCCAAACGCAGTTCTTCATGATGCGTAAGGACGCTATTATTTTTTCTCATACAAATACTTTCATCTTACACTATTTTAAAAACAGTGTAAGTTCCTAAAATTTTATAAAATATACCTAAACTCTTCAGTTCTTCCATTGAAAATTGAATGAGTTCAGCCGACTCATTGTCAATATCTAATATGAAAAAATACTCTCCCAGTGCTGTTTTTAAAGGACGACTTTCTATTTTTGTCAGGTTAATCCCGCGCCATGAAAAAACAGACATTGCTTTATAGAGGGCACCCGGTAAATTATCTGGCAAGGTCAGTGCTAAGCTAACTTTTTGTGCCACCTTTCTCAACTGTACATCTGGAGCTACTGTTCCCAAGATCCAAAAGCGGGTAAAGTTTTCACTAATTTCCTGGATATCTTGTCCAATCACCACCAAACCATACTCATCTGCAGCAGCATGAGGAGCAATGGCAGCGAAGGGTTGGTCCGCATGTTCAGCGACAAATCGAGCTGCGTAAGCAGTACTTGCAGTAACTTCAATCCGAGCCTGAGGAAAATGCTCCTGAATGTATTTTTTCCCCTGAGCAATTGCTTGTGGATGGGAATAAATCACTTCGATTGATTTATGTGCATCGGTTGCCAATAACTGCTGAGCAATTGGCTGAACGATTTCTGCAACTGCATGTATTTCTGCCTGATGAAAAAGATAGTCTATAGTCTCATGAACACTTCCTTCTATCGAGTTTTCTACTGGAATGACGGAATAGGTAACTTGTCCATTTTCATAAGCTTTAATCACTTCTGTAATCGTTCCGAAGGCCTTCAAATCAGCAGTTGGAAATGCCTCCTGGGCAACTTGATGGGTGAAGGAACCACGAGGTCCCAAATAGGCTACTTGCATAGAATTTTCCTTGCTACTTGTTCTGGACGTACATGATCTGTATCAATAACTGTTGTTGCCAATCCTTGATAAAGTGACATCCGTTCTTGATAAATGGCTTTAAATTCATCTTTGCTATGTTGCAAAAAGAGTGGCCTTAGAGATTGATCATCCATGCTAATTCTCTGATAAGCAACCTCAAAGGAGGCCGTAAGAAGTACATTATTATCCTTATTTTCCAGCAATAACTTCCTGTTTACTTCAGATTTTACAACACCACCACCCGTTGAAACGATGCAATCTGCTGGTAATGTTAATAATTCTTTTAACACCTCAGTCTCAATCTGGCGAAAGGCCGTTTCTCCCTTCAGACTAAAATAATCAGCGATTGACATACCAATCCGTTCCTCTATGATCTGGTCCATATCATAGACTGGGAGTTCTAACAAACTGGCAGTTGTAGTTTTCCCAACTCCCATAAATCCTAGCAATACGATTGGCATATTTACTCCTAATCAATCAAACTATTTAAGTGTTCAAAGAAAGCAGGGTAGCTTGTATTGATTGCTTCCGCTCTCTCTAACTCAACTTCTCCATGTTTAGACAACAATGCAGCGATAGCTGTCATCATACCAATACGATGATCACCAAAGGTATTGACTGTAGCACCATGTAAAGATGTTGGTCCATGAATAATCATACCATCCTCAGTCGGCTCAATATTCGCACCCATGCTATTCAAAGCATCCGCAACAACTTGAATTCGATCTGTTTCTTTAACCTTGAGTTCTTCAGCATCCCGAATCACACTTGTACCATTTGCTTGAGTTGCTAATAAGGCAATGATAGGCAGTTCATCTATTAAACGTGGAATTAATTCACCACCAATTTCTGTAGCATGTAGGTCTGAATATTCAACTGTAATGGTGGCAGATTTAGCAAGCTCATCAACATTCGACAAGGTCATTTTCCCACCCATGGCCTTAATGACATCTAAAATTCCTGTACGCGTCTCGTTAATACCAACATTTTCTAGTGTAATCTTTGATCCTGGAACAACCAACCCAGCAACCAACCAGAATGCTGCACTTGAAATGTCACCTGGAACTGTGATTTCTTGCGCTATAAACTCTTGACCACCTTGAATACGAATTTCTTTTCCATGAACATCCAATTGCCCACCAAATTGAACAATCATATCTTCCGTATGATTTCGAGTCAGTTCCTTCTCAACGATGATGGATTCTCCTTCTGCCTGTAAGGCAGCAAATAGCAGAGCTGACTTAACTTGAGCTGAGGCTACAGGAAGTTTGTAATGAATCGGTTTTAAATGCTTACTACCTTTTATTGTTAAAGGTGGCAAATCACGGTCAGTTTGTCCTGAAATCTCAACACCCATTTGACTAAGGGGAACAGTCACACGATCCATTGGACGTTTGGACAGAGAATCATCACCAAACATGGTTGCCTCGAAGTCCTGACCGGCTAAAACACCTGATATCAAGCGAATCGATGTTCCCGAATTTCCCATGTCCAAATCATTTTTGGGAGCCTGAAAGCCATCAAAACCAACACCATGAATCTCCACAGTGTCCCCTTTATCTTCAATTTCAACTCCAAGATCACGGAAAACTTGCATAGTCGATAGGACATCTTCTCCTCGAAGAATATCGTGAACTGTTGTGACACCCTTAGCCAAGCTTCCAAAAATAATCGAACGGTGACTAATTGATTTATCACCTGGAACACGAATGGTCCCCTTTAATTGCTCTACATTGCTTCTTAATCTCATATCCTTACCTCAAAATAGTTTCATTCCCATTTTACCATATTTACAGAATATTTTCTGATTTTTTTGACAATTCGTAGGAAAAATACGATTATTCGTGATTTAAAACAAATATAAAATGTATTTATTGAAGCTGATCAAGTCCATTTTTATCGGTTTTAGACATCGTTTACCAAACTACATGTTTTAAACCTTCATTTCGAAATCAATTCAAAATCGGTCAGTATCTCAGATTTTCATAATCTAGAAAAGAAATATTCTGAATTTGCTGTAAATTTAACGTAAATTCACTAATCTATATTTAAAAATCGTCAGAATAATGATATAATTAGGAAATCTACTAATGAAAGAGGAAGATCTATTGTTTACACCAATCAGCGAAAAAATTAATATCGACCAGGTTCGAGAACATTCTAAATTAGCACCTGAAACACTTGCAAAAAAACAAGCGCGAGACCGTGAGCTCGAAGCAATTCTCAAAGGTGAAGACGATCGTCTATTATTGGTCATCGGTCCATGTTCATCTGATAATGAGGAAGCTGTTCTTGATTATGCGCATCGCTTGGCTAAACTCCAAGAGGAAGTCAAGGATAAAATCTTTATGGTTATGCGTGTATATACTGCCAAGCCACGTACGAATGGGGATGGCTACAAGGGACTCATGCATCAGCCTGATACAGATGCCGCCCCTAGTCTTATTAATGGAATTAAAGCCGTTCGTAACCTGCACTATCGTGTGATTACAGAAACTGGTTTAACGACTGCTGACGAAATGCTGTATCCTGAAAATCTCCCGCTTGTAGATGATCTAGTTTCCTATATTGCGATTGGTGCTCGCTCTGTTGAAAACCAGCAACACCGCTTTGTTGCTTCTGGTATTGATGTTCCAACAGGCTTGAAAAATCCAACGTCTGGAAACCTAAAAGTCATGTTTAATGGAATCTTTGCGGCTCAGAAAAAACAGTCCTTCCTTTTCAATAATACGGAAGTTGAAACTTCTGGTAACCCACTTGCCCATGTCATTCTCCGAGGAGCAGTGAACGAAAATGGAAAATACCTGCCGAACTACTACTATGATAATCTTTTGGAAACGATTGAGATTTATCAACAATTCGGATTAAAAAATCCATTCATTTTGATTGACACAAACCATGATAACTCTGGTAAAAACTATTTAGAACAAATACGAATCGTACGCCAAACCTTGATCAACCGAGACTGGAACGAGTCCATCCGCAACTATGTCCGTGGATTTATGATTGAATCCTATATTGAGGACGGTCGTCAGGACAATCCAGACATTTATGGAAAATCAATCACTGATCCATGTTTAGGTTGGGAAAAAACACAAGAATTAATCCGAGAAATATATAATAGATAGGAAATAATGATGGGAATACATAGAAAAAGTACCAGTATTGATGTAGAACAAATTAAGGAACTTTCAAAACTTGAAGGCGAATTTTTAGTAGCAAAAAACCAGCGTGATGAAGAACTAAAACGAGTGATTAGGGGTGAAGATCAACGTCTGCTCCTCGTCATCGGACCTTGCTCTTCTGATAATGAAGATGCTGTTTTAGATTATGCACACCGTTTGTCAAAACTCCAGGAAGAGGTTAAAGATAAAATCTTTATCGTTATGCGTGTCTATACTGCAAAACCGCGTACAAATGGTGAAGGATACAAGGGTTTGATGCATCAACCAGATACGTCTAAACTACCTGATTTAATCAATGGTATTGCTGCTGTACGTCATCTGCATTACCGTGTTATTACTGAGACTGGCTTAACAACAGCAGACGAAATGCTCTATTCCGCAAATTATCCTCTTGTGGAAGATTTGGTATCTTATCATGCCATCGGTGCTCGCTCCGTCGAAGACCAAGAGCACCGTTTCGTTGCTTCTGGAATCGATATGCCGACAGGCATGAAAAACCCGACTTCAGGCAATTTGACTGTCATGTTCAATGGCATCTACGCTGCACAAAATAAGCAAAATTTTATCTACCGAGATGCAGAAGTCGATACGGACGGCAACCCACTTGCCCACGCTATTCTTCGCGGTGCCAATACTGAAAAAGGTGGTTATGAACCGAACTACTACTATGACATTCTTTTGAAAACCATCAAGCAATATGAGCAATTTGGTCTTGAAAATCCATTCATTGTCATCGATACAAACCATGATAATTCTGGTAAAAATTACTTGGAGCAAATTCGCATCGTTCGCCAAACGCTTATTAATCGAGATTGGAATGAATCCATTCGTAAATACGTCCGTGGTTTCATGATTGAATCCTACTTAGAAGACGGCCGTCAAGATAGCCCTGAAGTCTATGGCAAGTCCATCACTGATCCTTGCTTGGGATGGGAAAAAACCGAAGCACTCATCCGTGAAATTCATCAGACACTATAATTATTTTATTATTGCAAAGCAAGAATGATTAGAATTGGAGGCATCTTGTGAATATTGATGGATATACTCGCCTAGCAGCTGTAGTTGCAAAGCCAATAAAACATTCTATTTCACCCTTCATCCACAACCTTGCTTTTGAAGAAACGGGTGTAAATGGAGTCTACCTAGCATGGGAAATTCCAGAGGATGATCTAGCAGTCACACTTGAAAATATCAAACGATATAACATGTTTGGAATTAATCTGTCCATGCCTTATAAACAGGCTGTAATACCCTACCTAGATGATTTAACAGAGTCTGCTCGCTTAATAGGTGCCGTTAATACTGTTCTTCATCAAGACGGCCTGCTTATTGGTCACAATACAGACGGCAGCGGATTTTTTAAAAGTTTGGAAACTCTTAGAGCATTCCATGTAAGAAACAAACGGCTGACAATCTTAGGTGGAGGTGGTGCTTCAACTGCCATTATCGCCCAAGCTGCAATAGATGGCGCAAAGGAAATCACTATTTTTTGTCGCCCACAAAGTGTGGAAAGAACAGTTGTAACAGTCCAAACTATTGCACAATCTACTGGAGTTTCCCTACAAGTACTCCCCAACAATGATAGCCAGTTACTCGCAGAGCACATAAACAATTCAGACTTACTCATCAATGGCACCAGTGTGGGAATGGATGGCACTTCCCTACCACTCCCAGCTACCATTCGTTTTCCAGAGGAACTATTGGTTGCAGATGTGATATATCAACCATTTGAAACACCTTTATTGAAAATGGCAAATTCACAAGGAAATCCAACCATCAACGGTCTGGGTATGCTACTCTTTCAAGCAGCGGAAGCCTTTGAACTCTGGACGGGAAAAGAAATGCCGACAGATTTGATTTGGCAACAATTAGTACAGAAATACGATATCAAATAGAGAGGAACGGGTATGAAACTAACTGTTAACCTTCCCCACAATCCATATGACATCCTCATTGAAAGAGGTAGCTTGTCACAGGTTGGTTCCTGGGTCAAAGAACTCTGGAACCCTCAAAAAATTGCCATCATTACAGATGACCTGGTTGGTAAACTGTATGGTCAAACGGTCCAAGCTAGTTTAGAACAAGCTGGTTTTGACACGATTGTATTTGAATTTCCAGAAGGTGAAGCATCAAAAAATCTTGAAACTGTTTATCAAGCCTACGAATTTCTCGTAAAAAATGGGATGACACGGAGTGATGGAATTTTAGCTCTTGGGGGTGGTGTGGTTGGAGATTTAGCTGGTTACGTTGCCTCGACTTATATGCGTGGTATCCATTTTCTCCAGGTTCCAACGAGTCTAACTGCCCAAGTTGATTCTTCAATTGGTGGGAAAACTGGCGTTAACACACCATTCGCTAAGAATATGGTCGGTAGCTTCTGCCAACCTGATGGTGTCCTCATTGATCCTAATACCCTAAAAACACTTGGCAAACGTGAATTGATTGAAGGAATGGGCGAAGTCGTTAAATATGGCTTGATCGATGATGTGGAACTCTGGGATACACTTGACCGATTAGATGGCTCTGTAGAAAGTATTTTGGAGAATGCCGACTATATCATCTACCACTCCTGCGAAGTTAAACGCAAGGTTGTAGTCGAAGATGAGTTGGACAATGGAGTCCGCTTATATCTAAACTTTGGTCACACAATCGGTCATGCGATTGAAGCTACCGCTGGCTATGGTCAAGTCATGCACGGTGAAGCTGTCGCTATCGGAATGGTTCAAATCTCACGTGCTTCTGAGAAAAAAGGTTTAATGCCAGCAGGTATAACTGAAAAAATTATCGCTATGTGTGAGAAATTTGGTTTGCCAACTGCACATCAACCTTGGAATAGCGAGGAATTATATACAGCCTTAACTCACGATAAGAAAGCAAGAGGAAAAACTATTAAGCTTGTTATCGTGCCACAGCTTGGACAGGCTGCAATCCATCAAATTCCATTAGAAGAAATGAGAGAATTCTTGCAATAGATTATATGACAAAAGGCTACTGAGTTGAAGCAATAAACTCAGTAGCCTTTTTTTACAATATCATATCATCATCAGTCAATTTTTCGCCACTATTCTGGTAGAAAAGATCCATCAAGTCTTGAACAGTTAAGTTCTTCTTCGCTTCACCCTCAACATCAACAACGATTTGACCACGATGTAACATCACCAATCGATTGCCATATGCAATAGCGTTTTCCATATTGTGCGTAATCATCAACGCCGTTAATTGGTGTCCTTCAACGATTTTCTTCGTCAATTCCATTACCATATCACTGGTTTTTGGATCAAGGGCAGCCGTATGTTCATCTAGCAAGAGTACCTTGGGCTTAACCAGAGAAGCCATCATCAAGGTCAAAGCTTGACGTTGGCCACCTGAAAGAAATTGAGTATCAACTTTCATACGGTTTTCCAATCCCAGACCAAGCTCTTTCAATGCTTCCTTAAAAATAGCACGTTCACTATCTTTTACACCCCAACCGAGACCACGTGATAATCCACGACGATAAGCAATGGCCATGTTTTCTTCAATAGTTAGGCGAGAAGCAGTTCCCATCTTCGGATCTTGGAAAACACGGCTAATATCCTTAGAACGTTTTGCTGCTGAGACATGCTTGATGGATTTCCCTTCAAGTAAAATATCACCCGAATCAACTGTTAGGGCTCCAGCAAGTGAGTTCATAAATGTTGACTTACCAGCACCATTACCACCGATAATAGAGATAAAGTCTCCTTCTTTCACATCTAAGCTTAACCCACGAAGAACATGATTTTCATTGACAGTCCCTGCTTCGAAGGTTTTATGAATATTTTCTATTGATAAAATTGTTGTCATTATTTCCTCCTAAGCATGTCCATTTAATTTGGGGCGACGAATATTGAGTTTCTTCTGTAATTCAGGAACATAAAGTACAGTTGCCAATAGGATTGCAGAGAAGAGTTTGACAAGGTCCGCATCCATCCCAGGTATTTCCAAAATCGCAAGAATAATCAAGCGGTATACGACTGCACCCAGTACAACTGACAGCAATCTCCAACCCAAACGGAGATTCCGTAATATGACTTCAGCAATAATGACAGATGCCAAACCGATAACGATAGTACCCGTACCAGAGTTAAGATCTGCATAACCATTATTTTGGGTCAACAAGGCACCACAAAGAGCAATTAACCCATTTGACATCATATAGCCATAGATTTTCATTCTGTCGACGTTAATGCCATTTGCTTCACTCATTGGAATATTATCCCCTGTTGAACGAATAGCCAAACCAATTTGTGTATTGAGTAAAAGCGTTAACACTCCGACAACTGCTAAAACAAAGATGATACCAATCACCAGTACAGCATTCGTTTTAGTCAAACCAAAATCCTGCAATTGAGTGACCAAGGTCTCCTGCTTAAGCAAAGCCACATTGGCCTTACCTAATATTTTCAAGTTAATCGAATAAAGACCTGTCAAGGTGACAATACCTGTCAAGAGAGCAGGAATTTTTAACTTTGTGTGGAGTAAACCAGAAATTAATCCAGCTCCCATACCAGCTATCATTGCAAGAAAAGTTGCAAGTAGAGGGTTTAGACCATTTACAATTCCTGTTGCACAAACAGCGGCTCCAAGGGGATAAGATCCCTCTGCTGTCATATCTGCGATATCCAAAATACGAAAAGTCAAGTAAACACCAATCGCCATGACTGACCAAAGCAAGCCTTGCGAAATACTCGATAAAATAATATCCACGATTTTCTCCTTTGTAGGTTATTGAAGAATCTCTCTTCTTGCACCGTTTACTCAGATACAGAAAGTTTGCTAGTATCAATTCCGAGTTGTTTGGCAATGTCCTCATTTACATGAAGACTAACTGTTTCAGGGTATTCCACTGCGGTTTCAGAAACATCCGCACCCTCAATAATTTTGATTGCCATTTTTGCGGTTTGACGTCCTAGAGCCTCATAATTAGTACCATAAGTTAGTAAACCACCTTCATCCACCATATCTGTTGAACCACCGATAACTGGTATTTGATGCTCAACAGACAATTCACCAATCATGGTCATTGTTGAGGCAATAGTGTTATCAGTTGGAACAAAAATAGCATCTACATCCTTCATCAAGCTTGTAGTGGCATCTTGCACTTCATTTGTTGAAGTGATTCCCTTTACAACCACCTTATAGCCCGCTTTTTCAAATAATTGTTTAGCTTGTTCTACTTGAACCTCAGAGTTCCGCTCGCTAGTGGTATATAGGATACCAACTGTTTTCGCATCTGGAACTGCTTGTCCTAGCAATTCAACTTGTTTATCAATTGGAGCTTGGTCGGAAGTTCCTGTCAAGAGTCCCCCTGGTTTTTCAATAGACTCTACCAAATCCGCTGATAATGGATCCGTAACGGCAGTGAATAGGATGGGAGTTTCAGTTGATACGGTTGCCAAACTTTGTGCAGCAGGTGTTGCAATAGCTAACACAATATCATTTCCATCGATTAATTGTTCTGATATAGTTTGTAGGTTTGCTTGATCACCTTGTGCATTCTGATAATCTAAGACTAATTTTTCTCCTTCTTTGTAGCCGTTCGCCTCTAACTCTGCTACAAACCCTTCACGCGCTGCAGTCAAGGATTCATGTTCCATATATTGTAGAATCCCAACTTTAACTGTTTCAGAAGAAGATTTGTCTGAACTTGCGGAAGAGCAAGCTGCCAGCGTCAAAATTCCTACACTAACCAGGGAAATCGCTGCTATTTTTTTCATGAATTTAGTTTTCATCATATGATACTCCTATCTTTCCAACTTTTATTTTTCCAATGCTTTAATAGTTTCAGCATCAAAACCGAGAACTGTCGCCATTTCTTCATTCACAGTAACAGCAGCTGTATTTGGTTTTTCAACTGGCAAATCAGCTGGCTTATCACCTTTCAAGATTTTCACAGCTAGTTCGCCAGCCTGTACACCAATTGCATGATAGTCAACTCCATAAGTAAACAGAGTAGCATCAATAACTGCGGCATCACTTCCCATTGCTGGAACCTTCGCTTCTTGTAAAATTTCACCAATCGTTGAAGCAGTTGAAGCAACTGTATTATCTGTCGGGAGATAGATAGCATCGACCTTAGCAGCCAGAGAGGTCATTGCTTGTTGAACGTCATTTGTTGAAGTAACAGTTGCCACCTCTACTTTGACTCCTTTTGCTTCAAGGGCTTGTTTAGCTTGGTCAGCTTGCACCTCAGAATTAACTTCACTTGAATTGTAGAAGATACCAATCGTTTTAGCTGAAGGAACCACTTTGAGTAACATGTCAATCTGCCCTTCTACATCTGTTGCATCAGTAGATCCTGTCATAGAACCGCCGGGTGCATCCAAACTTTCAACCAGTCCTGCTTCAACTGGATCAGTTACAGCTGTAAACACACTTGGTGTCTCACCATCCGCATTTAACAATGCTTGGGCAGCAGGTGTTGCAATTGCAAAGTTCAAATCATTTTTCCCTGCAAGCTGTCCTACCATTGTTTGTAAATTGGCTTGATCTCCTTGGGAATTTTGTAAATCAATTGTCAGATTCTCACCTTCCTTGTATCCCGCATCTTCCAATGCTTCAATAAATCCTTCACGAGCTGACGATAAGGCCTCATGTTCTGCATATTGGATAATTCCAACCCGAACTGATCCAGAATCTTCACTATTAGAACTACATGCTGCCAATGTTAGCGCTGATAATGCTACAACCGAGCTAAGAATAATTTTTTTAAATCTAACCATTTCAATCTCCTTTAAATGTATAAGTAGTTAATCCAAAAAGAAAGGGACCGTCTAGAAGATGACATTCTAAACGGCCCCAATGCTTCAACTGTATAGTAAAAACAGACTGAACAACTCGCGCCATTTAGATGTATTCATCTATGAGGCACATGTCAAAATGACTACAGCCACATAGATACAAACTTTACGTTCCCGTGTTTGCATCCATGTTCTCCATGTCTACAAACACTATCTAAAATAGCTGTAGAAATATGTACGAGTAACTGTTTGTTTTCGACACATACGTGACATATCTGTTTTCCTTTCATTTTTTGATTTGTAACTATGATAACTGTTTTAAAATCATTTGTCAATAGATAATTGCGTAAATTTTCAGATTTTTTAATAAAATTCATACAATTGATGAAATTCTAAAAAAATAAACGACTACTTGAGCCGTTTATTGAAGCAATTCATTTAATGGTTTAAAGATAATCCGTTCCAAATCTGCCACATAGGTTCCTAATTGTTGTTGCTTCGTAAAATACTCTGTCAACAGTGGATTGGCTTGAACCTTTTTATTGAAATCAACCATTTTCTTTTGGTCAGCTTCAGTTGGAATTTCACCTGCTTGTAATTTTTCCTGAATACCTTTTTGGAAAGAAATATAGGCATCAAGGGTATTTTTAGCTTCCGCATCCGCTTCAACAGATACTTTCACTGCTTCTACTGCCTTATATTCTGGTAGATTGCGAATAGCGCGCTCCAATTGATTCGCAATATCATAGATATTTGTGGTCATAACCAACCTCCTAATTTAAGTATATTTGATAAGAAGTCTGCTCAGTTAAACGCTTTGCAGCTTCTTCTAAATGTTCCTTGTTTTTAAATGTGATCTGTAAGATACCATATGTGTCTTCACGGTTTTCTTCGTTAATACGAATATTTACGATAGAGATTCCTCTCAGGACCTCTAAAACTTTTAGAACAGAGTCCTCTTCGTCAGGCACATTGATAAATAGATCGAAAAATGAATCAACACCACCACGCTTATGGATTTCCATCACTTTACGTGTTTGACTACCTCTTGCAAAAAAGTCCCAAATATCGTCCTGTCTTTTTTCTATTAAAAGTTGACGAATATAAGTTAGGCGATCTTTAAAATCTTCTATTCGTTCAATAATTGGCTCTGCATTTGTCATCAAGATGCTCGTCCACATACCTGGTTCACTCTCTGCAATTCGAGTCATATCTCGAAATCCACCTGCTGCAAAGTTATTTGTAAAAGGGTGTTCTAAGGCATAATCACCCGCCTGATTCATCAGACTTGAAGCTAGCACATGGGGAAAATGCGATATTTGACTCGTTACTAAATCATGTTCTCGGGCGTCAATCTGTACGAATCGCGCACCGGTTCCCGAAAGAAGATCAGTTAGTCTAGGAACTGCGTCTGCCTGGGTCAATGAACAAGGTGTCATAATGTAATATGCATTTTCAAATAATAAAATATCTCCAGCTTCCGCACCAGATTTATGACTACCAGCCATTGGATGACTTCCGATAAAGTTAATTCTTTTTTCTGAGAGATAAGCCTCCGCAGCCTGAATAATCTCTGTTTTTGTGGAACCAGCATCTGTCACCAATACGTTTGGTTTTAAATCGATTTGTCCTAACTGTTTGATAAACTCAATGGTTTGCTGAATTGGCACGCATAAAATGATAACATCTGCACGACCCGCAAATAGTGAGAAATCATCAGTCACCTCATCTACCATATTTCTTTGTAAAGCTATATGACGAGATTTTTCTCCTCGATTATAACCAAGTATGGTGTAATCTGGATGGTGTTTCCGTATACCGAGTGCTAGAGAGCCACCGATTAGACCGAGACCGGCAATATATACTGTCTTAGTCATCTTATCACCTAGAAATTCTTAACATAGTCACGGTGGCTTGTAACAGCAGCTTTTAGTTCTTCTATATTATCAGAAGAGAATTTATCTAATATTTCAGTTGCGATAACTGTTGCAACAACTGATTCCATCACAACACCTGCAGCAGGTAGAGCCGTTGGATCAGAGCGCTCTACAGTTGCTTTATAAGGCTCGTGAGTATCAATATCGACTGACATAAGCGGTTTGTAAAGGGTTGGAATTGGTTTCATCACCCCTCTGATAATTAATGGTTGACCGTTTGTCATACCACCTTCAAAACCACCCAAATGGTTTGTCCGTCGAGTATAGCCATCCTCTTCTGTCCAAAGTATTTCGTCCATTACTTGACTACCTTGGAGATAGCCAGTTTTAAAACCAAGACCAAATTCGGCACCTTTAAAGGCATTAATCGACACAACAGCCTGTGCTAGTTTCGCATCTAGTTTCCGGTCCCATTGTACATAGGAACCCAAACCAGCTGGAACACCGCCAACGATTGTTTCAACGACTCCACCAATCGTATCGCCATCACGTTTCACTTGGTCAATGTAAGCCTTGATTTCCTCTTCACGCTCTTGATTGACAATGGATACTTCTGATGCGGCCGCTCGTTCACGAATCTGAGCAACAGTTAATCCATCTGGTACATCAATTTCTTTCCCACCAAACACAACAACATGATTTGCAATCTCAATATCAAGTTCTTCCAAAATCCGTTTTGCAACAGCCCCAACTGCCACTCTCATTGTGGTTTCACGGGCACTTGAACGCTCCAAAGAGTTTCGTAAATCACTAAAACGGTATTTCATCCCGCCGACCAAATCAGCATGTCCTGGACGTGGGTGTTTAATACGACGCTTGCTTTTAAGTTTCTCTTCAATATCCTCAACAGCCATAATATCCAACCACTTCTGATGATCCTTGTTTGTTACATTCAGAGTGATTGGTGCACCTGTTGTTTTACCATGACGAACTCCAGCAGTAATTTCCACACGGTCCGTTTCAATTTGCATACGACTTCCTCGACCATAACCACCTTGACGGCGTTTCAAGTCTTTATTAATATCTTCAGCTGTTAAAGGAAGACCTGCTGGAACTCCCTCAATAATGGCTGTTAAACGTGGGCCATGCGACTCGCCTGCTGTTAAATACCTCATACTAGTTCTCCAATATATCTAAAAATTTTCGTGTATTTGCCAATGAGATCTGGCCAGGGGCAGAAGCTTCATCTAAACTTGCAAAAGTCCAATTTGAACCCGTTACAAACCCTGATATCCGAGATAATTTTCCTAATGGCCCCATTGAAATTGTAGCAAACTCTTGCTCAGAATTCAATGCTTTAAACCCACGAGTATAATTCATCACATCAAGTACATCCTGCTCGGAGTTTGCCATAACAGCAATTTTCACAACCGCAGGAGATAAACGTGTAAGCTCAGAAATGATTTCCAAATAATTGGAAGGTGTTTCCGTGAAATTGTGGTAACTTAACACTAAGTTAGGGAAATCCAACATTTGATCAAATACAGTCTGATAAGAATAGTACTCAAAATCAATATAGTCTGGTTGATAGATTGCTGCAACTTCCTTAATCAGATTGACATATTCCTGATCTTCCAATTCAAGATGTCCACCCTCACGTGTGGTCCGAAGGGTAAACAATACCTCTTTACCATTGCATACTTCAAAAATAGCTGGCGCAACTTTTAGGATTTCGTCTTTAGGAAGGTAATCAGCTCTCCACTCAATTATATCTGCATCAGATAATCGTTCTCTATCAATTGCTTCTATTTCCTCTATATTTCTCGGCATAATTGGAACAACAATTTTCATTTTTGCACCTGTATTGTAAATACCTTAAGGTAATTACTACTTTCATCATTTTTATTAACTTTAAAATCGATTGGTAAGCGGTAAGTTTGTAAAAAGCGATACTTCACTTTTCCAAGGCCCTTCTGAACTTGCTGTTTAAACTTGTCTATCGAAATGTTTGCAGCATTGGTTGAGGCAATAATCATGCCATCTGAATGTAAAATTTCAAGTGATTGTTCAATCAGTTTGTAATAATCTTTCGCCACTGTGAATGTATGCTTTTTATTTCGAGCAAAGCTAGGTGGATCCAAAATGATCATATCAAACTTCAATCCCTTTCTCTTTGCATAATTAAAATATTCAAAAACATCCATTACAACGAATTGATGGTGATCAAGCGGTAAACCATTTGCCATAAAATGTGCTTTAGATAGATCGCGTGATCGTTTCGCCAAATCAACAGAAACAGTCTCACTCGCCCCACCCATAGCTGCTGCAACCGAAAAAGCAGCTGTATATGAAAACATATTTAGAACTTTTTTACCGCTAGCAAGTCCATCAACCAGTGAAGCTCTAACATCGTGTTGATCCAAGAAAATTCCAGTCATCAATCCATCATTTAAAAAAACCTGATAAGCAACACCATTTTCAATAACAGTAAATGTATCCGGGGCCTGAACTCCATACAGGAAATTGGAATTACTTAATTCTGACTGAAAACGAATTTTCTCGTAAGCTCCAACTACCTCAGGAAATATAATTTGAAAGGCCTCAATTACTAACTGCCTAATGGAATAGACAAAAGTATTATACCAAGAAAAAACAGCGTAATCTCCATATAAATCAATTGTCAATCCACCAAAACCATCACCATCTTGATTAAATAAGCGAAAAGCTGTTGTCAAATTTGAATGGTAGAAGGTCTGGCGTACTGTTTTTGCCTTTTTAAAAAGATTAGTAAAAAAATCTACAGACAAAGCTATTTTATTTCGACTAAAAAGCCAACCAATTCCCTTATTTTGTGGAGACAAGTAAGCCTCGCCTAAATATCTTCTACTCTTAGAAAACAATGACACTTGTCCTTCAGGAAAGTCATGGTTTTTATTGAAATCTGAACTATCTAGAAGGCAGATTCCTTTATCAATCTTTTTTTCTGCAATGGTACTAACTATTATTTTCATACATTTTCTATTATATCATGATTCATTCTATATGCCAAAAAAACTCTTATTATTGCAGGATTTTTTATAAAATATGATATAATGAACAAAGATTTTAGAAAGGGCTGTGGAGAATCATACTTGTGAAAAAACTAATAGATATCATAAAAAAGAACTATCAGACTCGCCTCGGATTTATTGTTTTACTTTTACTCAGTTACTGGCTGAAGTCTCTTTGGGCCTATTTTATTGATTTTAATTTAGATTTATCCAGTTTATTGCAGTATATTATAGCTATTATTAACCCACTTCCTTTAGCACTCCTACTGCTAGGACTTGCACTCTATATAAAAAATAACAAACTATTTTATGGTGTTGCAATAACAATTTATCTGATACTGTTTGCTTGGCTGTTTTCAAACGCTGTTTATTACCGTGAATTTGCAGATTATATTTCTGTTTCTACAATGATGGCAACATCCAGTGTATCAACTGGACTAGGCGAAACAGCTGTTAAACTATTTAGAATCTGGGATCTGGTCTACTTTCTTGATTTCATTTTATTTGCTGCATTAGTCAAAAAACAGAAATTTTCATTTCACGCAAAAGCACTTTCAACCAAAGCCAGTTTCGCTTTATCATGTTTGGCAGTCCTAAGTTTTTCAATCAATTTATTCTTAGCTGAAATTGACCGACCTGAATTGCTAACGAGAGGATTTTCAAATAACTATATCGTTCGAGCACTTGGTCTACCTGCATTCTTTACATATAATGCTCAACAAACATATACAACCGAGCGAGATCGTTCATATGCGACTGCTGAAGACCTCGTCCCAGTTGAAAAATATGTGCAGGAGCATTATGCCAAGCCAAACGATCAATACTTTGGTATCGCCAAAGGTCGAAATGTCATCTACCTCCATTTAGAAAGTTTACAACAATTTGTCATTGATTATAAACTAAATGTTGATGGTGTTGAATACGAAGTAACACCATTTCTCAATTCTCTCTATCACTCAGAATCTACTTTTGCCTTTTCAAATTTCTTTAATCAGGTTAAGGCAGGAAAGACTTCTGATGCTGAAACTATGATTGAGACATCTCTTTTTGGTCTCAATCAAGGCTCATTCATGGTTCAATATGGAGGAAGCAATACACAGCAAGCTGCGCCTTATATCCTTTCTCAGAATGGAGGCTATACTTCCGCTGTATTCCACGGTAACTCAGCCAGCTTCTGGAACCGAAATAATACCTATAAACAATGGGGCTACAATTACTTCTTTGACCAATCTTATTTTTCTGAGCCGACTTCTGAAAACTCATTCCAGTATGGTTTGAATGATAAAATCATGTTTGCAGACTCGATTCAGTATCTCGAACATTTACAACAACCTTTCTACGCAAAATTCATCACGGTGTCAAACCACTATCCCTACACTTCCAGTCTAATAGGCGATGAAATTGGTTTCCCTTTGGCAGATACACCTGATGAAACTATCAACGGATACTTTGCTACAGCCAACTATTTAGATGCCTCAATCAAAGCATTCTTTGACTATTTGAAAGCTACTGGTTTGTATGAAAATTCAATCATTGTCCTATATGGCGACCACTATGGGATTTCAAATTCTCGCAACCCTGACTTAGCTCCATTAATCGGAAAAGATTCTCAAACTTGGTCAGACTTTGACAATGCAATGATGCAACGAGTTCCATATATGATTGTAGTACCTGGAATGACAAATGGCGGAATTATTGATACTTATGGTGGTGAAATAGATGCCTTACCGACTCTTGAACACCTCTTAGGAATTGAAGCAAACAACTATCTTCAAGTTGGCCAAGATATGCTCTCTAGCGAACACAATCAAATTGTCGCTCTTCGCACTGCTGGAAGTTTTATTACTCCAAAATATACGAGCTACGAAGGAAAAATTTATTATACTGAAACAGGTTTGGAAATAACCAATCCAGACGAGACAACTCAAAAAGAAATTGATGCATTAAAAGATTCTGCTGCAGCACAATTAGCAGCCAGTGATGCCATCCAAACTGGTGATCTTATTCGATTCTTCGACAATGGTTTACCTGCTTTAGATGCAAGTCAATTTAACTATATTGATTCGTTAGCTAGCGAACTCGCAATAGAAAACGATCTTGGTACTCAATCAACCAGCATCTTTAGCAAAAATAGTAATCAATCAACTGTAGATTTATTTAAGGCACCTAGTTACCTAGAACTTCATGGCAGCTCTTCGACAAGTCAAGAAACATCAGTTACAAGTGGTAGCGAAACATCTAGCAGTAGTTCAACGACCACAAGTACTTCATCAGAATAGAAATAGGCATTGGATCACATTCTTCATTACGAAGGTTGGTTCCAATGCCTATTTTCATTCCTAGAGAGAATTGAAAAAACTCGGAAATAATCCAAGCTTTTTTCAAATCCTATATGCTTATTTAGCAAGTTTTGCTTTAGCAGCATCTGCAAGAGCTGTGAAAGCTGCTGCATCGTTTACTGCTAAATCAGCAAGCATTTTACGGTTTACTTCAATTTCAGCCAATTTCAAACCGTGCATCAATTGTGAGTAAGACAAACCATTCATACGAGCAGCCGCATTGATACGAGTGATCCACAATTTACGGAAATCACGTTTTTTCTGACGGCGGTCACGGTATGCATAGTAGTAAGAGTTCATAACTTGTTCTTTCGCAGTGCGGAACAAGAGATGTTTAGCTCCATAGTAACCTTTAGCTAATTTTAAAATACGTTTACGGCGTTTACGAGAAACAACGCCACCTTTAACACGTGCCATTTAATTTTCCTCCAAATAATCTAAATTCTAGTAGTCGGCTTATTTCAAACCAGTAAGCATTGATTTGATACGCTTAAAGTCACCAGCATGCACCAAACCTGCTTTACGAAGGTGACGACGTTGTTTTTTAGTTTTACCGTGGAAACGGTGTGAAGTATAAGCGCGGAAGCGTTTCAATCCACCAGAACCTGTACGTTTAAAACGTTTAGCTGATGCGCGGTGAGTTTTTTGTTTTGGCATTTTAATTCTCCTTTTAGCGTAAAAAGCTTATTTTTTTTCTGAAGCTGGGGCCAATTGCATAAACATTTGACGACCGTCCATCTTAGCACGTTGTTCAATAATCGCAATATCTTGGGTTGCTTCGGCGAACTCAGCTAATACTTTCGCTCCAACTTCTTTGTGGGTAATCATACGACCCTTAAAACGGATCGAAACCTTGACTTTATTTCCTTTTTCAAGGAATTTACGGGCATTACGAAGTTTTGTCTCAAAATCCCCTTTATCAATTACTGGACTAAGACGTACTTCTTTTACAGTAACAACACTTTGTTTCTTGCGTTGTTCTTTCTGTTTTTTCTGATATTCAAACTTAAACTTACCGTAGTCCATGATTTTAGCTACTGGCGGTTTAGCTTGTGGTTGAATCAATACTAAATCCACATTTGAATTATCAGCAATGGCCTGAGCCTCATTGAGCGGTTTGATTCCCAACTGTTCACCCTCAAGACCGATAAGACGAACTTCACGCACTCGAATTTCATCATTGATGAACAAATCTTGCTTTGCTATGGCTTTTCACCTCATTTTATTTTTTTCGAGAAAAACAAAACGGACCTGCTAAACAAGTCCGCACTACACCATTATTCTTTCCGAAGAAATCTTAAATCGTAGGGCCAGACAACGTTAGTCGCAAGGCGAGAAGCTCTCACTTCTGCTTTTCTCAATAAGACTATTTTATCATCTCTCCAACTACTTGTCAAGAATTTCTTTCGCTTTTTCTGAAATAAATTTCACAACACCTTCAATGGACACACCGGTCGTGTCAAAAGTGATAGCATCATCTGCTGCTTTTAACGGGGAAACTGCTCGGTTTGAATCTTTAAAATCACGAGCTGCAATCTCCTCTTTTAAGGTTTCCAAATCAGTTTCGATGCCACGTTCCGTATTTTCCTTAAAACGACGGAGGGCACGCTCTTCAACCGATGCAATGAGAAAGATTTTTAACTCCGCTTGAGGAAGTACCACAGTACCAATATCACGACCATCCATGACGATACCACCAGCTTGTGCAATTTCCTGTTGCAGGCGTACCAATTCTTCCCGTACTAGAGGAAGTGCCGCTACTGCCGAAACATTATTAGTCACTTGGTTATCGCGTATGGGTAATGTGACGTCATAATCACCAACAAATACAAGTTGCTCTCCATTCTCATCCCTGCCAAATCGAATGGGATTAGATGCAAGCAACTGAACGATTTTCTCTTGATTTGTCACCTCTATACCATTCTTCAACGCTAGAAATGTAGCTGAACGATACATGGCCCCAGTGTCTAAATAGGTATATCCTAATTGTTTTGCAATAATTTTAGCTACAGTTGATTTTCCGCTCGATGCAGGACCATCAATGGCGATTTGAATTGATTTCATAACTCCTCTTATCTAATACGAACTATATCTCCAGGATTGGCCCACCAAGTTCCCCCCGGTCCGACCATTTTATCTGGATTTAAGCGTTCTAGCTCTGAAATTGAAATACCAGCACGGGCCGCAATACTAGCAACCCCTTCCCCTGTTTCAACAGTAAGGGTTGAACCATCTCCAGTATCAGTAGTAGTTGTTGTTACTTCTTCTGTTGTTGATGCTACAGAATCATCCGTGCTTTCTGCTACCGTCGTACTCTCTTCAGTAGCACTAGAGGAAGTGGCAACTACACCACTGGCATTACTAGCATTATAGAACTCCTGATTTGAATTGGTTGTGCTACCACCAGTTGAAAGGTAGATTGCTAATATTAAAACCACCAGCATAATGAGAAAGAAAATAATGGCTAACACCGTGAAGACCCTAGTGCTTGCTACACCATTTTTTATTCGGTCTTTTCTACTTGCTGATCTAGATGAGTATACTTCTTCATTCCATGGTTCTTGTGACATGAGCGTGGTTTCTCCTTGTATTTTTTCTTAATAACTATTAGAATATCAATATGAATATAAAATTAATTCCTGAACGGTGCATCGCATGCGGTTTATGCCAAACATTTTCCGATCTATTTGATTATAATGATGATGGTATTGTGATTTTTTCTGAAAATGGTGGGAATGAAAAAAACTGTCAACCCACACCAGAAATAATGAATGCAATCAAGTCTTGTCCGACAAAAGCTATCTTATCTGATTGAGATAGCTTTTTCACTATAATATTCTTCGAAGTAATCCTGTTTAATCAAGTGATCGGTTAACACAACTTCACCTGAAAATTCAGGATGCAAGGCAATGTGATTCACAAAATATTTTTTTGGCCATTTTCGCATATGGTAAATAGCACTGTGTGTATTTTGATTCACTATAATACGAATGGCTAGATAAGATACTTCTATCCTACTGATATCTTTCATTGGTATTTTTTTTGTATTCAGGGGATTTGCAGTGGATATTCTCAGATGATCTTCTTTTAATTCAAAGTACCGACGAGTGCCGAGGAGGCACATCAGAAAAAAAAGACTAACCAAAATAAAAAATAAGATGGACATTCTTAGCTTTTCAAGCAGTAGAGATAAGGCAATAAATAGGGGAGTTAAGGTCATTGACCAATAAATGATTCCCCAAGAAAACTCTGGCTGCCAGTGATAGCGTATTTTTCCAAAAATTTTTATCATTGCTATCCTCCACATATTATTCTAGCATAAAAAAAGAGATTTTCCTATGAAAATCTCTTTTTTTTGGAAAGTTTTATTACATTTACATTACACAAATTAGATACACGTAAACAAATAGTAATAATCGATCAAACTAAATAGTGATACAAATGATTCTTACAACTCTGTTATATCACCAGTACGGAGATAAACAACCCATTCACAAATGTTTTTCGCATAGTCACCAATACGTTCCAAGTAAGTTAACACTTGGAAATAATCGCGCCCTGCAATAAGGGAATCTGGGTTCTTTTTAATCTCAGCCGTTGTTAGTTCTTGAATTTTAGAATAATATTCATTAATAATTTCATCACTTGCTGCAATCTCATAAGCAGTTTCAATATCGCCAGAATTTAAATATAAATCAAGTGAGGATTCAACTAAACGACGAACTTCCTTACCCATGTTTTTAATTTCTTCTTCAACGACTGGAATACGTACTTCGCCTTTAACACGAATGGCAGCTTTAGCAATAGATACAGCATGGTCCCCCATCCGTTCTAAGTCGCTAGTTGCTTTTAAAACAGTAATTACCCGACGTAAATCTGTCGAAACCGGTTGTTGAAGCGCAATAATTTCAAGAGATTTTTTCTCAAGTTTTACTTCAAATTCATTAATTTTTTTATCTGCTTCAATAACTTCTTTTGCCATTTCACGATCATGAGTTGTGAATGCACGAACAGTATTATTAATCTGTCCTAATACCTCATTACCCATAGCATAAAATTGATTATGAAGCTTTCCTAATTCGTCTTCAAATTGTGCTCTTAGCATATGAATCTCTTTTCTATATCTTTTTAATCGCTTTGGTTAGATGGTTTTATCCAAATTTACCCGTGATATAATCTTCAGTTTCCTTATGTGCAGGATTTAAGAACATTTCCTTGGTATCATTGTACTCAATTAAATCTCCATCAAGGAAGAAACCTGTACGATTGGAAATACGTGAAGCCTGTTGCATAGAACGCGTTACCAAAATCATTGTATACCGTTCTTTCAATCCGTAAAGTGTATCTTCAATCTTACCTGCTGAGATAGGGTCTAAGGCTGAAGTAGGTTCATCTAACAAAATGATTTTGGGACTAGTTGCCAATACACGAGCAACACACACACGCTGCTGCTGACCACCTGAAAGACCTAAAGCTGAATCATGGAGACGATCCTTTACCTCATCCCAAATGGATGCACCAATCAAGGATTTTTCAACAGCTTCATCTAAAACTTGTTTATCTTTAATACCATTGATTCGAAGACCATAGACAACGTTCTCATAAATAGACATTGGAAATGGATTTGGCTGTTGGAAAACCATCCCAATTTCCTTACGCAAGTCTACAGTATCTGTACGAGGACTATAAATGTTTTTTCCATTGTAATCAATCGCACCCGTCAGTGTCACTTCAGGATTTAAGTCACCCATACGGTTAATAGAGCGTAAGAGAGTAGACTTGCCAGAACCAGAAGGACCAATCAAGGCTGTAATTTCATTTGGATAGAAGTCAATTGAAACACTATTTAAGGCCTTTTTCTTATTGTAGTAAACAGACAAATCTTTTACTTGTAAAATAGGTGATGTCATAGTTTTCCTTTCTATCCGAAGTGTCCAGAAACGTAGTCGCTGGTAGATTTAAGTTTCGCATTTTGGAAGACATTGGCTGTCTTATCATACTCAATTAAATCTCCTAAATAGAAGAATGCCGTATAATCACTTGCACGTGCTGCTTGTTGCATGTTATGCGTCACGATGATAATGGTATAATCCTTCTTAAGCTCAAACATGGTTTCTTCCAATTGCATTGTCGCAATCGGATCAAGTGCTGACGCCGGTTCATCCATGAGCAAAATTTGAGGTTTTACTGAGATAGCTCGGGCAATACACAAGCGTTGCTGTTGACCACCTGATAAGGTGAAGGCTGACTTGTGCAAATCATCTTTTACCTGATCCCAAAGCGCTGCTTGTTTCAGAGATGTCTCAACAATCTCATCCAAAACCTTCTTATCTTTTACACCTGCACGCTCATGTGCAAAAGTGATATTACGATAAATGGATTTTGCGAAAGGATTCGGACGTTGGAAAACCATTCCAATATGCTTTCGAATCTCGTAGACATTCATATTTGGCTTATTGATATCGATTCCCTCATAGAGGATTTGACCAGTTACCTTTGCAATATCAATCGTATCATTCATTCGATTCAAACTACGAAGATAAGTTGATTTCCCACACCCTGATGGTCCAATCAAAGCTGTGATTTTATTTTTCTCGAACTGCATATCAATGCCCTTAATTGCTTCATTTTTACCATAGTAAACATGAACATCTTTCGTCGAAAGGGCTATTTTTTCCTCTGGAAATGTAATGATATGGCGCTCATTCCAGTTGTATTCTGCCATTTTTTCTCCTTATTATGCCAACTTCTACGCTGCAGAAGTCATTTTCGCATGAAGTTTTTTACCGATGTAGCGTGCAGAGAGGTTAAAGAGCAAGATGAAAATCAAGAGAATTGCTGCAGATCCAGCAGAAACTTGAGTCGCATCAGGGATTGTCCCTTCACTGTTTACCTTCCAAATATGTACCGCTAGGGTTTCTGATTGACGGAAGATTGAAATCGGACTTGTAACACTTAATGGATTCCAGTTAGACCAGTCAAGAGCTGGTGCAGACTGACCAGCTGTGTAAATTAGAGCAGCAGCTTCACCAAAGATACGACCAGATGCCAATACGATACCTGTAACGATACCTGGAAGGGCTTCTGGGATAACAACGTGAAGTACAGTTTCCCAACGAGATAAGCCAAGTGCTAATCCTGCTTCACGTTGTGTATGATGCACATGGCGAAGGCTATCCTCAACGTTACGTGTCATCTGTGGTAAATTAAAGACTGTTAATGCCAAGGCGCCTGATAAAATAGAGAAACCATATTCAAATTGTACAACAAAGATTAAGTAACCAAACAAACCAACTACTACAGATGGCAGAGAAGACAAAATCTCAATACAGGTACGAATAAAGTTAGTCAAAGGTCCTTTTTTTGCATATTCAGCTAAATAGATACCTGCTCCAGTTGATAGGGGAACAGAAATCAACAGCGTAATGACCAAGAGGAAAAATGAGTTGTATAACTGGATGCCAACTCCTCCTCCAGCTTTATAGGAAGATGACTTGCTTGTCAAAAAATGCCAGTTGACATGCGGTAACCCTCTCACAAGGATAAAGAGGATAAGCGCTGTTAAGATAATAACTATCACTGTTGCGATTGAGTATAGAACTCCTGTCGCAAGTTTATCCATTTTCTTAGCGTGCATAGTTTTTCTTACCCTCTCTTGTAATAAATTTCATAATCATGTTAAAGACAAGGCTCATCAAGAGCAAGACAAGAGCCAATGACCAGAGCACATTATTTTGGACGGTACCCATAACAGTGTTACCGATACCCATCGTTAAGATGGAGGTCAATGTCGCTGCTGGTGTAGTCAATGACGTAGGAATAACTGCTGAGTTACCAACTACCATTTGTATTGCAAGAGCCTCACCGAATGCACGCGCCATACCAAAAATGACAGCGGTAAAAATCCCTGGCTTAGCTGCATTCAAGATAACACGCCAAATTGTTTGCCAACGAGTCGCCCCCATCGCAAGACTAGCTTCACGATAATGACGAGGTACAGCTCGCAAACTATCAACGGTCATAAATGTTACTGTCGGTAAAATCATAACAAAGAGGACACACACCCCTGATAAGATACCAAAACCAGTACCACCAAAAATTGAACGTACAAACGGTACAACAACTTGGAGTCCGATAAAACCATAAACGACTGATGGAATACCTACCAAAAGCTCAATAACTGGTTGTAGAATTCTAGCACCACGTTTTGGTGATATTTCTGTCATGAAGACTGCTGCACCGATTGCGATAGGGGTCGCAACAACAGCTGACAGAATCGTAACAATGAAAGAACCTGAAATCATTGGCAGCGCACCAAATGTTTTTGAACTTGGCTCCCATTTATCACCAAAAAGAAAATCAGTGATACTCACACCGTCTACAAAGAATGTTGACAGCCCCCGTTGTGCTACGAAAATTAAAATCATAGCCACAATAAATACAATCAAACTAAGGCAAAGAAACGTTAATACCTGTCCAAACTTTTCCAAACGAGAGTTTTTGGAAGGTGTCGATAATTCTTTTTCGAGTTGTTCGTTTTTCATCTCTACTCCTTCACAGTTACCACACCATCAGCAGATTTCTCTACTTTCATATGGTTGATTGAAATATAGCCCATGCTCACAACAATACCTTCTTGCACCTCATCCGAGTACATGTAATCAAGAAATTCCTTGGTTAAACCATCAGCTTCACCCTTCGTATACATGTGTTCGTAGGACCAAATCGGCCAATCATTTGTTGATACATTTTCAGTAGTTGGTTCAAAACCGTTTAACTTAATTGTTTTAACGGAATCATCTAGATAAGCAAATGAAAGGTAGGAAATTGCACCTGGTGTCTGAGCAACAATAGATTTTACCATACCGTTAGAATCTTGTTCTTGACTCTGAGCTGCGGTTTGTCCATCCATGATAACACTATCAAAGGTCGCACGTGAACCTGAACTAGCTGCACGGTTAATGATTGAAATTGGCAGATCACTACCACCCAACTCTTTCCAGTTCGTAATCTCACCAGTGAAAATCTTCCGAAGGTTCTCCGTTGAAATGTCATCCACTGTTACTTGCTCATTAACAATAACTGCTAGACCTGCAACAGCAACTTGGTGATCTACGAGCCGACTAGCATCAATCCCCTCTTTTTCCTCTGCGAAGACATCAGAGTTCCCAATTTGAACCGCACCAGATTGAACTTGCGAAAGACCTGTACCAGATCCCCCGCCTTGGACGTTAATCGTTTTTCCTAGGTTTGTCGAACCGAACTCATCGGCTGCTGCTTCAACCAAGGGTTGCAGTGCTGTTGATCCAACTGCGGTAATGGATTCTCCACGATCAATCCAAGCAGAGCAGGCAGATAAGGCCATGCTAGAGATGAGAAATAAAGCTGCAATTCCTAGCTTATGCTTTGTTTTCATATCAAATATTCCTTTACGTTTTTCAGTGGAATTCCTAGTTTTTTTACCTGGTTTTTACATAGTATTTACAAGAAATTTCCACTTATCCACTATAACATATAACAAGACAAGTTGCAAAAATAATTTGCTTCATATGACTTAAAATCTTAGTCCTTTGGGGAAGCTATTTTTCAATACTCCCGAAACGATTTTTGAAAAGCCTAGCCCATTTCCTGCAACGGCAACTTGATACCAACCATTTGGTAATTCTTTAGGCACCTCAATCGTCTGACCTGCAGTATATTTTTGAAAATCTTCCGCTGAAATTTCAACTCGCTTCATCACTTCATCACTCTGTAATGCAAGTCCGAGAGCAAAACTAGGTTCAAAGCGCTTTTTCTTAAATACACCTAGATGTAAGCCGTTTCGTGCAATTTTAATTTTAGATAAATCAGGAAGCTCTTTGGGTAATAAATAGAGATTATCTCCAAACGCTTGTAAAACACCGTCAAATTGTATTGTCAGGTGTTCTTGTTTGAAAGACTGCCATAATTGTTGCTGTTCACGATTTAAATTTGATTTCCCAAATTTCCTTTTTTTCGTGGAACTTTCCCCTTTATAGCGAAATTTCGCTACAAACTGTCCTTCTCCTTTAAAACGATGAGGATACATCCGAGCCGTCTCAGGATAGCCTATCCCTTCAACCATACCATTAATTTTCGGAATATCAATTAATTCTAAAGCATAATGCTCCAGTAACCATCGAACAATATCTTCATTTTCTTCAGGCGACCACGTACAGGTAGAGTAAATGAGTTGTCCATTAGGTGCAAGCATTTCAAGAGCTGATTCCAAGATTTCCTTTTGCAACTGCGCGCACTGAGCAGGATAGTTTTTAGACCAATACTGAATAGCGTCCGGGTCTTTTCTAAACATTCCTTCGCCAGAACAAGGAGCATCCAAGACTATCATATCAAAATAATCTGAAAAAACGCTTGCTAATCGCTGAGCTGACTCATTTGTGACAACCACATTCCTTGCTCCGAATCTCTCGATATTTTCGGCAAGAATTTTGGATCTTTTGGCTGAAATCTCATTACTAACTAAAATCCCTGTATTCTCTAAATATGAAAGTAAATGGGTGGTCTTTCCTCCAGGAGCTGCTGCTAAATCCAGTACTTTCATCCCTTTTTCAGGAGCAGCAACTTGCCCAACAATCTGTGCAGCAGGTTCTTGAGAATAAACCAAACCTGTCACATGTTCGATGGACTTTCCAGAAACCTTACCGTAGTAAGACCAAGTCATATTCGGTATTGCATCTGGGAATTCCTTCTGTTGTTCTTTTAAAGGATTCGTACGAAAGCCAGAAACTGCAGAAGATTCAAAACTCTCAAAAAATGCTTGGGCATCCTGGCCAAGCAAGTACGTATATTTTTCAATAAATTCCTGTGGTAATTGTATCAATGGATAAACCTCTTAATCTCACTCAAACTAGCTTTTGGGACCAACATCACATGTTCACGACCAGAAAACTGGGGCGCATCACCTTCTAAGCTCAATAACTGACAATCTAAACCTTCCCCTAAAATACTCGCCGCCGCATAATCCCATGGATAAAGATTGGAAGCATAAGCTAATAAACGTCCTTCTAAGACGTGAGAGAAACCAATTCCAGCACTGCCAACAGAACGAGTCCCTAATGAATGATCAGCTAAGTCACCTAAGCCATACTGATTCGTAGCATATAAGGTTGCATTTAATCCAATCAAGCTTCTTACCAAAGATGTAGCTTTGGGAATCTCAAGTAGTTGATGATTGAGATAAACTGGAAACTGCCCTCCGCCATGAAATAATTTATCATGCATCACATCATAAATGATTGCGAATTGACCTACACCTTCTTCAAAATATGCCAAAAGAATGGAAAAGTCATTCTTTTGAGCGATAAAATTCGTTGTCCCATCAATCGGATCCAGCACCCATACCTTTCCCTCTTTTATGGAACCAGTTTGACCACCTTCTTCACCAAATACTCTATCCATAGGAAAATCCGAAAGAATCTTTTGGCTCAATTGGTCTTGTACCTGTTGATCTAAGTGTGTGACTAAATCTTGAGGATTGGTTTTTTCATCTATAACAAGAGGGTCATTTAAATGATTCCGTAAGAACTCACCCGCTTCAAGAACAATCTGCTTGGCAAAATGATATTTAGTTTCCAAATCGGATCATTCCTTTCTGTTTTTCTTGGGCAGCCTTTACAACTCGATAGCTCGAGTAACCTGACGCTTCTTCGAAATCTCGATCAATTTGTCTTTCTTGCCCTTTGCTTCTTACAACTTCTTTAAACTTTTTATACTGTTCAAGAACGAGTCTTGCTTCTACACCCTTTTCATATGCTTCTTCCACTCGATTCAAAAAAGAAAGCACTGAGGAAATTTCCTCTGTGCTCCACGAAAAATCAAGCGGATATGAGTATTGTTTATCCATGTCTCTATCCTATTTCTGCTCGTAATGTTGCATTTTTTAATTCTTGCTTGCGATAGTTTCGCGGTAGAAATGCCCGAATTTCATCCTCATTAAACCCTATCTGCATCCGTTTTTCATCAAGGATAATCGGACGCCGAAGTAAACTCGGATATAGCTCGATTAACTCAATAAGCTGTCTCACGGACAGTTCATCCACATCAATATCTAACTTTTGAAACACTTTTGATCGTGTAGAAATCAAATCGTCCGTCCCATTTTCAGTTAAGGACAAAATCTGTTGTAACTCGTCAGCGGTTAACGGACTAGTCATAATATTATGCTCATTAAAGGGCACCTCGTGTTTAGTCAACCATGCTCTAGCTTTACGACAACTCGTACAACTCGGTGACAAAAATAACGTTATCATGCCAGTTCATTCCCTTCTACACAAGCTTTTCTAATATATTATATCTTATTTTGTTGTTATTTTCAATAGGGAACCAAAGGGATTATATTAATTTTTCATAAAATTTAATGACCAAATTTAATGACTGTTAACACAAATGTATTAGCAGGTTCTTTGAAATCTATAGGTTTACTTACTTGTCCAATGCAAGGCGTAGCTTTCATCGGACTTCATCTGCTCCATCAAACCTTCAATCCCATCAAATTTGACCATATCTCGAATTTTTTCAAGCCAAAAAATAGTTATTTTTTCTCCGTAGATAAAGCGGTCAAACCCAAAAATATGGGCTTCTATCCGCATCTCAGTTCCATCAAAGGTCACATTTTTCCCAACGCTTGTCATGGCTCGATAGCGTTTTCCATCTACTTCGACATCAGCGACGTAGACTCCCTCAGATGGTAAATGGACTCGGTCAAAAGGAGCCAGATTTGCAGTCGGATATCCAATAGTGCGCCCTCTGGCATCTCCATGAACAACAATTCCCTCCGTCATAAATGGATAACCTAAAAGTTGATTAGCTAGAGAGACATCCCCTGACTGAATAGCCTGACGAATGCGAGTTGAAGAAACTTTCTCTCCGCCCAGGCTCACTTCACTTACAATTTCTACCCGACCATCAAATAGCTCTGTCAAATCTTTGACATCTGCTCTGCAATTTCCAAAATGATAGTCGAAACCTGCGACCAAAATCTGGGCATTGAGACCTTTGATGTAGCGCTCCAAAAACTGCTGAGGAGTATTGTTAGCAAATTCACTAGTAAAATCAGTCAAAATAAGATTATCAACACCATATTTTTTCAATAAGAGGTAGCGTTGCTCTTGACTAGTCAAATGCAGTAAAAGTTCTGGGCTAAAGCGAGAAAAAGCCAACCGAGGTGACTCTGGAAAGGTCAAAACAGTTACTGTCAAACCTTGCTCATCTGCTACTTTTCTTGCTCGATCAAGTAAAGCCTTGTGCCCAAGATGAATCCCATCAAAGTAGCCTAGTACTAAAACCGTCGGCTCCTCTTGATTCAATTCACTATAATCTTTAATTATTCTAATGTTCATGTTTTCTATTTTATCACAGTTATTGAGAAATTTCTTAGACTAAAACCTTGCTTGGTTTATACAGCTGATCACGTTTTTCAAAAATAGCAATCAACTGACCATCATGAAAGCCTGCTAAGCGCTCTGCTTCTGCATTCAATTCTACAAATCGACCAAATGTAGCATCTTGCACCTGCTCTTCTTTCAATTCTACAACAGGTAAATCCCCGATACCACGTTCAATAGGTTGAAGAAATGAAAAATCATTTTCAGCTACCAGTAAAGAAATTTCTTCCAAAGTCAAGGCGTCCGCTAGGTCCATTCCTGCTGATCCAGTTCGTTCCAACTTGGACATGTGACTGGCGTAGCCTAACTTAGCCCCTAAGTCAACGGAAAGAGTACGGACGTAGGTGCCCTTTCCGCAACGAACTCGGAAGGTAAAACGTGCACAATCATCAGCCAATTCAATAGGACTGGTACGTTCAAAACTATAAATGTCAATTTGGCGTTGGGGACGTTCGACTTCTTCACCCGCCCGTGCGTATTCGTATAGCTTGCGACCATTTACTTTAACGGCGGAATACATAGGCGGAATCTGGGTAATTGTACCGACAAAACTAGCCATGGCCTCATCAACTGCCTGCTCTGCTATACTAAAGACCGGTGTCCGCTCAACAAGGTCGCCAGATGCATCTTCTGTCGTGGTAGAGTAGCCAATGGTAATCTCCCCCTCGTAGATTTTCCCCTCTTCCTGCATGAATTCAATCATACGAGTAGCCTTACCAACGGCAATCGGCAGAACGCCAGTCACATCTGGATCTAGCGTACCACCATGACCAATCTTCTTCTCTTTCAGAATCTTCCGGAGTTTAAAAACTGCATCATGCGAGGTCATCCCCGCCTCTTTTTTTAAATTAATAATTCCTGAAATCATGTTTTCATTATAACACAAAGGACCGCTCTTTTGGGCGGTCCGGTATCAATCACTCATCGTAAAAACGATAGCTACCAAAAGTTGTTCCAATCAGTTGTTCAATCTCCTTATGAACACGTCTCATGGTTTCAGAAGGTACTGCATCACGCGGAACTGCTTCATCAATCCCTTCCTCAGCCTCTTCATCATAGCCATACGAAAATACCAATGGGGCATCATGATACCCTTTATCACCTAATTTTAGTGTAGGCCACTCCAACAGTTTCATTTCTTTCAAAAATTCTCTAAATTTTTTTGCCTTGCTGATACGAATAGGGATATATTCCAGTTCATTTTCAACTTTTCCTTCTTTATCAACATGCTGTATCAAATAATAGTAATCGTTCAAGCTAACTGCCACTTCTACGCTTCTTCCCTCAATATAGTCAGCTCTGAAAATGATTAAGTCCAAATTCTCATAAATACGTTCAAATTGTTTCATAAAATTCCCTTTCACAATTATAAACAAGATTTTCTAAATTTCCCGATGAAAATCGCTGTCAATTTCAAAAAATGGTTGGATATCTTGGACGTATTCCAAGACGCCTTGAAACTCTCCCTGGTCATCACGCACGGCCTTATAGACCACATAGACAAACTTGCCCATACTTTCGGACTTGAACCACATGGTCACCTGGTCTTTTTGTCCTGTGCGGAGCAATTCAAAAATCTTTTTGACCTTATCTAAGATTTTGGGTGGATGGCAGAGCTCCACATGACGTCCAATCTGACTCGGAGTACGTTTGAAAATCATGTCTTCTACAGGGTGGCTGTCATTATAGTATTGGAAAATATCGTCCTTGTTGACAAAGGTGAGTTCCAACGGTAAATGGTTGAGAATAAGATTGGCCTGTTCAACAGACAAATACCCATTGCCAAAGGTCTGCGGACTGGTCCTGTCTTGAACAGATTCTGATTTCTTCTTCGGTGTGAAGGTAATGGTAAACTGACCTTCTGGCGTATCGATAATCTGCTGGTTTGATTCAGCTGGCTGCGGGGCAAGACTGCTGGCTGTCTGCTCTGCTATTTCCCCAAAAGCCTCCCGATGAGGCACCCACTTGGCTGTCGGCTTGACAATGGCGTAACCGTAGGCGTCGCTATCCGCTGCCACTTGAAGCCAATCATCCTGAGTGAATGTCTCCAATAGAATCATGAGAAGTATGGCTTCTTCCTTGAAAATCATCTCCTCGAACTCCTTGGCGAAGGTTTCAAAGTGAGCCCGTGTCGCAGCTATGTCGCCTCCTTCAAGTATTTTGCGAGCCACCTTAAAGAGGTCGCGAATCTCGTCGTCCACTCCCCACATGACCTTAGGTGGTGCATCGTGACCGTAGCGTTCCATAATGGGAAAGAAGACCTTTTCCTTGCGGGTATAGTGGTTTTCAAACTGACCAAGAAGGCCAAACTGGCGTGTCAAGCCTTGCTGGAGCTGGTCTTGCAGTTCCGCATCTTCTGTCTGCTCGTATTGGTCTAGGATCCGGCGGATGCGTAAGAGAGCCGCCCGCAGTGCAAGGTTTTCCTGCTTAAAGACATAGACAGGATGACCCTCCTGGTCAATATCCGCCACTTCCACATCTGTAATCGCTCCTTTGAAAAGGTTGGCATGGATATTGCAGAGGCTCATGACGTCTTCAAAAGTGATGCCCGTGTCGCTGGACATGAGCTCATGCTCCATTAAGGAGATTTCAAGGGCAGAAACACCCGTAAAATGCTGATTAAACTGGTCCTGAACAGACTCTGGGCTGGCACCATTGTGCAAATCGAGTAGAATGTTCTTCAAAATGTCAATCCGTTGATCTGTCATGCTTCTCCTCCTATTACCTCATAGCCGTTGCATTCCAAGACTTGCTGAATACGGTCTAACGGAATCTTGGTCATCTTGGATCCAGTCTTAAGGCTGGTCACTTTGCCAACCGTGTTCAACATGGCTGGATTAGCCAAGGGCTTGAAACCAAGCTCCACCAGAATCTCCTTGACTTCTGGGTGCTGGTTGATAATCTCTGCCACAGGCAGATTTAGGTCGATGGTGTTCATGAAAAGTACCTCTTTAGAAATTGCTTGATGGCTTGAGCCAATTCCGCTGGTTTATGAACATTTAATTCATGTCCCCCGCCCTCTATGATAACCAGCTCAGCCTGTGGTATTAATTTGTTCAGTTCATGTGCAGATTTCAGATTGGGTTTGTCCGTTGAGCCACAGATTAGCAAGGTGGGCCGACTGAGTTGACTAATTTCTTTCCTTAAATCAAGCTGACGCATACTTTTCTGCAACGCTAATAACTGTGCCTTATCTAGCCCCTGCTTACGATAAAAGGGCTTGGGAAGCAAAGACATAATCGCGATTTGAAGACCAAACAACCAATTCCCCTCTAAGCGATACTGGGCACCAGAAACAATCAACCCTCGGCACTGGGGCAAATGATTGGCTAAAGCCAAAGCTAGAACACCGCCTAGCGACAATCCAAAGAGTACAAAAGATTCGCTTTCCTGCTGAAATCTGTTCCGTAATTGACCGCAAAGGTGTTCAAAATTCTTTGCCTTGGGCAATTCCAACACATCAACCTCAAAATCGGTCAAATAGTTTTTCAAGTCATCGTAACTGGCCACAGTCTGACCTAGACCATGTAAAATAATGAGTTTCATCTCATTCCCCCTCCAACGCCTCAAACTTAGCTTTCATGGTTGGGTTATTGCGGGTTAGTTTTTTGACGGAGACATCGTCTAGTTTATTATTGGCTAGGCGAAGCTGGTTTTCGCTGGTGGTCAGGGCTGCTTTGACTGCTTCCATTCGCTTGATTGCCTTGTCGATTTCATCAATAGCCTTTTGGAAATTGTTGCTGGCCGATTGATAGTTTTTTGCAAAAGCATTCTTGAAAATTTCCAAATCTTCTTCAAAATGAGTAATATCGATATTTTGCTCCTTAACCAAGGCTAACTCCTGCTGGTATTGCAGACTATTAAGCGCAGCATTTCGTAAAATTCCGATTAATTGGATAAAGAACTGTGGTCGAATAACATACATCTTCTCATATTCATGACTAACATCCACAATCCCTGTGTTGTAATAGTCATTGTCCGCCTCTAGCATGCTAACTAATACAGCATATTCGCATTTTTTCTCCCGACGGTCCTTATCCAACTCCTTAAAGAAATCAGCGTTTTTATGCTTGGTCTTGGTCGTATCTGCCTCGTTTTTCATTTCGAACATGATGGAGATAAATTCCAAGCCCGACTCGTCAAAATCACGGAAAATGAAATCTCCTTTTGAACCGGACGCAGATACTTCGTTGTCCTTCGCAAATTTGGCACGAGGAAAAGCATAGGAACGAACCTTGTTAAACTCCGCCTCAGCAAATTGCTCCAAGCTCTCACCAATTGCCTTAGTAGACTGCTGAGCCTTGAAATTTTTGTAAAATTCCACCTGCTCATCCGCCGCCTTGAGTCGCACCTCGTACTCCTGACGAGTGGTCGCCAGGGCTAACTCTTGCTTTTGTTCTTGCAAAACCAAAGCGTTTTGTGCCGCATCCCTCTCTTTTTCTACCTGAGCTACCGCCTGCTGCAACTCCAAGTCCTTGGCAAGACCAATTTGCCCCAACTGAGCCTTAAGTTCTTGGATTTCTTGGTCTTTTTTAGAAATGGCAGAGCTGAGTTCGAGTTCCGTCTGACTAGCAAATGTTTCAAGTTTTGCGGTCAGTTCCAGAATCTCCTTATCCTTATCACTCAATCTAGCCTGCAAATCATTTTCAGCCCGCTGAGCCAATAGTTCTGTCTCACGCGCCAATCGTTCATGAATTTCTTTATCGAACTCCGCACCACGCACCTGAGCTAAGAGTTGACTGTATTCTGTTTCATTGACCTGAAAGGCCGTCCCACAATGAGGGCAGGTAATTTGATGCATACTCTCTCACTTTCTTCTTTTCAAATAAGATATTAATTTATGTAAAACCGTAGCCACTCCCAGCGCCAATAAAAAATAAAAGAAACGAACTGCATTTCTAGCATCTGGAAGTGATAGAGCCCAAAGGACAAAAATCGTTATGGCAGTCGGCCATCTCCATCCCCAGGTCATCTTCCGTTTGATAAACCATTCCATCCAATCTTCATTAGAATCAAATCGTGTTTCATAATATTCTTCTTTCAGTTGTTCCCACCACTTTTTCATAACAGCCTCCTTTCAGATCACAGACCTTCTAATTCAAGCTCCAGAAAAGTCCTCCACTTCTCCTGTAAGTTTTTGCGCTCAGGTAAGTCCTCTAGATGTAAGAGCGCATGTATGCATTCGTTCTGAACCAACCAACCAGTCATGTCTTTTTGAGCATTCGCAAATTCATTACCAAAATCTTCTGGAATTCGTTCTTCAAAAGTAATCAAGGTCTGATTTTCTAGCTGAGACAGTGTAAATGAAACTATTGCTGAATCCCACGTGTAGGCAATTTTCTCATTTTTTCGGTATTCCAGTAAATCCATCACTTCACGAAATCCTTCCATTTCAAAAACCAGCTTGTCGCCTTCAACTCTCAACTGTGGAAACCAGCGTGCAAAACCAGAATCGGTCGCTAGCAGATTCCACGTTTCAGCCAAACCAGCTGGAACAATATATGAGATAGTGAGTAAATAGGTATCTAATTCTTTCTGGACATTAATCTTCATACGTGACTCCTCTTCTATTTTCTTATTATACCAAAAAACACCGGCTAATAACCGATGTTTCCATTATCTATATTTTTTAATCCTGACAAAACATGGATTCTATAATAAATCGAAAACAACAATTTCTTCATTAAATTATCATCCATTTTGTTTTTTATTGAACATAAATTTTTATGTAATATGGTAATGTCATTAAAACACCTAGACACCCATATATTATCGCATTAACTATTCCAATTAATTATCCAAACGTATGTAACAATTTCAATTTTCAAAAGTCATCTTCTTTAAAATATTAACATTTTGAAAATTTAAACTAATTATTAATGTTATGATGAAATCTTTCGACAATTTTTCCTGCTAATGGACGTACCAGAAAATAACTTACTGGAAATGAAATAATAATATTTCTAGAAAAACGAACAAGATACAATGGTATCTGAAATGGTAGTTGACTCATATAAAGACCAAATAGGCCCATTGCAAGTCCCATTAAGATTGAACGAAAAACGCTAATTAGTATGTTCATTTGTTTCACATTTGAGATTTTGGTTTGTAAATAAATTGTCCAGATAGACACCAGTGGATTAACAAATTGTACAACAATAAATGAAACAAGAACCGCGGCCAAATAGGCTAGCATAAACATTTGAAAGCTTAACCGGTCTGCCCACCACAAATTCCAGGCGGTCATCACTGATGGCATCATTAAGGACATTAAACCTGCAAAAATCAGCTTATCTTTTATGCTTTTCGACATTTACTTACCTCCAAAACAATTAATAACTTTCGATAATATAATTATACCATAAGTCACTAGTTAATGATAAAAATATTATCAAATATCATACAGATATTTTTTTCAAAAAAAGACTAAGTTAATCAAATCAAAACTTTTGAAGCAATTTCCCCCAAACACGTATCCCTCTACATTACTTTCTATTATTAATTTGTGCTATACTAGTCTTATTGAAAACAAGGAGGATATTATGATAAAACTCATCGCCCTCGATATGGACGGAACGCTTTTAAATGAGAAAAAAGAGTTGAAACAAGCAGAGATTGATGCTATTCATAAAGCTGTTAAAGCTGGTGTCACAGTGGTTTTATGCACAGGACGTCCTTTAGTTGGCGTCAAACCCTTTGTCAAACAACTAGGGTTTGATACGGAAGAAGAATATATCATTGTCAATAACGGTTGTTCGACACATTCTACAAAAAATTGGGCTCTTGTTGACTGGGAGGAACTAGCTATTTCAGACGTTGAATACCTCAGTACCTTCACAACTAGTGATGCTGTCCAAATCTCCCTTTTTGATGAAGAGGAGTACTTTGTATTAGCAGAACAAGCAAATGCGACAGTGTCCTTAGATGCTGGATTAGTAGGTATGACACCTTTACCAATTGATCTTACAGAGGCTACATCAGGTAAACATCGTTTCTTCGAAGCCATGTTCGTCGGTGAAAAAGATGCCATCGATGCATTTGAAGAACAACATAACACTGTGCTCAGCCAACGCTATTCCACCGTTCGTTCACAGGACTATCTCTTGGAAATTCTACCAGATGGAGCAAGCAAAGCTTCTGGTTTGAAAAAGCTAGCGGACCGCCTCGGTATTCTTCCAGAGGAAATTATGGCCATAGGCGATGCCAACAACGACCTTGAAATGATAGCATTTGCAGGTCTGGGAATCGCCATGGGCAACGCCAATGAACAAGTCAAGGCTATTGCCCAAGACATTACAGATACCAATGAAAACAATGGTGTTGCAAAAGCCATTGAAAAACATATTTTGAACAAATAAGGAGACAACATGAAATACCCTACACTTTTAGACCGTTTTTTAGTTTATGTCAAAGAAAACACACGCTCTGATGAAAGCTCAACAACCATACCTTCTACCTATAATCAAGTTGAGTTTGCACAAAACATTCTCTTGCCTGAAATGGAACGCATTGGTTTACAGAATGTCCACTATCTACCAAATGGTTTTGCGGTAGGAACACTACCTGCCAATGATCCAAATTTGACACGCAAGATTGGTTTCATTGCCCACATGGATACGGCGGATTTCAACGCAGAAGGTGTCAACCCACAAATCATCGAAAACTACGACGGCAATCCAATTGCCTTGGGCACTTCTGGCTATGAATTGCATCCAAAAGACTTCCCACAACTTGCCAACTATCACGGTCAAACCCTGATTACCACAGACGGTACTACCTTGCTAGGATCTGATGACAAGTCAGGTATTGCAGAAATCATGACGGCAATTGAGTACTTGGTGCAGAACCCTGACATCAAGCACTGTGAAATTCGTGTTGGCTTTGGTCCTGACGAAGAAATCGGTGTCGGTGCAGACAAGTTTGATGTGGAAGATTTTGATGTTGACTTTGCCTACACTATGGACGGTGGACCGCTAGGCGAACTCCAGTACGAAACCTTCTCAGCTGCGGCTGCTAAAGTTGATTTTCTAGGACGCAATGTGCACCCAGGTTCAGCCAAGGATCAAATGATCAACGCTTTCCAACTAGCAATCGACTTCCACAATTCTCTTCCTGAAGCAGACCGCCCTGAAAAAACAGAAGGCTATCAAGGCTTCTTCCACTTGATGAACATGGAAGGTAGTGTTGATACCGCTTCAACAAGCTACATCATCCGTGACTTTGAGGAAAAAGATTTTCAGGCACGTAAACAACTCATGCTGGACATTGCTGAGAAAATGAATGCCAACTTTGACACTCCACGCGTCATTGTCCACTTGCATGATCAGTACTACAATATGAAGAAAATCATCGAAAAAGACATGACTCCAATCAACATTGCTAAAGAGGTCATGGAAAATCTTGGTATCAAACCTCTCATTGAACCTGTTCGCGGGGGAACAGACGGCTCTAAGATTTCTTTCATGGGCATTCCAACGCCAAACATCTTCGCAGGTGGCGAAAACATGCATGGCCGATTTGAGTTTGTCAGCCTGCAAACCATGGAACAAGCTGTTGACGTCATCCTTGGAATCGTTACTTCTAAATAAGATTCAAATCGGTTATCAAATGATAGCCGATTTTTTAAAATGATAAAAAATATATAAAAAATGCAAAAATATGTTGTATTATTGAACTAATACTAGTATAATAGAATTATCAAAAAGAAATGGAGAATTATTATGACAGACGAAACATTGCTACAAGGTATCCTTATCGGTATTTGGGGAACAGCACTTCTTTTCTCACTTATTTGGTATATCCTAGTTGCTATTTCAAACTACCTTCTTTTTAAAAAAGCAGACTATGCAGGTTGGAAATCATTGATTCCATTTTACAATCTCTATATCCAACAATCTATCACATTTGGCTATGAAAAAAGATGGTTCATCCTCCTTTTACTGATTCCACTAGTCGGACCTCTATACGGCATCTATCTGGTTTACTCTTTTGGCCGCAGTTTTGGACTATCAGCCCTACAAGCTGTCTTGTATGTTTTCTTTACACCAATCTTCAACCTCTACCTAGCCTTCAATGATGGAAGTCGTTACCAAGGCCCGCAGGAATTCTTTCTTGATTAACATATTGGAAATAGGACTTGCGAAACAAGTCACTATCGTAGAGTACGACAAACCGAAAGTGACTACGTATCAAAGCCAATTCAAATGACTGAACCTTGAAATGAGAAAGTAACAAAGCTATATCTTTAGCTTAATGACGCAAACACAGTTCTGTCTTTTTCCAGCTTTCAAAATCTCCCAGATAGCTGAACCTAGGCTACTTTTGATTTTCATTGAGTACAAGATAGATTTTAAGCCCTCGCACAAGCGAAGGCTTTTTTATACGAATAGAAAAATCAGAAGTACCATCACAGCAAGGCTAACAAGTATCGATAAGGAATTGACATTCGCAGGTTCTGCAGAACGACTTCCTAGTTTTAATGCATAAATTGGTGACATGACCGAAATTGGAGATGCTAAGCACACCAGAAGCATCATTTTCATAGACTGCTCAATTGGGAGTAGAAAATAGATGAGGGCCCCCATCAAGATATTGGCCCCTACTCTCAGAAACAAGAGGTAGGACAATCGACCAATTTCCTTCCAATTCAGTTTTAAATCAAGGAGGATTCCCAACATCAGCATCGCTAAAAATGGATTGGCATTGCTAGCAATCGTAAAAAGAGAGAGGATTTCTTGTGGAAGTTATATGGATAAACTAGCTAGTAAAAGACTGACTAAGTATACCATTAGCGGAATTGAGCGCGAAATGTTTTTTAAAAATGATGTAATAGACATCCCTTCTTTTTCTACATCAATTCCAGCTGCAATACTGTAATTTCCTCCCAAAACCATAATTGCATTTCCTGCATCAAAGACGATAACACTTAGCAAACTGCTCGCTGGAAAGAAGGCTTGAACAAAAGGTAGTGTGAAAGTACCTATATTGTATCCAGATAATTGCATGAGCCCGACTGATGCTTGATGTCCAGAGCGTTTTGCCTCCCAGTATCCCACTAGATTCAAAAGAAGATTACACAAAATTCCTAAAAGGAAGGGGAGATAGAGACTGAGCGATACTTGTGCTGTCGAGGAGGCGATGAATAAGGAAGCAGGCAAAGTTACATTCATGACTAGAGTCGAAAAAATAGTGGCATCTTCTCTTCGGACTATTCCCTGGATTTTTAAAATGTAACCGAGACCTATTACGCAAATAAAACTAAAGGCACGAGTTAATAATTCAAGTTCTTTCATGGATATAGTATAGCATAGAGAAGTTCATTCTGATTATATATAAAAATTTTATATAAATACTTGATTTTAGGAAATGATAGGTATATAATTTATATATAAAATAATTACATAAAGATAAAGAGGTGATTTCATGTATTACCCCGTATCCTCTATCTTGATTGAATTTCTGATTCTATCTATAGTTGAAAAACAAGATTCTTATGGATATGAAATCAGTCAGACCATCAAGATAGTCGCTGATATTAAAGAGTCGACACTCTACCCCATTCTGAAAAAACTGGAAAAAGCAGGGTTTGTAACAACCTATACTCAAGAATTTCAGGGGAGAAAACGAAAATATTACACCATTACCCCGAATGGTCGAGATCATATCCCATTCCTCCAGGCAGAATGGGATGCCTACAAAACAAATATAGATGAAATTATAGAAGGGAGTCTACGAAAATGATACGCAACGAATATTTTGAACAATTGGAACAAGCACTTTCACAACTTCACCCAACTGCAAAGCAAGAAGCATTAGACTATTTTAGTGAGTTTTTTGATGAAAAAGCTGATGACCAAGTTGCCATTCAAGAATTAGGTTCACCTGAGGAAGTTGCCAAAGAAATCATTGCCAATTTACCAGAGGATGCCCTACAAGATCCGCATGACCACTCTTCTTCAGACAGCACCAACCCGTTCAATTTTGGTTTCGATTTTGATTTTGATTTTGATTTTCAGTTTGACTGGGATGAATTCTTCAAAAATTTCAGATTTTCATCCAATCAAACTAGTAAACAGAACAGCTTGAAGACTAAGGTTGAGGAACTTCCAAATTGTAAAGAGATTCATATTTACTTAGAGGACAATAGCTTGACTGTACAGGCTTGGGATGATGAGATTGTCTTATTCTCATATCCAACTTCCTTAGTTGACAACTACCAATCATTTGAATACCAACTGGTCGATGATCATTTATATATTAGCAGCAAGCCAATACCAGATAATCTAAACTTTTCTAATAATCAAATTAGCTCTGCTATTCTCAAAATCCCAAAAAGCCTATTCCCTCTGAGCACTGTTCATCTGAAAGTAATCGACAGTAGTTTAACAATTGTAGATATGCAAGTGGAAAAACTGCTAGAAATAAATTCGGAAGACAGCCATCTAACATTGACCAAGGTTCAAAGTCCTGCTACATCAGTTCAACTAGAAGACACCAGTCTCACTCTCACGGATTGTCAATTCGATGAGTTTACATGTAGAGCGAATGATTCGGTTGTCCATCTAACAAGTGTCAACCTGTCTACAGCACGCGCAGAATTAGAAGATTGTGTCTGGAATCATAAAGAATTTATCTTAAATAACACCTTTAGTTGTCAGGCTCAAGATTCTGTCTTATCATTTGGACCAATTGAGGATATTAACTTAGACATCACAGAAGAAGATTCCAGCCTAAAACTACCAAAGGATATGACATTTACAATGATAAAAGATGATGATACCACTCATCTTAGCTACAAACAAGCTAACAGTACCGCACAGTTGGTCATCCAATGTGAAGACTGTCAAGTTAGCATTGGATAAAGGAGATGACTATGAATCGGAAGGAATATTTGCAGAAACTTGAAAAGCAGCTGAAACATCTACCTAAAGAAGACTTTCAAGATACGCTTGACTATTTTAATGAACATTTTGATGAAGCAGGACCTGAAAATGAACAGGCCATTATCCAAGAACTGGGTACTCCCAAAGAGGCTGCACGGGATATTCTTGCACACTTATATAACAAGGAAAAATCCGAGAAAAAACCAAACACACGTAACATGGTTTGGCTCATAATCTTATCCATCCTCGCAGCTCCTATCGGCATTCCCCTAGCAATTACCTTAGTCGCCCTCTTCATTACCCTACTCCTGCTCATACTCAGTGCTATTCTAATCCTCATCTCACTTTGGATAGTACTCCTAAGCCTAGGTATCGCCCAGCTATTCCTCGCATTCGACCTTTTCTCACTCTCCTGGTCTTCCTCGCTTCTCTTCACAGGACTAGCCCTCATCTGTTTTGCGCTCTCACTTCTCGGCAGCAAGCTCACGCTTGATTGGAGTAGCAAATCCTTCTTGCTTATTTTACACTGGATACAAAGAGCAATTCGCAAAGGAGATTATCATGAGAAAGCTTAAACCATTTACGAGAATTAGTCTGGTCCTGCTCACTCTTGGAACAATCATCAGCCTCATCGGCTTCCTAAGTGGGGGATGGAAAAATATGAAAACTGTTTCAGAAAACTACTACCAGTCTCAAACTGTAAGCTTTAGCAACATTAGAGATATCGAAGTTAATGAACGACTGTCTATCATGCCATCGCCTGATAACCAATTTCACCTCCACTACTACCGAAATCAGCATAAGGATATTGACCAACTCAGCCACAATTTCCAAGACGGAAAATTAACCATCTCTAGTACCTATCAAGGCATCGTTACATATGATGGTTTACTCGAACCTATCTTAAATCTTGTCAATAACCAGAATATTGCCAACTACCAACCTGTCTTAGAGGTTCCTAAAAACAGCACAATCGAATCATTATCAGGTAACATTCAAGGAGATCTTTATCTGGATAAAGTGACTATTCATGGTCTTGATCTCACTGTAGAAGATGGGGACATGTTAATTGAAAACAGTCAGATTAGCATCAAGCATTTATCGCATTTCAATGGAGATGTAGAAATCAATCATTCCACATTAACAAGTCCAGCAGACATCACTGATACTGTCGGGAGTATCCTTACTGTTGAGGATGGGAACTTTAATGCTGAAAATCTAAAACTAGAAGGAAGGCATGTCATCAGCAATTACAATGGTTCAATTGACATTTCTCTTCATTCACAAACAAAATCTGACATCTATATTGAAGCCAGTCAAAATAATAAAGGAATTGACCTTCCAAACTATTCTAATCCAAAAGCCACAAATTACCTCTCTATCTCTACCCTAGATGGAAAACTGACTATTCGATAATTGCAAAAAGCCCTCCTCACGGAAGGCTTTTTAGCTTAGTTGAATAATAAGATTGAAATGAGGGTTAGGATTGCTGGTCCTCCTTGGGTCAAAAGGATTTTAGGACTAGAAGTCGCTGCTCCGTAGCCTGCTGCTCCAATAACAAACAAGACAAAAATAGTTGTCACTTCAAGATTGGCTGTGAAAATTCCATACAAGAGAAAGATAGCTAATAAACCATTATAGATCCCCTGATTCTTAAATAGAGTGGTCACAGATTTACGTTGCAATTCATCCTTGGCCATATTGAAGACACGACTTGTAGAATTTGAATGGGTCGCAAAGGTTTCCAAATACATGATATATAAATGTTCAATAGCTACGATACTAGCTAGAATAGTGGTAAAAATAGACATAATGTCTCCTCTCTAAAAATTAAATAGGTAACTCTTGCAAGCCAATTAGCAGTTTGTCAAGCATGGCAAGAAATTGATTCCTCTCTTCAAGAGTCAGAACCTGGTTCATTGCTTCCTTGATCACAAGATGATGGGTTGGAGGTGCAGAAATCAGTGCTTCTCGAGCCTGCTCAGTCGGCCATACAAGTACTTCTCTCTGATTCTTAGGATTGCGTTCACGACTAATATAGCCTTGTTCCTCTAACAATTTCAGATGCCTTGTAATAGCTGCCCGATCAATCTGAAGTCGCTCCTGTAATGCTAATTGATGCATCGGGGCATCCTCCAACAATATCCGTAATATGGTGTAGCGTGTCAAGCTGATTCCCAATTGCTTTTCAAATAGATTAGAAATCGATTCATCAGCCACTTTCAATCTGTATAACAAATCTTCCATTTCTTGCATAGATTTACCTCTTTTGATTGATTCATCAATCGTTGATAAGTCAATTATACTACAATCCGAACAATTTGCAATTTATTTGCTTATCTATCAAAAAAATGTGTTTCCAATACCTATATTTTGTTATAATGAAGGAAAACAAGCGGAAGGACACATTGATGGAAAATACTCCTAGACTAAACTTAGTCATAGATGTACTCATGCTGGCTGGTGCTATTTTAGCGCAAAGCGGAGCTGAAATTCATCGAGTAGAGGATACAATGATTCGGATTGCACATTCACAAGGAATCGAACAAGCTAATGTTCTGGCCATTCCTGCTGCAATCTTTTTCTCCATTGATCATACAAACATTTCTCGTATGAAACGTATTGTGAGCTCAAATTACGACATGCAAAAAGTTTGTGATGTCAATCAAGTCTCTCGCTCTCTTGCCAATGAAGAAATTAGTTTGGAAGATGCTTGGCAACAGTTAAATAGAATTAAACAGCAAAAACCACCATATAATAATATCCAAGTAACCTTGGCCGCAGTGGTCGCTGCTCCTTTTTTTACCATTATGTTTGGTGGATCGCTTTTAGATGCTGCAGGCGCTGTCCTTGCCACCGCCCTAGCTTTTCCTCTCTCCCTCATTGTAGATCGCTATATTGGAATTGACTTTGTCACAACTTTTGTCGGCGCTTTTGTGTTCTCACTCACATCCTACATACTAAGTACCCATACGAACCTTGCCATCAATCCAAACCTGATTAACGCTGGTGCGGTCATGCCATTTGTTCCTGGCATTGCATTCACAAATGCTGTGAGGGACCTGATGACCAACCATATTAATACTGGAATGACCAAGTTCTTTCAAACTGCGCTGATTATTTTATCACTTGGTGCTGGAACTACAGTCGCCCTGATGCTTGTGAGGTAAGGTATGACTTCCATTAATTTTTTATTTCAGGCGATTGCATCTTACATCGCTATTGCTGCTTTTTTAGTTGTTCTCAATGTACAAAAGAAAATGTTAATTCCGGGTGGTCTCCTAGGAATGCTTGTTTGGCTTATTTATCTTTTTCTATTGGAACCAACAAATGTCTTGATTGCTACCTTTTTCGCGGCAATTATCGGATCCTGTGTCAGTCAAATCATGAGTATTTGGTTAAAAACACCCTCCGTCATCTTTTCATTGGCCATACTTGCACCACTTGTTCCGGGCTACCGTGCATACATGTCTACTACCTATTTTGTTTCAGGCGAATATGCTCAAGCCCTCACCAATATTACAACCGTATTAACACTAGCTTTGGTTATCCCAATTGGTATGGCAAGTGGCACTATCTTATTACGCCTTTATAAGGTCATGAATGCTCATAAAAATTCAGTCTAACCCCTTGAAAACAGGGGGGCTTTTTGTTACAATGAAAACTTATTAAAGGAGATGCCATGAACCAAACTGTTTCCAATCTAAAACTTGCTGAACGTGGTGCCTTACTATCAATAGGTACCTACATAGTCTTGTCAATTATCAAACTGACTGCAGGTCAACTCTTTCATTCAGATGCCTTGCGAGCAGATGCCTTCAATAATATTTCCGATATTATTGGAAATGTCGCCGTACTGGTTGGATTGAAAATGGCCCAAAAACCTGCTGACACTGACCATAAATTCGGACATTGGAAAATGGAAGACCTCGCTAGTTTGATGACATCTTTCATCATGTTCGTCGTTGGTTTTCAAGTCCTCTATGATACCTTACAAAAAATAATTAGTAATTCTCCAGTCGAGGTAGACATCATGGGGGCAATTGTAGGTATTTTCTCCGCACTCATTATGTTGGCCGTATATTTTTATAATAATCGCCTAGCGAAAAGAGTTCATTCTAAAGCACTTGAAGCTGCTGCCAAGGACAATCTATCTGACGCTGTTACCTCCATTGGAACTTCTATCGCAATCTTTGCTGCTGCCTTTAACTTCCCAATTGTTGATAAAATTGCTGCTATCATCATCACCTTTTTCATTCTAAAAACTGCATATGATATTTTTATGGAGAGCTTTTTCACACTTTCAGATGGTTTTGATGAAAACTTGTTGAAAAAGTATGAGGAAGATATTCTCAAACTTCCTAAAATTGTGTCTGTCAAGTCACAACGTGGTCGCACCTATGGTGCCAATATCTATCTGGATATTGTGCTCGAAATGAATCCGGATCTGTCCGTTTATGAAAGTCATGAAATAACCGAACAGGTTGAGCAACTCCTAACACTCAAACATGGTGTTTTTGATGTAGATATTCATGTAGAACCATCTGAAATTCCTCACGATGAGATGTATGAACACGTTTATGATAAACTCTTCCGATTTGAAACAGAGATACAAGCACATGCTACTGGATATGAGACTTTAATTGATGAGAACTACCTTCTCATCGATGCCAAAGGTCGGTATCAAGATAAAACTCAAATGCTTGAAAGTCACCCTGTTCAAACAAGCTATCTTTCCAACTATCAGATGATTTCTATTAGTCAAAAGTCTAAACTAGTTACATTTGAAATTGGCGAATTTGTTCATACATCCCTCTGGCGTCGTCATGAAAATTGGACTGTCATTTTCCACCAAATATCAAAGAAACAAGCCTAGTCGAACGACTGGCTTTTCTTTTGCACCAAAAAAGAGCACATGGCTCTTTTTCTTATATTTTTATTTTTTTACTGCATCAGTTGCCACATCATCTCCAAACCATTTTTGAGAGATTTCTTGGAACTTACCTTCTTTGTACAATTCAGTAAATGCTTTATTGATATTTTCTACAAGTGTCGTATCTGACTGACGAGCTCCGACAGCGAATGCTTCATTTTCAAAACCAGCATCAATAATATTATAGTCATCAATGATTCCCTCTTGTTGCAAGTAGTAATTAGCATATACTCGGTCAATCAAGAGACCATCAATACGATCATTTTTCAAGTCAATCAAGGCTTCATTGAATGTTGCATATTGGCTTGCATCATTATTTTGCACAATATCTTTTAGGATTGCAGGCTGGCCTTCAAATACTGAATATCCTGAGGAACCAGCTTGCGCGCCCAACACCTTGTCTTTCATATCAGATACCTGACTGATGTTGGAAGATTTTTTGGTGACAAGAACTTGTTGATTGTCCATGTAAGGATTAGTAAATAGAACTTTCTCTTTCCGTTCGTCCGTAATAGAATACCCATTCCAAATTAAATCGATATTGCCATTCGTTAATTCCGTTTCTTTCAAGTCCCAGTCAATTGGTTGCCATTCAACAGTTATTCCATATTTTTCAAAAACAGCATTAGCTAAATCAATATCAAAACCTGTGTAAGAACCATCTGTTTGTTCAAATCCCATAGGAACGAAGGTTTTATCAAACCCAATCGTAATAGATCTTTCAGATTCATAGGTAGACCAGTTATCTGACTTGGTTGCTGAGTCGCTAGACCCACATGCTACTAAAGCAAGACTCGATACGAGAGCAACTACTCCTAAAACAATCTTCTTCATATTCATCATTTTAATTACCTCAATGTTTTGGTTCAATTTTGATGATTTCATCTGCGATATTTTCAGCAAACTGCAAATCGTGAGTCACTACGATTTGCGTTATACCTGTCGCCCGATTTTCAAGAATCAATTTTTCAACTTCCTTTCTCAATTCGGGGTCCAAGGCTGAAGTTGGTTCATCATAACCAATAATCTCAGGATCAATCATCATAGCACGGGCTAGGGCCACTCGTTGCTTTTGCCCACCCGATAAGGAAAATGGATAAGCAGTCGCATGGTTGGCTAACCCAAGAGTACCCAATAGTTTACGGGCCTTGTCTTCCGCATCTGAACGAGACATGTTCTGTGTCTTTATTGGTGAAAGAATCAAATTTTCCAAAACGGATAAGTGTGGAAAAAGCTGGAAATCTTGAAAGACAAATCCCAGCAAATGTCGTTTCTCTAATTCTTCAAGCGGTAAAGTTTGTCCATTGTAAATCAATGTTCCTGAGTCAATTGTTTCCAATCCTGCCAACATCCTCAATAAGGTCGTTTTACCACCACCTGATTGACCAACAATAGCTACAATTTTCCCCTCAGGAATTACTAAATCATAGTTGGAGAAAATCTGTTTGTTACCAAAACGTTTTGTAAGATTACGTAATTCTAACATGGCTTCCTCCTATCTATAGTAGTCAAATTTCTTTTCTACCTGTTTAGAAACGAGTGTCACAACTCCAATCATCAATAGGTAGATGGCACCTGCAATAAACATTGGTGCTAGGCTTGCATCTCGGTTGGCAGCCGTTCGACTGGCTAGCAAGAGATCGCTCACCCCAAGAGCATAAACCAATGAAGTGTCCTTCACCAATGTCATTACTTCATTGAAAACACTAGGTAGTACTATTTTTACTACCTGTGGTAAAACGATATATCGAATCGTCTGAACGGGTGTAAATTTTAATACTTTAGCGGCTTCGTATTGGCCGGCAGGGATGGCTTCAATCCCCCCTCGGAAAATTTCTGAGAAATAAGCCGCATAGTTTAGGGTGAAAGCAAGAACAACCGCTGGCATTCGATCAAAAGTAATACCCACACTTGGTAAAACGTAGTAAACAAAAATTAATTGTAACAGCAATGGTGTTCCACGCATAATTAGTACATAGATATGCAACAACCACTGCAAAGGTTTAAATCGAATCTGCATCAAAAACGCAAAAACTGCTCCTAAAGGCAGGGATAAAATTAATACGAAAAAAAATACCTGCAAGGAGACAACCGCCCCACTCAATAGGCTGGGTAGGACTTCCAAAACATAATCCATAGAGTTCTCCTAAAAGAATTAGTAGGTTCTAGTATATCAAAAAATGTCTTTTATTTCAAAGAATTTTTCAGAATTTTTAATAAATTCTCCACCGTTTTGTATAATATTGCAAAAGAAGACCTGGTTTTCCCAAATCTTCTCTTCAAATTATTCAACTGTTACTGATTTCGCCAAATTACGTGGTTTATCAACATCCAAACCGCGTTGCAATGTCGCATAGTAAGCAATCAACTGTGTTGGTACAACCATAGCAATCGCTGATAAGAATGGATGAACGGTCGTAACAGTGATGTCATCTTCTTCCTTAGCTACTGCTTCGTCTACAATTGTCAAGACATTGGCACCACGCGCTACTACTTCTTGAATATTACCACGTGTATGACTTGCTAGATGTGGATGATTTGAAATCAAGGCCAAGACTGGAACACCGTCTTCAATCAAGGAAATGGTACCGTGTTTCAATTCACCAGCCGCAAAGCCTTCACATTGGATGTATGAAATTTCTTTCAATTTCAAGCTGGCTTCCATAGATACATAGTAGTCACTTCCACGGCCGATGTAAAATGCATTACGAGTTGTAGCTAATAATTTTTCCACTTTTTCCGCAATTAGGTCTTTTTCTGACAAGCTAGCCTCGATGGATTGAGCTACGATGGACAATTCATGCACCAAATCAAAATCTTTTGCGAAGGCATTTCCATTTGCATCACCGACAGCCTTAGCCAAAACAGCCAAGGTAGCAATTTGGGCAGTATAGGCTTTTGTAGAAGCTACAGCAATTTCTGGTCCTGCATGGAGCAACATGGTGTAAGTTGCTTCGCGTGACAATGTAGAGCCTGGTACATTGGTCACTGTCAAGCTTGGAATGCCCATTTCATTAGCTTTAACCAATACCTGACGGCTATCAGCAGTTTCACCTGACTGGCTAATCATGACAAAGAGTGGCTTTTTGCTCAAAAGCGGCATATTGTAGCCCCACTCAGATGAAATTCCCAATTCTACTGGTGTATCTGTCAATTTTTCCAAGAAGTCTTTTGAGGCAAATCCTGCGTGATAGGAAGTTCCAGCAGCCAAGATATAGATACGGTCAGCTTCTTGTACTGCCTTAATAATATCCGCATCAACTGTTACCTGACCAGCTTCATTAGTATATGCGCTAATCAATTTACGCATAACAGTTGGTTGCTCGTCGATTTCCTTTAGCATGTAGTATGGATAAGTTCCCTTACCAATATCTGACAAATCAAGCTCAGCTGTATAACTACCACGTTCAATCGCATTGCCATCATAGTCCATGACTTCAACACTATCTTTTTTCACGATAACCAATTCCTTATCGTGAATTTCCATATATTCACTTGTCTCACGAATCATAGCCATGGCATCTGAGCAAACCATGTTGTACCCATCACCAAGACCAATCAAAAGTGGAGATTTATTTTTGGCAACATAGATAGTATCTGCATCCGTAGCATCAATCAAGGCAAAGGCGTATGAACCTTGAATAATCTTCAATGCTTTTTTGAAGGCTTCTAGAGTTGACAAACCTTCCTCAACAAATTGACCAATCAAATGCACAGCAATCTCAGTATCTGTCTGACCTTTCAAGTCATGACCTGCAAGATACTCTTCCTTGATTTCTGCATAGTTTTCAATCACACCGTTGTGAACAAGGATATGTCCAGCAGTTTGAGAAGTGTGAGGGTGAGCGTTGTTCTCAGTTGGTTTTCCGTGTGTTGCCCAACGAGTATGACCAATCCCTGTTGTACCTTCGGTCTTATCGCCAATTTTTGCTGATAGTTCAGCAATGCGACCAACTGCTTTCACTAGGTGAGCTTGCTCTCCACCCGTGATAAAAATACCAGCTGAATCATAACCACGGTATTCTAATTTTTCAAGTCCTTGAATCAAAATATCAGTTGCATTTGTATTTCCTACAACGCCAACGATTCCACACATACTAGTAACCTAAGATGTTAATTAACATTTTCTTTCATTATATTTTCAAAATTGGTATAGTCAAATTTTTATCCAACAAACCAGTAAAAACAGTATACAATACGCATTTCTGTTTGTCAACAAAAATAATTGGTATAGTCCTATTTTGGAAATTGAAATGAAAGAAAAAGACTAGTTATCACTAACTAATCCAGTTTCAATAAATCCAAAATTCGACAACGGACTGATTCTAAATGTAAGACGTCCAACTATCTCTTTTCTTGAAATTAGTCCGAAGGATCTGCTATCCTCTTTATTTGTCCGATTATCATTTAAAACCAAGAAATAATCTTTTGGTATCACTTGATATTCCCCATTTGTTATCGTTGCAATTGTTAAATCCTCTGTATAATACTCTTGAAATTGAGGAGTTTTTAAATAGGTCTCATCCACAACAACCTCGTTTCGATACAACACATCATCCATATAGGTAACAGTTTCACCCGACATTGCAATGACACGACTAACATACTGCTGTCCATCATGATTGTACAAAATAAAATCACCATGCTCAATCGTTGCATTCTTAAAGGCAATGATTGAATCATTTTCATGCAAATAATGATTTGAATCCTCTTTGGTAATCGTTACTGGTTCAAAAAACCAAACACGTAAACCCAATATACCCAAAACGAGTAATAGCAATAGTAGAATATGCTTTACAAAATCTCTTTTTACCATAATCTCTCCATTCCCTCTAATTATACCATACTTCAAACTATTTCGTTTACAAGATAATGGTAAATCTCCTCAGCTATGACTTGATTGCCTAATGGCGTTAAATGAAGGCCATCACTATAATATTCTAAATGTCCCTTCGTTAAAGGATAAAGATTTATCACAGGTAATGTTAGCTCATTTCCAATTTGTTGGATTATTTTTTGTAACTCATCTTCAATAATTTGATTGTTCAACCCAAAGCGACTGGTTGGGACGAAAGGTGGAATAACAAGATATACATCTGGCTGACTTGAAAGATTAGCATAACGCTCTGCCATTTCTTTATACTCCCGGATAAACCGTTCTCTATTCCAATAAGGCGCTCGGCTGTCATTACTGCCTATCATGATGATCACTATGTCCGCTTCGCTCTCAAGTGAAAGTTGGGCATTCTTCTCTTTAAAGTAAGGAAAATCTGCAGTTGACTGAAGTGAACGCCCACTCAATCCGTAATTTGAAACTTGATAGTGATGCCCAAGTTTCTCAGCTAGAATACAAGGATAGGCATCTTTTTCACGATTCTCCAAGCCATATCCATAGGTCAAACTATCTCCGACTGTTGCAACTTTTACGGCCCCACTCCCAACTGTCAGGACCTCAGGATACATAATTTCTGACACACAAACTCCTCAAATTTTCTTATTTTCTATTGTATCATGTTGAAAAAAATAAATAAACTTATGAATTTGTGATATAATTAACTTATGAAAAAACAAGTTATTATTATAGGCGGAGGAATAGTCGGTTCAACAGCTGCATTCTATCTCTCCCAAGACGAACAAGTTAATCTTACTCTCATTGATTCAGGTATTGGAACAGCCACACGAGCTGCCGCAGGTATCATCTGCCCATGGATGGCTCAGAAAAAAAATAAAGACTGGTACAAGCTGACTTCCGATGGTGCTGTTTTCTACCGTCAATTGGTAGCCGATTTGGAAAAATCGGGTGCTACTGAAATTCCATTCAAACAGACTGGAACCATCGGCCTAAAAAGTAAGCCTGAACTACTTGATAAAATCCAAAAAATTGCCGAGGAACGTCGCATAGATACTCCGACTATTGGCGAAATTACTCCGCTTATAGGCTCGGAAATTAACCAATACCTGCCACAACTTAAACCAGACTATTTTGGTATTCATTTAGAAGGTGGCGGTCGTATAGATGGTGGGCGTTTAATTGATATTCTTCAAGAGCAAGTGTTAAAAAATGGCGGAGCACTTCTACAAGGACAGGCAAAACTGTTAGATGCCAATACTGTCGAAGTAGATAATCAAGTGATTCCTGCTGACCATATTATCTTAGCCACAGGGGCATGGTTGCCACATATTCTTGAACCTCTTGGTTATCAAGTGGATGTTCGACCACAAAAAGGACAATTGTTTGAATTAGATACAGAATTCGATACAGATAATTGGCCAGTTTGTATGCCTTACGGAGAGATTGACATTCTACCATTTGAAAATGGAAAAATCATTATTGGTGCAACTCATGAAGATGATATGGGGTACGATTTAGAACTAGACCCTGAAAAAATCCAAGCCATGCATGATAAAATAGCTGAATTCATGCCTGATTTGGCAAACTATCCTGTAGCCAGAACTCGCATTGGAACGCGCGCCTATACTTCAACTTATTCTCCATTCTACGGAAATATTGAGGATATGCCCAATGTCTGGGTAGCTAGTGGTCTAGGCTCTACTGGTTTAACAAATGGGCCAATTATCGGTTGGCAAATCGCAAATGAAATTCTTGGATACGACACAAACTTTGACCGTACACCATACTCACCTAATAATTATATAAAAAGAGTCAAGAACTAGCCTTTGACTCTTTTATTTTCAATTTATTTAATAAATCCGGGATATGACTCGGTCAAACACTTACAAAAAAGTACTTTTCTACCTCTTTGAATAAGTTTTATGACTTTTAAAATGCCAATAATAATTGCTCTAATTACTACAGGAGTCTCAGTAAGATGCAAGCCAAGATATCCTTGAAAACTCCATTTTTGAAACTATATTTTTCTAGCAAATGGAAAGTGGTCTATTTTTTTCTGACAAATCTCAACAAAATAGCGATGAACATCCAAAGAATCAGTTACTTCAGGATGAAAAGCTAATCCAATTTGATTACCGTAACGAACCCCGACAATTTTCCCTTCAACCTTAGCTAATACTTCTACCTGTTCAGCAATTTTCTCGATGTATGGAGCTCGAATAAAGGTGAGAGGAATAGTACCGATTCCTTTGAATTCACCTTGCACGGCAAATGATCCTAGTTGACGTCCATAGGCATTGCGTTTGACTATAACGGGTAAGGTCGCCAGATGTTGTTGGTCATCGTTAGATAAATGCTCAGCCAATAATATTAAACCAGCACATATTCCCATTACTGGTAAACCAGACGCTATTTTTTCTCTCAAAATTTCTAATAAACCTAATTCTCTCAACAACTTCCCTTGGACTGTTGATTCTCCGCCTGGGATAATAAGCCCGTCCAGTTCATTTTCCAAATCTGAAAGCTGCCTAATTTCAAAAGAAGGGATACCTAAGCGAGCTAAGCACTTCTCATGTTCAATAAAAGCACCTTGCAGTGCTAAAACTCCAATTTTCATCCTTACCCCCGTTTAAATACCTCTTTCAGCCATTAAAAGTTCAATTTCACCTTCGTTTATACCAACCATTGCTTCACCTAAGTTTTCTGACAAGCTTGCAATTAATTTTGCATCTCTGAAATTTGTTACAGCTTGAACAATAGCTGCCGCTCGTTTAGCTGGATTCCCAGACTTGAAAATTCCTGAACCAACAAATACGCCTTCTGCGCCTAGTTGCATCATCAAGGCTGCATCAGCGGGTGTGGCAACACCTCCAGCCGCGAAATTAACAACAGGCAATTTATGGTTGTCATGGACATATTTCACCAAATCGTATGATACCTGCAAATCTTTTGCCGCTTGATACAATTCATCTTCTGATAACGATGATAAACGATTGATTTCTTGGTTTAGCTTTCGCATATGACGAACTGCTTGCACAATGTCACCTGTTCCTGGCTCCCCTTTAGTCCTTATCATGCTAGCTCCCTCTTGAATGCGACGAAGAGCTTCCCCTAAATCTTTCGCACCACAAACAAAAGGAACATCAAACTGATTTTTATCAATATGAAAAACATCATCAGCAGGAGACAATACTTCACTTTCGTCAATATAATCAATGTCAATGGCCTGTAAAATTTGTGCTTCAACAAAGTGTCCTATTCGTACCTTTGCCATAACTGGTATTGAAACAGCATCTTGGATTCCCTTAATCATCGCTGGGTCGCTCATTCGTGACACTCCACCAGCTGCCCGAATATCTGCTGGAATGCGCTCCAATGCCATGACAGCACATGCTCCCGCTTCTTCAGCAATACGAGCCTGTTCTGGCGTTGTAACATCCATAATGACCCCACCTTTAAGCATCTGCGCTAGTTGCTTGTTCAAATCAAAACGTTGGTTTACCATAAAATCCTCCTAAAAATCAGCAGATATCATCCCTCTCAGTAAAACATACTTTTTATAGTTTTACCTCTGTGAATTATCTACCTAATATTTACTTTTTATTTAAGATTTATTATAATTAAAACTGACTTGATTTAAATAATCATTTTAAAACTTTTTTGTAAGGTCAGATTGTTAACTATGCTTACTTATTCACTACACACCTCCTCCAAAATTCCTTTATATGAGCAACTCTATCAAGCTATAAAAACTGATATTTTAGAAGGAAAACTCAAAGCCAATGAAAAACTTCCTTCAAAGCGCAATTTTTCAAAACATCTCGGAATTTCAGTGGTCACTATTGAGACGAGCTACCAACAACTTCAAGCCGAAGGATTGATTTACAGTCTCCCCAAAAAAGGCTTTTTTGTAGCACAAATTCAAGTACAAAGGGTTAAGTCTGAAAAAAGGATAAGATTAGTTTCAGATTTAAATCTAAGGTCAGAATATCCCAAAACAAAATTCAATCTGGGATCTAACCAAATTAATCCAGAAACCTTTCCATTTGCGACATGGTCAAAATTACTACGTTCAGTACTTAATGACAATCAAGAACAACTTGTAGAACCTTCTCCTAGTCAGGGAGTTCTGGAACTTCGACAAGCCATCGCCACACACCTCAATGCTTACAGAGGTATGGCTGTCGATCCGCAGCAAATTGTCATAGGTGCTGGAACAGACTATCTCTACCTTCTTCTTATCCAGCTTTTGGGGCCAGAAAAGACTGTAGCTATTGAAAATCCTGGCTATCCCAAAATTAAGAAAATCTATGAACAATTTTAAGTTAGCTATCAGTTTCTGCCTGTCCAGAAAGATGGGATCGATTTAGCTAGTCTAAATAAAAGCACAGCAGACATTGTTCACATCTCTCCATCACATCAATTTCCAACTGGAGCAATTTTACCAATCAGCAAACGCTATGAACTCCTTGCTTGGGCAAGCCAAAAGAAAGATCGTTTCATTATTGAAGATGATTTTGATAGTGAATTTCGTTTTGGCGGCAAGCCGCTACCTAGCCTTCAAGAAATTGATCATTCTGATAGGGTCATCTATATCAACACATTCAGTAAAAGCCTAGTTTCGACACTTCGGATTAGTTACATGATTTTACCTCCCCAACTCTTACCTCTTTTCCAAGAAAGACTTGACTTGTATTCTAATACCGTGTCTAATCTGGAGCAATATACTCTGGCAAAATTTATTAAAGACGGTTACTTCGAAAAACACCTCAATCGAATGCGACTATATTACCAAAGGAAACGAGATGATGTCATCAAAAACTTCAAAGAAAGTTCCTTGTCAGAGCACATTTCAATCATAAATAGCTCATCTGGACTTCACTTTATCATAAAAATGAAAACGACAATACCCGAACACACTATTTGCCATAGAGCACTTGAGCATGACCTCTCACTAATACCTGTTTCTTTCTTCTATCATGAGGAAAATACCCTCTGGTCAAATTGTTTCATTGTCAATTATAGCAACATCAAATCAGTGGATATTACCAATATTATCAGTATTCTGGAAAATATTCTTCAAGAGAAATGAAAAATTAGCAAATTACACAAACATATTTTAAAAAATAAAAACCTACTGTACAACGAATAATCGTTGATACAATAGGCTTTTTCTTTATAGATTATTTTACAGTGCGAACACGCATAGTGTTTGTTGAACCTGATACACCTACTGGTACACCAGCAACAATCACAATATTATCACCTGATTCAACAAGACCTTGCTCTAATGCAACTTTTTCAGCCAATTCAAACATATCATCAGTTGAGTCTGGTTTTTCAGTTACAACTGGGATAACACCCCAAGTTACCATCAATGATTTTTGAACTTTTTCTGTGAAAGTAATTGCAAGAATATCTGCATCTGGGCGGTATTTAGAAATTTGACGAGCTGAGAAACCAGTTTCCGTCACAGTTACCACCAATTTGATGTTCATTGAATGACAAGCATCTTTAACTGCAGATGCGATAACTTCAGTTTTAGAAGCACGGTTAAAGTGATCTGAATTCAAACGACCGTATTCATTCAACAATGTTTGAGCATTCTTGGCAATAGTTGCCATTGTGCGTACTGATTCAACTGGGTATTTACCATTTGCTGACTCACCAGAAAGCATTGTAGCATCTGTACCATCAATAACTGCGTTGAACACGTCTGAAACTTCTGAACGAGTAGCACGTGGTTTTTCAGTCATTGTTTCCAACATGTTTGTTGCAGTAATGACTGCTTTACCAGCCGCATTCACTTTAGTAATAATCATTTTTTGGTACACTGGAACCATTTCGAATGGTACTTCGATACCCATATCACCACGAGCAATCATGATACCATCTGCTGCTTCGATGATTTCGTCGATGTTGTCGATACCTTGTTGGTTTTCGATTTTCGCAAACAATTGAACATGATCGTTACCAGTTTCTTTACAGATGTTACGAACTTCTTCAACGTCTTTCGCAGTACGTACAAATGAAATTGCGATGAAGTTCAAACCTTGTTCCAAACCGAAACGGATGTCCGCATTGTCACGTTCAGCAAGCGCTGGGAAAGGAATTTTAGTATAAGGAATGTTTACACCTTTTTGTTTTGCGATAACACCATCATTTTCAACACCAACGATGAACTCACGTGTTTCTTCATCTTTAGCAATAACAGTCAATCCAAGTTTACCATCGTCGACAAGAATTTGTTTACCAACTTCAACGTCGTCGAATACATCAAGACCACCAGCGACGTTCAAAGCAATCACTTCTTTAGTTGATTTGATGCCTTGTTTTGTTGCTACACGCAATTGGTCACCAGTTGTATAAGAATACTCTTTTGCCTCACCTTCAAAAAGCTCTGTACGAATTTCAGGACCTTTTGTATCCAACAAGAAAGCTACTTTTTTACCAGCAATTTCTTCGGCGCGACGTACAGTTGCCATACGTTCACCTTGCTCTTGGTGGTCACCATGTGAGAAGTTGAAACGGAATACGTTAGCACCTTCAGTAATCAATTGAGCAATTTTTTGAGCAGATGCTTCAACATCTAATTTTTCGCCCCAGTAACCATCGTCACCAAATTTTTTTCCACCGCGGATTTCTACCGCAGGACCAAGGGTTGCAACAATTTTCACACGTTTGTTCATCTTAACAAAACTCCTTTTATTTTTATGGTCTTATGACCCTAAATTAACACTATAAAACAACGCTACTTTAAATAGACAAGTTACGGTTTAAATCAGCCATTTCCAAATCTGCTTTGTGCGGATTATTTACAACAATCTTACCGTCAGCAGTCAAGCTGAACAGGGCACCTTCTTCTGCAGTTCCTAGAATTGGGTTTTCTACCATTTGTTCATTGCGGATACCTACTGCAAGGCCACCACGACCTTCTTTCAATAGTTTAACCGCATGAGCTCCCATACGAGATGCAAGTACACGATCGCGTGCTGTTGGTGAACCACCACGCTGAATATGACCGAGTTCAGTCACACGAAGATCGCTAGTATCACCAGCTGCCTTCAACTCTTCAGCAAATTTCGCAGCAGGCATAACTCCTTCAGCCAAGACAATAATGCTATGCTTCTTACCATTTTCGTAGCCAGCTTTAATACGCTCTACAATTTCACTGATATTATACTCTTCTTCTGGAACCACGATGACATCAGCACCAGATGCAATACCAGCCCAAAGAGCGATATCACCTGCATGTCGACCCATTACTTCGACAACAAAGGTGCGTCGGTGACTTGAAGAAGTGTCACGGATCTTATCAATTGCTTCCATAGCTGTAGTTACAGCTGTATCAAAACCGATTGTAAAATCTGTACCGACGATATCATTATCAATTGTTCCCGGAAGACCAATAGCTGGGAAACCATGTTCTGTTAAGCGCATTGCACCATGGTAAGAACCGTCACCACCAATGACCACTACACCTTCAATACCATGTTTTTTCAATTGCTCAATCCCTTTAAGTTGCCCTTCTAATTTGGCAAATTCTGGATAGCGAGCAGAACCAAGGAATGTTCCTCCACGTGAAATTACATCACCAACAGAACGCGCAGACAATTCATGGATATCACCCGCAACCATACCTGCGTAACCTTCATTGATTCCATAAACTTCCATTCCTTCTGAAATTGCTTGGCGAACAACTGCACGAATAGCAGCGTTCATACCAGGGGCATCACCACCACTGGTCAAAACAGCAATACGTTTCATTCGTTTATGCTCCTTTAACTTTTCATTTTAACTGCCCTATTATAACATACTTAAGATAAACTTGCTTGACTTTTTGCTAATTTTTTATCGAAAAATCGCTTTCATAACAAATTCTGCCAATTCTTCTTCTAATTGAGGCGTTTTCATTACCAAATATGTCTCAGCTTGAATTGTCTGATTACTATCTTGATAGTGTAGAACAACGGGAATCGTTCCCCTATGTTTTTCTAAAATGCGAGCAATTGCAAAATCATTTTCTTTGTTTTCTAACAATATCCAAAGTTTTTCTTGTGCGACCAATTCTAAATAATCCAGCACGAGTTGGTGTTGATTATCCCGTTCCTGAACCCTTCCTGTCAAATAACAAATGACATTCTCTTTTAATAACGATTGATATTTTCTATAAGTTTCAGGAAATAGAGTAACATCCAATTTCTGTTTTGTATCGGTTACTTGTAGAAAAGCCATTTGCTCCCCAGTTTTTTTCGTACGAATAATTCTTACAGATTGAATTTGCACTAATACAGTTTCTTTATTTCCAACTACTAAATCTGCAATCTCTGTCAGTTGATGGGTAGAATGCTTCCTTAGAGCTATCAGTGGGTGCGGACTAATTCCAACCCCAACAATTTCTTGCTCCATCGTATACTTTTCAATATCACTATAATCATCTACGTCTTTCCAACTATATGCCTCTTCAGCAAAAAATGTTCCGAATGCTTCAGCAAATACAAATAAATTCTCTAAATTCTCAATGATTTTTTTTCTATTCGTTTCAAATTCATCAAATAATCCAAGTTGAATCAGCGGTAACAACTGTTCTTTTTTTCTAAACTGAGTTGGCAAACGCAATATAAAATCTTCAACGGTTTTAAAGGGCCGATTTTCCAGTATCCATATTGCGAAATCTTTGGATAAACCTTTTACAGTTTTTAAACCCATGTAGATTTTATCTTGCTCAAATTTATCATGGTAAGGAATGGTATTGATGTACAATGGGGCAATCTGAAATTCGAATTGCAAGGCATCATGAATATAAGCTACATTCGAATAATTCAACATCACTTCAAAAAATACATCTGGATAATGAGTTTTAAAATAAGCCATCTGAAAGGCAAGGGCTGAATAAGCATAAGCATGACTTCTATTAAAACCGTAGCCAGCAAACTTGGCCATCATCGCAAAAATATCTTTGGCTTTTGACTTCTCATGGCCATTCTTTTCAGCCCCTATTAAAAAATCAGCCTCCATCGCTTGCATTTCCTGAGCATTTTTCTTAGACATGGCTCGACGGAGCAAGTCGGCTTTCCCAAGCGTAAATCCAGCATACACTTGAGCAATCTGCATGACCTGTTCTTGATAAAGCATAATCCCGTAGGTCGGTTCAAGTATAGAAGCAATTGATGGATCTAACAAGACGACTGCTTCTTTGCCCTGTTTTCGTTGAACAAAATTCTCTGAATAATCACTCGCACCAGGACGGTTCAAACTTGTAGTAGCTACGATATCCTCAAAACGAGTAGGTTTTACACGTTTTAATAAGCTAATGGCACCTGGCTGTTCAAATTGAAAAATACCTTTGGTCAGCCCTTTGGCAAATAATTCTAAAGTTGCCGAATCCTCCAAATCAATTGCAGCAATATCAATCGTTTTATTATATTTCTTCTTGACCAATTCCGCCATTTTCTGAACAAATGTCAGGTTTCTTAACCCCAGAAAATCCATCTTTAGAAGTCCATTAGCTTCAACCGCGTGAGCATCATACTGTGTTATCAGCATATCGTCGCCGATTTTTAATGGAATAGTATCCGTCAAGTCCTCGTCACTAACCACAACACCAGCAGCATGAATTGATGTTTGCCTTGGCTGGCCTTCAATTTGTCTAGCAATAGCAAAGGCTTTTTGATACTCTATTTTACTATTGATGATTTGGCGAAATGCGGCGTTTCTCTGATAAGCGGACTCCAGACTATCACGAAAAGATATTTTTTTAGTAATATTGGTCAGTTCATATTCCGGTGTTCCAAAACGCTTAAAGACATCGCGGATAGCTTGCTTGGCTCCAAAAGTAGAATAGGTCACAATTTGAGCTGCATGCGTCGTACCATAGCGATCACGAACATAACGGATAAAATCCGAGCGATGGACATCCGGTATATCAATATCTATATCGGGCATAGAATAGCGTTCACTATTTAGAAACCGTTCAAATAGCAAGTTGTGTTTGACAGGATCAATACCTGTAATATTTAATGCATAAGCAACCAAACTTCCTACAGCTGATCCGCGTCCCATTCCCATATAGTAACCCTGGCTACGACCAAATCGAAGTAAATCCCATACAATCAGGAAATAATCATCAAATCCCATCTGATGAATGATGGCCAATTCCTTATCCAAACGTTCTTGATAAAGGGGGAAATCCAATTGTTTTTCCACTAAGCCTGCCTGTGCTTTTTCTCTCAATTCCTCAACTGCAGGTCGCTGACGATTAAATCGAGGAAGTTTAACCGTTTTATCAAGATGATAAGAAACATTCTCCACTAATTGTGCAAGATTGGAGATTGCCTGAGGATATCGGTCCATGAAGCTCATCGTTAATCTTTCAGCAGATAGTAAAACTTGCTGGTGTTCAATTTCGTTTACTTGATTAAGAGGAATGTTGTCTCTGATAGCACGTAAAACTTGAAGACTCTCTAGTTGATTTTCTTGAAAATAACGCACTGTATGTAACGGAAGGACAGGATGGTCAAAAGACTGAACTGGTGTATCTGAATAAATACCTATATAATAGTCTACCCCCAAATCAAGTTTATCGACACCATCTTTAAAAGGGACAATAACTGCAATATCTTGAAGGTATTGACGAATCGAATCAAAATCATCTTGACCTGTCATTTTTGCGGTAGAGATTTTCATCAGGTTTTGGTAACCCTTTGTCGATAATGCGATCAGTTTCGTTAAAATTTCTGATTGGCCGTTATTATATTTCCAGTCCAATTCACAACCAATGATGGGTCTGAGCCCTTCTTTTTGACAGGTTTCCAAAAATCCATATGCAGCGTACAAAGAATGAATATCCATGATTCCTATAGTCTGATAGCCAAGATTTTTTGCACGTTTAACGTATTCTTCAATTGTAACCATGCTATCCATAAAGGTATAGACGGTTTTTGTATCTAATTGCGCTAGCATGGTGTTCTCCTTTTATTATTATATACATTATACCAAAAATATCGATACCACGCATTTCGTGGTTCGGTAATTCCAAAATTCAAAGTTCAAGTTTTACAACCTATCTTCACCTTATTTTCAATTCAAAAATCATTCTAACCTCATATTTCTTGTCAAAAATACATCTTGATAAAACTTTTCTCTTGCAGTCCAAGAATTTTTGTTGTATTATGTATATAGAACAAAAATACAAACATAACCTAACCTATAGAGAGGCACTAATCATGGCTTGGAAATTTGATAATAACATCCCAATATACATCCAGATAAGTAATACCATAAAATTACAAATAGTAACAAACCAATTAAAATCAGGAGACAAACTTCCTACTGTCCGAGATTTAGCTGAGACTGCTGGTGTAAACCCCAACACAGTCCAACGGGCCTTGTCTGACTTAGAAACAGAAGGATTCGTTTACTCCGTTAGAACCACTGGCAGATATGTGACAGATAACGACGAACTAATCCGGCGAACTCGTCTCCGATTAGCACAGAATGAATTAGATAATTTTGTTACAAATATGCTTGATTTAGGTTTCAAGCAAGACGAATTAGTTAAACAACTAGATGATTTCTTGAAGGGAGTTTCTTATGAATAATGCGTTTACACTGGTCGAGTTACAACAAGTTTCCAAGTCATATGGAGGTGCTGTCGCACTGAACAATGTTAACTTGAAATTACCAGCTGGAAAAATAATTGGCTTGTTAGGTCCAAATGGTTCAGGAAAAACAACCATGATTAAGATTATCAACGGCTTACTTCAACCTGAGTATGGTCAAGTTCTCATTAATGGTCGTACCCCCTCACCAGAAACAAAAGCTATCGTTTCCTATCTTCCAGATACTACCTATTTGGACGAACAAATGAAAGTAATTGAAGCTGTACATTTTTTTGCAGATTTTTACAAAGATTTTGATATGGAACGTGCCTGCACCCTCTTAGCGGAGTTGCAAATTGATTTGAATAGTCGAATGAAACATCTCTCAAAAGGGAACAAAGAAAAAGTTCAATTGATATTAGTTATGAGTCGACAAGCGCAATTGTATGTATTAGATGAACCAATTGGCGGAGTTGATCCTGCAGCACGTGATTATATTTTACGTACGATTGTCAATAATTATTCTCCGACGGCTTCCGTTATCATCTCTACTCATTTAATTGCTGATGTTGAACAAATATTAGATGAAGTCATTTTCCTACAGTACGGTAGTGTTATCCGACAAGGGAACGTAGATGATTTGAGAATTGAAACAGGAGAATCTATTGATTCACTCTTCCGTCAAGATTTTAAAGCAGAACATGTAAGGGGATTGTAATGTTTAAAAAACTATTAAAATATGAATTCAAATCCGTTGGAAAATGGTATTTAGGAATCTACTTGGGAGTCATTATTCTTTCAGTCGTATTAGGTTTTTGGATACAGGCTTTGGTATTAAAATCAACTACATCTGCTGTGAATACTGCAAATGCAGAAATGTTCCTTTTCGGTACTTCATCAATGGTATTCGGTATTCTAATTGCAGCGCTCTTTCTATCAACTTTCGTTCTGGTCATCAACCGTTTTAGAAGCAATATTTACGGAAGACAAGGATACTTAACCATGACTCTTCCTGTCAATAGTCACCAACTGATCCTTAGTAAACTAGTTGCCTCTTTAGTATGGTACTTCTTGGCAGGAATAACTGCTCTCCTAGCTATTGGAATAGTAATCAGTTTCGTGCTTATGTCAACGAATGAATTATTAATTCCTGAACTGCAATACGTGTTTCAGCAAGTTGATATCGGTGTATTCATCGCATATGCTCTTAGTACATTGATTGAGAGTATAAGGGGAATCCTACTTATCTACTTCTCTATTTCAGTTGGTCAACTATTTCGAGATCATCGATTACTATTTGCCATTTTAACTTACATCGGTATCAGTATTTTGTCAGGCTCAATCAGTATGTTCTATTATATCAACCAAGGAGATGTATATGCAGAGACTATTAGCTCTTTATATCCAAATCCGTTCTTTGTATTATTAAATATTGTCTTGGCCTTTGGTTATTACTTTGGTACCCATTATATCATGACCAAGAAGTTGAACTTACAATAATAAAAAGCTCTTCCCATGTCACTCGGACGTGGTCTAGAGCTTTCTTTTTACAGGTTATTGTTGGTAGGCTAGCGAAAGAAAGCGTAACAATTTTTCCTTTTCTTTCTCGCTAGCAAAACTTGCATGAATGGCGTGACGATTAAATTGATAAAAATCTTCTTTAGTTGTACCGAAATGTTCGACAAACAGCTGGTACTCTTTATTTAAGTTTGTATTTGAAACGGTTCGATTATCGGTATTGATTGTGATTTTTGCTCCCGCCTCTATCAGTTGAAAATAAGGAAAGCTTGCTAGTGATGAGGCAGCTCCAGTTTGGAGGTTTGAGGTTAGACACATTTCGACCGTTGCTCCACTATGAATAAGTTCCTGAATAACCTCCGGGTTCTTATAGAGGGCGGTTCCGTGTCCAATCCTCTTAATACCGAGTGCCAGAGCATGAGCAACATTGGTCACACAGCCACATTCACCAGCATGAAATGTAATAGGGTAGGCCAAGGATTGTGTAAATTGGATAAGCTCTTCTAAATCCTCCGTTGGATATTCTGCCTCATTTCCTGCAAAATCAAAACCAACTAAGCCTTTAGGGGCCAAATCTGCAATAGCTGAAAAGATTTCTTTAGTCTGACTTGGATTGGTTTGTTTTAATCCACAGACCAATAATTTAGCCATTATATGAAAATCTTTCTGAGCGCGCTCTAATCCTGCCAAAACTGATTCTACGGCCTCTAGGACAGTGAGACCTCCATCCGCTGATAACTCTGGTGCAAAACGAATTTCAATATACAAAATGTTATCCATTGCAGCTTGTTGCACAACATCGTACGCAGCTAATTCGAGAGCCTCAGAAGTTTGTAACAGTGGACGAATAAAATCAAACTTTTTCAAATAGGTCATCAAACTATCCACCTTACCATCAACACTAACTAGCTGACGTAATTCATTATCTTTTTCTGGGAGAGAGATACCAGCTAATTGAGCAAGTTTTCGAATAAGTGAAAGCGACAAAGAACCATCTAGATGACAATGCAACTCGGCTTTGGCTAATTTCTGAACATTCAATAGTATTTCCATCTCTTTCATGAGTATATTGTCACTTATCATACCACATTTTACTTAAAAATCAAGTTGTATGTATCGAAAAATGAACGTTGCGTTGGAAAGACTCGTTTGAAAAATAAAAAAAGAACGATTTAAAATCGTTCTTGCAATACGGAAGACATGGGATTCGAACCCACGCACGCTGTTACACGCCTACCGCGTTTCCAACACGGCCTCTTGAGCCTCTTGAGTAATCTTCCATATATGGAGCTGGTGGGAGTCGAACCCACGTCCAAACACCTGCTAACTTATTCGTCTACAACCATAGGTTATGTCTTACTTTAACTTGGACTTGATACATAACTCAAACCGAGTACAAGCGAGTCAGTAAATCTCTTTTGGAACAGCCTAACTCAATTCCAACGTAGCTTGTAAAATTAAGACCAATCAACAAACACAAGCAATTTGCGAATGGTCACGCAGGCAGGTTATTAAGCTGCTAATGCGTAAGAATTTGTATTTTTTGCAGTTATATTTAACTGGCATTTTTACATCTGCCGATGAGTTGCAGAACAAGCCTCATAATGCCTGTCGAATCCGTAACAACCCCGTGGGTTAGATACGAGAGTTATTATATCAGATTCTTGAACGAATTGCAAAAAAAATTTATTTATGTTCCTAAATTTTAATTACAAAAGAAATATGGTAGAATGAAATTATGTATAAATTTTTTCAAAAAACAATCCAAGTCCTCAGTGTCTTGACCCTGATTGGAACAGCTATATTCCTTTTTTGGCTTTACAAAATCGGAATTTTAAATGATCAGAATGCATTATCCAATTTATTACAAAATCAAGGTGTCTATGGCAGCTTAACTTTCATAGGATTACAAATTATTCAAGTTGTTTTCCCTATCATTCCTGGTGGGGTAACAACTGTCGTTGGTTTCCTTGTCTTTAAATTTTGGTGGGGTTTCATCCTAAATTACATTGGTATAAATATTGGAAGTATTATTTTATTCTGGCTCGCTCGGAGATATGGTAAAAAATTCTGTCTCTTATTTATGAACGAGGAAACGTTCGATAAACATGAAAAGAAAGTTGAGAACAAGCGAGGTTATGAAATATTCTTCGTTTTCTGTATGTTATTACCTTTCACTCCAGCCGATATTGTTGTGATGATTTCTGGACTGACAAGCATGAGCTATCGGAAGTTCATTTCGATTATCCTAATCTGTCGACCATTTTCCATCATTGCATACAGCTATTTTTGGATTTACGGCAGCTACTGGTTGCAACATTTTTTGAAATAAAAAACTTGGTTCAATCAACCAAGTTTTTTTAGTATTATAAAGAATTCTTTCTCCTTCTTATACTCAATGAAAATCAAAAATAGCCTAGGAAACGAAGCCGATGATAGAACTGGAGTTCATCAAGGCAAGTTGACAACGGATAATTTTGATTTTCGAAGAGTATTATTCCGAAATACGTCGATACATATGCGGTCTGCGGTCTCTAAAGAGTCCCCAATCCAAACGTTCTCGCGCTCCCTTATCCAAATCATACGTTGCAAGCAAGACAACTTCTTCATCACGTCCAGCCTTGGTCAAAATGTCTCCTGTTTCATCTGTCAAGAAAGAGGAGCCATAGAAACGCAAGCTAGAAGACTGGCTTCCATTTTCGTCAGATGGCTGCACCTCTTCCAAGCCAATTCGGTTAGCTGCAATAACTGGCATGATATTGGCCGCAGAGTGCCCTTGCATGGTCCGTTGCCAATGTCCTTGGCTATCTGTATCCAAAATCGGCTCCGAACCAATAGCTGTTGGATAAAAGAGCAATTCTGCTCCATTCAGTGCCAAACAGCGAGCTGTTTCTGGAAACCATTGGTCCCAACAAATGCCAATACCAATCTTAGCGTAACGTGTTTCCCAGACCTTGAATCCAGTATTTCCCGGTGTGAAGTAAAACTTCTCCTGATAATAATGGTCATCAGGAATATGAGTCTTACGATAAACTCCCAAAACACTTCCATCCGCATCAATAACTGCAATGGAATTATAGAGGCTATTTCCATCTTTTTCATAGAAGGAAATAGGTAAGACAACCTGTAATTCCTTGGCAATAGGAATAAAGTGCTGAACAGCATCATTCTCCTCTACAGACTTGGCATAGTTATAATAATCATACTGGCGTTCTTGACAAAAATAAGGACGCTCAAAGAGTTCAGGCAGGAGAATAATCTGCGCTCCCTGACCAGCAGCCTGTCTGACCAAACGCTCTGCAGTCGCCAGATTTTCAGCTAAAACATGACTGCATTGCATTTGAACAGCAGCAACAGTAACATTTCTCATTTTTTTGATCCTTTTCATAAATTCATGATGGGCAATTCAACGACGTCGTATCAGGGACATTTAGCCCCATATAATGGAATTTGCTGGGTGATACAGTGAATATTCCCACCTCCTAGCAGGATGTCGCGGGCTGGTATGCCGACGACTTTTCTGGTTGGAAAAAGCTGCGCTAGGAGATGCAGTGCCTGCGCATCATGCTCATCATCAAACTGGGGCACTAAAACCGCACCGTTGCTGACGTAAAAATTCACATAGGAAGCTGCCAAGCGTTCGCCAGCAGTCCGTTCTTCTTCCCCTTCTTCATAGATATAGCCTGGCAAATCCTCTTCTATTACTAGAATAGGATGTTTTGGAATTGGCAGTTTATGGACAGTCAACTTTCTGCCCTTAGCATCTACTTGCTCATCCAAGTAGTCCAAATCAGCTTTGGACATAGCATATTGGGGGTCTGCCTCATCATCAGTCCAGGCTAAAACGATCTCGGCTGGACCAACAAAGGCCGCAACATTGTCCACATGTTCATTGGTTTCATCATTGAAAATTCCGTATGGAAGCCAGATAACCTTTTCAGCACCAAGACTATCTAGAAGCACTTGCTCAATCTGGTCCTTGGTCAGATGAGGATTGCGGCCTGGGCTCAGTAAACAGGATTCTGTCACCAAGATGGTTCCCTCACCGTCGCTATGGATGGCTCCTCCTTCTAGGACAAAGGGATGGGCATCGTGGACTGGCAGACCGATGGCCTGACTAAAGCGACTAGCCACCTGATCATCTGCCTCATAGTCCTGATAAAGACCATCATAGCTTCCGCCCCAAGCGTTAAAGGCCCAATCGACAGACAAAGCTCTGCCATTTTCATGGACCAAAACCGTCGGACCTGTGTCACGCGCCCAAGCGTCGTTGGTAGGGATGTCCAGGTAGGCAATGCCAGCCCCCAGCATGGATTGGGCCTCCTCACGGTGTACCTCATCGACCAAGAGATAGACCTGCTCGCTTTCAGCAATGGTTTTAATGACCTGGCTGAAGGCTTTTTTTGCCCCCTGACCATCAAAGGGCCAGGATCCTGGCCGAGTCGGCCACACCATTAGGGTACCGTGATGGGGCTCATACTCAGCAGGCATACGGTAACCCGCTGCTTTTGGACTTTCTATCATGACAACCTCCCCTTGAAATCTTCATAGCCAAAGCTTTTGATAATCCGACAGTCGCCTGTCTGATCCATCAAAACCAAACTTGGCAGACCGATGCCGTTGAAGGTATTGTTTTTTACAAAGGAATAGATAGCCATATCTTCAAAATAGAGTTTGTCACCAATCTCCACAGGCTTTTCAAAGGAATAATCGCCGATGATGTCGCCCGTCAGACAAGTATTGGAAGACAGTCTGTAAGTATAGTCCTTCTCCCCAGCTTCAAAGCCGTTTCGTAGTGGTGGGCGATAGGGCATTTCCAAGACATCTGGCATATGGCAAGTAGCCGATGCATCTAACACAAGCGTCTCAATGCCATTTTCGACAATGTCTAAAACTTCTGTCACCAAATAGCCCGCATTGAGGGCAATGGCTTCACCAGGCTCAATGTAGACTTCTAATCCATAGGTTTCCTGCATGTGCTGGATAGAGGAAATCAGCAAGTCCAGATCATAATCCTCTCTGGTCACATGATGGCCTCCGCCCATATTGAGCCATTTAATACGGTGTAGATAGGGACTGAATTTGGCCTCAACAGCATCCAAGGTTGTTTTCAAATCATCCGAATTTTGCTCACAGAGGGTATGGAAATGCAGACCATCCACCAAGTCCAGCAGGTCTGCTGAAAACTGGTCAATACGAACACCGAAGCGAGAACCTGCTGCGCAGGGATCATAGAGGGCATGGTCACCTTGGGTCGAGCACTCTGGATTAATCCGCAGGCCAACACTGACTCCTGCTGCTCGGCATTTGTCCACGTGCTTGCGGAGTTGGCGTTCGGAGTTAAAGACGATGTGGTCCGCAATTTCCAAAATCTCCTCCAAATCCGCATCCTTGAAGGCTGGAGCAAAGACATGGACTTCGCCCCCAAACTCTTCACGACCTAATTTGGCTTCATAGAGTCCTGATGCAGTTGTACCAGCTAGGTATTGGCTGATAAGGGGATAGGTGGCGTACATAGAAAAGGCTTTTTGAGCCAAGAGGACCTTACAGCCTGTGCGATCTTGGACCGACTTAAGAATTTCTAAATTGTTGACCAGCTTGGCTTCGTCAATGACATAGGCTGGTGTTGGGACTTGATCGATTCTCATCTAGTCCACCAAAACTGGATTTTCTATTACTTGCCAAGGCAATCCGTATTGATTGAGCAAGTCCATGAATGGATCTGGATCCAATTCTTCCAAGTTATATACACCTGGTTTTTTCCAAGTTCCGTCCATGACTAGCTTGGTTCCAATCATAGCAGGAACACCAGTTGTGTAGGAAATAGCCTGGGAACCGACCTCTTTGTAGCACTCTTGGTGGTCACAAACATTGTAGATGTAGATAGTCTTCTCCACGCCGTCCTTGACCCCTGTGAAAATACAACCAATATTGGTTTTCCCAACAGTACGTGGGCCAAGGCTGGCAGGATCAGGCAAGAGGGCTTTGAGGAATTGAATAGGCACTACTTCTTGTCCATTAAAGTTGATTGGGTCAGTCCGCAAGAGACCAACATTTTCCAAGCATTTCATGTGAGTCAAGTAGGATTGACCGAAGGTCATAAAGAAGCGAATCCGCTTCACCCCTGGAATATTTTTAGCTAGGGATTCAATTTCTTCATGGTGGAGAAGATACATGTCTTTCTGACCCACTTCTGGGAAATCATATTCTCGCTTGATGGACATGGCTTCGACTTCCACCCATTTTCCATTTTCCCAGTAGGAACCTGGTGCTGAAACCTCACGCAAGTTGATTTCAGGGTTAAAGTTGGTCGCAAATGGATAACCATGGTCTCCCCCATTACAATCTAAGATATCGATATAGTGGATTTCATCGAAATAGTGTTTCAATGCGTAAGCAGAAAATACACTGGTCACACCTGGATCAAATCCGGAGCCCAAAAGTGCTGTCAGCCCTGCTTGTTCAAAACGCTCCTTATAAGCCCACTGCCATGAGTAATCAAAGTAGGCTGTAAATCCTTCTTCTTCACAACGTTTTTCGTAAATAGCACGCCATTCAGGATTTTCAGTATCTTCACTTTCATAATTGGCTGTATCAATGTAGTCCACACCAGTCGCCAAGCAAGCGTCCATGATGGTCAAATCTTGATATGGGAGGGCAACGTTCAAAACAGCTTTTGGTTGGTAGCTTTCAATCAAGGCAATCACTTCTTCTACTTTGTCCGCATCCACTTGGGCAGTTTCAATTTTTACGGAAGTTTTTCCTTCTAAGGCAGCCTTCAAATCATCACACTTTGACTTGGTACGGCTGGCAATCATGACCTCTTTGAAAGTATCTTCTGCCTGACACACCTTGCTGATGGCAACTTGGGCTACACCTCCGCAACCAATGACTAATAAACGACTCATTTTCTTTTCTCCTCTTCTTCTAAAATGTCTTCTACATAGCGGGGCAAGAGAAATGCTCCCACATGAAGGTTAGCTGTATAATATTCTGTAAAAAGCTCGCGCGCTTTCCATTTTTCCTTATCATAATCTTCAATTGGATGGTATTTTTTAGAAGCAAATCCAAATAACCAATAACCTGCTGCTGAAGTTGGGATATGGGCTTGATAGACACGACTAATGGGAAATGATTGACTAGCCTTGCGATGCATGGAACGAAAAGCCGACTCATCTTCATCATAGAATGGGGAACCATGTTGGTAGACCATAATGCCATCTTCCTTCAAAGCCCTATATGCATTACCATAAAATTCCTTGGTAAACAACCCTTCCGTGTGTCCAAATGGATCTGTCGCATCATTGATGATAATGTCATATTCATTTTCACAATTGCGCAAGAACCGCAAACCGTCCTGCAAATAGACCTCTACACGCTCATCTTCAAGTCCTGATGCATAGTCAGGGAAATACTGACGACACACTTCAACAAGTAGTTCATCTGGCTCTACAACGTCAATACGTTCGATTTCAGGATACATACTGAGAACTTGAGCAACTCCACCGTCTCCACCACCTAAAATCAAAATTTTCTTAGGATTTGGATGAACTGCCATTGGTACATGTACTGCCATCTCATTGTAGACAAAGTCATCAGCATCCGAGAATAAAACACGACCATTAAGGGTTAATATTTTTCCAAAGGCTGGCGAGTCCAACACAGCTATATCTTGGTATTCGCTTTTTCCAGCATAAAGTTGTTGACTGGTGCGAATGGACAATTTTACATCAGGTGTTTGAACTTCTGAAAACCACATTTCCATGCCTATTTCTCCTTAATAACATTGATAAAATTAACATCCGGATCTTCTGTTCCTTGAACAGAACAGCCACGTTCCTTGGCAAAAATAATATAATCGACAATTTCTTGGGTCACTCGTTCACCTGGTGCCAAAAGCGGAATGCCAGGCGGGTAGCACATAACAAATTCCCCACAAACCTGTCCAACAGCTTCTTGTAGCGAGAGACTCTCACGTTCTGCGTAAAATGCTTGCTGAGGGGATAAGACCAATTGAGGCTGGATGTATTCCCCTGAAATTAAATCAGAACCATCACGTGAATACAGGCGCTTAATATCCGCTAAAGCACCCACCAATCGCTCAATATCTTGCAAACGGTCACCAATTGAAATATAGGCCAAGATATTTCCAATATCACCAAATTCAATCTGAATATCATATTCATCTCGCAGAAGATCGTAGACTTCGATACCAGTTAAGCCAATGCCTTGTGTGTAAATAGAAAGTTTCGTCACATCAAAATCATACACAGACTGTCCATCAATCAATTCTTTCGAATAGGCATAATAACCACCAATTGCATTGATTTCTCTACGGGCATATTCAGCCATTTCAATGACTTTTTCAAAAGACTCTTTCCCACGGAGTGCTAGATTTCTCCTTGAAATATCTAAGCTAGACAAGAGTAAGTAAGATGCTGAGGTAGACTGAGTTAAGTTGATAATTTGACGAACATATTCAACATTCATTTCAGGTCCTACCAACAACAGGGAACTCTGTGTCAAACTACCACCTGATTTATGCATGGAAACCGCAGCCATATCGGCACCAGCATCCATTGCGGATAAAGGAAGTTGATCAGAAAAATGCAAGTGAGCCCCATGAGCCTCATCTACTAGAACTTTCATACCAGCGTTATGGGCCATCTTAGTGAGAGTTTTAACATCCGAACAAATACCATAATAAGTTGGATTATTTATCAAAACTGCAACTGCATCTGGATGCTCATCAATCGCCCTTGCAAAAGCGTCGTTCTCCAGTCCAAGAGCGATTCCAATCCTTGGCTGAACGGTCATATCAACATAAACAGGAATAGCCCCACATAAAACCAAGGCATTCAAGGCAGATTTATGAACATTTCGAGGAAGGATAATTTTATCCCCTGCCTTACATGTTGCTAAAATCATGGTCTGAACAGAAGATGTAGTTCCTCCAACCATAAGAAAAGCATGACTGGCCCCAAAAGCTTCTGCTGCCAATTCTTCTGCTTCACGAATGATCGAAACAGGATGGCCTAAATTATCTAAGGGTTTCATGGAATTGACATCAATGCCAACACACTTCTCACCTAGAAGCTCAACAAGCTCTGGATTACCGCGTCCCCGTTTATGACCCGGAACATCAAAAGGAACTATCCGTTTGCGTCTTAATTTGACCAATCCCTCATAAATAGGGGCCTGGTGTTGATTTTTCATGTAGAAAAACTCCTTTGCTTTTACTTATAGTACAACATCTTATCTTTGCCCTTTTTAAACAAGTAAAAAGAGCAGGGTATCTCCTGCTCTACAATCGTTATTGACGTTTTTTATTCTTCTCTTGAGTTTATGTGCCTACCGTTTCCTACTCTCCAGTGCAAATATATACGTACTTTATTGACCGTTTCACAAGATGACGTGTGCTTTCACCACACTAAAATTTGATGTAAGAATTAGGGTAAACCCTAAAATCAACTTATAAAATTTGAGCTTTTAACTCAATCAATAATGTGGCTTTCGCCACGCTTCGGCATTCGACCCGCCTGTCCGTAGGCTTTGGTTATGACAATTTTCTGTCCCATATAGGTCTGATATTTGCTAGAATAGGTATCGCTACTTTTCCTAGGCCTGTTTATTGTAACACGGAAATTGCCCTTTGACAAGTAGAATTTGTAATATTTTATGCAAAAATAACAAACATTTTTAAAAAAATGGTTTCGAACGTTCGAAACCATCACCTATCTGTATTACTTAATTCCTAATGCAATACGAGCATAACGACTCATTTTTTGAACAGTCCAAGCCGGTGACCAGACCAGTCTCACATCCACTTCAGTCACTTCTGGGACATCTTTTAAAACATCATGTATTTGATCTGTGATCAAATCAGCTAAGGGACAGCCCATTGTGGTCAAAGTCATATCAATTTCAGCTTTGCCATCAATAAAACGAATTTCATAAATTAACCCTAGATTGATAATATCTATCCCTAGTTCAGGGTCAATCACATCTTCAAGAGCTTGAAAAATACGCTCCTGGATATCTTTAATTTGATCTTCTGTATACGCCATTTTTCAAGCACTCTCTTTCTAATGTTAAAAATGCAATGAAATTTTACTTGTTCATTATCTTCCCAAAACTTGGCTATAATAGGAAAATAAGTTATTCATTCTTTATATCAAATAGTTAGCTGGGAATAAGACTGAAGTTTGAGATGAAACAAACGAAGTTTGTGTCAAATTAGTCCACTGGAGGTTACGCTCCCTTTCTAATTTCAAGGGGAGCGGTTAAAAAGGTTCCCCGAACCTTGTCCGCTTTCGTGTTTCTAGGCGGACGTTGAGAAAGCCTATCCGTAGGCTTATTCCACGCTTTCCTATTTCTAGGCTCGGGTTAAAACACCAAAGGTTAGCCTGCTTTCATATTTCTGGGCAGGCTTCAACAGTCTGGGAGACTGTTGAAGGTTGGAGATGAAACAAACGAAGTTTGTATCAAATTAGTCCACTGGACGTTACGCTCGTTTCTAATTTTCAGCGAGCGGTTGATTTTGTCTCCCAAGCAGGCTTCAACAGTTCGGAGAACTGTTGAAGGTTGGAGATGAAACAAACGAAGTTTGTGTCAAAACGTCCCCCGGTGGCGCTCCCTTTCTCAATTCAAGGGGAGCGGTTAAAAAGGTTCCCCGAACCTTGTCCGCTTTCGTGTTTCTAGGCGGACGTTGAGAAAGCCTATCCCGGAAATTAGCCTGCTTTCATATTTCTGGGCAGGCATTAGAAAGGTACGCAGTACCTTCGCTCGTTTCTAATTTTCAGCGAGCGGTTGATTTTGTCTCCCAGACAAAATCAATCCTCAATAAAGTCTCTGAGTGGTTTGCTGCGGGATGGGTGGCGGAGTTTGCGGAGGGCTTTGGCTTCAATTTGGCGGATGCGTTCACGAGTTACGTTAAAGACCTTACCAACATCTTCTAGCGTACGCATTTTACCATCATCTAAACCAAAACGAAGACGCAATACGTTTTCTTCACGATCAGTAAGAGTATCCAATACCTCATCTAACTGTTCACGAAGAACGACACGTGTGGTGTAGTCAACAGGATTTTCAATCACTTCATCTTCAATGAAATCTCCTAAATGGCTATCATCCTCTTCACCAATAGGTGTTTCAAGGGAAACTGGTTCTTGTGCAATCTTGAGAATTTCACGAACTTTTTCAGGTGTCATGTCCATACGTTCTGCAATTTGTTCCGGTGTCGGATCTTGACCTAATTCTTGGAGAAGATTACGTTGTTCACGGACCAATTTGTTGATTGTTTCCACCATATGTACTGGAATACGAATGGTACGAGCCTGATCTGCGATAGCACGAGTAATGGCCTGACGGATCCACCATGTCGCATATGTTGAAAATTTGAATCCTTTTGAGTAATCAAATTTGTCAACGGCTTTCATCAAGCCCATATTTCCTTCTTGGATCAAATCAAGAAATTGCATACCACGACCAACATATCGCTTCGCAATAGAAACAACTAAACGTAAGTTAGCTTCCGCCAGCCGTTGTTTTGCTTCAGGATCACCAGCTTCTACTGCCAAGGCTAATTCCTGTTCCTCTTCGTTGGTCAAAAGTGGAACAACACCAATCTCTTTCAAATACATCCGAACAGGATCATTTACTTTTGCCGAATTACTTCCTAGCAATTCTTCGTCAGATAATTCTGGTTCTTCTTCAACTTGTAATGCCCGTGCCGATGGATTTCCTTCTTTATCAACAATTGAAATTCCGGCATCTTGAATACGCTGAAGCAAATCATCAATACCATCCGCATCCAATGTAAAGGGAATGACTAATTGGTCATTGATTTCATCGTCGGTAGCAGACCCTTGCTTTTTATGGTTACGAATAAATTCTGCAACTTGAACATCAAAGGTTGTTACTTCTGTTTTTTTATCTTTTTTATTTGTCATATTTACTCCATTTGTTTTCTTCTTTCGAGCAATTGTTGCAACTCATCGAGTGCAATGTCACTATTTCCCATATGGGAGTGTTCACGAATATTTCGTGAAATTAATTGATTCTCCTTTTTCAATAATTCTTTATTTCGTCTATGCTCAAGTTCTTCAATTTCACCTTGGGCCACTTCATCTGGCAAACGCTCTTCCAACATTCGATACCATGCCTGCTGAACTGAAGCTTCCATTTGAGACAATTCAAAACTCGTGATTTCTCCCTGTTCCCTTAAAACTTCGTATAAGATTTGAAGTTCCGGGGTCGCAAAATAAAAATCATCTCGCAAACGAAACTCATTTAAAATGTAAGAATGTTCCACCATCCGAGACAGCAAATGATTTTCAGCTCGTACCAAGCTCGTTACACGTACAAGCGGTTGGACTGGCAACAGCCTTGATCGAGCAGTTTGGCTATTGTTTTCCACTGACCGATCTTGTCGTTGTTGCAGACGTGCATTGTTGACCGCTAACTCAACTTGTGTGTAGTCAAAATCAGACAATAAATCTGCCACTTTGTATATATAAGAATTTTGAGCAGTAATGGATGGAGTTTTTGCAATGATTGGTGCAATCTTATCAACAAATTCAATTTGCATTTGCAAGTTATCAGGATTTTCAGGTTTGAGGTACTGAATTAAAAACTCAACATCACTCATCCTTGATTTTTCCAATATCTGTTGCAGTGCCTCTGGAGAATTCTTCTGTAAAAATTCATCCGGGTCCATATTATCAGGAAGCTTGACTATATCTATCTGAAAATTTTGCAACTCATCCAGTGCTTTCATAGTTGCAGATTGGCCAGCTTTATCGCCATCGTATGTAAGAACAACTTTTTTACAAAATTTAGAAAGGTGACCAACATGTTCTTGTGTCAATGCTGTTCCCATGGAGGCAACGGCATTTTCGATACCAGCCCGATGCGCCGCTATGACATCCAAGAAGCCTTCCATCAGATACACTTCCCGTTGCTTTTTGATAGTAGCCTTAGCCTGATCCAAATGATACAGCTCATAGCTCTTATTAAAAATCGGCGTGCTGCGAGAGTTTTTATATTTAGCTAGTTGCTTATTTTCTTGGTCTTTTTTCGTCCAAATTCGACCCGAAAATGCAATAATTCTACCATATTCATCACTCAAAGGAAAAATTATACGCCCTTGAAACGCATCATAGATCATTTCGCCTTCACTCGGGTTAAATAAGCCCGACTTTAGTAAGTTTTCCTCATTGTACTCTGCTGATAATTTTTGGTAAAGGATATTTTGCTCAGGGGGTGAGAGACCAATCTGAAAAGTTTGAATCACTTCATCATTCAAACCACGTTGGTATAAGTACTCCCTTGCCTCTTCTCCCATTTTTGTAGTCATTAATAGTGCATGATAAAATTTCGCCGCATCCTTATGGATGTCAAAGAGAACTTGATGGGGATGTTGTCTCGATTCCGATTGCAGTTTAGTAGGAATGTATTCAGTTTGAAAACCAGCTTTCTCAGCAATAATTGCCACGGCATCAGCAAATGAAACGCCTCGAAAATCTTCAATAAATTTGAAAACATCTCCAGATTTTCCACAACCAAAACAATGATAAAACTGCTTGTCTTCAACTACGTTGAAAGATGGTGTTTTTTCCCCATGGAAAGGACACAAACCTAAATAATTACGCCCCGCTTTGGTAAGCGCAACCGATTCACCGATAATATCTACAATGTTAACCGATTGCTTAAGCTCATTTATTTTTTCTTTTGCTAACACCGGTTACCTCCATATAAATTCAGAGAATCTGCACAATTTAACATTTTATATTGTATAACAAATTTTAAAAAAAGTAAAACTTTCAAGTCGTTCTACTTGTAAAATCAAGAAAAGCGTTTATAATAGATAAGGAAAATATTTATGAAAGGACATATTTAGGATATGTTGAAAGATTTAAAAGCGTTTTTGTTCCAAGGCAATGTTATTGACCTTGCAGTCGCAGTAATTTTTGGTGCAGCCTTCAAATCTATTATTGATTCATTTGTTGCAGATTTAATCACACCATTGTTGTTAACTCCAGCTTTAAAAGCTGCAGGTGCAGATAAAATTTCAGAATTGAGCTGGAATGGTGTTACTTATGGTAACTTCTTGAGCGCTGTAATTAATTTCTTGATTATCGGTACTGTTCTTTTCTTCATCGTAAAAGCGGCAGAAAAAGCAATGCCTAAAAAAGCTGAGGAAGCTCCTGCGGGTCCTACTCAAGAAGAATTACTTGCAGAAATCCGTGATTTATTGAAAAAATAATTCTTGATCGATGGGACAGGCGAATCGCCTGTCTTTTTATTGTCCAAAAAAGAAGATGTGAGCATGACACCCACACCTTTATGTATTTTTAAAATCACCATTAACCCTTGTAACCATTTGGATTTTTAGATTGCCAATTCCATGTGTCACGACACATATCTTCAATCGTTTTTTCGGTTTTCCAATTGAGTTCAGCCAGAGCCTTGTCAGCATTTGCATAGCAAGTTGCCACATCCCCAGGACGACGATCAACAATTTTGTAAGGTACTGGAACTCCATTTACCTTTTCAAAAGCTTGTACGAGTTCTAATACACTTGTTCCCTGTCCTGAACCTAAATTATAAGTATATACACCTGTCGTATCCGAAATCTTTTCAAGTGCTTTAATGTGCCCAAGTGCTAAATCAACTACGTGAATGTAGTCACGAACACCTGTACCATCTACAGTATCATAGTCATTCCCAAATACACTCAACTCTGCCCGTTTACCAACAGCTACTTGTGCAATAAATGGCATAAGGTTGTTTGGAATACCAGCAGGATCTTCACCAATCAAACCTGATTCATGAGCACCAATTGGGTTGAAATAACGAAGAAGAGCAACGCTCCATTCTTTATCAGAAACTTCAAGATCGCGCAAAATCTGTTCCAACATCACCTTTGTATAGCCATATGGGTTAGTCGCACTTGTTGGCATATTTTCCACCAATGGGGATGGGTTGTTCAAACCATATACAGTAGCACTGGAAGAAAAGACAATTTTCTTAACTCCAAATTCAGCCATCACTTCTACCAGAGCAAGCGTTGACATGATATTATTTTCATAATACATTACTGGTTTTTCTACAGACTCACCAACTGCCTTGTATCCTGCAAAATGGATGGCTGCTTCAATCGATTCTTTTTCAAAAACCGAACGGAGAGCCTCCTTATCAGCTACATCCAATTCATAAAAAGCCGGTCTCTTTCCTGTAATCTCCTCGATACGATCCAAAACCAAAATACTTGAATTAGAAAGATTGTCGACAATGACAACTTCTTTACCCAATTTTAACAATTCAACAACTGTATGGCTACCAATATACCCAGCCCCACCTGTTACTAAAATACTCATGAAAAACTCCTTTTTATATGAACAAAATGATATTATTCATTTCTACATATCTATTATAAGTTAGGTAAGGTAAAATGTAAATAAAAAACAGCCCTAAAGCTGTTTTAAATTCAATTAGAATTTTTTACGCTTGCGAGCTGCTTCTGATTTACGTTTACGTTTTACAGATGGTTTTTCGTAGAATTCACGTTTACGTGTTTCTTGAAGAGTACCAGCTTTAGTAACCGCACGTTTGAAACGACGAAGAGCATCATCAAGTGATTCGTTCTTGCGTACTACTGTTTTTGACATTTTTTTCACTCCCCTCAATTTCAAAGTCTTTATCATTGTACTATGAATGCATCCGTTTGTCAATCTTTTTTGATTTTAAATCATAAAAATCTGTCCTAGGTCAACTTGCCAATCGATTGCTTTTTCGAGACCACGCAAGCATGGCCCCAAAGAACACTTCGTAAAGAACAAAAAATAATATAAAGCAATGCAAGAAAAATTCCTCAGGTAAAATATAAATGACAGGATCCTTGGCCGGGTCAAATAACCAAGTAGAATCACCAGGAAAAAGGACCGTATGAAACAGAACAAAAAATTGGTCAAATCCCATAAGAAGCCCCATTAAGCCGATGACAACCGGTGCAAGCATCATCCACAAGAAGTTTTTTTGAACCAACCAGCCATGGCCTTTTAAAAGAATCTGTTTGATGAACAAGAAAAAAGCGGGAAAACTTATAACAAACACACCCTGCGCTAAATGAAATAGTTTTTTCACATCAGCGAAATGTTTGAGACCATCAACTGAGGAAGAAAAGTTAGGCATGTCTAAAACTGTCTGAAATGGATTGGTTAAATAGTTCATCAAAATATTGAAATTATATGAGATGTCTGCCGATTTCATATAGACGATTTTTTCCAGCCCTAGATAAGAAATTTCAACAGGAAACACTAGCCATGCCAAATAAATGGTAGCAAGGATTGCACCCGACAGCACAAATAAAACCGTTCCGAATACTTGTAGTTTAGTTTTCATCAAAGCTCCATTCATCTAAACTATTCAACACATGGGTTGGCGCAATTGGTAAATGAGCTACTTCTTCTGGCTTCGTAAAACCAGTAAGTACCAAAAGAGTTGAAAAACCATTATCAATACCTGCCCGAATATCTGTCAAGTAATTATCACCAACCATGATTGTCTGACTCTTTTCAGTTCCCAGTATCTCCAAGGCCTTATCCATAATAATGGATTTTGGTTTTCCAATGATGGCTGGTTTAACCCGAGTTGCAGCTTCTAATAGCGCCAATAATGAACCTGCTCCTGGTAAGTGACCACGCTCAGTTGGAATATTCAAATCTGGATTGGTGCCGATAAAGGTTGCTCCTTTTTGGATCGCTAATGTAGCAATCGTGAGTTTTTCATAAGTCAAATCAGTGTCTAGCCCAACAACGACATAGGCAGGATTATTTGTATCCTCAACGTAGCCGGCTTCATAAATAGCTGATTTTAGCCCATCTTCACCGATTACATAAACGGTCTTGTCTTTACCCAAATCATTCATATAGTCGATGGTAGCAAGACTTGCAGTGTAGATGGTTTCGAGTGGCGTCACAATATTGAATTGCTCAGTCAGCATGGCCTGCACCGTTTCAGGTCTGCGGGTGGTATTATTGGTCACAAATAAATAAGGAATTTGTCGTTCCTGCAATCGATGTACAAATCGTTCCCCAGCTGGTATGCGCTTTTTCCCTTCATAAATTGTCCCATCTAAATCAATCAAGTATCCTTGGTACGTCATTTTTCCTCCTTAATCAAATCGTGTTTCCCAATGTTTGGCATGACAAGCTTCAAAACAAAGGGCTATTTGTTCTGGTGTATTTTTCCCTAAAGATAGCTGTGGCAAGTCGTTAAGTTCAAAATAAGCTGAGCCGATTGTTTCCAAATTTGGTTGAAATTCCCCACCAATAACCTTGCAAAGAATAAATACCTTTGTTACACGGTGTGCAGACTTGGCTGGATTATTCTTATGTTTGTCCAAAATCGCCACAACCCGTTCTGCTTCAACCTCGAGTCCCGCTTCTTCTTTTACTTCTTTAATCACATTATCCTTAACCGATTGATCTACGTCACACCAACCGCCAGGCAAAGACCAAAGTCCATCATTTTCCTGAACCAACAAGATTTTGTTATCCTGAAAAATGGCTGCGCGAGTATCAAGTTTCGGTGTCTGATAGCCAGATTCATTACAAAATAGCTCTTTCACTACTTCCAAAGGTTGCCCTGAAGGCTCCACTAACATTTCTGCCGCAATTTGCCGCACTTCTTCAAAACGTTCAATATCATAAACATCTTTCCCATAGGCTAAACCTGTTTGAGCGATGGCTTGTAGACGCACAGCCCAGTCCAACCACTTATCTTGCGTCATCTCTTTTCCTCCATTCAATTGTAGCTTGTGCATGAATATGCCCCTCTACAACGATTTCATGTTGGCTATGTAATGCTGTTGTAACCAATCGAGAACTCACTTGACTTGTAGGAGCTACTTCCTTGATGTATTTTAATTGAATTTTTTTAGGAACATGGCAGAGCAGAAAATCGTATCCTAGCGATTCACACATCCATTCTAAGTACTTACTATTGTTGACATGACCATTCATATCCAAATCAAAATAGCGAACCGAAAACTCCTGAACAATTGGTGCGTCCAGCTCATGGTATTTGGGTGCCCGTGGTAATTTTTTAACCTGTTCAGATTGAAATGGCTCAATCAATACTTCTGGAACTGGAGCTACCTTTCGAGTTTCAAAATCAATCAACACAAAATAGCAGAGAATATCGAGTAAAAGATTGCCGTTTTCATCATAAATATAGAACATCCGATGGCAGAAAAATTTATTATAGGCAATCGCTTCTGTCACAATGGTGATGGTTTCATTATAAGTTGGTAAGCGATGAATGTTCAGCTCATAATCAGTCACTACCCAGATTAATCCAAATTCTTCAAAAATGAATACATCACTTCGTCCAACTGACTCTGATTGGCGTCCTGACACTCCCAGACAATATGAAATACAAGCTGGTAATTTAATTTCATGTTGCACATCACTCATATCAAATGGAATAGTTAGATTTTCTTGATATTTTAATCCCATTTAGCTCACCCCTCTACAACTCTTCAATAATAAACCGTTCAGCTACTGTATCGCCAAGAAATAATCCTTTTTTCGTCATTCTAAGCCAATGGTTCTCCTCCTGTAAGAGACCTTCATTGATTAAGTCTCTAACAACCTGACCATATCGTTCTTCAAATGAGATACCAAATTTTTCTTCAAATCGTTCAATCGAGACACCCGTTTTCTTTCTCAAGCCTAAAAACATCTCTTCTTCCATCTGCTCCGTTTTACTGAGAAATTCCTCATGTAAACGTGAATGGCCTTTCTCACGAATTGATTTGAGATAGTGTTGAATCGGGCCTCGGTTACGATAACGCATGCCATCCAAATAGCCTGAAGCCCCTGCCCCTAATCCATAATACTCCGCATTATCCCAGTACATGAGATTATGACGACTTTCAAATCCTGGTTTGGTAAAATTAGAAATCTCATAGTGCTCAAAACCATTTTTTTCTAACTCCTGAAGGATGTAATCAAACATATCAGATTCTACGTCCTCATTGGGCAGATGAAGATTTCCACGGCGTTGGCGATTCATAAAGACCGTATGATTTTCCAAAATCAAGCTATAGAGACTCATATGGGGAATATCCAATTCTAAGGCCTTTGCAACATTGTCTTTGACTTGCTCCATTGTCTGACCAGGTAACGCATAGATAAGATCTATGGAAATATTATGAAAACCAGCTGCTTTTAGTGAAGCAATGGTTTCATAAATTTGGGCTTGGTTATGACTACGACCAATTTTTTTTAACATACGGTCATCAAAGGTTTGAACCCCCAATGATACGCGGTTACATTTAGATTTTTTTAGAACTTCAATTTTGTCTGCTGTCAGGTCACCAGGGTTAGCCTCAATAGTAAATTCCTCCAGTTGAGATAAATCCAACAAATTCTCAAGATTGGTCAAGAGATAGTCTAATTGATCTGCTGATAAAGCCGATGGTGTTCCGCCACCAATATATAGGGTCCGAAGGGCTGGGAGGTCGTAAAACTTGACCTCTTCCATGAGAGCGTACAAATACTCATCGACAGGTTGGTTTTTGATAAATACCTTGGAAAAGTCACAATAGTAACAAATTTGAGTGCAAAATGGAATGTGAATGTAGGCTGATGTCGGTCGTTTATTCATAAAATCTATTATAGCACATTGTCAATGAAAACTTTTTTTGGAGCCACACTTTACTTCACTCTAAAATATTCGTATAATAAAGATGAAAGGAGACTTTTAATGAACAAAGAAAGAATATACGATAGCATCAATCTCATCCTGTCATTTTTAGTCTGCCGCTGGATTTTTATGACTTTTCTTTTTTTCCAGTTTTCGACTATATTTATGACCTATGATGTCATTCCGACACTTGCGGCAATCCTGTTAATGACTGCATTTTGCTTTAACATATTTCGATTAATTTATAGACCAAAAATTTCTAGACCAACTCTCTACTTTTTCTATTGTAGCTATATACTTCTCCTCATGTATCTCCTATTTTTCAAAAGTATTGGCGTTAAGGGTTTCAACTGGAATCTCTTTTCCACCTTCACACAAGACCTCTTTCTCAACCCAGCTGTCTTAGTCTTTAACCTCTTATTATTTTTACCCCTAGGATTGCTCGTTCCCTTTTCTTGGAAAAAATTAACTCTTTTTATTGGTGTAATTCTGATAATTGAAGTCTGCCAGTACACTTTCTCATTAGGTTTCTTTGATCTTGGTGACATCTTGCTCAATACAATCGGTTTTGTTCTTGGAAATTTCCTTGGACGATCAGTAATTGGTCAATTCTTCAAAAATAAAATTCAAAAAAAATAAATCTGGATAACTAGTTTTTAAAATAAAAAAATAGCTTAAAATGACGTCATCAGCAACGTTGATTCTAAGCTATTTTTTTATTCTAATGTTGTTCAGAGTGAGATTTTTTTAGATTATCTGTCCACTCTTATGCTATTTAGCTTCCAAATGCCAGATATCATCATTGTACTGTTGAATCGTACGGTCTGATGAGAAGAATCCAGATTTGGCAATGTTGACAATCACTTTTTCAAGCCAGCTATTACGGTCTTCATAATCTGTCAACATGCGTTCCTTGGTTAAAATGTAATCTTCCAAGTCTAAGAGGGTCATAAAGTAGTCATTATGTTTCAAATTATCTTGTAAGCGCCATAGACGTTCATCGATACCACCCGCATGACGTACGACATCACTAGTAATAAAATCAATCAATGGACGGATTGTATCGCGTTCGTAGTAAGTGGATGGGTGGTAGGTTCCATTTGCATAATGATCAATAACAGTTTGACTATCTTGACCAAAAATGTAGATGTTTTCATCACCAACCAATTCATGGATTTCTACATTGGCACCATCATCCGTACCAATTGTCAACGCACCATTCAACATGAATTTCATATTGCCAGTACCAGATGCTTCCTTAGATGCAAGAGAAATCTGTTCGGAAATATCTGCTGCTGGGATAATATAACTCGCCTCGGTTACATTGTAGTTTTCAATCATCACCACTTGCAAATGTGGGGCAACATCAGGGTCATTTTGAATAACTTGTGACAATACTAAGATTAAGTGAATAATATCTTGGGCAGTTGTATAGGCTGGTGCCGCTTTTCCACCGAAGAATACGGTTAATGGCCGGGTTGGGATATTCCCAGCTTTGATATCCAGATATTTGTAAATGACATATAATACGTTCATTTGTTGCCGCTTGTACTCATGCATGCGCTTGATTTGCACATCAAAAATGGATTCAGGGTTAACCTGTACTCCTTGAGTTTTCGCAATATGACGTTGCAATTTACGCTTATTATGTTGTTTGGTTTCTTCTAACCAGTCTTTAAGTTCCTTGTTTCCCTTGAAATCCAAAAGTTTTTCCAATTCACTCGCATCATGGTGATAGCCATGTCCGATTAAGCCATCAAAGTAGCTTGCCAGACTTGGATTCGCATGCATCAGCCAACGTCGGAAGGTAATCCCGTTTGTTTTGTTGTTGAATTTCTCAGGATAAAGCTCGTAAAAAGCCTTCAATTCTGAAGTTTTCAGGATTTCTGTGTGAAGAGCCGCCACTCCATTGATGGAATAGCCATAATGAATATCCATGTGAGCCATATGAACACGGCCTTGTTCATCAATAATGTTCACCGTTGGATCGTTCTTGACAGCTTTCGCACGACGGTCCAATTCTTCAATAAATGGTACCAGATGTGGCACAACACGGTTTAAGAAATCAAGTGGCCATTTTTCCAAAGCCTCTGACAAAATGGTATGGTTGGTATAGGCCGTCATCTTTTTCACGATCTCAACCGCTTCATCAAATGAAATACCACGAAGTTCTAACAAACGAATCAATTCAGGGATGACCAATGAAGGATGGGTATCATTGATTTGAACGACAGCGTAATCAGGCAAATCATGCAGATTAGAGCCTTTGGCAATCGCTTCATCAATCAATAGTTGCACAGCATTGGACACCATGAAATATTGTTGAAAAATCCGAAGGACTTTTCCTTCATCTGTCGAATCATCTGGGTATAGGAAGAGAGTCAAATTGCGGAAAATGTCTTCTTTATCAAATTCTATACCATCATAAATGATATTATCATCTACCGAGCCTAGATCAAACAAGCGCAGACGGTTTTTCCGTTCCATTTTATAACCTGGTACATCAATATCATAGAGCTTTGAAGTCAGTGTGAAGTGAGCAAATGGCACCTGATAAGATATCGGTGATTCTGTTAACCAGGAATGCGGAGTTATCCACTCATTTGGAACGGCAGTCTGTTGATGGTAGGCAAATAATTGACGAAAGAGACCAAAATGATAGTTGAGGCCAACACCATCACCATTTAAACCAAGACTTGCAATCGAGTCCAAGAAACAGGCAGCTAAACGACCTAAACCACCATTGCCAAGTGACGGTTCTAATTCCATATCTTCAATGGTAATCAAATCTTTGCCAGCTGCAACCAACTGACTTTTCACTTCATCATAAAGTCCAAGATTGATTAGGTTGTTCGATAATAATTTCCCAATCAAGAATTCAGCTGAAATGTAGTAAACTTTTTTCTTCTGATCGTTGGTATACTTGGCTTCACTTTGTTGTTTAGTAAAGGCTAATAAAGCATAATAGAGTTCTTGGTCTGTGCAATCTTCGATACGTTTGGCATACATAGACTGGACAAAGTTTTGTAAGTTGATCATTCTTTTCCTCCTTTTGGAAACTTATTTATGTAAGTATTCACGAATGTTTCTGTTAAAAAATGTAACCGTTTTCTATATTATACCTTATTCAACAAAAAAAGACAAGCCAAGTTCCGTACAAATAGAAATTGGTTCGTCTTTCAAACGATTGCGTTTTATAGCAATCAAGTTTTTTTATCATTCATCTGCAATCAGAGTTTCCAAACCAACCTTCATCATATCAGTGAATGTGTTTTGACGCTCTTCAGCTGTAGTGTCTTCTTCTGGATTCACCAAACTATCAGAAATTGTCATAATGGCAAGGGTTTGAACGCCAAACTTAGCACCCAAATAGTAAAGTGCGGCTGCTTCCATTTCTACAGCTTTCACACCCAATTTCCCTAATTCTAAGTTCCGACTGAATAGTTTTGGAGAATAGAAACTATCTGATGACAAGACATTGCCGACATGGGTTGTCAAGTTAAGTTCCTTAGCAATATGATAAGCCTTATCCAACAATTCAAAATCGGCAATTTGGGGCAAATCATATTCTGGCCAGTCAATATTCATCATTTTTGAATTAGTGGCTGCCCCTTGAGCAAGTACCAATTCACGGACATGAACATCCTTATTTAAAGAACCGGCTGTTCCCACACGAATCAATTTTTTTACGCCATATTCGTTAATCAGTTCATGTGCATAAATGGAAATAGATGGCATACCCATTCCTGTTCCCATCACAGAAACACGATGACCTTTGTACGTACCTGTATAGCCAAACATATTGCGGACTTCATTGAAACAAACAGCATCTTCAAGGAAGTTTTCAGCGATAAATTTAGCACGAAGTGGATCACCAGGCAGTAAAATCTTATCAGCGATTTCACCTGGTTTTGCGGAGATATGGATAGACATGTAGATCCTTACCTTTCTTGATAATTATTCTTCTTATTAGATTGGAAAACGATAAAAGTACTGAAGTAAGAGTGTGAAAAGTGATCATTGTACTCTCACTTTCACAAATTTACAACTCAGCCAAGATAGATTTCACCAAGCCCTTGAAGTTGTCCTTGATTTGCTCGGTTACTTCTACAACTTCTTCGTGATTGAGTTCCGATTGGAAACCGGCCGCAAAGTTTGTAATAGCTGAAATTCCCAAGACTTTCATACCTGAGTGAGCTGCCACGATAACTTCTGGTACTGTCGACATACCAACAGCATGAGCACCCATAGTCTTGAAGGCCAAGATTTCTGCAGGTGTTTCATAGGTAGGACCTGTCACACCTAAATAGACACCATCGTCCAACTTGATACCCAATTTTTCCGCAATGGCATGGGCTTTTTCACGGTATTCTTTAGTGTAGGCATTGGACATATCGGGGAAACGTGGACCAAATTCATCCAAGTTTGCACCAATCAATGGGTTTTGACCTGTCATGTTGATGTGATCGGTAATGACCATCAAGGTACCTGGACCATAGCCGATACCACCTGCGGCATTTGTCACAATCACACCTTCACAACCGAGTGCTTTCATGACACGAACAGGGAAGGTCACGACCTCCATAGGATTTCCTTCATAAAAATGGAAACGACCTTGAAGAGCTAAGACTTTACGTCCTGCCAAATCACCGTAAACCAACTTACCAGCATGACCAACAACCGTTGATTTGCCCCAGTTCGGAATTTCTGCATAATCAATAACAATGGCATTTTCAACTTCTTGAGCTAATTCACCCAAGCCAGACCCCAAGATCAAACCGAATTCAGGTTTCACTAGACCTTTTTCTTCCAAGAACGCTTTTGTTTCATAAATTTTTTCTACTAATGTCATAAGTTCAATGATACTGGACTGTCGTCCAAATTCAATTAGCTTAGCTAATTAAACTTCCTTTCTATAATCTTTGATAAACCCTAAGAATCTAACTATTTATAAAGGCAAAACTACTTCACCATCTTCTTTAACATAGGGTGTTTTCATTGGTGGCAATAATTCCAAAACTGTCTCTGAAGGACGACATAATTTAACACCCTTTGAGCTCACAACAATTGGTCGATTGATAAGAATTGGTTCAACAACCATTGCCGAAATGATAGTATCCTCAGATGCACTTTCCCAATCAATCCCCATTTCATGATATGGTGGTACATTGGTTCGTAACAAATCTTTAGCTGTTATTCCCATTTTGGACAATAAATCATGCAATTCTTCCTCACTCGGTGGGGTATCCAAATAATGAACAATTTCAGGTTCAATTCCAATATGTCGGATAATAGCAAGGACGTTGCGCGATGTTCCACATGCAGGATTATGATAAATCACAACTTTTTCCATTAAACTAAAGCTCCTAAGAAACTTTCACCTATCATAGCTGTTTCCACACCAAAGTTTTCAGCAACTGTGGCTGAAATATCCGCAAAGTGACCGACTGGCAAGACTCCATTTCCTTTGAAAGCCTTGCTGTAAGCCAAGAGTGGCACATATTCACGTGTATGGTCTGTTCCAGCATAAGATGGATCATTTCCGTGGTCTGCAGTAATCAAGAGCAGGTCATCTTCACGCATCGCATCAATAAGCTCTGGAATACGTGCATCAAACTCTTGCAAACAATCGCGGTAGCCTTCGATGTTGCGACGGTGACCATAGACAGCATCAAAGTCAACTAGGTTTGTAAAAGTAAATCCTTCCTCGAATTCAGGTAATTGCAAAGTTTCAAGCAAGACATCGACACCGTGCATGTTGGACTTAGTATGACCCATATCGTTGGTAATACCTGAGCCATTGAAAATATCACTGATTTTACCAATTGAGTAAGTTGGTACACCTGCATCTGCTAGTTTGTTGAGGACTGTTGCTTCAAACGGTGACACTGCATAGTCATGACGGTTTGCAGTCCGTGAGAAATTCCCTGGCTCACCAACATATGGACGTGCGATAATACGACCAAGAAGAGCAGGGCGTTCAAGGGTAATCGAGCGAGCATATTCACAGATACGATACAACTCATCAAGTGGAATAATGTCTTCATGGGCTGCAATCTGAAGCACAGGATCTGCGGAGGTATATACGATTAACTCCCCTGTTTCCATTTGGCGAGGGCCAAAGTCATCAATGACAGCTGTACCTGAATACGGCTTGTTTGCTTCGCGAATGATTTTACGACCTGAGAATTCTTCGATTTTTGTCAAAATCTCTTCAGGGAAACCATCCCAGAATGTATCAAATGGCTCAGTAATATTGAGACCCATAATTTCCCAGTGTCCTGTCATAGTATCCTTACCAAGCGATACTTCTTCCAATTTGGTTACATAACCAGTTGGATGGCTTTCAGCAGGAACTGTCGCAAGCGCTGTATCACGATGAATATTGCCAAGACCGATTTTTGCCATGTTTGGCACATCAAGCCCAGCTTTTTCAGAAATGTGACCGAGTGTATCAGACTCTGTATCTGCTACACCTGCATTGAAAAATTTATCTGAGTCTGGCGCTGCACCGATTCCGACAGAATCCATAACAACCAAGTGAACACGTTTAAATTTAGGCATAATTGTCTCCTTCTTTGAATCATGAGTTACAGAAAATCAATTTCCAACCATAATACCAGTAAAATATCTGGAATATCATCTTTTAATAAATGCATTATCTGCTGCATTCTTCGTGCTCGGTTCATTCCCGAACACCTAGAGCATAGATCCCATTCTAGAAAATCTATACTCATTCATAGGGTTTGCAAGCAATGGATAACAAAAGACATCTATAAAATTGGAAACGAATTCTCTTTAACTTCAAACGTTCGTGTTTTCATTATACCATAAAAACGCCTCTCATTGATAGTAATTGAGAAGCGTTTTCACTTTATTTATTTTTCGACTATTTGAGGACCGTCAGGTGTACCAACGATTACCTTGGAAATCAAACCAATAAAGAGTCCATGTTCAACAACTCCGACTGTCCGATCCAATTCTTCCGCCAAAGCAACTGGATCTTCAATCCGATGTAAATCGAGGTCAATAATATAATTTTTCATATCCGTCACAAGTTTTTCACCATCACTCATTCGGAAACTGGGGCGATATCCTTTTGATTCGAACAAGCGAAATAGATTTTCAGAACCATATTGAACCACTTCTACTGGCAATTTAAATGCTCCTAGCGTTTCAACTACTTTGGATTCATCAACAATCCAGATGCAATCTTTACTATTAACCGCAACAATTTTCTCCATTAATAAGGCTGCACCACCACCTTTGATTCCATTAAAGGCTCCATCTACTTCATCAGCCCCATCTACCGTTAAGTCTACATACTCAACTTCATCAATATTTTTTAGTGGAATCCCAAGGGACGCAGCATGCTCTGCCGTAGCATGCGAGGTCGTTACACCAATAATTTGTAACCCCTCCTCCGCAACCCGACGGCCAATTTCTTTAACGAAATAGTAGGCTGTAGAACCAGTCCCTAGACCAACAACCATACCATCCGTTACAAATTCCGCCGCCTTAATACCAACCTGCTCTTTTAAGTTTGACATTTCATGCTCCTTTTAAAAACTCATATAACTATTATAGCATGAAGTGGGTAAGTTATTATAAGAAAATTTAAAAAAGAGGAGAAGAAAAATTAGAAAATATTACCAAAAATATTAGAAGAATCATCAAATTTTTTCTCTGAATTCTCTGATAAAAGATTTTATTGAGGAAATGATTATTAGAGTATCACTTTATAATCCACTCACCCGTGTAGGGTGCGACACGTGACAGAAGGGGACTCATGCACTATCACTTTATTTCAATCCACGCACCCGTGTAGGGTGCGACTTCTTGAAAGTATCGTGGGGCGTGTTGGTAATGATATTTCAATCCACGCACCCGTGTAGGGTGCGACAGAAACGCTAAATCCGGATAATTCTATCACAGCAATTTCAATCCACGCACCCGTGTAGGGTGCGACAAGCTACTAGTGTTCAAGCTCGGAAACGAGATTTTATTTCAATCCACGCACCCGTGTAGGGTGCGACCAGGTCGTTGGACTTTTACCAAAGCATTCGACGCAATTTCAATCCACGCACCCGTGTAGGGTGCGACTCGGCTTTTACATTTGTATCTATAATAATAAAAATTTCAATCCACGCACCCGTGTAGGGTGCGACTAATCTTCGGTGTAATGTATTCTAAGGATAATCTATTTCAATCCACGCACCCGTGTAGGGTGCGACGATTCATGAAGCTGATGATATGGCTGACGCATTAATTTCAATCCACGCACCCGTGTAGGGTGCGACAGTGCCTTTTGACACTGTTTTGTAAAAATAAAGTTTCTACAGATATAGAATATACCATAAATTCACCCTATTTTCACTTTTTTTCATATGCTTTTCACGCGAATCTCCTCACATTTAATGAGTAAGCCCGATTCGCAAAGATAATCTATAACAGAAGGACTCCTTGATCAGGATCATAACTAGTATCTCGTCCAATCGTTTCCACACGATTTTGCCAGTTTTTTCCTAGCATATAAAAGCGGATGCTATCCTGTTCCTTATCAATGATTTCCAGCAACTTATTCTTTACCTCAACAAATTCTGCTGGAGTGACTGAACATTCGAAGACAGAATGTTGCACACGTTGACCAAAGTCAACGCACAGCTTGGCTACTTGTCTCAATCGCTTTCGTCCAGCTACTGTTTCTGTATTGACATCATAGGTCACTAATACCATCATAATATGGCTCCTATATCATAAAGGGAGGATAACTGTCCAACTCGCCTCGAATAGCCTTTGCAAGCAATTGTGCCTGAACGAAGGGCAGTAACATCAATTTGACTTTTTCCTGCGTAAATGGATGCTCGACTTCTGTGTGTTTTCGCTTTTGCCAGGCTTCAATGAAAACTGCTCTGCCTTTTTCAGTCAACAAAACACTTCCATTTTCTTTGATATCAAAATGCTTTTTCGTTAACTGGCCTCTATTGATTAAGGAAAATACAAAACGATCAACAATGAAGGAACGAAATTCCTCTACCAAATCCAAAGCCAGACTCGCTCGACCAGGACGGTCTGTATGGAAAAATCCAACATAACTATCCAGACCAACTGCTTCAAGTGCTGATTGGCATTCATGGGTCAACAGACTGTAACCGAAGGATAGCAAGGCATTCACACAGTCTAATGGAGGCCTTCTACTGCGACCATTGAATTGAAACGTCTCCTTATCAGCCAAAACCATTTCGTTGAATAGGCGGAAATAGTGATTTGCTGCCTGGCCCTCAATTCCAAGTAGTGTCTCCTTATCTAAAGCTGTTTGAACCATTTCCACTGCCCAAGTCAGCTCTGTATTGACCTCTTCAAATAGATTCCCATCCACCCTATCTTTATGATCTCTACGAAATCGCAATAGGTATTTTCTGGAATTAGAGATTTTAGACAGAATAAAACGTTTGGCAAATTCCAGAGATAAAGCATCATCAGCTAAGCGATACTGTTGCCGTCTTAACAGAACATTTCCATTCGTCGGACCGACAAACCGTCCACAAAATCGGCCTTGAGGTGTATGGAAGGAAAGGTTAATCTGATGTTCCGCACACAGTTCAATCAAGGACGGAGAAGCTCCTAGATAAGAAAAACACACAATACCGTCTATAATGCGATAGGGAAAGCGGTGAACAGCAACGCCATTTTGCTTAATGACAATGTTATCCCGCTCTCTAGTCAAATAAAAATCTTCCTGAGTCAGATAGAGTGTATTCAGCAGTTTCTTCATAACCCCTCCTCACTTGTCATTGATTGTTGGATATAATTAGCAACACTACGCGATTTTTTACTCAATCTAGGCATACAAATATCTACCAGTGAGCAAAGTTGGCAATTTTTAAAATACTCAGCCTTTGGCAAATCTCTTTTCTGATAAAGTTCATGCATTTGTCTAGCTAGTTCAATGACTAATTGCCTCAATTCAGCACTAATGCTAATTTCTACTTTTTTATTGACACTATGATAGTACAGATAGCCCTTATCAATTTTGCAAGCCAGTGTTTCCTCCAAACACATGGTCTGTGCCACCAATTGAACAATATCCCGTTCATCTTTCTTCGGCTTACCACGCTTGTATTCAACGATAGTTGGAATCCACTTACCGCGTTTTCCACTCAGTGAAATGCCTGCCTCATCTTTATGAAATTCCACAACATCTAGTATCCCGTAAAGACCAAGTTCTTTAGACGACACCTGCATCGCTCGAGAAACCAAGAAATCCTTGCGTTTTTCTTTGATATAGGGATTGTCAGCTTTTTGATGAAGAAACTGACCGTGAGTGGTTGCCTCATTTTCAGCCCATTCTTGATAAATATGAATCAAAGCCCATTGACGTTTGCAGAACTGAAAATGTTGAATACCAGACAACATCAAATAATCATCTTCTGCATAGACCATCTTACAATCCTTCTAAAATCTCAACTTTCAATCCCTTAGCCTGAAACTCAGCCAGCTCTTTCTGCTTAAGTCCAATCGCATACTCTTCATAGCTTGACTTGTCTTGCTTTTCCTTATCAAATTCTAACAAGTCGAAGATGCGTGCACTAGAAACATTGCCCAGTTTATTGGAATGAGTGAACCAGAAAACTTCACGAACACGCATTGAACCTTCTGGGCGAGCTGATGATGCATCATTTTCAAATAGGGTAATGAGAGTTTCTTTCAAGACCTCCGCATCTTCTGCCGTAAAGCCTGTCTTCTCTGCAAAATAAGTATTGATAGACCCCTTGATAACATACACACCGTAGTCTACAAAATGCTTGGTTCCCATGGTGTCAGAAGAACGACCTCCTACTTTCTTAGGTTCCACACCATTTGTACTTCTAGTAATCTGCAAACTAGAAATGATAATTGGTTCTAACGAATGAGCCATGCTAACAGAAACTGGACCACGGATAGCAAAAGAGCGGTCCTTCAAATACGTGAAGACCTGTCCAAATGAGCGAACATCTAGCCAGATTTGATTGGCCTTTTCATTGATTTCCTCATCTGATTCTTTTCCAGAAAATTGAGCTTTGAAGCGTTTTTCTAAAGAATTTAAGCCATCTTCAATCCGATCGTTTGCCTGGACAAAAATCTTATACCCCATATCCTGCATACGATTGCGAATTTTCCGCTTAATCGCAACATCACTGATAATCCCTTGGTTGTTTGCATTCGTACGTGGCATATTTCCTGATAAAGGATCACCATTAGCATTGGCCTCACGCACCTCAATGGTCACCATAAAATCTATTTTCTGTTCCAACATTCTCTATTCCTCACTTTCAATTTTTTCTTGTTTTGTGTAGAAGTATTGCTTCTCAGCATAATAACCAAATATAAAGCGATAGTCTAATGGATCATTGATACCACGGTCTTGCATCAAGGGACTCAGTAAATCCATGATTTCTTCCCTCTCTTTGTCCAATTTCTTAAAGATGTCAGGACTGTTTAACTTGACTGCCTCTTCATAAGGTTTGGTTTTTTTGGTCAAATTCATCATCAACTTAGCTGGCTGGCTGGTATAAGCAGTCCAGTAGCGTTCTGCATTGGTGATTCGATCATTTTTTGAACCATCTAACTGATACCGTTGAAGTTCTAACAATTCAAAAATCGCCAACAATCGTCCAAACAAATAAGAACGATTCTTATTCTCGTGGTCTAACATTGGTGTAAATTCCTCCTTATTATTTTTATGTAAAAGGGCCAAGGAAACAAATAATACCTTGTTCCATGTGTTCCCATATCTCTGACGTTGCTTGATATTGTCTTTTAATTTACCAAGAATCGTATCCGGAACACTTTTCCCGTCAATCATGCTAGTAGCTAACTTTTGGAACTGATCACTCTTGAACTTGTCATTGTCTAGCTCCAAGAATCGACCTCTATCTACACCATAGGCCGCTAAAACAATATCCTGGTAACTCGGTGGACACTCCGCATACTCTCCATTTTTCTTCTTAAATTGCCAAGAATACTTGTCCTGCCATTTATTGAGATTATCTAGTAGTTGAGAGGCAGCTAGCTGTCTAAAGTATTTAAGGGCAACACGACCATCATTGGTCTTGTTAACGATAGCGACATAGTAAGTCGCTCCGTCACCAAATTCTTTTTTACCATGGATAAAAGATAGGCGGATTTTCTTGTTCTTTTCAGTTATTTGAAATTTAGGAGTATCATCTGAAGATGTTTCTCCAAAATCAAAGATTCCATCATCTTCAATCTCTTCCACTTTCGGAGTGGTGATATCTAATTGAGTCTCATTAGTTAAATCATCACTAAACCAGTTGATCAAATGCTGTCCTGACCCTAACCATGCGTGTGTATGTTCATTCTCCAACAAAAACTTTGCCATCAAATGAATCTTTTCCGAAGTCTGATTCCCAACTGTAAAGACATCCTCTCGCTCCTTGAAACGTCCTTTATAGGTTTCAATGTTATTGCTGACAGAAATTAGTTTGGCATTGCCAATCAAGCCGCGGTGTTTGGCAGCCAGCACTTCTTGCTTCCCACTAATATTACAGATGATATCTGCCTGCTGATTTGATTCCACATAAGAAATGTAAGCCTTATGTAAGTCCAAATAGTTGGTAACAGAAACGGTTTGATAGCCAATAAATTGATCAAGTTTAAATTCCAGAAAAGCAGTTGATAGGTCAACAGTCTTTTTACTATCATCACTGTTCAGAAAAGTTACTTTTAATCCCTCTCTACTGGTTACTCTACCATAGAGGGACTGGACAATCTTCTCTATAAAGTCATCCTGTAACAGAAAATGCTGGATATGACTCAAAAATTTTTTGACTTCTGGTTCCTGACACTGAGAAATCCATTCATCTAACTGACGATGATAGGTGTCATACTGTTCTTGATTGATCTCTGAGAGATAATAAGTCAATTTATCAACCAGAGGGTGCGGAGCTGGATTTTTCCCCGAACGAGCCACCGAGTCAGAAGTCACCGGAAAGATAATACTCTCGCCATCAGCCATAAAATCTGCCTTCATGAAATTTCCTTCATTGTCTAGTAGGACGGCTATCGTATCCTTTCCATTTGAACGACGACTGGTATGGTAAATCGGTAGTAGGGGATTAGTTGATCTTTGAGCATTGTCTACCCAGCCTGTGTCCTCAGCTGCTTCATAAGCTCGTAAAAGTGCTGTAAAGAAATCCATTAGAGACCTCCTTCCTCATTTTCTTGATCTCGTGAGTATATCTCAAATTCTTCTTCAACTGACTTGATATCTCCCGAAGTCTTGAAAACATAATTCGAAAGTGTGTTCACAATCTCGCAGTCTTCTTGCTCCTTAAAACGTATGACACTGTTTTCCATGACGGTCTTTGTAAAATAGGAACGAAGCGGTTGATTAGACTCTATTGGATAGGCAAATGAATGAAACATAATTCCAAAATCAATGGTCTTATCTGCATATTCTAATTTAGCCGTTTCATATTCTTCCTGGCTAATCGCTTCAACTAAACCAAGACATTCCCTGGTTCCAAGAAAGACATCTCGGCGTCCACCTTTTTTAATAGACCTTTCCATAATCGCCTCATGTTTGTTGGGCAAACGATCATGCACTAAATCTGGGCGATTTTCATTCCAGATAAAGTGAAATTTGACCAGGTATTCCACATTGCTGAGGTAAGAGACATAACTTAAGTCAGCTCCATAATTAGCCAACAAGGCTCGGACCCCATGAAGTTCCGTTTGAATTTGATTGACAATCTTCACTTCTGTCACAACATTTGTGATGGTTGGTTTATAGTAAACCGCATCCACCACACCTTTTAAAGCCTGTCGAGTAGGAACGGCATAGCTTGACCTCTCTCCACCACCCTTGGTCGCAGGATTCGTAAAAAGAGCCAGATCACCCTTCACCCGCAGGTAAAAATTCCTTGAACGATACAAAATCGAGTTCCTCCTTTACTTATTTATCATAGCAAAGATAGACTACAACAGAAATGTACAACCTAACTAACAGGATAGCTAGCGGTGGCACCATAGCCTTCAACTACAGTAACCACTGACTAACTCGAAAAAGTAATTTTTTAATGACAAAAACTACTTGTTCTTATTTCCTGATTGAAAGGCAACAACCAGATAAGCTACAGCCATTAGAATAGCTGGTAATCGCTCCAACAATTTGTCTATTAGTTGAAAAACATTTTCCGTTATGCCTCTTCACCTCCTTAGTAGTAATCATTATAACAAACATCTCATTCTATGTATATATTTTATGAGTAATAAAATAAAAAATTTTAGTTACTTAGAAGAACTTTTTGATTTATAGTTCTTATTGTGATAAAATCAATTCATCATAGTAGACTATGCGGATTGAAATTATGTTTTTATTTTATGTAATAAAGACTGGCAGATCTTTCTATCTTACCTTACAAGATAGGAAGGTTTGCCTCTTTTTTTAATCCAAGCTTTTCGTCATCATAATACTCTTCTTGCAGTATTAAGACCTGTCCATCTAAATAATATCGGACAACTTGTAGTCGACTGTCATACTGTCTCAGATTGACTGTAAAGGGCTGTAAGCTCTTGAGGATTTGTTTGATCTCAACTAAGTCTTGCCCCCTTGGATAAGGATTGCTTACCAGCCGTTCTTCCAAGTCAGCGATTATATCCGCTCCGTCACCATATTTAACCAAGACACCAATACTATCATCTTTGATTAAATCCATTTTCTGCCCTGCCGTCTTGAATGACTGTCTGACTTTGCAGTTCGGACTTCCTTTGAAGCTACTCAAGCTGAGATTGTCATAGACAGATTCATTGGTAGATAGTGGGTAATCAAATTGTGTTTTATTGTCAGCATAGTAACGTTCAAAAAATAAACGATTCAAGGCCCCGACATCAATCGGTGAACTTTCTTTTATCAAAATAGTTTCAGTAGCCTCTTTTTTATGCTTGATTTCCTTCAGATAGGTGAGGCTTTCTTCTTCCTTGGATAAATTTATCAATGTTACCCGACCTAAATCTCGTTTTCCTTCACGGTTACAGCGGCCAGCTGCTTGGACAATTGAATCTAGTCCTGCATAAGACCGAACTACTCGTTCAAAATCAACATCCACTCCTGCTTCAATCAATTGTGTACTGATACAAATTAGGGGAACATCGTCTTTCAATTGATTTTTGATTTCTTGGATAACATCGAGACGGTGCTGGGCACACATATTGGTTGAGAGGTGATAAAGTGGTCTGTCTGTTTGGAATTCTAATAGACTATATAGTTTTTCTACTGCTGGTTTGGTATTGAGAATGACAAGCGTAGAAGTTTCTTTTTCCAAGATAAAACTTGCCAGGTCAGTCAATCGGGAAACTGCATTACTTTCATCGAACTTGCGGAGTTCTGTCCTCTTAAAGACCTCTTGTTCTTCAGCGGTTAAGGTGACAATGTCTGCCTGCTCTGCTATTTCCCCACCATATAATAGTCGGTGGCTTATGGAAACCGAATCATAGGCAGGTTGAGTCGCAGTACAGAGAACAACTGTAGCCCCCATGACACGACTCAAAAAATTCATGGTCAGATTAAAGAGCGTGGTGACCTCAATGGGAAGGGACTGTACTTCATCTAAAATCAAGATGCTATTTGCTAAGCTGGAGAAGCGTCTGATATTAGATGACTTGGTCTTAAAGAGGGTTTGAAAGAACTGAACCATGGTGGTAAGAACAACTGGGCTATCCCAGGTATCAATCAGGTAGTCTATCATTAGACCATTGGTTGTTTCCTCTCCATACTCTTCATTCTGAGGTGTGGAATCTTGTTGTTCTCTAACTAGATTAGAATGGTGCTCTAAGACACCCTCCACGCCAATAATTTCCTGAATCGCTGCTGCATTTTGTTCTAAAACAGACAAAAATGGCGTCATGTAAAAGAAACTTTTTTTACCTTTCTGTGTCAGTTGATGAACTGCGTAACGGAGGGACAGGTTGGTTTTCCCTGCACCCGTCGGAAGATTAAGGCGATAAATACCTGCAGAATCCGTAGCACCACGTTGTTTAACCCGCTCTCCCAAGGCCGTTCGAATACGGTTTAACTCTGTAGTTGGATTTCCAAATCCTGCATAAACTTCTTCTACTGATTGAAAATACTTCTGAACAAGTTCACTATTTTCCTCAGTAGTTTTTGGCTCGATAACAAGGTCATAGGCATTAATCGTATCCAAAATATCCGCATTCTTCAAATAAGACAGGTAGAGCCGAATAAAACAAGAACTATAAAAAGCCGATTCGCTATCATCGTTGATATATAATTTCGCCAAAGCGGTTTGAAAATTTCCAAATGATTTTGTCACTAAATCATCTACATTTTGATAACCAAAGCTAGGTAGTTGTTCTTCCAATAACTTGGCATAGGCCCTTATATCTTCTTCATAATGATAGTCTGCTCGTGGCTGACCGATTCGATAAAACAACTTACTATACCGATATCTACCTGCTCCTTCCATATCCTCAGGTAGAGGGACATCATAAACGCCGTGGTGGGCAGATATAATGTAGGCTATTATTTCACGAAAAAGCTGGGCATCGTTTGAGGTTTTTCCTGAACGCCGAAAGACTTGCTCAATCTCTTGAAATAGGTAACGAGCTCCCGCATACGAATGATCTACGTGTAGGCTTGGCTCCTCTTTCATTTTTTTCTGAAAAAGCCTATCACTCTTGCCCAAATCATGATAAAGTCCTAGTAAGAACAAAATATCCCCTTGGCCAATCGTTTCCGCAGATGCTTTGGCCTCTTTGGCAACGTTGAACAGGTGGTCCTCTAGATATTGAAATCGACTTTCTCTTTCTCTTTTTTCAACATGCGCTAACCTCATCTATTACCTCCTGTTTTTAGTAATATTCTACCATTTTTCAATAGCTTTAGAAAGCGTTTTCTGCCTTTTTTGTCTCCTTTTTACCATCGATTATTACACAACATGCTATAATAGTTTTATTATAATCCTACAGAAAGCAAAACTCTATGATTACCAAAGAATTCGATACAATAACTGCTATTTCTACTCCTCTCGGTGAGGGGGCAATTGGGATTGTCCGTCTGTCTGGTACAGATGCATTTTCCATTGCAAGCAAAGTTTTTAAAGGAAAGGACTTAGCGACTGTGCCAAGTCATAGTCTGAACTATGGCCATATTATTGATCCCGCGACTGGACAGGTACTGGATGAAGTAATGCTCGGTGCCATGCGTTCTCCAAAGACCTTTACGCGCGAAGATGTTATTGAAATCAATACACATGGGGGTATCGCCGTCACAAATGAAATTCTTCAATTGTTGATTAGACAAGGTGCCCGAATGGCTGAGCCTGGTGAATTTACCAAGCGGGCCTTTCTCAACGGACGTGTGGATTTGACCCAGGCAGAGGCTGTCATGGATGTCATCCGTGCCAAGACCGACAAGGCTATGCACAACGCAGTCCGTCAGTTGGATGGCTCTCTCTCCCAACTGATTAATGAAACACGTCAGGAAATCCTCAACACTTTGGCTCAAGTCGAAGTGAATATTGATTATCCAGAGTATGATGATGTCGAAGAGGCAACCACAGACTTAGTCCGTGAGAAGACACTCCAGTTTCAAGCTCTTTTGGAAAATCTCCTTCGTACCGCCCGCCGTGGTAAAATCTTGCGTGAAGGCATCGCAACCGCCATTATTGGTCGTCCCAATGTGGGAAAATCCAGCCTGCTCAATAATCTTCTCCGCGAGGAAAAAGCCATCGTTACAGACATCGCTGGAACAACCCGCGACGTTATCGAAGAATACGTCAACATCAAAGGCGTCCCCCTCAAGCTGATTGATACCGCTGGTATCCGTGAAACAGATGACATCGTTGAAAAAATCGGTGTCGAACGGTCCAAAAAAGCCCTTGAGGAGGCCGACCTGATCCTGCTGGTCCTCAACGCATCCGAACCCCTGACCGAGCAAGACCGAAATCTATTAGCCATTTCAGACATGGCAAATCGTATAATCTTGCTCAATAAAACAGACCTAGAAGAAAAAATTGAAGCTGATCAACTACCTGAGGATGTCATCCGCATCTCTGTCTTGAAAAACCAGAACATCGACCAAATCGAAGAAAAAATCAATCAACTCTTCTTTGAAAATGCAGGTCTGGTAGAGCAAGATGCCACCTACCTCTCCAATTCTCGTCATATTTCCCTCATTGAACAGGCGGTTCAAAGCCTACAATCTGTTAACGATGGGCTGGAAATGGGCATGCCAGTAGACTTGTTACAGGTTGACCTGACACGCTGTTGGCAGATTTTGGGAGAAATCACAGGCGATGCAGCTCCAGATGAACTCATCACCCAACTCTTTAGCCAATTCTGTCTTGGAAAATAAGAACAAAAGTCATGTAAGAAAACTTGCATGACTTTATTTGTATATTAACACATAATTTCTTGTCTAAGATGACAAATTTAGATATACTAAACAGTGAAAGGAGGCATTCCCATGAAAAAACTTCTTATTTGTATTGTCCTTCTATCCTGTCTTGTCTTTCCATTTATCGGCTGGAAACTATTTGCCTACCAGCACAATACGATCACATTAACGTCGGAAGCTGATTTTTACTTGGTTTATCCCGGTAAGGTCGAAGCCTTTCAGCTAAATGGTCAAGACCCTCAACTCCTTCATACACAGAAAATGAATTCAGAGGGGTATTTTGGTTCTGGTGAAAATTATGTCATAGACAATCGGTATCTAGTCTTTGCCAACGATCAGCAAAAATTCATTAACGACAATCTGATATCCATCGATTTCAATACTGGGACTGTCTTGCGAAAGCCAAGTCAGTATAGTAGCTATATCAGTGGTACAGATGGACAAGACTTTTATACAGCGGGGCCCTATCACATACTTGCGCAATTTGATAAGCAATTTGAAACACGTCAGACCCACGTTTTAAACGATGACTTCATCCCAAATGATCCAGTCATGGTAGACCAAACGTCAGTCTATTTAACTGGTTTTGTGAAAGATTTTACCCAAGAAGGACCCGAAGAAAATGTCTTGATTGTATTTGATAAGAAAGATTTTTCAAAACAAGAGGTATTCAAGTACGACAATACCATTACCACAGGTGAAGGGCTTCTAGTCAATGGAACCATCTATCTCCCAAATTTAGGGAAAAAAACAAGTGAGTATGAGGACATTGAACTGTCATCCGAACTCTTGGCCTTTGATACAAAAACAAAAACATTTTCGTCAGTAACTTTAGAACACCCCTCACCTAGCACACTCCATGCTCTCAAAGACGAAAACCTTCTTCTCATCGAGCATCAAAATGGCATGTTTAGCCCATTTTCCTTTTCTATTTACAATTCCCAAACTGGCGAGCAATCTTACCATACTTTGAAGGACTTAAATCCCCGTCCTCACTACATCGACCATATCCGTCAAATCGATGATAAGCGCTTAATGATTATTTTGGCAAATCAACTCCTTATCTATGATATGGAGGCTAAAAACATTATCAGCCAGACTACTCTTTCAGAAGACTACGTTTCTGGAATTTGGATCAATCCATAAAATTAATAACTCGGCTCTGGGAGCCGAGTTATTTATTCTTCATCTTGTAAATCAACACTTGGCACAGTGGTTGCCGCATCATTTGTGGCTTGGAAAAGTTCAACTTTTTCATATCCGAATAGACCTGCAAAGATTGATGTTGGGAAGCGTTTGATTTTTTTATTGTAAGATGTTGCCAATGCGTTATAATCTTTACGGGCAACTAAGATTCGATTCTCGGTACCTTCAAGCTCTGTAATCAAGTCTGAAACCTGTTGATTAGCTGTCAATTGTGGATAGTTTTCTGCCACTACCAATAGTCGAGAAACTGCAGAATCCAACTGACTTTGAGCTTGGTTATATTCACTCGTTCCCTGTTGACTGGAGCCGATTTTAGCACGCGCTTCTGCAATAGCAGTAAATATTTCTTCCTCGTGTTCCATGGCTCCTTTGACAGCTGCGACTACATTAGGTATCAAGTCATAGCGTCGTTGCAACTGTGTGTCTACATTGGCTTGCGCGTTTTCAACTTCAGCATAACTGTCCACCAAGCCATTGTATTGCCCGACTGCTCCCATTCCTAAAAATAGCAGAGCTAGGACAGGAATGAGGAGAACCAACCATTTCTTTTTCATATGATTTCCTTTCTAACAATGATTAAACATTCTAAAAAATGAATAGCTTTCAGAATCTTTACAAGATTCCTTACCAACCGGAAGAGGCACCTCCACCTCCTCCGCCACCACCGGACCAACCACCGCCACCGAAGCTGGACGATGAGGAATTAGACGAGTGATGATTGCGGTAGTGATGCTGATCATCCACCAACATCCAGAGCAAATTGCCTGGTCCACCACCACCACGACTGGATTTTTCAATGATCACAAAAATAATAATCACTACAACAACAGTTAAGAAAGCGAAAAAGCCCTGATCTTCTTCCGATGTTCTCTCATCTAAGGTGGCTAACTGGCTCTGACCAACGCTGGTACCATAAAACTGATCACCAATGGATTGAACAATATAGGTCACACCGCCATTGTAATCTTCCTGTCGAAAGAATTCTCTTGCATTTTCGAGAATTTCTTTTGCTTCTACATCTGTCAAAACTGTCGCAGCATTATCTGACGTTTCAATCCGAAATTCCCTATCTTCTATTGCAATAACCAGAAGTATTCCATTATTTGTGCCTGAAAATCCGACTTGCCACTGACGAAATGTCTCATTGGCCAAACTTTCGATATCTGTCCAAAGACTATTCGTCATATAGACACCGACCTGTAAACCTTGTTCCGTTGTTGACCAATCGAGATTAAGCTGATCAATTTCAGCAATAGTCTCGTTTGAAAGTAATTGAGTATCATCTACTACTGTTGTATCTATCGGTCGATCGGGAATCTGATTTGCATTTACTAAGGCAGGTGGAATTAACAACCAAACCACTAAAATAGTTAGACAAGTGACAATCAGTGTTTTCCATTTTCTCATCAGAACACCTCCTTCGATGAACAAAGATAAGAAAAATTTATTAGGTATATATATACAATTATATCATGTTAGTTTTACTTTATCAATATATTTATGTTGTTTTTCAGCAGTGGCAAAATCTCTTCAACAAACCAAGGATGTTTAGCTTGCCATATATTGTTCCTTGGCGATGGATGAGGTAGGGGAAAATAGGTGGGTAGATAATGATCTGCATTCTCTACTCTCTCGGTTACAGTCCTGTGGGATTCTCCTAAATAATAGTCCTGGGCATACTTACCAATCAACAAGGTCAGCTCAATCTGGGATAGTTGCTTCATGATGAGTGGGTGCCATTTGGGGGCAAAATCCTTACGAGGCGGCAAATCCCCAGACTTCCCTTTTCCTGGATAATAGAAATCCATAGGAAGAATAGCAAAATAGCCAGATTCATAGAAGAATTCCCTATCTACTCCCAACCATTTGCGAAGATTCTCTCCACTGGCATCATCAAATAAACGACCTTTTTCTTGTGTTTTTAATCCCGGTGCCTGTCCAATAATGAGGATTTTTGCGGTAGAAGATGCTTGGAAAAGCGGCTTTATCCCATTTTTCGTAAAAGCTTGATTGGGTAAATCTTCCATAATCGCCTGACGAATATCAGCAAGTTCCATGATGTCCTACTTTCTTGACCATTGTTACATCTGCTTCTAGAGCATGAAAACCACATTTTTTATAAAAGAAAAAGGCTGGAAGAGTGCGTTCGGTTTGCAGGAGAATATGAACGATCTTTCTATCAGCTAACTGCTTCTCAATATCAGCTAATAAACTAGCACCATGTCCTTGCCCTTGGTAATCACGGGAAATGCAGAACTCTTCAATTCGATACTCTGTTCCCTCATACCAATAGCGAATGTAACCAAGTGACAGCCCAATGTCATTAAGTTAAGCATTTAAGCAGCTAAAGAAACTATTCCCGTCTGAGCAGTTGATGACAAGACGGGAATAGTTTTTGTATTTAGGGCGCACAAAAAGG
>NZ_JAIMDU010000020.1:0-43580 GCF_019794615.1 Streptococcus suis
AACGTTTTCAAGAACGCAACAACGGCCTTGCCCCTCTTGAAATGAGGAACAAGGCCGTCGCCTAATCTTTTATTATTTCATTGTCCACTTGACAGGGAGCAGTTCATAATTCGCTGCTACCCTCAATTTTATCATCAGAAAAATCAAGACAACAATGGGTAAGACACTTAAAAAGATATCCATAAATTTTTTTCATTTCCCTATTTATTTTCAAACCAAAGATTTGAAACATCTGTCAGCTCTACATCATACCTAACCACCATGATTAAGCAAAAAGAAACCTAACATTGTGTGTATTATAGCACAGGTTAGGGAAAAAAGTAACACCCTATCTATGAATTATTTTCATTATTTTTCAAGAGATAGTCACCTACGACCAATCATTCGTCTTGCTGACTATCTCTTGAAAAATTGACAAATCTCAATACATATGGTAAACTATTAGAAAATTGTAATTGCGAGGTAAGGAGAAATGGACAGTAACAAGTAAACTCAATTTAAGTTCTATACTTATTTAGTAGTTTTCTTGCGTCCATTTTTCTGCTCCCTCTATTCCATGAATAGGGTCTTTTTGAGCAGGACTTGACACACTACTAAATAGGTAGTGTGTTTTTTCTTGTAAAGGAGGCCTTATGCTACTAACCACTCAACACCTAACCCTCGACCATCAAAAAGATTTGAGAAATCTGGTTCATGACCTAAACCTCATTGTCAACCCTGGCGATAAAATAGCCATCATCGGCGAAGAAGGAAATGGAAAATCCAGTCTATTACTCACCTTGATGGATTCAGCTCTTGTCGCCGACTACCTGCTCATATCAGGCAGCATTCACCGATATTTTCACTCACCAGTCTATATTCCCCAAAGTCTTCCACTGGAAATAGCAGAGCTAACCTTGAACGACTACTTCTTCGCTGACTTGGACAGTGACATTGATTACGGTCTACTCTACCTCTATGCTGACCAGCTCCAGTTTGACAGTGAGCGATTTGCCAGTCAACAATTGATTGGAAGCCTGTCAGGTGGCGAAAAATTAAAAATTCAGTTAATCAAATCTTTAGCAACTCCATCTGATATTATTTTTCTAGATGAGCCGTCTAACGACTTGGATTTAGATACCTTACTTTGGCTTGAAAACTATATCATCACGAGTCCAAAGACCATCCTTTTTGTTTCTCACGATGAAGACTTTCTTAGCAGAACAGCTACAAAAATCATTCACCTAGAATCAGTAAAAAAGAAAACACTTGCTCAGACCAAGGTTGAAGATCTTGACTACCAAGATTACGCATTGAGACGCCAACAAGCCTATCAGAAGCAAGTCCAACAAGCTCGGAATGATCAAAAAGAATTTGACAAAGCTATGAACAAGCACCTACGTCAAAAATCACAGGTTCGTCATACCTTGCTCAACACCCATGATGCTACATTGGGACGGCTCATAGCCAAGAAAATGAAGAATGTCTTATCACGTGAAAAACGCTATGAGAGAATGAAGGAAAATCTCACACAAGTTCCTTTTCATGAGGATGCCATTACCCTCTTCTTCTCAGACATTTCACCACTACCAGCTAGAAAACAAGTGCTTCACTTAGAAAACTTCCAATTGAACATTGAAGGGCGACAATTAGTTCAAAATATCCATTTCAACTTAAATGGACAAGAGAAAATTGGCATCATTGGACAAAATGGAATTGGTAAATCCAGTTTTCTAAAGTTAATCTATCAAGAACTCAGGCAACGAGCGGACATAAACTTGGGATACATGCCCCAGCACTATTCAGAAGTCCTTGATGAATCTAAAACTCCACTTGATTTTTTATTAGAAAATGGCAATCGTGAGCAGGAACAACTTATCTTAACACATCTAGCCAGTCTGCAGTTTACACGACAAGAAGTTCATCACAAGATCTGTGAACTTTCGGGGGGACAAAAAGCCAAGTTACTCTTGTTAAAAATGGTTCTTGATCAAGCCAATTTTCTCTTATTAGATGAACCCAGTCGAAACTTCTCTCCTACTTCTCAGCCATATATTCGTCAACTATTTGCCGATTATCCAGGTGGCTTGGTATGTGTATCACACGACAGACGTTTTTTGAAAGAAGTTTGTCAAAGAATCTACCGACTAACTGAGAATGGACTGGAAGAACTAGAACAGATATAAAAAAGGAAGTTGGCGCACATGCCAAATTTCCTTTTCTAATAGTATTTCGAATATATTCGCTTTACAGCTTATAGTTTATCAAGAGCAAGCTGTAAGTCCTCAATCAAATCATTGACATTTTCAAGTCCGATGGATAGGCGGATTTGATTTGGTGTGACCCCAGCAGCAAGTAAATCTTCTGGAGCTAACTGAGCATGCGTGGTTGTAGCTGGATGAACTACTAGTGATTTAGCATCGGCAACGTTTGCTAAATTGGAAAAGATTTCCAAACTATCAATAACCTTACGCGCTTCTTCTGCTCCGCCTTCTACTTGGAAAGAGAAAATAGAGCCAACTCCCTTAGGCAGGTATTTATCCGCCAAAGGCTTATAAGGACTATCTGGAAGTGATGGATAATTGACCGACTCTACCTGAGGATGACTAAGTAAAAAGTCAACAATTTTTTCAGCATTAGATACATGACGCTCTACACGGAGAGACAAGGTTTCTAACCCTTGCAAAAGCAAGAAGGCGTTAAATGGAGAAAGGGCAGCACCTGTATCACGAAGTAATTGTACACGAACTGCCACAATAAATGCAGCTGCACCAATATCACGAGTATAACTAATGTTATGATAGCTTGGATCTTCTTCAACAAATTGCGGAAACTTACCAGATGCCACCCAATCAAACTTGCCGCTATCGACAATCACACCGCCAATGGTCGTACCATGCCCACCGATAAACTTGGTTGCTGAATGGACTACAATATCAACACCATGAGAAAATACATTAATCAAATATGGAGTTGCGAAGGTATTATCTGAAACAAGCGGGATGTGGTGGTTGTGTGCAATTTCTGCCAATTTTTCAAGATCAGGAATATTGATAACAGGATTTCCCAAGGTTTCAATAAATACCAGTTTTGTATTATCTTGAATGGCAGCTTCTACTGCTTCAAAGTCATCAATATCGACAAAGCTTGTTGTAATACCATAGCGAGGAAGGGTTTCTTTGAAAAGATTAAAGGTCCCACCATAGAGAGTGGTCGCTGCTACAATATGATCCCCAGCGTGTGCTAATGCTAAAACAGTATAGGTAATTGCTGCCATACCAGAAGCAGTTGCGAGCGCCCCAACGCCACCTTCTAAGGCAGCAATACGATTCTCAAAAGTAGCAACCGTTGGATTGGTAATACGAGTGTAGATATTACCAGGTTTACGTAAAGCAAACAAATCCTCCGCTTCTTGAGCATCTTCAAATACATAGGAAGTTGTCTGATAAATAGGTACCGCACGCGATTTTGAAGCAGCATCAACCTCCTGTCCAGCATGAAGTTGAAGGGTTTCAAATGAAAATTCTCTAGCCATAAAGATACTCCTTTGGTCTTTTTCAGTATTCTACCTCATTTTTACCATCTTGACTAATATTTAAATGTTAAGGAACCCTATAGTTAACACCTATAACCACATCTTATGAGTGACACCTAAGCTACTAACCAAGTCAAAAGGATTATTTATAGCGGAAAGGCAGTTACTCTATAGCAAATCGTATATAAACTCAATTCATTTATATATTTAGGACTGTATAAAAAGTCCAACAAGAATTAGGCAATATTGTTCTGAATCGCTTGTTTTTTAAATGTGAGAGGGGATTTTACTTAGATTTTGTTTCGGCTATCAATGCTCGATTGTCAAACTAATTTAGAGGACTCGCTTGCGGTGAGTATACAAAGGCATTAAGTCATAAATTTGATATAAAGGCAATATCATTTAACGTTTTTTATACTTCTCAAGAATCTTGAGAGCGAACAATCTGATGAAAATGAGAGATAGACAGGCTAGTCCCACCATTTCAAACAGAAGTGATTTTATTATGTCTATTGTTGCCACCGTAGAAATTGTTGTTGTCTGTATTAGCACAGGATAGCGAATTTGAAATGTAAAGAGAAACATACTTGATAGCACAAGCAATATGGATATCCCTAAAGCATATATGATGGTATACATGAAAACAGCAAGTAATGTTAAGCTATTGGCATACTGACTAGGCGACAGTCCATAACTAAAAAGTAAGCCCCTATGTTTTGATAAATCATTTATCAAAAGCCACACCGTAATACAACAAATAAGAGCGGGGAGGAGCATGTTACTGACCGGAAGAATCTGCAATAAAATCAAATAAAAGTCATTTGGGGCAGAAGGGTAATGGAAGTCAAGTGACTGCTCGAGGACTTCAGAATAGACTGCAATTTTTTCCGACAATTCACTGCTAGTATAGTGATTGATGAGGTGCCCTTTTGCCTCCCAGTTATGTAAGGTTCGGTAGAGTTCAAGCTCTGTTTTTAAGACTGTCTGACTTTTACCCTGTCTGTATTCATTGTCCAAGTAGTCAGTTGCAAGAATTAGGATTTTTTTATAATATTCAGTAGCATCACTGTCTAATGATTCTTCTGCATTGTCAGCATACAAAATATATTCAGCATCTCTTTTAATTCGATTAATTCGAACTCTATCCTCAAATCTCAGTCTATCAACCTCTAAAACATTTCGAAAGGTCAACGCAACTGGGATACTGAGTACCACCATAACTAAGGCTAGAAAAATAGAATTTCGCCTGAGTCGTAAAATAAAAAGGGTAACTAAGTTCATTGTCTCAAGCTCTCCTATTCAAATAGTTCTTTATAGATATCTTCAGATTGGTGTTCGAGAGGAGCAATATCTAGTATTTTAACTTGACAAGCCATAATCAGCTCCAAGTAGAAATTAAGATTATGGAGACTAGTATCAACTTGAATCCCTTCTTTTAGCAAAGACACTCCATTCAGATATCTTAAACTCTCACATACAGCATGGTTATCAGTGGTTTGAATGCTGTACTGTCGTCCAACACAGTCGAGTTTTCGGTGAATAAGCTTACCATTCTTAAGAAATAAAAGCTGATTTGTTAGTTGGTCAACTTCATTTAATTGGTGAGAAGATACAATGACAGTAGATCCAGCTTGTGCTAAACTTTTAAGCAATTTCCTGGTTTGTATATAACTAGTCGGATCTAAGCCGTTTAAAGGTTCATCTAAGAGTATGAGCTTAGGTTTGTTCAAAATACAAATTGCAAGTAGGAGGTGCTGCTTCATTCCAAGTGAATAATTTTTGACAGGTATACTTACATAATCATGAATGCCAATTTCTTCAATCACTTGTTCAATTCGCTCTTTTGGTAAACCTTGAATACCTTGAACCAATCGTAAATGTTCCATTCCCGTCAATTCAGGGTATAGGACTCGATTATCTTGCAAGTAAGCAAAGGATTGATAAATACCAGAGTCAGTATGTTTCTTTCCAAGAACTTGAATAGTGCCAGAATCGATAGATTGTAGGTTAGCAATGCAATCCAAAAAGGTTGTCTTTCCTGCACCATTTGGGCCAATTAAGGCCCAGATACCTGGTCCCTCTAGTTCTAGATTTAGATGATCAAGGATTTTCTTTTGTCCGAAAGACTTGCATAAATCTTGAATGGCTAATCGCATAGTCAGACCTCCCTTTTTCTTATTAATAAATAAAACTGAAGAATATAAATCAATAAGTTGCTTATTAGTAAAATGAATAAAGCTCGCGTAGTAACATCTCCAGAAAACTGATGGAAAATTAGGATACTCCCATCTGATAAATCACCTGCATTCCAAAGACTGAAAGGATTGAAAATGTTTGGATAAAGGTTGGCGCACAAAGCCATTCCGAGTGTAACTAAAAATCCAGCAAGTCCATTTTTAAACAAAATTGCTATGGTTTGCGCTACTCCTAGAAGGAATAGAAGATAAAGATAGTGAATACAACTAGCAAGAAAGATTACTTGATAAATGGGGCTGATATGTGTATGAATAAAACTAAAGGTTAATTCTTTGCTGATATAAGTAGGTATAGGGTATATCCAGCTACTATTCCCATTTACAAGCGAGGATATTAGGAAGTGACACAAATAAGTAGCGAAGAAAAGAAAACTGTAAAGGATAAAAAAAGCAATGTACTTCTTGCATGTAAACTGTATCCTGCTCATTCCACTTGTCTGCAAGAGACGGATTTGCCTGTTATTTCCTATCTGATTCTTAATAAAAAAATCTGTAAAACAGACGAGAAAGAGTAGGCTCGTGATGATAACCCCATTATTTTTCTGCCATTTCCAGATTTCATGACTAGCTCCCTTTAGTGCTTGTTGTCCTAAACTATTGACAATTTCTCGATCTGTTTGTGATTTTGGTAATTCAAAAGCGGTTAGAAATAATTCAGTCGGAAAGGCAGAGGGGATCTCATGCTCTAATAAGTACTTGGAAACTAAGACCGTATTTTCAATGGTTTGAGAGGTAAATCCATAACCTTCGTAAGCAAAAGAAATATACTGCCCATCTAGCTGATAGTGCTGGATATTACTTTCATAAAAATAGGCCCAATCGTCATTTTTGACAGCTTGAATTTCCTTTTGATAGTTAGCAATATAATCTGTGAAAAATTTTTGTTCAGCTTCATAATCCATTTGATCGATTAAACTATTTTGATACTGTTCTTCCAAATCTTGCAACATATTCTCAATATTTTGAACCATAAGTTCATCATGCAGAATGACCTTCGACTTTGCTTCTCGATTGTGATACCCTGCTATGAAAGAACTAGCCAGAGTAATAACTAGTAAAATAAGAATAGCAATCAATGTTTTTTTACTACGTAAAAATAATTTTCTTTCAACCTGAAACATAGCTACCTCCGAAAAGAGAAGAGATTTATACGACTAGTTATATGTACAGTCTATCTAGAAATAGTTCCAGAATAATATGCCAAATAAAAACCATCGCTGTCCTGAATATAGTCAGTTAATCGTAAATTACCGGAATATTTTAGTCCGTTTCTATATTCTTCATAATATTTAGTTTGCGAGAGGTATCTAACAATAAATAGCTTATCACTAATGTAATAAGATTTTGGAAGAACAGCAACTCGTAATCCAGTTTCAGCTTTCACTGGTATGGTATTCATTTGAGTAACAACGGGAATAAAAATAGAAAGTATTAATAGTAAATGAACTACAATTTTTTTTCATAATAAACCTCCATTTATGATAAAATCTCTTCTCACAATATAATTATATATATACACAGCTAAAAGAGCAAATTATTATGTGCATTCTTATAAAAAAATAGTAAGTAACTTGTTTTACCACAATTTTCTGAGGTAGGATTGTTTTAGATTAATAATAATAAAATTAGAATTATAGGCGAATACATATTTGATGGGCTATTCAATACTTTAAAATCCACTACTCATATTACTTGAATAAAATAAGAAGAACAGATACAATGATATTATGAATACATTATTAGAATATATTGGACCAATAATCCTTGTTATCTTGATAATTTCTTATAGTATTTATCGGCGGTTCCATCCCAATACTAAGGATACCAAGCAGCCACCAAGATGTCCAAAATGTAAGTCTATCAAACTTCAAACTTATACTCCAAATCGAAAACAATATTCTCGTAAAGCTGGAATGGTCGGCCATGCAATCAATGGTGTTGAAGGAGCAATGTTTGCAATGCTCTATGAAGCCGATAGAACATATTATCGCTGCCAATACTGTGGTAACCGTTTTTCCAGAAAAGAAAACCGTTTTATCTCCAACATCGAATAATCCAACCTAATTTTTATTAGTTGATTTTTATCTTAAAACGCATTGGTTAGAATTCCAAGTAAAGGAATCTAACCAATGCGTTTTTATATTTATCTACTATTCTCACCCTTATGGGATCTATCCTTACAAGTATGTCGACTAGCTGACCAACTTAAAAATTCCTGTCCAATTCAAGAAAGCCTTTCTACGCATCCGTTCAATCTCAGTTCGAAAGAGGCCTGCTATTGTTGCACGATTTAAAACGACACTGTTTTCACGAGAAGAATTCATCACTTTAGTAACAAGCCTCTCCACTTCTTCTCCTTCTCTAGTTCCCATATCCCACAATTCTTGAAGTACTGTTTTATTATACATCTTTTCATACTCTGCCATACCTTGTAGCACCCAATACCTGTGGTCACTTTCGACTTCTAGCCACTGCCATATAATTTCAGCATCTGCCACATCTGGTTTTTCATACTGACAGGATTGACAGAGTACCATTTGATTCGCAAAACTAGTCATGTCTGTTTTCCACTTATGCGATACAATTTGATAAGCAGACACAGCATGAGGAGTTTTACATCTCCAACATAGACCGTTGTGAACTTCGGTATCATCAAAAATCCCTCGCTCAACTAAGGTGTCCATCCAGTAGTCTTCTATCTTTGATAAATCCATTTTAGTATTTTGCATATATAACATCTTTAACATCTTCATTCTCCCTTAAATCCTTATTTATTTTCCAATAGTTGTGACCGAATCATACTCGCTTGTAGCATTGCCAGCTCGACAATGCAAGGATACTGACTTAAATCTAAATTCTCCAACAAACGGTAAGATAAAAATAACTTCGGCTGTAAACGTGTCAAAGGTTTTGACCAAATAACTTGTTCATCTTGAAGTTGTTTGATAGCCAGAAAATATAGGTGATTGGCCATGAGATAGGCTTTGCCATTTAACAAATAGGCATAATCCTGCATCAAATCCCGACAAAATGATGCAATCCACACAGCAGCTGTCTTTTCAACATCGAATTGGTAAGTACGTAATAAGTTAGCTGTGAACACACTTCCCTTTCCAAAATCCTCAGACCACCTACCTTCAAAATCTTCCATGTCTAACGGAGAGGTCAACCCAAAATGACTAGCATATGTTTCCCATTCCTTATAAATATCATTCCAAGAAATAACTGTCTTCATAATCGATCCTACCTCCGTTTTTCATTTATGTGAGATAATTTTAACACCAATTTTTTATTTTGTCAAACATGTTAAACAATATTTGCAAACAAAAATATAAAATGGTATAATTAGTTAAACAAACAAGGAGACAACCATGATACTAGGCGAAATATTAAAAGAATACCGAAACAAACATTCATTATCAATGGATAAATTTGCGGAGCTATCTGGTTTAACAAAGGGATATATTTCCATGTTAGAAAAGAACCAACATCCCAAAACAAAAAAAGCTCTTTTGCCGACAATGGATACACTTGAAAAAGTAGCAAAAGGAATGTCCATATCTGTTGGGGAAGTGATCGAACAGTTAGACACCAATCAAGGCATTGCTTTGACAATCACTCCTGGGCAATTCAAGCTTTTTCAGCAACCTATCCATCCTCAGGTCCAGCTCTTGGATAAAGAGTTACAAGAACCATTTCACAGTCAATGGCTAGCCTTTGGTCAAGAACAGTTACTGGCTATGCGGGAAACTAGTCAGACAAACATTCTGCAAATGGATGATTACCGTGATCGGGTTGAGTTAGCCGTTCCAGGTAAAGTCTCTGCTGGTACTGGTTATTGGCAGGATACTGATTTGAATAACCTAGTCTCATTCTTCAGTGATGACATTCCTGACAGCCACACATATGATACAATCGCCCAAGTAGTTGGTGATTCCATGGCTCCACAGATTCAAGATGGCGATTATTTATTTATTCGATTAACCCCACATATTCCATTAAATGCCATTGGGATTTTCTCCGTAAATGGGGAAAATTTTGTTAAAAAATTCAAAGGCGACTACCTACAATCACTCAATCCAGACTATGATGATATATATTTTAATGCAGATGACGATATCCGCCCAATTGGTCAAGTGGTTGCAATTTATGATTAAAAAAGGAGGCTTACTCGCCTCCCTTTTCTTTTAACGGAAAAGTCTCTCATCTGATGACTATTGACAATTGATACTCTTTTCAAAACCAAAATGAACCGGTGTCAACTTTTAATCTTGATAGAGTTGATTTAATAAGTAAATTAATTATTTAGCTACCCTTATGTCGATTGATTGTCCTCTACTATTTTATTTAAAGTGTGGAGATTGCTTATTATTATTGAAAATTATTAGAGGTTTTGATTTTACTATTTCTCAACTTGTATGCTGAAAATTGAATCGTTATGGTATGAAAATATTAGCCTTCATTTAGATTGAACTGGGTAACTGGGCTAATGTCAGGTACAAATGCTATGCATTATAAAACACTACATTCCAAATTACATTTGGAAAACCGACGAAAGACTTTTCCCCTACTAAAATCTGCAATTTTTTTGCAAAAAATTCAGAATCCTAGTAGTATATACACACCTATGAACGCTAATAGACTCCTTTCACTCGGTCAGATGGCGTTCAACATCTTAAATCAAACTATTTCCTTTTTTCAATTAGATTATACCACTATTGTAAAACGCTTTCAAATAATTATGTGCTCCAAATTCATTTTTTTTATCATTTTTTTAACTTTCTTTTGCTTTTACAAAAGATTCCCACATTTTCTGCTGCGGTTTTGCAAATGGATAGGTAGGAAAATCTTCTACAGAGACCCATTTCAATTCTTTTGAATCTGGAAGTGTGCTTGAATCTGATATACCTTCTATCAATTCGATTTGCCATTTGCGGTGACTAAAAATGTGCTGGACGGTATCAAATTCTTGCTCTTGCCAATCAACAGTCAGACCATAAAGTTCCGTAAAGCTCTGCCGAATATCTGGCTGAACAACTTCTTCTGCAACTTCAAAGAGAGAGACTTGCTTGTCAACGATTGCTCCTTTTTCCAAAAGCGGAAAAGACCAGAAACCTGATAGAAGACCTGCTTCATTATTTTTTTCCAATAAAAATTGATTATCTTTATTTCTAATAAGAAATCCTTGGTAGGCCACGGGAATCGGCTTTTTCTTTGGTGCTTTGATTGGATACTTATCCATTGTACCGTTTAAGTAGGCTGCGCTAAAGGCTTTGACTGGGCTGTCCTGGGGACGTGGATTAACTGGCGATTCAATATCCGAACCCAGATCCATCAGGGCTTGGTTGAAATCGCCCGGTCGATCTGGATCAATCAATAGCTCCATCATCGCTTGGAAAATCTTACGATTGGCAGGCAAACCAATATCATAATCAACCTCAAACAAGCGGCTGAGAACCCGCATCACATTACCATCTACCGCTGGTTCTGGCAAATTAAAAGCAATACTGGAAATTGCTCCAGCAGTATAGGGACCAATGCCCTTTAGGCTTGAAATGGCTGCATGCGTGGTCGGAAATTGCCCATCAAAATCTTCTACCATTTGCTGAGCCGCCTTTTGCATATTCCGCACGCGCGAATAATAGCCCAATCCCTCCCAGAGTTTGAGAATGACCTCCTCTGGTGCTTGTGCTAAATCACTAATCGTAGGCAAGTGATGGAGAAAACGTTCATAATAAGGAATGACCGTGTCTACTCTTGTCTGTTGAAGCATGATTTCAGAAACCCATATAGCGTATGGGTCCCTTGTCCTTCTCCAAGGCAAATCACGTTTATTAGCATCATACCAATCTAAGAGTGCCTTGCGAAAAGATTGAATCTTTTCCTCCGGCCACATTTCGATTCCATATTCTTTCAAATCTAACATACATCTAGTATAACACAAAGAAAGGGAGCCAGCTTTTGCCAACTCCCGTATCTTGTTTATAATTAAAATCAAATTAGCTCGAGAGGTTTGGGGAGCCTTTGGAGGTTTGAGATAAAGCGAATGAAATTTGTTTCTCTAAAACTAACCAGGACCGGCTGCTTTTGATGTTCGTTGAGTATTATTCTACTTTACCTGTTACAAACATGGTAAAGCTTGCTGAAGCAAGTAGCTGTTTATCTTGATTTTCTATCTTCACTTCGACGACCTTTGTTCTACTTCCATCATGTGTGCAAGAACCAGTGACGGATAAGCTATCACCAAGTTTTGCCGCCTTCATATAATGGATATTGGACTGTAGGGTGACTGAATAAGAACCCCCTGCTACTGTAGTCAATCCTGCTACTGAATCAGCTAATGTAAAGAGGAAGCCTCCATGAGCCATACCATATGGATTGAGAGACTTTTCAGTCACCTTAGTAGTCAGTAGTACCTCTTTCTCATTGAGCATTGTAGCTTGATAGTCATCTAAAACTGTAATCGGTTGTAAGTCTAATTTATCTAACACATTCATTCTCCTCTGATTGCTGACTCGTTTGCATTTGGTAATATACGCCCTGCTTCTTCATCAACTCTCTATGATTTCCTTGTTCAACAATTTTTCCATCCACCATTACTAAAATCAAGTCAGCTGATTGAATGGTTGATAGGCGATGAGCAATAATAAAACTGGTCCGTCCTTCCATCAATTTGGCAAATGCTTCCTGTACTAAAATTTCTGTCCGTGTATCAATAGAGGAAGTCGCCTCGTCTAAAATCAGAATTTTAGGTATTTTAACAAAGACACGCGCAATTGACAAGAGCTGACGTTGTCCTTGAGATAAGGCTTCTCCTCCATCTGCCAAAACTGTATCATAACCTTGCGGAAGCTGACGAATAAAGAAGTCTGCATTAGCTGCCTTAGCCGCCTCAATGACCAATTCCCGCGTGGCATTTGGATAGCCATAGGCAATATTATCATGAATGGTACCAGATTTGATCCATGTCTCCTGTAAAACCATCCCAATCTGTCTGCGAAGATCCTCACGACTGTACTGGCTAATCGGAACCTCATCTAAAGTAATTTGACCAGCCGTTACATCGTAGAAACGCATAAGCAGGTTAATCATGGTTGATTTACCAGCACCAGTAGGTCCAACAATGGCTACCTTTTGTCCTGCTTTGACATCAATGTCCAAATGTTCTATCAGAGAACGGTCAGCGCTGTATGAGAAAGACACATTGTCAAAGGAAATAGTTCCCTTCAACTCCTCTGAATCGATTTTCCGCTCAGCCTGATCGTCAATGCTATCTAGAGCCAAGATAGCAAACAGCCTGTCTGCACAAGCTAAAGCGCTCTGCAATTCCGATAGGACCGAGGAAATATCATTAAAAGGCTTGCTGTACTGACTAGCATAATTGAGAAAAGTTGTCAGTGAACCCACTGTAAACTGTCCTGCCATAATTCTCAGCGCTCCAAGTCCTGCAAGCAAGGCATAAATAATAGCATTGATAAACCGTGTACTTGGATTGACCGTTGAAGAGGCAAAGATAGCCTGTTGGGAATAGGTCGCATACTGTTCATTCACAACTTGAAACCCATGCGTAAATTGCTCTTGAGCATTGAAAGATTGAACCAAGGTCAGTTGACTAATCGATTCCTCAAGTAGCTGAGATTGCTTCCCACGTGCCTGTGTTTGTTTTCTATAATAACCATAGGATTTTTTAGCAATATACCGTGCAACAAGCAGAGACACGGGAGTCAGGGCAACAACAACCAACATCATCGTCAAGTCAAGCCTAGCCATAGTGAAAATGGTTAAGAAAATGGTCAAGATACCTATGAAAAATTGATTGAAAACCATTAAGAGTCCGTTGGTTAATTGCTCACTATCACTTGAAAAACGAGCTACCAAATCACCAACTGAATGACGATCCAGATAAGATAGGGGCATCTGGTGCAGCTTAACATAAACCTGTTCACGCAAGTCGGACACCATTCCATAAACCAAGCGATTGGTTACTAGTGGGAGATACCATTGCACCAGCGTATTAAGCAAGATAACCATCACCATTTTGCCAATTATCCCTAGCAAGACCTGACCATCCGCTATCAATACTGCATCGACTGCCTGACCAATCAAGATAGGTAGATAGACTGTCAGAAGCACCTGCATCAAAGTTCCCACCAACATCAAGGACATTCGAAAGGGTTGGCCCAAAACCAATCTGACCAGTTCCTTAAAACTAGATTGTTTCATGGCTGTCCTCCTCCCTATGTTGTGATTGATCGATTTCATGGTAAATGGCAGATCTTCTCAGCAAGTCTTCATGACGGCCAAGTCCCACTTGACGCCCTCGATCCAAGACTAAAATCAGATCAGCTGTTCGTAAACTATTGGTTCTCTGAGATACCATTATTAAGGTTTGCTCAGGCAATTCACGACGAATCGCAGCCAATAACCGACTCTCTGTCAGATAATCCAAAGCAGAGGTCGCATCATCTAAAACCAATATCGGTGCTTTCTGTAAAATAGCGCGTGCAATAGTCAAACGTTGACGCTGTCCACCAGAAAAATTCTTCCCAAAGGCTTCGACAGGACTATCTAGGCCTCCCTTGTCCTCAATGAAGGACTTAGCCTGTGCAATTTCCAGCGCTACCCATAACTCACTGTCCAATACACTTTCTAAGCCTAATGACAGGTTAGAACGCACAGTCCCAGCAAAAAGCTGAGCTTGTTGCGGAACAATAGCTAATTGCTGCCGCCACTCTTTCAAATTCCTAGGACTTTTCCCATCAATAAAGAAAGAGAGTTGGCTGTTCGGTATGGAATAAAGAGCCTGTAAAAGGTCTACTAAGGTCGATTTCCCTGAACCAGTACCACCAATTACTCCCATAAACTGCCCCTTACCTAGTTCAAAATTAATATCTATTAGTGATTCCTCAGAAGATTTTGGATAAGAAAAGGAAAGATGGTTCACGGAAAAAATCAATTCCTTGTCTGCACTATAAACTACTGGCAGATTGGCTTCTACATCCTCAGATTCTTGTTCAAACACCTCTTGAATACGTTGCGCTGAAATGTAGGTCTGGTTGAGAGTAGACACGACCATAATCATCTTGACCAATTCGACTAAAATTTGAAGAAGGTAGTTGATAAGAGCGACCAACATCCCCAGTTCCAACAAATTGTGTGAAATAGCCTTATTTCCCTGCCAGATGAGAATAATCAAGGTTCCATTGACAACTAGAAAGGTCAAGGGGGACAAAAGACTTGACCAAAAACCAGCCTGTAGCTGTTGCTTCTTATATCGTTGATTTATGCCTTGAAATGTCTTAATTTCTCGCTCTCTCTGCCCAAAAGCTCGAATCACTCTCCAGCCAGTAACCGTTTCTCGTACCTGTCCTACCAAACCATCTAATTCCTTTCGAATAGATTGATAAATACGACTAGTCAGGACTGAAATTCCTGTTACGATGACCAACAACAGGAGAATCATTCCTAGAAAATAGATTGATAGACTTGGGCTAATATAGAATGCCATAATCAGTGAACCAAATACGACAATCGGAGCCCTTAGGAATAAACGTAAAAAAGTATTGATACCTGTTTGAACCTGCAAAGCATCACTCGTCAATCTGGTTAATAAACTGGCAGATGAAAGTATGTCTCGACTTGATTTTGGAAGAGAAAGGACTTTCTGATACAAATCATTCGTTAATGCTTTTGTCACTCCGACTGCTGCTTTGGCTGAAAAATATTGCGCTGTTATCGAGACAATAATTCCAATACAAGCGAGTCCAACTAGTAATAAAAGCATAGCAACCAGGTCTCCCCGGTTGCCATTTGGAATAATTGTATCTACGATATAGGCGATTATCAACGGAACAAGAAGTTCAAAGCTAGCTTCCAATAGCTTGAAAACTGGACCTAGAATGGATTCCTTGATATAGTCCTTAAAATACCGTGATAAAAATTTCATATTAACGGTGCTCCAAAGCTTGAACCGCCGTAATCAAGGTCAAATTATAAACATCATCTGGGTTACAACCACGAGACAAGTCATTTACTGGTTGGTTCAACCCTTGTAAAACCGGACCGACAGCAGCAAACCCACCCATACGTTCAGCAATTTTGTAACCAATATTACCAGCTGAAATACCAGGGAAGATAAATACAGTCGCTTGACCAGCAACGTTTGAACCAGGGGCTTTTAATTTACCAGTTGCAGGAACAAAGGCTGCATCAAATTGTAATTCTCCATCCAAATCCAATTCTGGACGCAATTTTTGAGCAATTTTTGTAGCTTCAACAACCTTATCCACTTTAGGACCCGCACCAGAGCCTTTTGTAGAATAGCTGAGCATCGCAACTTTTGGATCAATACCAAACATTCTTGCAGTACGTGCAGAGTTGATTGCAATCTCAGCCAATGTTTGGGCATCTGGGTCAATGTTTATAGCACAGTCACCAAAGATATAACGTTCTTCACCTTTCACCATCAAGAAGGCACCGGATGTTTTAGAAACACCTGGCTCAGTCTTAATAATTTGAAGCGCAGGACGAACTGTTGAGGCAGTTGAATGAATAGCACCAGAAACCATTCCTTCTACAACGCCCATGTAAACCAACATGACACCAAAGTAATTGACATCTTTCAACAATTCATGAGCTTGCTCTTCCGTTACTTTTCCTTTTCGGCGTTCTACCAAAGCTTCAACCATTTCATCATATCGATCATAGTGAGCAGGATCAATGATTTCAAACCCTTCAGTAATACCTTCAATATCCAAATAAATCTTGATACGTTCAGGGTTACCAAGCAAGACTGGCACTACATCTGATTCATTCACCAAACGCTTCGTCGCTTGAAGGATACGAGGTTCTTCACCTTCAGGTAAAACAATACGCACTTTTTTCCCCTCTAGCTTGCTAGCTAGCTGTTCAAAAATTTTCATGAGCAAACTCCTTAAATTTTATTAACTGATTGATAACAGCCTGAAAATCCTCCGGAAGCGCTGCTTCCAAATTAACCCTTTCGGCTGAAAAAGGGTTAGTAAAGACAAGATTGTGGCAATGAAGAGCCTGACGCTCAATACCACAATCTAAACTCCCACCATACAAATCATCACCAAGTAGTGGAAATCCAATATGGGAAAAATGGACACGTATCTGATGAGTGCGCCCTGTATGGAGTCGTATATCCACAAGATGAATATTGCCCCAAGACTGGACAAGTTTATAAGAAGTATGAGCATACTTCCCATTCTGTGTTACACAGCGGGTAATAATACTATCCTCTGGTCGACCAATAGGGGCAATAATGTCCCCTTCTTGCTCTAACTCCCCATCCCCTCGAACCAAGGCGAAATACCTCTTACTAATTTGCTTCGCCTGTAATTGTTTATCTAATCGGGCATGAGCATAGCCATGCTTGGCAAACAACATGAGCCCAGATGTATCTCGATCCAATCGCGTTACAATGTGAACCTGCTTATTCTCATAATTTTGTTCGACTAAATATCCTTTCACGAAATTAGCAATTGTAGAAGAATGTAGAATCGAAGGAATAGAGGCATAACCAACAGGCTTGTTGATTGCTAAAAAATGTTCATCCTCATAGACAATATCCAAAGGAAAAGAAATCGGTTTCAAACTTCCAGTGACATCTTCTTCCGCAGGTATGTTTATTGTAACGCTATCTCCGATTTCAAGCAAGTAAGTAGCATTCTGTTCACTACCATTGACCAAAATGCTACCACCTGTATATTTAATTTTGGCCAAAAGTCCCTTGGAAACACCTTGGGCCTTTAAAAAAGTTTTCACCTTTGTGTGCTGATCAGCAACAAAATCAAATCGCATTACTCCACCTCTCCAATAAAGGCATCCTTAACACGATTCCAAAAACTAGTGTGGCTAGGTGTCGCAACAAAATGGATTTTGCTATTGTCAATCTGATACTCAATGCAATCAATGTTGTCGTAGACAATCGTTTTATTATCCACCGCAATGGAGTAGCGATCACTGTGTTTTGGTTCAATGACAATCTTGTCTTTTTTCGGTACAACGATGGATGACCCAAGTGTCCTGTAAACACGATTGTTTAAACTAGCTACCTCTGCTATCTGTAAAGCCTCAATTGTAGGGTGCAATACTGCTCCACCAAGTGACTTATTATAGGCAGTTGAACCAGTTGGTGTTGAAACTGAAATACCATCACCACGAAAACGTTCAAATGGAACATTATTGATAATAATATCTGCTACCATCGTTTTAGACAAGCGCTTGATTGTCGCCTCGTTGAGAGCTTTCATTTCGACAATTCTTCCATCCGTCATTTTCACTTTTACATTTAAAATCGGATAAGAAACACGCGCACCTGTATCTAATTTTAAATTTTCAACCAATTTCTCAACTTCGAAGTCCCGATAATCCGTATAAAATCCTAAATGGCCAGTATGAATTCCTACAAAACGGACCCGATCTATCAACTTTTCATACTTATGAAAGGCCGATAAAAGCATACCATCGCCCCCAATTGAAATAACAATATCTGGATTTTTAGGTGTTAAAATAAATTTTTCTTCTTTCAATCGTGTCCAGAGTTCTCTAGACACAGCCTCACTTTTCGGATTGCGACTAGCAAGCAATGCGACTTTTTTTCTACCTGTATTCTTCATCTGTATCATCGCTGTTTCCAACGCCATCATTCAATTTTCTATATCCAGGATCAAAGAGAGCCTGAGCTTCTTGAATGTCGTCGCGGATTTTTCGCATCTCCTCATCTAATTGATATGCTATCTTTGCTGTAACTTCTAATCGTTTTTTAATTTCTTCAGGAAAATTTCCTTTATACTTATAATTGAGCGAATGTTCGATTGTTGCCCAAAAATTCATTGAAAGAGTACGGATTTGAATCTCCGCTAAAACCGTTTCGTTCCCATTAATAGTATCTACTGGATAAGCAATTACGACATGATAAGAACGATAACCGGAGGCCTTCATATTGTTGATATAATCGCGTTCATGAATAATTTGCATATCCTTACGCTTGCGAAGAATGGAGAGCACTTCTTCAATGTCATCAACAAATTGAACCATGATTCGAACACCAGCAATATCCTGCATATCCTGAGCCAAATGCTCAAGTTTAATGTGTCTAAGCGCCATTTTCTCTTGAATAGACTCAATTGGCTTAACTCGCCCAGTAACAAACTCAATAGGCGAATGACGATTAGCCTTACGATATTGCTTACGAATTCCTCTTAGTTTGATTTTTAATTCACCTACAGTTTGAATGTAGGGATCCAAAAATTCTTCCCAGTTAAATTCCATAAAGCCCCCTTTCTTGTAAAAACTACTAATTTGTATTAAAATAACACAAAGACGAATCTATTATAACATATGAAAGGGTTTTCTGTATGAAAAACCATCTCGAAATTGAGTATAAAACCTTATTAACAAAATCAGAATACAATCGACTCCTCTCTGAATTTTCTGATGTTACCCCCATCTATCAAACTAACTACTACATTGATACTCCGAATCTTGACATGAAAAACCACCGCTTTTCGCTTCGCATTCGTACGTTTGAGGACATAGCAGAGCTAACATTGAAAATTCCTCAAGAAATCGGGAATCAAGAATATAATCAATTGTTAGATATTAAAACTGCACAGGACTATATTGACCATTTTGAACTTCCATCCGGTCAAATAGCTGATATTATTTCTAAAACAACAGTTCCATTAAATCAACTAGCAGTTTGGGGACACTTAAAGACCAAGCGATTGGAAAAAGAAACATCAATTGGATTGATGGCACTTGATGAGAATAACTATTTTGGACAATCAGATTATGAACTTGAAGTCGAGGTATCAGACGCTGAAGAAGGCAAAATACTATTCGATGAATTCCTAAAGAAAAAATCCATCCAATTCAAATACGCTAGTAGCAAAGTAGCTCGAACTGCGGCTCAAAAAAAATCAGCTCAATAAAGCTGATTTTTTTACTTTACTACTGAAAAAAATAGGATTTTTTGATAAAATAGAGTTATCTGTTGTTAAATTACTTTTATGATTTTTCATAAAAAAGCATTAAATAAGGAGTTTCTCAAAATGGTTCAACCAACTGGTGATCATAACATTAAACTATTCTCGCTAAACAGTAACCGCGATATCGCTGAAAAAATTGCAGCCGCTGCTGGTCTGCCTCTAGGAAAACTTTCTTCTCGCCAATTCTCAGATGGAGAAATTCAAATAAATATTGAAGAGAGCGTTCGTGGCGTTGACGTTTATATTATTCAATCAACTAGTTTTCCAGTCAACAACCACCTTTGGGAATTGCTTATCATGATTGATGCATGTAAACGTGCAAGTGCAAACTCAGTAACTGCTGTCATTCCATATTTCGGCTATGCTCGTCAAGACCGCACTGCTGCACCACGTGAACCAATTACAGCTAAACTAGTTGCAAATATGCTTGTTAAAGCAGGAATCAATCGTGTATTGACTCTTGATTTACACGCTTCTCAAATTCAAGGTTTCTTTGACATTCCAGTAGATAACCTGTTGACCGAACCATTGTTCGCATCCTACTACATGCAAAAAGGACTCTGCGGCGAGGATGTCGTCATTGTCAGTCCAAAAAATTCCGGTATCAAGCGTGCTCGTAATATTGCTGAATTTTTGAATGCTCCGATTGCGATTATTGATTATGCTCAAGACGATTCTGACCGTGCAGAAGGCTATATCATCGGTGATGTAGCTGGCAAAAAAGCAATCTTGGTCGATGACATTTTAAATACTGGCCGTACATTCTCACAAGCCTCAAAAATTGTTGAAGATGGCGGAGCTACTGAGATTTATGCTGTTGCCAGTCATGGACTTTTCGCTGGAACTGCTGCGCAATTGTTGGATGAAACATCTATAAAAGAAATTTTAGTGACTGACTCAGTTGCAAGTAAAGAACAACATCCAAAAAATATCGCATTCCTAACTGCAAGTGACTTAATCGCTGATGCTATTCACCGCATTCAAGAGCATCGTCCACTCAGCCCACTCTTTAAATTTACAAATCCAGAAAAAGAAAACTAGGAGTATACTCTTTGATATATTTAGATAATGCTGCTACTACTGCTCTATCTCAGGCAGCCATATCAAGCATGATTGAAGTTGCTCAACAACACTATGGAAATCCTTCCAGCATCCACGGATTTGGCCGAGAAGCTAATAAAGTACTCAGAAAAGCACGAGAAGACATCGCCAGAGTACTTTCTGTAAACCCTGATACAATCATTTTCACATCTGGTGGATCTGAAGCAGATAATCTTGCTATTCAAGGTTATGCTTTGGCAAATATGCATCGTGGAAAACACCTTATTACCACAGCCATTGAACACCATGCTGTGTTGCATACCATGGAATACTTAGAGCAACGATTCGGTTTTGAAATTACATATATAAAGCCAGAAAATCAAGAAATCACAGCTCAACAGATTAAAGAAGCCCTACGACCTGATACAATTCTTGTTAGTGTCATGTATGCCAATAATGAGACTGGGCAACTGCTACCTATTAGGGAAATCGGTTCTCTCTTGTCTCAACATCAAGCTGTTTTCCATGTCGATGCTGTTCAAGTGGTTGGGAAAATTCCAATTAAACCACAAGAACTTGGTATTGATTTTCTGTCCGCTTCTGCCCATAAATTCCATGGACCGAAAGGGATTGGTTTTCTCTACTCTTCAATCCACCAATTCGATTCACTGATTCACGGTGGGAAGCAAGAAAATCAACACAGAGCAGGAACAGAAAATCTCCCTGCAATTGCAGGGATGGCTGCAGCGCTCGTCCATCAATCAACACAAATGATTCAAAATATTGAGTATATCCATGATCTGAAATCCTATACACTCAAAAATTTAAGTGAATTTGATTTTTACGTCAACCAAGCTGGTGCTCATTTACCTCATGTACTGAATATTGGTTTTCCGGGACAACTAAACGAACAATTGTTAATGCGATTAGATTTGGCAGGAATCGCTATTTCCACTGGATCTGCTTGCACAGCAGGTGTCGTTGAAAATAGTCATGTACTTGAGGCAATGTATGGAAGTGATTCTCCTAGATTAAAAGAATCCGTACGTATTAGCTTTTCAGAATTGAATACCAAAAAAGAAATAGATATCCTACTATCAGCTTTAAAAATAATTATTGGAGGTTAGCATGGCATTCCAACAAACCGTAGCATTGAAAGATTGCGATTATATTTACCATATTAGTCCAACTGTAAAAAAATATACATTACGAGACAATACCTTTGAGGTAACAAAGGCTGGTCACTACCAACTCAGTCGCTTATTAGAAGAGGTCCCAAATTCAAATCAAGGATTTCTACTAAAAATCATCATTAATCAAGATCTAAAGGGCTTTAAAATTAATATCACGGATCAATCTGGTCTTCACTTAGTGAATATTTTTAAACAAGACACTAACAAAGTCATTCAGGAAAAATTCTATTTCTTGATGGACAGTTTGGTAGATCGTGATATATTTACGAAAGAAGGAAAATAATGATAACAATCTTCTATAAAGATGCCTATCACGTTGAGCGACAACAAGAGTTTGACAATCTCGAAGCAGCAAGGCTCGCCTTTGCAGGTTGCTTGACCCTTCCTGATTATTATCCCGTCATTCAAATTCTTAGAGATGGAACACCATTGGATTTTCAAGGAAGAATTGGGGACCTCTATCAGTATTTACAATCCATAGATTAGACAGAAATCTGTTTAATCTTTTTCAATTCAATCTGTTGATTTTTTCACAAACTTACACTAGAATAGTAGAGGACTATCTATTATTTTTGTTATATTGGTATGTACCAATTAATGATGTATATAAAATATAATTAAGGAGACAAATGTGAAAAACGATAAAAATACTGAAATTCCACGTGCCACAGCAAAACGACTATCCATTTACTACCGCGTATTTAAACGATTCTATGCGGAGAAAATCGAAAAAGCAAGTTCAAAAGAGATTGCAGAGGCAATCGGAATCGACTCTGCAACTGTCCGCCGAGATTTCTCATATTTTGGTGAACTTGGACGCCGTGGATTTGGTTATAATGTGAAGGATTTAATGGACTTTTTTGCCGATATTTTAAACGATAACTCGATTACCAATGTTATGTTAATCGGGGTTGGGAATATGGGTCGTGCCCTTCTTCACTACAAGTTTCACGAACGAAATAAAATGAAAATCATCATGGCTTTTGAAGCAGATGATAATCCTGCAGTAGGAACCATTGATGAAAATGTTCCTATCCATGCGATTTCAGAGTTAAAAGATCGCATCAAGGAAGCAAATTCTCAGACTGCCATCTTAACGGTACCAAGCGTAAAAGCTCAAGAAGTTGCTGATGTATTGGTTGAAGCTGGCGTTAAAGGTATTCTTAGCTTCTCACCTGTCAACTTGACCGTTCCTAAAGATGTTGTTGTCCAATATGTTGACTTGACAAGTGAACTACAGACACTACTTTATTTCATGCGCAAAGGATAAAAAATGAGTCAACCAATCATTGGAATTTCCGGAAATCATTATAAAACAGGGGATCATACAGAACCCCTGCTTTCTTATACTCAAACTTGCTTAGTGAATGCTATTGAAGATGCTGGCGGCATCCCACTAATTTTACCAGTCACTCGTCCAGAACTTGCTGAGCAGTATATGAAACTGGTTGATAAATTAGTATTGACTGGTGGACAAAATGTTGAGCCTATTCACTATCAGGAAAAATTACTCATCGATAGTAGCAATTATTTTCCTGAGCGAGATCGATTTGAACTAGCACTGATAAAAGCTGCTCACCAACAAGAAAAACCTATATTTGGCATTTGTAGAGGCCTCCAGATTTATAACGTCGCCCTGGGTGGCAGTCTCCATCAAGAGATTTCAGGGCATTGGCAGGAAAATCCCGGCAACCAACCAAGCCAAGACCTCTATTTCCCAATTGAAAGCCACTTATCACAGATCTATGCTCAGCAGCCAACCGTTAACTCATTCCATCGCCAAGCAATCAACAACCTAGCTCCCTCATTGGAAATGATTGCCCTATCCCCGGATAAACAAATCATTGAAGCGGTACAGTCTACAAGAGACTATCATACCTTTTTGGGTGTTCAGTGGCATCCTGAATTACTCTACGGCGAACGAGAGACGGAAAATAGGCTATTTGATTACATCGTCAATCAGCTCTAAAACAGCTCACTTTCTTCTCTAAAGGAATAATAATTTTTATTCCCCACAATTAAATGATCTAATAAGACCAGTCCTAGCACCTCGCAGGACTGTTTTAAATTTTCTGTAAAAAGTATGTCATTCTTACTAGGGTGAACTGATCCCGAAGGATGATTATGGACAATAATTACTGACGTGGCCATGCATTTGATAGCATGATGCAGGATTTCCCGCGGTTCTGCAATACTACGATTCACACTTCCAATAAATATTGTCTCCTGTTTGATGATTTGATTTTGTGTATTGAGATAGAGCGCAACCAAGTGCTCTTGTTTTTTGTCTCCAATTTCTTGGATCATCTTTCGACCCAATTTTTCACTACCTAGTACTTGTTCATTTAGCTGCAAGTGGGATTGATTGATCCGTTTTCCGAGCTCAATCATAGCTTTTATCTCAATTGCTTTTACACGACCAATACCCGTTAAAGTCTGCAATTCTTCAATAGATAAATCTCGTAAACTTGCTAAATTCTCCAATTGATTCAATAGTTTATTGGATAAAATATTGACAGGTTCGTTTCTCGTACCCGTTCGAATAAAAATAGCCAGTAACTCTTGATTACTTAGTCGCTCTGGGCCAACTTCAACTAATCGTTCGCGTGGTAAAAGTGATTCTTCTTTAAAATCAATTTGATACATAATTTCCTCCTCATACATCTATTCGTAAATCAGAGAAAAAAGAAAGTGGGAGTGGGAAAGAACTCGACCAAGATAAAAAGAGTTCGTCTTCCCACCCCCGCACAGTTGATTAGGCTAGATTTGGAGTGCAAAACACGAACAAATCTGCCAATCAACCACTGCGCTGAGATGTTGACACGAACTCTGAGTAGTGGTCCTGGGCATTTTTCCCAGCCTCACTTTCTTAAAAAATTTTACAGTAAATCGAAATTATTAGAAAATATCTCGTATAAAATTGCCTAACTTACTGACCATAATCATACTGATTATAACCTTGAGAGAAAGCCTTTTGTATTTCTTCTGAAGCATCTGCATATGGTGTAGATGATTCTAAAACTCCTTTTACAATGATCCGTTCTGTTGCATAATAGTCTGTACAAGTTACCAAAGTAACTTCCGTTCTACCCTCAACATCATCAATAACATAGACACTTTCAGGTGAAACAATCTCTACACTATCAATCACATAAGTATATACATTGCTTTTATCCGTGATATAGATTTTCATCCCATTTTGAGCACGGTCCAAAGGAGAGAAGAGGACATCCGCCGCACCAGTTACACCAAAAATATGGTGACTAGCTAGGGCATAGTTTCCTTTCCCCATTTCTTGTGTTTCCTTCATTGTTCCAGCACCATACATTAAAGATGTGTTTCCAACACCTTTAAAGATGGGGAGATTAATTCCCAAATCTGGAACTGCAATCCCTCCGATGACTGGCAGTTGCTGCGCTTCCCATTGAGCTTGAAGTATGGCTTCAGTCGAAACTGCTTGAACTTGTTCAAAGTCAAATGTAGACTCTGCTTGCTTGTTCTTTTCTATCTCCTCGGTAGTAACATTTGCAATTTGATATTTATTGGAATTCCAGCCAATAATCATATTTCTGATTGAGGTATTAAAAATCAAAGCTAAGGAAATAATAATGAGAACAAAGGCTAATAGGTTTCTCCACAATCTCCCCTTATTTTTTTTAGTTTGTGAACGTTTCGTCATGTTCTACTCCTCATCCTCTTTCTCTTCCGCTGCATCAACTAAGGCAAAGGTCATAATTTTTGCTTCTTCATCTAGTCGCATGACTTTAACACCCATTGTTGAACGACCGGTTTGTGAGATATTAGCTATACTTGTACGGATGATAACTCCTGTATCCGTAATAACCATAATATCTTCATCGCCCTGTACTGTTGTTAAACCAGCAAGTGGTCCGTTCTTTTCAGCTACTTTCAGAGTGATGATACCTTTACCACCACGGCCTTTCGTTGGATATTCAGATGCTGGTGTACGTTTTCCATAACCATTTTCTGAAAGGACTAACACTTCCTGATCATCAGATACAATGGTCGCACCAACTAAATGATCTCCTTCACGGAGTTTTATTCCACGTACACCTGTTGCGGTACGGCCCATGTTTCGAACATCTGTTTCTGCAAATCGAACAGAGTAGCCAAATTTTGTTCCCATAATAACATCAGCTTGACCATCAGTAAGGAAAACATTGATTAGTTCGTCATCATCTTTCAAATTCAAGGCCTTAAGACCGTTTTGTCGAATATTGGAGAATTCACTTACATTTGTACGTTTAACAATCCCTTGACGCGTTGCAAAGAAAAGATAGTGATCCGCTGTCTGATCCTTCGTCACATTGATAATGGTCTGAATAGACTCATTTTCTTCCAGTTTCAATAAGTTGACAACTGGAAGACCTTTAGCAGTTCGACCATATTCAGGAATTTCATAGCCCTTGAGACGATATACGCGTCCCTTATTGGTAAAGAAAAGCAGGTGATCATGGGTACTGGTTGATACGAGTTCGCGAACGAAGTCATCATCTTTCACACCTGTACCTTGGACTCCACGTCCGCCACGTTTTTGAGCTTGGAATTCATCTTGTGCCAACCGTTTGATATAGCCTTGGTTGGATAAGGTAATCAATACATCTGCTTCCTCAATAAGATCCTCATCCTCCAAGGAAAGGACTTCACCAACCATCAATTCAGTACGACGTGGGTCAGCATATTTGCGTTTTACTTCTTCTAGTTCTTCTTTGATGATCAAGACAACACGTTCAGGTTTTGCCAAAATATCTGTTAAATCAGCAATCAAAGCAACCAATTCGTCATACTCTGACTGGATTTTATCACGTTCCAATCCGGTCAAACGACGCAGACGCATATCCAAGATAGCCTGACTTTGTCGTTCGGACAAGTCAAAACGTTCCATTAATTCAGCTTGAGCAAGTGCATCCGTTTCTGAATTACGAATGATACGTATGACTTCATCAATATGGTCCAGAGCAATCAGCAAGCCTTCTAAAATATGAGCGCGTGCTTCTGCTTTTTCCTTATCAAATTGAGTGCGACGTGTAACAACTTCTTTTTGGTGTTCAATGTAAGACTCTAAAATTTGACGTACAGAAAGAATCTTCGGTACCCCATTCTGAATAGCCAACATATTGAAACTAAAGTTGGTTTGCATTTGCGTCTGTTTAAAGAGATTGTTCAAAATAACATTAGCGGAGGCATCTCGACGCACTTCAATTACAAAGCGAACCCCTTCACGGTTAGATTCGTCTCGAACAGCCGTAATGCCTTCAATACGTTTTTCTTGAACCAATTTAACAATATGCTCTTGAACCTTGGACTTATTGACCATATATGGAAATTCAGTAACAACGATACGTTCACGTCCGTTTCCATATTCTTCGATTTCAGTACGAGAACGAAGAACAATTGAGCCTTTACCAGTTTCATAAGCACGGTGAATTCCAGATTTCCCCATAACCAGAGCTCCTGTTGGAAAGTCTGGCCCAGGTAGGACTTCCATAATTTCACGCGTTGTTACATCAGGATTATCCATCAAGAGCTTAACAGCATCAATGGTTTCACCCAAGTTGTGCGGAGGAATGTTTGTTGCCATACCAACCGCAATACCAGTAGTCCCGTTCACCAATAGATTAGGGAAACGAGCTGGAAGAACTTCTGGCTCACGCTCGCTCGAGTCATAGTTATCCGCAAAATCAACCGTGTTTTTATTGATATCACGCAACATTTCAAGAGCAATCTTGCTCATGCGCGCCTCAGTATACCGCTGGGCAGCAGCACCATCACCGTCCATGGAACCAAAGTTACCATGACCATCAACCAGCATGTGACGATAGCTCCACCATTGAGCCATACGGACCATTGCCTCATAAATAGCACTATCACCATGTGGGTGGTATTTACCCATTACATCACCAGTGATACGTGCAGATTTTTTATGTGGCTTATCTGGAGTAATACCAAGTTCGTTCATTCCATAAAGAATGCGTCGGTGTACTGGCTTAAGACCATCACGTACATCAGGAAGAGCGCGTGCAACGATTACACTCATGGCATAATCGATGAAAGAGGTCTTCATCTCATTAGTCAAATTTACCGTAACTAAATTTTTGTCTTGCATTAATATGCCTCATTTCAACTGTCGTTAATACTACTATTATACCATATTTTTCAAACGTTTTCTTCTTTTGAAATCACTATGTAAACATTTTCAAACGATCTTTCTTTAGTGACAAAGGTCTGAAAAAATGCTAGAATGGTTAGTGGTTGGGATAGCTATCCCTAAATAAAACTAAGGAGATGTTTAGATAATGACTGCAACTAAACAACACAAAAAAGTGATCCTTGTCGGTGATGGTGCCGTAGGTTCTGCTTATGCATATGCCCTTGTAAACCAAGGTATTGGTCAAGAATTGGGTATCGTAGATATCAATAAAGACCGTACACAAGGTGACGCAGAGGATTTGAGCCACGCTTTGGCCTTCACTTCACCTAAGAAAATTTATTCAGCAGATTATTCTGATGCTCATGATGCAGATCTTGTTGTATTGACAGCTGGTTTGCCACAAAAACCAGGTGAAACTCGTCTTGAATTGGTTGAGAAAAACCTTCGTATCAACCAACAAATCGTATCTGAAATTGTTAAATCTGGCTTCAATGGTATTTTCCTTGTTGCTGCTAACCCAGTTGACGTTCTTACTTACTCAACTTGGAAATTCTCTGGTTTCCCTAAAGAACGTGTCATCGGTTCTGGTACTTCTCTTGACTCAGCTCGTTTCCGTCAAGCATTGGCTGAAAAAATCGGAATTGACGCTCGTTCAGTTCATGCTTACATCATGGGTGAACACGGTGACTCTGAGTTTGCTGTTTGGTCACATGCAAACGTTGCTGGTGTGAAATTGTATGACTGGTTGCAAGATAACCGCGATATTGATGAGCAAGGTCTTGTAGACTTGTTCGTATCTGTACGCGATGCAGCTTACTCAATCATCAATAAAAAAGGTGCTACATATTATGGTATCGGTGCTGCACTTGCACGTATCACAAAAGCTATCTTTGACGATGAAAATGCAGTACTTCCATTGTCAGTTTACCAAGCTGGTCAATACGAAGGCGTTGAAGATGTCTTCATCGGTCAACCAGCTATCATCGGTGCACATGGTATCGTTCGTCCAGTTAACATTCCATTGAGCGAAGCTGAATTGCAAAAAATGCAAGCATCTGCTGCCCAATTGAAAGACATCATTGACGATGCTTTTGCTAACCCAGAAATCGCTGCTGGTGTTAAAAACTAATTCTATTTTTAAATAGCAAAAAAGGTGAGTCGCTTAGGCCACCTTTTTTATATCCATTTGAATTAGCTTTGATATATCGTCACTTTCGGCACGCCTAACTCAACGAAAGTGACTTGTTATGTAAGTCTAATTTCAAATCTAGAACAGCCTTTAAGCTATTCTAACTATCTGCAGCTCAGTTCCTTGTCTGAAAACTAATTCATTTTAGTTTCTTCGATCATATCTCAACATCGCAATTCCATCAGTTACAGTTGATTCAACTAATGTTAATTTTTGTTCCTCAGGCAATTGTTGGAATAAGGGAATTCCATCTCCTAAAATGGTAGGGATGATGCCGATGATAAAATGATCAACGACCCCAGCTTTCAAGCATTCTTGAACAAGGGATGCGCCACCAAACAACCAGATATCTCCCCCTTCATCATTTCGTAAGCGCTCAATTTCGGAAAGAATGTCTTTGACAAAACGAACATTTTCATAGTCTGATTTGTCAGCATGGCTAGCCACGAGAAATTGCTTCTCTTGATAGCCCTCAATCATCTCTAAGGGGCAATCATCTAAAGATTTACGACCCATAATAACAGTATCACATTTCTGAAAAAATAAAGGATTGTCAAACTGCAAGGCGGTATCATATTGATTTGTACCATGTCCTTCAATCCAATCATAACTTCCATCTTTTCTAGCAATAAAACCATCCAGACTCATCGCAATATTTAATACTAATCTTCTCATATGTTTCCCTCATTTCTACTTTTCACTGAAAAATTATTATACCACAAGAAGCTATGAAAAGAAGAAATAGTATTACCAAGAATAAAACCAATCAAGTCAGAAATGTTCACCTCAGTTCCGCTATTTTACATATGGAAAAAACGCATAAAATTATGTTCTCAAAACATTGATTTTATGCGTTTTATTGTTAGATTATCTCGATCCATGCACCCGTGTTGGGTGCAACTATTATTTAAGGAGGTAATCACATGATTGCAGCGATTTCAATCCACGCACCCATGTGGGATGCGACTAGCTTCATTGAATATGAAGGCTGTTTGATAAATTTCAATCTTCAAGCTCAAAATTGAGAGTGTACCTACCTTATTTAGATTTAATGTAGTTAACACCGTCTGCTTTTGGCGCTACTGCTTGTCCAAAGAAGGCAGAAAGTGCAATAACTGTAATCAAGTATGGAGCGATTTGGAGATATACTGACGGAATATCTTTCAAACCAGGCAATTGGCTACCAATAACCGCAAGACTTTGTGATAGTCCGAAGAATAGACTAGCAAGCATTGCACCAATTGGGTTCCATTTACCGAAGATAACTGCCGCCAAGGCAATGAAACCAGAACCAACAATCGTAGTCGCCGAGAAGTTGATATTAACAGATTGGGCACTTACAGCACCACCAACACCGCCTAGGAAACCTGCAATCAGTACACCTGCATAACGCATTGCGTATACATTGATACCAAGGGTATCAGCTGCTTGAGGGTGTTCACCAACAGAGCGAAGGCGCAAACCAAATTTTGTTTTATACAAAACAAACCAAGAAGCAAATGCTGTCAGGATAGCGACATAACCCATCAAACTTGTATTTTTAAAGAATAAATCACCAATAACAGGAATATCTGCCAATACTGGGAAAGAGAACTTACCAAAAGACTCACGAATACTATCAGTTTGTCCTTTATTATATAAGACCTTAACAAGGAAAACTCCGAGTGCAGGTGCTAGTAAGTTCAATACGGTACCAGAAACCACGTGATCCGCTCTAAAGTTAATAGTGGCCATCGCATGGATAGCAGCAAAGACAACACCAGCCAAACCACCAACGATGATCGCTAAAAATGGTGTAGCTTTACCAAAAGTTTCAGCAAATTCAATGTTGAAAACAACACCAGCAAAGGCACCAATAACCATGATTCCTTCCAAACCAACGTTTACGATACCACTTCGCTCAGAGAATACGCCTCCAAGACTTGTGAAAATCAATGGTGCTGAATAAATGAGCATTTGCGAAATGAGTAGGGTTAAAATAGATAAGTTCATCTTATTTAGCTCCTTTCGCTACTTTTTTTGAATTCAACAATAGTTCAAAGATATACTTCACACCAATGAAGAAAATAATGGATGCTGTAACAACGTTTATCAATTCTGGTGGAATTTGTGCACGAACCATACCAGGTGCACCTACAGAAAGTGTACCAAATAAGAAGGCTGCAAAAGGAATTCCCAGTGGTGAGTTCGAAGCCAGTAAGGCAACAGACATACCATTGAATCCAATATCTAAATTACCACTTTGAATATAAACGTTTTGGAAAGTTCCCAACCCTTGGATTGCACCACCAAGTCCAGCTAAAGCACCGGAAATAACCATTGATAGAATGATTGTTTGTTTAGCTGACATACCTGCGTAATTAGAGGCGGTAGGGTTAAGACCTACTGAACGAATTTCAAAACCAAGCGTTGTCTTTGTCATTAAGAACCAAATAACTATGACAGCAATAATGGCAAAGAAAATACCAATATTCATCCGTGAGTTGTTCGTTAGCGCGCGCAACCATTCTGTTTGATAAGAGGCGTTAGCAGAAACGGTAATTGTAGAATCTGTATTTTTCATCAAATTTTCTGAAAATACATCACGAATGATATAGTTACATGAATAGAGAATAATGTAGTTCATCATAATCGTAACAATAACTTCACTCGTTCCGAGATAGGCACGAAGGATACCAGGAATTGCACCAGCAATACCACCTGCTACCATCGCAATCACAACTGTCCCCAAAATCAAAACTGGTCGTGGTAAATCAGGATTTAACAATGCAAACCAACCTGCAAAGACCCAACCGACATAGGCTTGACCAGACAAACCAACGTTGAAGAATCCTGCACGACTTGCAACTGCAAATCCTAATGCAGTAAAGATTAGAGGAGCCATTGCACGGAAAATCTCACCGATTGATTTGATGTTCCCAAAAGCTGAATAGAATAACTCTTCATATCCCCAAATCGGATCATATCCAAAAATGAACATGACAATTGCCCCAAGCAGTAAACCACTGATTGTCGCTAGCAATGGGAATAGTATTGTTTGATATTTCTTAAGCATGTACTTCTCCCTCCTCAATATGACCACCAGCCATCAAGACACCCAATTCTTGTTTGTTTGTCTTAGCAGGATCAACAATACCATGAATGACACCATCGTGGATGACCGCAATACGGTCTGATACATCCAAAATTTCATCCAATTCAAAGCTGACAACAAGTACTGCTTTCCCCTTATCCCGTTCAGCAATAAGACGTTTACGAATATATTCAATAGCGCCAACATCCAAACCACGTGTTGGTTGACTGACAATCAATAAATCAGGATTTCGATCGATTTCCCTTGCGATAATCGCTTTCTGTTGGTTACCACCTGAAAGAGCTTTTGCTGGAACTAATTCACTTGCACCACGCACATCAAATTCTTGCATCAATTGACGCGCCTTTTCATTAATCGCTGTGTAATTCAAAATACCATTTTTAGAATTTGGTTCTTTATAGTAAGTTTGTAGAGCAATATTTTCAGCAACGGTCATCGGAAGCACTAAACCATCACGGTGACGATCTTCAGGAACGTGGCTCACTTGCATCTCAGTGATCTTACGTGGTGATTTACCAACCACTTCCTCACCTTTAATCGTGATAGAACCAGACTTCACTTTGCGAAGTCCAGTAATTGCTTGAATCAATTCACTTTGTCCATTGCCATCAATACCTGCAATACCCACTATTTCCCCTGCACGTACGTCAAGAGATAAACCTTTCACTGCTGGGATACCGCGGTTTTCATTGACAACCAAATCTTTAATGGAAAGAACAACTTCTTTTGGATGGGATTCAACTTTCTCTGTCTTGAAAGAAACAGAACGCCCAACCATCCATTCAGCCAAATCTTGGTTAGTTGCTCCTTCAACTGCCACAGTTTGAATCGATTTACCACGTCGAATAACCGTTACACTATCTGCAACAGCACGAATTTCATCCAATTTATGCGTAATCAAAATAATTGACTTGCCTTCTGAGACTAAGGTCTTCATAATCTTCAAGAGCTCTGCAATCTCTGCCGGAGTAAGTACAGCAGTCGGTTCATCAAAAATTAGTAAGTCTGCACCACGATACAGTGTTTTTAATATTTCCACACGTTGTTGTGCACCTACAGAAATATCCGCAACTTTTGCAGTCGGATCTACTTCAAGACCGTAGCGAGCTGAAAGTTCTTTTATTTCTGCAATAGCCTTTTTAAGGTCAATAACACCAGCTTTGGTTGTTTCGCTACCTAAAATGATATTTTCAGCAACAGTAAAGGCATCCACTAACATAAAGTGTTGATGAACCATCCCAATACCCAAGTGTGCGGCTTTGGAAGGGGAATCAATTTTCACTTCCTTACCATTAATGACAATCTCACCACTTGTAGGCTCCAATAAGCCTGCAAGCATATTCATAAGTGTTGATTTACCCGCACCATTTTCACCCAAAAGGGCGTGAATTTCTCCACGTCTGACATTCAAATTAATATGGTCGTTGGCAACAAACTCACCAAATATTTTGGTGATATTACGCATCTCAATGACATAATCCTTAGTCATAATCTAGTTCCTTTCTGATTACAGTTAAACGGATTGAACCGACTGCCAACCACCCCTCCCATTTAAGATAATAGGGTTTCTAGCAAGTTCATTCCAGCTAACTGTACCATTTTTACCAGTAAAACCTACCAAATTTGATAGGCTTTACTGAGAAAAATCTCAGCTTCTAAAAGGGCGACCGAGTGGTCGCCCTTTCGGAATTCATCAATATAAAAATTATGGTTTTTCTGGTACTTCTACTTTACCATCAAGAATAGCTTGTTTTGCGTCAGCAACAGCTTTTGATGCTTCGTCAGAAAGGTTTGTTTCTGCCAACTCTACACCTTTATCAGCAAGAGTATAACGAACAATTTCACTGCCAGGGAATTCACCATTTTCAGCTTTTGTAGCAATATCTTTTACTGCTGCACCAACTTGTTTCAAAGTAGATGCCAATACAAAATTAGATTCTTTACCATCTTTAGAAGTGTAAGCACCTTCTGCAGATTGGTCACGGTCAACACCGATTACCCAAACTTTATCTGCTTCATTACGAGTTTCGTTTTCAGCTTTAGCAGCGGCAAATACACCGTTACCAGTACCACCTGAAGCGTGGAAGATAATATCTGCACCTGCAGCATATTGAGCAGCAGCGATAGTTTGACCTTTAGCAGCATCACCAAATGAACCAGCGTATTGAATATCAATTTTGATTGATTCATCAACAGATTTAACACCAGCTACGAAACCAGCTTCAAAACGGTCGATAACTTCACCTTTCATACCACCGACAAAACCAACTTGTTTCGTTTTAGTTGATTTAGCAGCCGCAACACCAGCAAGGTAAGAAGCTTCATGGTCGGCGAAACCAACGCTAACTACGTTATCTTCGTCAGCTACAACACTATCCACGATAACATAGTGAGTATCTGGGTTGTTTGGAGCTACTTCTTTAATCGCAGATTCCAATGCAAAACCGATACCAAATACTAGGTTGTAACCGCCTGAAACTGCTGAATCAAGGTTAGTAATGTATTCTGATTCATTAGCTGATTGGAAATAGTCATAACCATTACCTTTAGAAAGACCAGCTGCATTACCCCACTCTTGAAGACCTTCCCACGCAGATTGGTTGAATGAACGGTCATCAACACCACCGATATCAGTAACAATTGCTGCTTTAATGCTTGAAGCACTATCAGATGATGACGAATCATTCTTTACAGTACGGCTTCCGCAAGCTGCTAAAGAAAGAGCTGCAACTGAAGCTAGACCAAGGCCAACAAATTTCTTGTTCATTTCTGAACCCTCCTAAAAAAACGTTTTGCAACTATTGTGTTGCAGAATGAAATTGCTACAGTCATTAGACTGCCATACAGACTAAGATAAGTCTGTAAAGGAATATGGAAGTAATTCCCCGACTGTCATCACGACTGTCGATTTATCTTTAGCGACAAGAGTCACTTTTAAATCCTTATCAAAAAATTCCGCCATAACTTGACGACATGCTCCACAAGGAGATATTGGCTTCTCTGTTTCACCATAAATAATAATTTCAGAGAAGTCACGTACTCCCTCGGAGATTGCTTTAAAAATCGCTGTTCTCTCAGCACAATTCGTCAACCCAAAACTAGCATTTTCTATATTCACACCTGAATATAGTTCCCCAGTCTTTGTAACAAGAATAGCACTGACTGGAAAATGTGAATAGGGCACATAGGCATATTTGCTATTGTCTACAACTAGTTCTATTAAATTAGTAGTCTCCATCCGCCTGTGCTCCGTTCATAATTGCTACACCTGACGATGCACCAATTCGAGATGCTCCAGCTTCAATAAAGGCAATAGCATCTTCATAAGAACGTGCACCACCAGAAGCTTTAACGCCCATGTCTGGACCCACAGTTTTTCTCATCAATGCGACGTCAGCAACTGTAGCACCGCCAGTTGAAAAACCGGTAGAAGTCTTCACATAATCAGCTCCAGCTTCTTTTGACAATTGACAAGCTCTCACTTTCTCATCATCTGTTAATAAGCAAGTTTCGATGATTACTTTAACAAGTTTATCTCCACTAGCATCTACAACTGCTTTAATATCATCCAAAACCAAGGCATCATTTCCTGATTTTAAAGCACCGACATTGATCACCATATCAATCTCATCAGCACCATTTGCAATAGCATCTTTAGTTTCAAAGGCTTTAACTGCAGATGTATTTGCTCCCAAAGGGAAGCCGATTACTGTACAAACTTTAACATCACTGTCTTTCAGGCTTTCTGCTGCCAATGAAACCCACGTTGGATTTACACAGACACTAGCAAAATCATATTCTTTTGCTTCAGAAAGAATCTTTTCAACCTGTTCTTGTGTTGTTTCTGGTTTTAAGATTGTATGATCAATATATTTATTCAATTTCATGTTTTTCTCCGTACATTAATAAATTATTTCAATGATTTCTTTCGTCTTTACACTTACTTTATCTATTTTAACATTTTTTTGAAAATTTGTAAGCATATTTTCCGAAATATTTTCATTAGCATATATTGTCGCAATCTGTTCACCTTCTGAAACAGATTCACCTACTTTTTTATGGAAAACAATTCCCGTTTCGTAATCCAATTGATCCGATTTTACAGCGCGACCTGCACCAAGTTTCATGGCGAATAAGCCAAACTCTAATGCTGGTAGAGCCACGATATAACCGTCTTTCTCTGCGTAAACAGGAACTTGGTATGACACTTCTACAGGGCGGTATAGATCAGATAAATCACCACCCTGTGCAAGCACCATTTCCTCAAATTTCTTCAATGCGAGGCCGTTATCAATATGCTGTTTAACTTCTTCAACGCTTTTTTCAACATTCGCAAGACCTAACATGATATGTCCTAATTCACAAATGAATTCGGTTACATCCTCGCGACCTCGCCCTTGCAATATTTCAAGGGCTTCTAAAATTTCTAATCGATTACCAATTGAAGTCCCTACTGGTTGTGACATGTCTGTCAGAACAGCGACTGTTTTACGACCAACAGCTTTCCCTAAATCAACCATGGTTTGTGCAAGAACACGCGCATCTTCCACAGTCTTCATAAAGGCACCCTCACCAACAGTGACATCTAGAAGAATCGCATCTGCACCTGCTGCAATTTTTTTAGACATGACAGAACTTGCAATTAAAGGAATAATATCAACTGTGGCAGTGACATCCCGAAGAGCGTAGAGTAATTTGTCTGCTTTAACAAGATTGTCAGATTGGCCAATGACTGCTACACCAGTGTCTTGGACTTGTTTAATAAAATCTTCTTGACTAACTTCAATCTGAAAACCATTAATCGATTCTAACTTGTCTAGTGTACCACCAGTATGACCTAAACCACGACCGCTCATTTTTGCCACAGGAACACCAAAACTAGCAACCAGAGGGGCAAGAATCAAGGTGACCTTGTCACCAACACCACCAGTAGAATGTTTATCCACTTTTATACCTGGAATGGCCGATAAATCAATCTGTTCACCCGTTGCAACCATAGACATGGTTAAATCTGAAATTTCACGTGTTGACATGCCCTTAAAGTAAATAGCCATCGCAAGAGCAGACATCTGGTAATCTGGAACAGTTCCAGCTACATAACCGTCAATCAACCATTTGATCTCATCTGACGATAATTCTAAACCATCTCTTTTTTTTTGAATTAAGTCAACTGCTCTCATTTGTTCACACTTTCAAGGATATAATACCCTTTATCCTTCCTGATAATTTCACAGTTTCCAAAAACCTCTTCCATCTTCGCCTTGGCACTTGGTGCACCTTGTTTTTTCTGAATCACAATAGTAAGCGTGCCATTTTCGTATAGATGATTCTTAGCTCCTGAAATCACTTGGTGAACAACCGCCTTACCAGCGCGAATTGGAGGGTTTGAAACAATATAATCAAATTGTTTTGTCACATTTTCATAGATATCGGATTGGAAAATGTCGACAGCAACATTGTTTAGTGTAGCATTTTTTTCAGCCAATGCCAGGGCTCTGTTATTGATATCTATCATTGTAGTGTCAACATGATAGACCTTTGCAAGTGTTAAGCCAATCGGACCATAGCCACAACCTACGTCAAGCAAAGACTTCCCTTCTTCTAAATGAAGAGACTTTAAAAGCACCTGACTTCCATAATCTATCATTTTCTTACTAAATACCCCTGCGTCTGTTTGGAATGTCATTGGGGTATCCAGTAAAATAACACGAAGTTCATGAATATCATGTGCTGTACTTGGATTTTTCTCGTAATACATATTTGACATATATTCATTATAACATTTCCTAAAAACGTTTACAAGAATTTTACTTAAATTCATAATCGTGCTACAATAGGCCTATGAAAAATGAATTTATCAATTTTGAACGCATTAGCAGAGAAACCTGGCAACAACTTCACCGCCATACGACAGCTCCACTCACGCAAGAAGAACTAAACTCCATAAAGAGTTTCAATGATAATATAAAACTCCAGGAAGTATCTGACGTCTATTTACCATTAATCAATCTCATTCGCATTTATCGTAAAGCTCGCACGGATTTGACCTTTTCAAAAAGTTTGTTTTTACAAAAGAAAATTGAAAAACAACCCTTTATCATTGGTGTATCTGGTAGTGTTGCTGTCGGAAAATCTACAACCAGTCGTCTTCTGCAAATATTACTTTCCCAAACATTTAGGCATGCAAAAGTTGAGTTGGTTACGACAGATGGATTTCTTTATCCAAATGCAGAGCTTCAAGAAAAAGGTCTTCTTGACAAAAAAGGGTTTCCTGAATCTTACAATATGGAACTGTTGCTGAATTTTTTGGATACTATAAAAAATGGCGAATCCTTTAGCATTCCAACTTATTCACACGAAATTTACGATATCGTTCCGGATTCTTATCAAACCATCGAAGCACCTGATTTCCTCATTGTGGAAGGCATCAATGTATTCCAAAATCCTCAAAACCAACGATTGTATGTCAGCGACTATTTTGATGTTTCTATTTATGTAGATGCTGACGTGGATAATATTGAAACCTGGTACTTGGAACGATTCCAAAAATTGTTGAAACTAGCCGAAAAAGATCCGACAAACTATTACCATCGGTTCACACATTTACCATTTGCAGAAGTCATTGAAATGGCTCAACGTATCTGGAAAGATATTAACTTAGCCAACCTAGAAAAGTATATTGAACCGACACGAAACCGAGCAGATATTATCCTGCATAAAGGATTGAATCACGAAATCGATGAAATTTACTTAAAAAAATAAATTTCACTTGTCAAATGCAGTCTTTTCATATATAATGGTATAGTTAGTACAAGAAAGGGTGGAGGTGAAACCATTGGCAAACATTAAGTCAGCTATCAAACGCGCTGAATTGAACGTTAAACAAAACGAAAAAAACTCAGCACAGAAATCAGCTATGCGTACTGCAATTAAAGCATTTGAAGCTAACCCATCTGAAGAGCTTTTCCGCGCTGCTAGCTCAGCAATCGATAAAGCAGAAACTAAAGGTTTGATTCACAAAAACAAAGCAAGCCGAGACAAAGCACGTCTTGCATCAAAACTTGCATAATAAAAAAGAAGTCTATTAAGGACTTCTTTTTTTCTATTCTACTACCAATTCAAATGTTAAGGTCTGTTCATTGTACAGATATTGGTAGGTTTCAATCCAGCCCAATACTTCAAATAGTCGATTGGTACCCGAAGCTGCATATTCCACCATTTGATCCAAGGCTGCTTGATTAGAAAATTGACATGCAATCCGGTGCTGACCTGACTGATATAGATTAGAAACAGTTTGAACGATTAATTCCTCATCAAAATTCTCAAAATAAGTACCCTGCTGAACGTAATAATTTAAGCCGTTGTCAGTACAAGAAGGATAGGCAAGTGGTCTCTCCGAATATGGATATTCTGTTCCCCAATAACTTAGTAAGTCCACATCAGCAACTCTATTTCTATACAAAATGGAATCTGGAACACATAGATAGTCATAGCTAATAGTAGATTGCGCTTGACTCCCCATAGCTTCTTCAAAGACTGGATCTCCCCAGGTTGAATCTACACCATAGTATTGCTGATCAATCTTCACTAAATTCCAAGCGTGTTCAATAGTTTCACCATTTGTTCCAGTCACATTACCAGATACATAGACAGCTTCTATCCCAGCCAACTTACATAAATATTGAAAGGTTCGGCTATACCCTGCACACACCGAGCTATTATCCAGTAAAACTGATTTTATGGATTGATTATTCCAACTAATCTGACTATCACTCAAAGCAGCAAGATTATAATCCGTATGCTGAATAATGTATTCATAGAAGAATTTTACAGTATCGTATACATGATCTTTTGGAGCTTGGCTAACGATGGATTGTGCCAAAGTTGCTAATTTTTCACTTTCTTCTTCAACCTGCAACGGATAGTCAGGCTCAGAAAGGTCCTGATAATCAATGCCATCCCTCATTGCGTCAGTCATCCAGTAATACTCAGGGAAATCATTTGCTACTGAGAAAAATGCACGTGTATAGGTCTCATCGTCTACCCTGTCAATTGCAATCTGCTGTTTGAAGGTACGCAAACCATTAGCTAATTGGAGGTAGACCCGGCGTTCCTCATCAGTGTCTAATTGTTGATAAAAAAAATAATCAGCAACTTGCTCCTTCATCTCTTGCAATTCATTTTCAAGGACTTTAGCTTCTTGTGTTGCTTCTCCACTGATTATCTTGCCAAAATCCTCCATTTGAGGAAAGTATGAACAGCCTGTCAACTGGGTGCAAGCCAATATGATTAATATAATTAAGTAACTCTTCTTTTTCACGACCTACTCCTCTCCTCCATCCTAGTATATCATACTTTCGAACCGACAAAAAAATGATAGGGCACGTTCCTATCATTTTCTGATTTTATCTTGGTAATCTTACCTCAAAAATAGTTCCTTTAGGCTGATTATCCCGCACAGTGATTGTGCCTTTCAAACTATTGGAAATTTGTAAGGCTAAGGATAAACCGAGACCAAACCCACCTTTGCTCCGAGTACGGGCCTTGTCTACACGATAAAATCGATCGAAAATTTTCTTTTTATCACTATCACTGATTCCCAGTCCATTGTCCGCCACCGTAAAGAAAACCAACTTATCTTTGATATTAGCTGTCACTTGTATAGCGCCATCTTCTTCGGTATACTTCATTGCATTATCAAATAGGATGGTTAGAAGCTGCTTTACCAACACCTTATCCGTCCGAATTGGTTGATGAATCAAATTATTAACCGTGACTGTTTTACCATTTTCGTCAGCAATCATCGTGTAATTTTCAAAGATTTCATCAAAATAGCTAGGTGGAACGTCAACTATATCTAATTTGAAACCGTCATCACGACGAGCTAAGTTCAGTAAATTCGTAGTTAACATACGCATATTACGAACTTCCTCTAGGCTTGATCCTATACTCTCACTACTCTCCAAAATGGTTGCATTTGGATGTCTAAAAAGACCTTCCAAACGATTTTGTAGCACAGCTAAAGGCGTTCTCAATTCATGACTAGCATTCTCAACGAAATCCTTTTGTTTTTGATAGCTAATCAAGATAGGACGCATACTCAAATTTGACAGATAGATACTAGCCAAGATGGAAATAAGCCAAGCAGATACCATGACAATAGCTACAGCAGTTTCATACGTCTCTATAGATGATTTAATCTGACTCACGTTCACAAAAATTGTCGCGTATTTAATATCATAGGAAGAATAATACCCAAGGTCATCTGGCGCCAATTCAATAGTAACATAGCGGTAATCTTCTGAACTACCGAATGTAGAATCTACCGATACTTCCTTGATTTCCCCTAAATTTTTCTTGTCTAAAGATAAATCAGTTAAACCAGTAAACGTATCAGGATTAACTACTTGACCATCTTTTGAATATAGCAAGACATGCGTATTAAAACCAAGTTTCAGCTGATCGTCTTTTTGATTCTTTGGGGTGTTTGGAGATGAAGAATCGGAAGTTGTAGTTCCACTCCCATCGGTTATATTATCATCTTGAACAATAAATTCCGAATTGGGTTCATAGGTTCTTGCAACCGCAAAGCCAACTACTAGTGCCGGTGCATCCTTAATTCGGGCTAATGTATCGTCTGAAGTCTGATACATGGTTGAACGCATCAATTGGAAAATAATTGCAGTCATCAAACCAAAGATAAGGGTAAATACTGCGAAATAGCGAATAAAGAAGGAAAATTTATCCGTTGAAATAAATTTTTTAAAACGTTTAGGCATTCTTCAAAATGTAACCGACACTACGAAGAGTTTGAAGATTTTCTCCAAATGCGGTTCCTTTCAATTTTTTCCGAATTTTAGAAACATACACTTCCACTACAGAAATAGTTGTATCACTATCAAATCCCCAAATACGGTCGAAAATCTGTGTTTTAGGAAGAATGACATTTTGATTTTGTAAGAAATATACTAATAAATCAAACTCTTTTCCGAGAAGCTCAACTTCCTGTCCATTAACTGTAGTTGTGTTAGTAGATAAATCAACAGTTACATCTCCAAACGTAAGTGTATTTTCATTAAATTTTCCAGCACGTTTCAATAATGCTTGGATTCGCATTTTTAATTCTTCCAAGTAGAATGGTTTTGTAAGGTAATCATCCGCACCTAACTCAAAACCATGCCCTTTATCCTCTAGGCCTTCCTTGGCAGTCGTAATCAGAACTGGAGTTGTGACACCTTTTTCACGGAGTTCTTTTAAAACTTGGAATCCATCCTTTTCAGGTAACATTAAATCTAAAAGAATTAAGTCATAAACCCCAGTTTCTGCTTCATAGATTCCTTCTTCACCATCAAAAACTTGCATAACATCTGCAAAATCATCTAAAAAATCAAAGACTGAATTGGAAAGGCTCAAATCGTCTTCAACCAATAATATCTTAATCATTCATTTCTCCTTTGCTCCATGAGCTAGTCGTTAGACTAGAAAAGATTCCAAGCTATTTTTTCTCTTCCAAGTTCATTATACCATGGAATGAAAAAAACAAGAATTAATTGACCTATTCTTCCGTCGAACTAGAGTCACTTTCTATCTGAGATTTAATTTCTTGATTTCGTTGTTTCAATGCATTCACTTCATCAGAAGACGAAGAATTCTCATCCGTAGTTGTAGAATCCGACTGCGAAGCCCCACTCGTTGCATCAGGCGGAGTCATACCTTGGCCCCCTCGGCCAGGTGGCATTCCCTGTCCAGCCCCACCTTGTCCTTTTCCGCTTGGCATTTGATTAGGATCAAAACTTCCAGGAGCTTGGTCAGTTGCTCCATTCTGATTTTCTGACGTAGTAGCCTGGCTCTGATTAACAACTGAGCTAGTGGTTCGGTTAATGCTCATTCCACCGGCAAAACCTATTGTAGCTGCTGAAATCCCCACAGTCGCCAATAAAATTAGTGGCTGTTCTTTTAATTTACTTAAGAGTGACATACATTACCTCATATTTTGATTGTAAGCGCCCAATAACAAAGTATATTGAAAAAGGCTCCAAAGTCCTGTCGACTCTGGAACCTTTTTCTATTTACATGCTCTTTTAATTTTTTCCTTCCATGGCAA
>NZ_JAIMDU010000021.1:0-38974 GCF_019794615.1 Streptococcus suis
AAAGTACGCATTTTTGATATAAAAAGAAAACCTCTCTAAACCCTTGATATACATAGGGTTAGGGAGGTTTTTGTCATTTCAAACTGTCAAAGATGGGATTATAGCATAAAACCAGCGAAAATCATTAAAAATAATGCCTGATAGAGGAATCTAACAGGCATTATCTATTAACCACGAAAGAAATTTGGTCTTGCTTTATAGAGGAGAATCAGTAAAATGCAAGCAATTGCTGTTGAAGGAAGTATATAGCTGATATTGTAGATAAAGGAATAAATCCAAACGGGTTTGTCAGCAGGAGCGTAGTCAGCATAGAAAATAATTCCAGACAAATAGGTAGCTAATAATCGAATGCTTCCTCCGAGTAGGCTAGCTAGGCTGATGAATAGACTGGCTTGAGACAATTTGCTTTGTTTATGTAGAAATGTAGCGGCAATTCCTGCAAAACCAATTCCTGCGTAAGATAGTACATAATCAAGAAAAACTTGAAAAAGGTTTAAAAAGTAACCGCCATAAAATAGTTGTATTGTTCCGACTATTAAGCCAGATAAGATGCCTACTAACCAACCGTGGCGGAGAGAAAGAAGTAGAATCGGAAGCATGACTAAGGATACTGATCCACCTTGTGGCATAGTAAAAAGTGGGAGTTTATCAAAGACAAGAGCAATGGCAGAAAAGATAGCTATCTCAGTGAGAACATGTAATTTGGATTTGGACATAAAAAGACTCCTTTGTAGATGGTCAACAAAGGAGTGTTTATAGCAGAGTATAGTATCATTCTATAAATCACACAATTCCTACGCTAGTGTTAACTAGATCAGGTTCGAGGATTTCGCAGTTGCGATCTCAGCCGAAGCACTCCTTTGTGTATATGTAATTAGTGAAATTGTACCATTTTATTCTGGTGTTGTAAATAGTTTCTGATAAACTTCATTAGGATCTTTTAATGTAGTGATGAGATTTAAATCTAAGTGGTGATCAAATCCATTTACAAAACCACGGGATGTATATTGGTGAAGGTCGTAGTCCAAGTCTGTATTTGGTGCAGCATTGTAGTAACCAGAATCATCGCCATAAGTGGGAATCCATACAGCATCAAATTTATCAACATTGATACTGTGATCTTCCATAAAATAGGTGCCGACATAAATACCAATGTTTTTAGCACCGAGAGACTCTAATTCTTGTCTGAAAGCCTCGACACCACCATTCATATCATCCATAGTATATTCCTCAACATCTAACCAATAAAAGGTTGGATTATATTTATGTGCAGCTTCGTAAAAACTACGAGCTTCTTCTTTCATACTATTGATACTATTCCCAGTAACGTAGGCGTAAACAGCAACAGGGATATTTCTAGCCTGAAATTCTTTAATGTGGGTATCAAATGCTTTATCTAACCCATTTTTATCAGTCGCTGTATTTTCGTTTTTAGTGTGTGAGCCACTTTGAATTCGAACGATTGCTCCCGAAATATTTTGACTAAGTGTATCATAATCAATCTCAGATGGACGCTGCCATGCTGAGACGTCGATAATAGGTTTCATCTCAAGAGCATTGGTAATATAGTAACTTGAACTAGGATTTGTTTTATTAGATGTTGTGCTTGTGCCTGATTGAGCAACCTTTGTTTCTTCACTTGTAGCCGATTTATTACCATACAAACCTGTAATGAAAATAATGGTAAAAAAGGATAGGAAAAAAACAATGACAACAATTGGATTTAATTTCTTTCTCATCACATCAATTTTACCGTAAATCATTGGAAAAATCAAAAAAATTAGTTTGAAGATTGATTGTATTTAAAGGATTTTCTTGACTTATAGACAGGAAAACGATAGGCTAATATTTAGAACAAAATGAGATAGGTGGAAGAGGTGTACTCAACAAAAAAACTAACCCGATTGGTCGTTTTATCAGCGGTAGCAATTGTTTTGAGAATAGTATTTGGAGCATTTCCCAACATAAAACCCATAACAGCTATTTTTTTAGTGAGTCTTTCCCATTTTACCTTATTTGAAGGATGGATTTTGATGGGGCTGACAATGATTGGTAGTGGTTTATTGTTTGGTTTCGGTGTCGTTGTTCTATGGCAGGTTCTCAGTTTTGGTCTCGTTCAGTTGATTTGGTGGATTTTGATTCGCCCTCAAATCTTAAAAGAGAGAATTCCGGTATGGCTGCAGAGCCTATTAGCTGGTTGCTTTGTTTTTGTTTATGGCATGTCCATTAGTCTGCTCACTGCAATTCAATTCGGAATTCATCCGATAATCTATTGGTTAAATGGAATAGTTTTTGATTGTCTACACATGATCTCTGCCGTATTATTTTATCCCATCATCTATCATATTTTTAGGAGATTTTATAAATGAAAAAAATTAGTATCTTACTCACTCTTTTCTTGACCTTTTTGTTGGGGGCTTGTGCAAATACATCGTCCCAGACATCCGGGTCTACAATTGATATCACATTACAAATTACAAATAATGATCAGGTGAATCGTCAAGAAGTTACGGCAAATCAAGGTGATAGTGTGATGGATGTTTTAAAAGCTCACCATGACATTGAAGAAGACAATGGTTTAATCACCAAAATTGATGGTATTAGTCAAGATACTAGTACCAATACCTATTGGATGTATCAGGTCAACGGAAAGTTAGCCGAAAAAGGTGCAAATGACCTAAAGGTGTCTGACGGAGATGAGATTGAGTTCTATCTTGAAACGTTTGAATAATTCATGATGGCTTCGGCCATTTTATTATTCAATAGTCTAGTTCCGAATGTTTACTGTTTATCTTATAGAAAGTGATAAGTATTTTTATACAAAGTATGCTATAATAATAAGCATACTCCAGAAAAGGTTGGAATATAAATGAAAATTGATAAGCGGCACTTGCTGAATTATTCCATACTCATTCCCTACTTTATTTTATCGATAATAGGGTTGGTTATGGTCTACTCAACAACTAGTGCCACACAGATTATTAATGGGGGAAATCCATTTAGAACAGTGATTAACCAAGCGGCCTTTTGGGTTGTTAGCTTGATTGCGATTTATACGATTTATCGTATGAAACTTAGTTTTTTACGGAAAAAAGCAGTTATCTATTCCGTTATCTTTATTGAAATTGTTCTACTTGCTATTTCTCGTTTGTTTACTCCCATAAATGGGGCGCATGGTTGGATACCAGTTCCTGGTATAGGTAGTCTCCAACCAGCTGAATATTTGAAGTTGATTATCATTTGGTATTTGGCACATGAATTTGCTAAGAAACAATCTGATATTCGGACATATGATTACCTGTCTTTGATTAAGGGAAGATGGATTCCAAGAGAGTTTACAGATTGGAGAGTTATTAGCCTTCTACTTCTTGGATTGGTTGCTACTCTGCCGGATTTGGGAAATGCTACAATTATCACCCTGATTATTGTTGTTATGATTAGTGTAAGTGGTATCGCTTATCGATGGTTCTCTACCGCTTTGATAGGAATTGTTGCTGCTTCCGGAGTTGTACTTGGGACTATTCGTATTCTTGGAGTAGAAACTGTTGAGAAAATTCCACTTTTTGGTTATATAGCTCGACGGTTTGCAGCTTTTTTCGATCCCTTTGGTAATGCGACCAGTTCAGGCTTGCAATTAACTCATTCATACTATGCGATGAGTAATGGTGGTTGGCTTGGGCTTGGTTTAGGAAACTCAATTGAGAAAAAAGGCTATCTGCCTGAGGCTCATACAGACTTTGCCTTTTCTATTGTCATAGAAGAACTTGGTTTTGTAGGAGCAAGTCTCATTTTGGCTATACTATTCTTTTTAATTGTCCGCATCATTGTTGTTGGTGTTCGTGCTCGCAGTCCATTCAATTCGATGATGGCGCTTGGTATGGCAGGAATGCTTTTAATTCAGACATTTATCAACATAGGAGGAATTTCTGGATTGATTCCCGCTACGGGTGTAACTTTCCCATTCTTGTCGCAGGGTGGTTCTAGTCTCTTGATTATTTCCATCGGAATTGGGTTTGTTTTAAATATTGATGCGACAGAAAAACGTCGTTTGATTGAAGAAGAAGTTGAAAGAACCTTAGTCTAATTTATGAAAAATATGAGGTGAAAAGATGTCTATCCAAAAGCTAGAAAATTATAACAATAAAGAAGCTATCCGTGAAGAAGTGACGATTTTGACGACTATCTTACAAGATGTGGCTCGTGAAATGATGTCTGAGGATACATTTGCAGCAATTTGCCAGCTAGAGGAATTATCTGTCAAAGATGATTACTCTAAGTTGATTCAGATTATTGGGCAATTGACAAATGATGAGTTGACAGATATTTCAAGGTATTTTGCTGTTCTACCTTTATTAATCAATATTTCAGAAGATGTCGATTTAGCTTTTGAAATCAATCACCAAAACAATCTTGGACAAGATTACTTAGGGAAAATTTCAACTACCATTGATATGGTATCTCAACATGAAGATGCTGCGGAGATTTTAGAAAAACTAAATGTTGTTCCTGTATTAACTGCCCATCCGACACAAGTTCAACGTCAGTCTATGTTGGATTTAACTAAACACATTCATGAACTCTTGCGTCGCTACCGTGATGTTAAGATGGGATTATTGAATCGTACAAAATGGGAAGATGAATTGCGTTGCTATGTTGAAATTATCATGCAGACAGAAATGACGCGTGAGAAAAAACTAAAGGTAACCAATGAAATTACCAATGTAATGGAGTATTACAATTCCTCATTCATCAAAGCAGTTACAAAACTACAACGAGAATATAAACGTCTGGCCGCTGAAAAAGGAATTCAGTTGATGAATCCTCGCCCCATTACAATGGGAATGTGGATTGGTGGTGACCGTGATGGAAATCCATTTGTTACGGCTGAAACCTTGAGACTATCAGCCTTAACACAGTGCGAAGTGATCATGAATTACTATGACCAGCAATTGGAAAAGTTGTATCGTAATTTTTCACTTTCTACAACCATCACTAAGGTTAGTCCTGCTGTGCAATATCTTGCTGATTTGTCTGAGGATGCTTCAGTCTATCGTGAAAATGAACCTTATCGTCGTGCCTTCCACTACATTCAGATGAAACTGGCAAATACAAAAGATTACTTAGTTTACAATAAGGCTTCAGATGTACGCTACGCAAATGTTGGTGAGTTTAAAGCAGATGTTCTAGCGATTAAACAATCATTAATTGACAACAAGTCTGCTGCATTAATCAAAGGTGATTTGGCTGAATTATTGGAGGCGATAGAGGCGTTTGGTTTCTATTTAGCTACAATTGATATGCGCCAAGATTCTTCTATCCATGAAGCTTGTGTTGCTGAATTACTTGCATCTGCACGTATCGTTGAAGATTATTCTAGTCTATCTGAAGAGGCAAAATGTCATGTCCTATTAAAACAACTAGAAACAGATCCACGTATTCTCTCGGCAACCTATGTTCCAAAATCCGAGCAATTAGAGAAGGAATTGGCTATTTTCTCTACAGCTAGGGAGTTAAAGGATAAGCTGGGTGAAGAAGTTATCAAACAACATATTATTTCACACTCAGAAAGCGTGTCTGATTTATTGGAATTAGCTGTCTTATTGAAAGAAGTTGGATTGGTTGATTCAGATAAGGCGCGTGTTCAGATTGTTCCACTTTTTGAAACAATTGAAGACTTAGATAATGCGTCAGATACCATGCGCCAGTACTTGCAATTGGACTTGGCAAAACGCTGGATTGCAGGCAATAAACACTATCAAGAAATTATGTTGGGTTATTCTGATTCAAATAAAGATGGTGGTTACCTTTCTTCTGGTTGGACCTTATACAAGGCTCAAAATGAACTGACGAAAATTGGTCAAGAAAATGGAATCAAGATTACGTTCTTCCATGGACGTGGTGGTACAGTTGGACGTGGTGGTGGTCCATCATATGATGCGATTACTTCTCAACCATTCGGTTCCATTAAAGACCGGATTCGTTTGACTGAACAAGGGGAAGTCATTGGTAATAAATACGGAAATAAGGATGCAGCTTACTATAACCTAGAAATGTTGGTGTCAGCAACCTTGGATCGTATGGTAACTCAAATGATTACTGATCCAAATGAGATTGGTAACTATCGTGAAACAATGGATGAAATTGTTTCTGAAAGTTACACAATCTATCGTGACCTTGTTTTCAATAATCCGCATTTTTATGATTATTTCTTTGCGGCCAGTCCGATTCGAGAAGTCTCTAGTTTAAATATTGGTTCTCGTCCAGCGGCGCGTAAGACAATTACTGAAATAGGTGGTCTCCGTGCGATTCCTTGGGTATTCTCATGGTCTCAAAACCGTGTAATGTTGCCAGGATGGTATGGTGTTGGTTCTAGTTTCAAACGCTTTGTGGATAAAGACCCAAATAATTTGGCAAAATTACAAAAAATGTATGAAACATGGCCTTTCTTCCGTTCGCTCTTATCGAATGTTGATATGGTACTGTCAAAATCTAATATGAATATCGCTTTTGAATATGCCAAAATGTGTGAAAGCGATGAAGTGCGAAGTATTTTCCACACCATTTTAGATGAATGGCAATTGACCAAGAATATGATTCTATCTATTGAACAAAATGAGGAACTATTGGCAGAGTTGCCTTTCCTTAAAGCCAGTCTTGACTATCGTATGCCATACTTCAATGTGTTGAATTATATTCAGATTGAATTGATTCACCGTCTCCGTCGTGGAGAGCTTAGTAAGGAGCAAGAGAGTCTCATCCATATTACGATTAACGGTGTCGCAACAGGACTTCGTAATTCAGGTTAATGTTAACGGATTGAAAAACAACTTCTTCGGAGGTTGTTTTTTACTGCTCTAAAAATGTATAATAAAATATGGAAGTGTGTAACCATTTCGGATGATATTCGTTATATAAGTGAAAGGAGGAGATGATCATCAAGCTAGATGAATATGAAAAAGAAGTTGTCGGCATTGCAGAGGAGATTTCCTTTTATCTGCAAAAATCAGGGGCAACACGTGCGGACAGCCAGGATATTGCCCAAGATGTGCTTGTAAAAATTCTAGAATCAGATATTGTCCTTCCTTTTGAAAAGATGCGAGCTTGGCTGTATCGTTCAGCAGTCCGTGCATATATTGACAAGTACAGACGTGACAAACGCTATCATGAAATCTTGCAAAAGGATTTCTTCCGACAGGATGCCTATGTCAAATTTGACGATCATTCTTATGAACCACTGTATCTAGCTGTGGAGGAATTGCCAGCAAAATTCCAGGTGGTGTTGGACCTCTATTATTTCCAAGAATTGTCAGTAAAGGAAATTGCAGAGATTTTAGGGATGAGCCAAAGTTTGGTCAAGGTCAATCTTTACAGAGGACGGAAACAGTTAGCTAAATTATTAAACGAAAAGGAGTATCATTATGAAGACTTTTGAAATTGCAACAAAGAAGAGTAAGAGGAAACAGTTCTTTAAGACGGTTGGCCTGTCTATTGTAGGACTATTGCTGATTGTTGGTGCAACGCTGAAAACCTTGCAGATATTAACTGCAAATAATGCAGAACGAATCTACAATTACCATGAGTTGATCTCGAAAGTTGCCTATCCAAATATTGAGTATAACACTTACTATTATCGGGCTACGGGACTCTTTACAGGGATAGTTCACGCAGATCGCTCGAAGGACCTTGCTGGAATTCCAGTTGCTTTTGGAAGCTACGACCATCCCTACGATTGGATGGGGACATACTGGGACTTCGCCCAAGATGGTATTTCTTATAAGGGAGATACAGCCTACGACCGCCAAACATGGACCAAAATTCCTTCCTTATTTAATGTCAAAGGACATAAACAGTCACAATCTCCTACTAATGAAGTCAGCCTACTAAAAGAAATGCCAAATCAATTGGTAGAAGTGGCGATTACTTTTGATAAGCCTTATTCTTACGCAGAGTTGAAAAATATGTTGCCGACAGGTCTCAAGAAAAATTGGCTATGGATTGGGACGCAGTCAAAACGGGATACAACAGACTTTCGATTGGATCAATTGTTTGGGATGCAACCAGATGGGTTGAAGGCTTTTACTCCAGAACAAGATTCCGAATTACCAGAGGAAGAACGCAATTACAATGCCCTCACACCGATGAAAGAGCTTTCCAAAGAATTTCAAGATTCTTGGGGGGACTACGATTTATCAACAGACATCAAAACCTTTCTTGACAAATTCGGTGATACAGACTTCACCAAGCAGGAAGAGATTGATAAATTAGAGTTCGCGGGTGTTATTTTGACTGGTCGGGCAGAGGATTTTGCACAACTAGAAGGCAAGGACTGGATATTTGCATTTAGCATCGGGGCAAGCTTGCCGATGCAACCCTATTATCATTTGGATATTGAATAAAGCTGGTAACTGCCAGCTTTTTCGATATTCAGCGATTTTTACGCAGAGAGAAAACGTTTGCATAGACATTGGAAGAATGTTAAAATGGGTAGGCTAGGAGGTAGCAATCATGATAGAATTGACAGCTCTTTTTCATCGTCCTGATTCAGAGTATGCATATTTATATAAGAAAAATGTGGTTCATCTTCGTTTTAGAACCAAAAGGAATAATGTACAGTCAATACGTGTACACCACGGAGACCCCTTTATTTTTTACCAACAAGGCTATCAGTACCAAACAGAAATGGAAATTGTAGCTAGTGATCATCTATTTGATTATTGGCAGGTGGAAGTCGGAGCTGACTTTGCCAGATTGCAGTACTTGTTTGAATTGATGGGGTATGATGGCCAACAGATTCTATTTGGAGATGTTGGTCCACTGGATGCTACAAGTAATAACATTAGTCAATTTATGAACGGTTTCAAGTTGCCTTACTTGCATGAAGCTGATCGATGCCAAGTACCAAGTTGGGTTTCGGAAACAATTTGGTATCAGATTTTTCCTGAACGGTTCGCTAGAGGAAAGAAAAAGACTGATAAACAGGAGTATAGAGATTGGAATCCAGACTTGGCTCCAACAACAAGTGATTTTTTTGGTGGTGATTTAGCAGGAATTACTGAACATTTAGACTATCTACAAGACTTGGGCATCACAGGTTTGTATCTTTGTCCTATATTTAAAGCGCCGAGCAATCATAAGTACGATACGAGTGACTACTATCAAATTGATCCTCAATTTGGTACTACAGACGACTTGAAGGAGCTGATTAAGGAAGCTCATAAGCGTGGCATTAAGGTCATGTTAGATGCTGTATTTAATCATATTGGTTATCAATCTAAGCAGTGGCAGGATGTTCTAAAAAATGGAGAGCAATCAGTTTATCGAGATTGGTTTCACATTGAACGGTTTCCGTTGGTTGAAGTTCATGATGGTAAAGAAAATCTGCATTATGAGACCTTTGCTTTTCAAGGGAAAATGCCCAAACTAAATACATCAAACCCCGAAGTGAGGAATTATCTTTTGGGTGTTGCCCGGTATTGGATTGAGGAATGTGACATCGATGCCTGGCGCTTGGATGTAGCTAATGAGATTGATCATCAATTTTGGAAAGAATTCCGTAAGACAGTTCTGTCTGTCAAACCCGATTTGTTCATCCTAGGAGAAATTTGGCATAGTGCTCAATCATGGCTGGTTGGAGACGAGCACCATTCCGTAATGAATTATCCGCTTGCCAACGCAATAAAAACATTCTTCCTCAAGGGAGAACAAACATGTGATGAATTCATCGCTTCCTTAAATAGTCAGCGGTTCACCTATCGTCAACAGTCAAGAGAAGTATTATTTAATCTTTTGGATTCACATGATACAGAACGCATTTTGACGACAGCTAATGGAAATACGGATGCAGTAAAATCAGCCTTGGTTGCTCTGTTCTTTCAAGTAGGAAGCCCTTGCATCTATTATGGAACTGAAGTTGGAATGATTGGTGGAGAAGATCCAGATTGTCGTAGGGTTATGCCTTGGAATGAAGAAGAACAGGACAAAGAGTTACAAGCATTTGTGAAAGAATTGATTCACCTACGGAAGTCTTATCAACATCTTATTTTGACGGGAACATTCTCACTTCAGTCTACGGAAGAACAGTTACTTCTCATGACATATAAGGTTGGCAATCAGTCACTCACGCTCTATTTCAATCAAGGGGAAAAGTCAGTGCCCCTGTCAGGAGCTCAGCAAGTCATTTTAGCCAATGGTATAGAGGGAACTGGACTAAAAAAAGTGTTACAAGCGGGGGGAGTAGCCCTTGTAGAAGGGGTATAAATTAAAAAACGATAGAAAATGCTTGCAATTCTGCTACAATTTGATAGAATAGTAAGGTAAAGTTAGACCGTATTGCCTACTGTCTATCTATAAAATATATTTTATTGGAGGCTTTTACCAAAATGGCAAAAGAAAAATACGATCGTAGTAAACCCCACGTTAACATTGGTACAATTGGACACGTTGACCACGGTAAAACTACTTTGACTGCAGCTATCACAACTGTATTGGCACGTCGCTTGCCTTCATCAGTTAACCAACCTAAAGACTATGCGTCTATCGATGCTGCTCCAGAAGAACGTGAACGCGGTATCACTATCAACACTGCACACGTTGAGTACGAAACTGAAAAACGTCACTATGCTCACATCGACGCTCCAGGACACGCGGACTACGTTAAAAACATGATCACTGGTGCTGCCCAAATGGACGGTGCGATCCTTGTAGTAGCTTCAACTGACGGTCCAATGCCACAAACTCGTGAGCACATCCTTCTTTCACGTCAGGTTGGTGTTAAACACCTTATCGTCTTCATGAACAAAGTTGACTTGGTAGACGATGAAGAATTGCTTGAATTGGTTGAAATGGAAATCCGTGACCTTCTTTCAGAATACGATTTCCCAGGTGATGATCTTCCAGTTATCCAAGGTTCAGCTCTTAAAGCCCTTGAAGGTGACACTAAGTACGAAGACATCGTTATGGAATTGATGAACACTGTTGATGAGTACATTCCAGAACCAGAACGCGACACTGACAAACCATTGTTGCTTCCAGTCGAAGACGTATTCTCAATCACTGGTCGTGGTACTGTAGCATCAGGACGTATCGACCGTGGTACAGTTCGTGTTAACGACGAAATCGAAATCGTTGGTCTTCAAGAAGAAAAATCTAAAGCAGTTGTTACTGGTGTTGAAATGTTCCGTAAACAACTTGACGAAGGTCTTGCCGGCGATAACGTTGGTGTGCTTCTTCGTGGTGTACAACGTGATGAAATCGAACGTGGTCAAGTTATCTCTAAACCAGGTTCAATCAACCCACACACTAAATTTAAAGGTGAAGTTTACATCCTTACTAAAGAAGAAGGTGGACGTCACACTCCATTCTTCGACAACTACCGTCCACAGTTCTACTTCCGTACAACTGACGTAACTGGTTCAATCAAATTGCCAGAAGGTACTGAAATGGTAATGCCTGGTGATAACGTTACTATCGACGTTGAATTGATCCACCCAATCGCCGTTGAACAAGGTACTACTTTCTCTATCCGTGAAGGTGGACGTACTGTTGGTTCAGGTATGGTTACAGAAATCGAAGCTTAATTCGATTGAGTTCCCAGATATAACAATTATTTGTCAGACAACAAAAATTGTAACTCTCTACCAGGTGGTAGAGAGTTTTTCTGTAAGTATTCATAAAATACACAGAAATTCTTTAATCTTCGCTGAGTTTATGCTATAATGGACCTTGTAAAATAAAAAAGAAGAGGTATGTGAAATGTCACGTAAACCAATCATTGCCGGTAACTGGAAAATGAATAAAAACCCTCAAGAAGCACAAGCTTTCGTTGAGGCGATTGCAGGAAAATTGCCTGCAGGCGATAAAATTGAAGCAGCTATCGCAGCTCCTGCTGTGGATTTGAACGCTCTCTTGTGGTTCGCTAAAGATTCTGAATTGAAAGTTGCTGCTCAAAACTGCTACTTTGAAGATGCAGGTGCCTTCACTGGTGAAACTTCTCCAAAAGTATTGGCTGAAATGGGCGTTAACTATGTTGTTATCGGTCACTCTGAACGTCGTGATTACTTCCATGAAACAGACGAAGATATTAACAAGAAAGCCCATGCAATTTTCCGTAATGGATTGACTCCAATCATCTGTTGTGGTGAATCTCTTGAAACTTACGAAGCTGGTAAAGCAGTTGAATTCGTAGGAGCTCAAGTTTCTGCAGCTTTGAAAGGTTTGTCAGCTGAGCAAGTCGCTTCATTGGTAATTGCTTACGAACCAATCTGGGCAATCGGTACTGGTAAATCAGCTACTCAAGATGATGCGCAAACAATGTGTAAAGCAGTTCGCGATGTTGTTGCAGCTGACTTTGGTCAAGAAGTTGCTGACAAAGTACGTGTTCAATACGGCGGTTCAGTAAAACCTGAAAATGTTGCTGAGTACATGGCTTGTCCAGATGTTGACGGTGCCCTTGTAGGTGGTGCATCACTCGAAGCAGAAAGCTTCTTGGCTTTGTTGAACTTCTAATATATGAAAAAGGACTTTAGATTTCAAAATCTAAGTCCTTTTAAAATTCTAATTTATGAGATAAAGAGATGAGAGTCAAGACTATTTTAGAACCCATTCTTTTAATGCATATGCGACACCGTCTTCATCGTTTGACTTGGTGATATACTTGGCGATTTTCTTCAGTTCAGGATTTCCATTTTCCATGACTACTGGATTTCCAACAACCTCCAACATTGGGCGATCATTTTCTTGATCACCAATAGCCATCGTTTGATCCATTGTTAGACCAAGTTTTTCTGCTAAATGTATGATTGCTTGGCCTTTATTGACCGTTTTTGGTGTGATTTCTAAGTAAAATGGTGCTGATTTAGCGACATTGTACTTCTCTGTTAAACTAGTTGGAAGTAGTGGGATAGCTGCATCAAGTATTTCAGGTTCGTCTACCATCATTGTCTTGATAATCTCTTTACCAACCATTTCTTCAGGAGTGCGGTAGAAAATAGGAGCACTTACAAGTGTTGATTCGTAGATAGTGTATTTTCCGATATTGCGGTTGGCCGTATAGATTCCCTCTTTCGTACTTGCATGCATGGGAAGGTTAAATTTACGAGCAACCAATTCAATATCTAAATAGTCATCATAGCTCAGTGTATCTTTTACAATATCTTCACCAGTCGCGGCATCCTGTACCAGTCCCCCATTAAAGGTAATGACATAGTCACCAGCGTCTGTTAAGTTGAGCTCTTCCAAGATGGCACGGACTCCAGAAATAGGGCGGCCTGTAGCAATAACAATTTTTACACCCGCTTTTTTGGCCTCTTGAATGGCTGCATGCACTTCGGTCGTAATTTGGTGTTGGCTATTTAAAAGGGTACCATCAATATCGATAGCAACAAGTTTAATACTCATGAAGAAAGGTCTCCTATGTTAAAATGATCATTATGTATATAGCTAAGGAAAGTAGCATTTTGTTCGGCAAATATACCTGTGTCCACTAACATTTCTTTCGGGAAATAAAATCGGCTGTCGCCATGGATAGTTCCAGATAGGGAGTGGACAATTGGTGATAGAGTAGAAAGCTCTACCAAACTTTCGTCTTTACGATAGATTTCAATTTGTGTTCGTTTCTTTTCGGCATTTGGTCTGTAAATATCATAAGGCAAATCAAAATTATGGTGGATTGCGGTATAGTATTCTGGATCAAAACCTACTTCAGCGACAATACTTCGTAGAATATCCAACTGATTTTCTTGATTGCTCTTAAATGTAATAGATTTAAATACCTTTCGATTGATATAACGTTGTGCTAAATCAGATAAAATCCGGTCAGGGCCATCTATCCAAGATTGAAAATAGGTGTTCATCACACCATCATCAAGTGCGAGATAGTCTGTTAGACGAATATGATGTTCAAAGAATGGCAAGAGGCGAGGGGAAGTGCGCGCAAAGAAGTCTTGCTCACTAGTATACAGAAGTTTTGCCCGATTGAGTAAGTTTTGTAACAAAACCTCCATTGAGCGGCTAGCTGGATGGAAATAGACTTGCATATACATTTGATATCGACTGAGTACGTAATCCTCAACCGCATGCATACCAGATTCTTTAAAGGCAATGCCATTTTCAGTAGGACGTATAACACGCAATATTCTAGTCAGGTCAAATTCACCGTAGCTGGCACCTGTAAAATAGGAATCTCGTAGCAGATAATCCATGCGGTCAACGTCAATTTGGCTAGAAATCAATTGAACGACCTGTTTATTTGGGTAAGTATGGTTAATCACACTGGCTACTTTTTCTGGAAAATCAGGGGATACTTGCTTCAGTAATGCATTGATTTCAGTCTCAGGGCTAGTTATGATAGCGCACGTCATTTCCTCATGGTCGGTATCAAATAGGCGCTCAAAGGTATGAGAATAAGCACCATGACCGACGTCATGTAATAGAGCCGCGACCATGGTCAAAAGTGATTCATTTGAATCCCAAGTATCTGCGTATTTATCTTCAAATTTTTGAGTGATTCTTCTGGCAATTTCATAGGCACCGAGACAATGCGAAAAGCGACTATGCTCACCACCATGGAAGGTATAGGAAGTTGTTCCTAACTGCTTGATGCGTCGTAGTCGTTGAAATTCTTTTGTATTAATCAGATGGTAAATAAGTTCTTGCTCTACGTGAACATAGTTGTGAACGGGGTCACGAAATACTTTTTCAATCATACTTTCATTATAGCAAAAAAAGCTAATATTTTCCTTATTTTTCTAAAACACAAGGATATTGTTATGTACCAAGTCTTCTTTTTTCAGTATAATGGAGAAATGAATCATCTATTTATATTAAGGGCCATACAAATACTTATTATCGGTTTGATAATTTGGATGCTCTATACCATTTTATCTTATGCAAAAAAACATAAGATTTCTCTGACTGAAAAATTTTGGACAGGTTTTGGCATTGGGTATGTCACAGATCTGCTAGACACCTTGGGGATTGGTACATTTGCGACGACCACAACCATGTTTAAGCTAACAAAGTTGGTGGAGGATGACCGAAGAATTCCAGCCACGATGACAACAGCTCATATCATCCCAGTCTTAGTAGAAGCCTTACTTTTTATAACAATTGTCGAGGTTGACATTGTGACGCTTATCGCAATGGCAGTGGCAGCTTTTACTGGGGCGTTTGTTGGGGCAAAGGTTACTCAGAATTGGAATACTCAGAAGGTGCAACGGATTTTGGGGATTTTACTTTTGATTGCGGCAGGTTTTATGGTCTATCGTATGGTAACCAATCCTGGTGCGGACCTTACAAACGAAGTGAGGGGCTTAACTGGGTGGAAATTAGCACTTGGAATGCTCTTTGACTTCGTGGTAGGGATGTTGATGAGTATGGGACTTGGGAACTATGCACCGGAATTAATCTTCTTCTCATTGATGGGAATCAGTCCTGCTGTTGCACTTCCAGTCATGATGCTTAATGCTGCTATGATTATGACAGCCGGTGCCAAGCAGTTTATCCAATCTGGTCGAGTCAACTGGCCTGGTGTACCTGGGATTATCGTCGGTGGGGTATTAGGTGTTCTGACAGCAGCCTTTTTCTTGTCAAATTTAGATATAAACCATTTGAAAATTTTGGTAGTTTTCATTGCTTCCTATACTGGATTTACATTATTGCGCTCGTCCTTTGTTCCAAGAATAAATAAAGAGTAGGAGGAACACATGCATATTCGATTACAAAATAAAATTGATTTAGATGGACAAGTTGAAATCATTGATCAGCGATTTCAAGTAGAGGTTAAGGAAAAAGATGGGCATCTTTATCTAGTTTTCGTAAATGACGAGGCAGAAAAAGTTGTTATCAAATGTGATGACGAGGAACTTGTCATGACACGGTTTTCAACTCCCAAGTCTATCATGCGATTTATTTCTAACAAAGAGGCTATTGTGACCATTCCCACACCGATGGGGATTCAGCATTTTGTAACCAATACTAAAAATTATCAGCTGAATCGCTCGGAACAATACTTACATCTGCAATATGATTTAATGGGATTGGAAAATCAACAGCGGTTTGCTTCCTATGATATGGCGATTTCATGGAAATAAGTCGGGACAAATTGTCATATGATTCTATTTTTTCAAGAAAATATTTCTTGAATTCCTGAGGATTTTTGGTATAATAGAAATCAAATCGAGGGAGTAGCTAGCGGATTCATCCGTGATATTGTCGTCAATCCGACTTGTTTCCGGCAATATATTAAATAGCGAGACTTGTTTTAATAAGACAGGTCTCTTTTTTATTTGTTAGTAAAAAAGGGACCGAAAAGGAGAAGGAAATTGTCAAAAGAACAAAAACGCGATTTGTTTTATACACAGAGCGAAGAGCAAGTATTGTCAAGCATGGGGTCTTCTTTAGACGGTTTGTCTAGCGATGAGGCAAGCAAACGTCTAACAGACTATGGTCGTAACGAATTGGAAGAGGGTGAAAAGCGTACCCTTCTAGCTAAATTCTTAGATCAGTTCAAAGACTTGATGATTATTATTTTGATTGCTGCAGCGATCTTGACGGTGATTACAGAAGGTTCTCACGGTTTGACGGATGCCATCATCATCTTGGCCGTAGTTATTTTGAACGCTGCTTTTGGTGTTTATCAAGAAGGTCAAGCAGAGGCGGCTATTGAAGCGTTGAAAAACATGTCAAGTCCAGTGGCGCGTGCCCTTCGTGACAACCATGTAGTCGAAGTGGATTCTAAAGACTTAGTACCAGGGGACATCGTTTTGCTTGAAGCAGGTGATGTTGTCCCAGCTGATATGCGTTTGTTGGAAGCTAACTCCCTCAAAATTGAAGAGGCAGCTCTTACAGGTGAATCTGTACCGGTTGATAAAGATTTATCAGCAGTTTTAGCAGAAGATGCACCGATCGGTGACCGTGTTAATATGGCCTACCAAAACTCAAACGTTACCTATGGTCGTGGTTTGGGTGTTGTAACCAATACTGGTATGTATACTGAAGTTGGTCACATCGCCGGAATGCTGGCTAACGCTGATGAAACAGACACACCATTGAAACAAAATCTGAACCAATTGTCCAAGGTATTGACCTATGCCGTTCTCGCAATTGCTGCCATTACAATGGCTGTTTCAGTTTTTGTTCGTGGTGAAGGAATCTTGCCAGCCCTTATGACATCTGTTGCCCTTGCGGTTGCAGCCATTCCTGAAGGTTTGCCTGCCATTGTAACAGTTGTCCTTTCACTTGGTACTCAAGTATTGGCTAAACGAAACTCTATCATTCGTAAATTACCAGCAGTTGAGACTCTTGGTTCAACTGAAATCATTGCATCAGATAAGACTGGTACATTGACTATGAACCAAATGACTGTTGAGAAAGTCTATACAAACGGTCAATTGATTGATGCTAAAGAAGCTTTGGATGCAAGCAATACAACGCTTCGTGTTATGAACTTTGCCAACGATACAAAAGTTGACCCAACAGGCAAATTGATTGGTGATCCAACTGAAACAGCACTTGTTCAATTTGGTTTGGACCAAAACTTTGACGTTCGTGAGGTCTTGGTATCTGAACCTCGTGTGGCTGAATTGCCATTTGACTCAACACGTAAATTGATGTCAACCGTTCACCAACAAGCTGCTGGAAACTACTTCGTAGCTGTTAAAGGTGCTCCAGACCAGTTGTTGAAACGTGTAACGCAAATCGAAGAAAATGGAACAATCCGTCCGATTACAGATGCAGATAAAAAGGTTATTCTTGCTACTAACAAGGAATTGGCCAAACAAGCACTTCGTGTCTTGATGATGGCTTACAAGTATGTAGATGCTGTGCCTACTATGGAATCAGACATTGTTGAAAATGATCTTATCTTCTCAGGCTTGGTTGGTATGATTGACCCTGAGCGTCCTGAAGCAGCTGAAGCAGTTCGTGTTGCTAAGGAAGCTGGCATCCGTCCAATCATGATTACTGGTGACCACCAAGATACTGCTGAAGCAATTGCGAAACGTCTTGGTATTATTGATCCAAATGACACTGAAGACCATGTATTCACAGGTGCTGAGCTCAATGAGTTGACTGATGAAGAATTCCAAAAAGTTTTCAAACAATATTCAGTTTATGCTCGTGTTTCCCCAGAACACAAGGTTCGTATTGTTAAGGCTTGGCAAAATGATGGTAAGGTTGTTGCCATGACTGGTGACGGTGTTAACGATGCGCCATCTCTTAAGACTGCTGATATCGGTATTGGGATGGGTATCACAGGTACGGAAGTTTCTAAAGGTGCATCTGATATGGTCCTTGCAGATGACAACTTTGCTACTATCATCGTAGCGGTTGAAGAAGGACGTAAGGTCTTCTCAAATATTCAAAAGACAATTCAGTACCTTTTGTCAGCAAATACTGCAGAAGTATTGTGTATTTTCCTTGCAACTCTCTTTGGTTGGGATGTACTTGATCCAGTTCACCTGTTATGGATTAACTTGGTAACGGATACTCTTCCTGCTATTGCCCTTGGTGTTGAACCAGCTGAACCTGGTGTGATGCAACATAAGCCTCGCGGACGGAACTCAAGTTTCTTCTCAGGCGGTGTTATGAGTTCAATTATTTACCAAGGTATTCTTCAAACTGCGTTAGTTTTAGGTGTATATGGTTTTGCGCTTCTTTTCCCTGAACATAGCACTTATGAAGAAATACATGCAGATGCGTTGACAATGTCTTACTTGACTCTTGGTTTGATTCAATTGGTGCATGCATTTAACGTGAAATCGGTGTATCAATCAATCTTCACAGTTGGTCCATTTAAAAACAGACTCTTTAACTGGTCTATTGTGGCAGCCTTCTTGCTACTGATGGCAACGATTGTCATTCCAGGATTTAATACATTCTTCCATGTGACACACCTAAGTATGACACAATGGCTAGTAGCAATCATTGGTTCAGGCCTTATGATTGTTATTGTAGAGATTGTTAAATTTGTTCAACGTAAGATGGGATTGGATGAAAAAGCTATCTAATATAGTTATTCAGTTTATCTTTTATTACTTCGTTAACTCGCCTTGCCGTACTTCAGTACAGCCTGCGACTCGTTGCCTTGTACTAAAAGCAAACTGAAGACTATATCATTTGAAAAAGCTCAGATTTTGTGGTCTGAGCTTTTTTCTGTACTGATAACGTATTTTGGGAAGATTTCTTGTCCCAAAAATGTAAAGATTAGAGATGTAACAAGTAGGATTATCTTTATCATCGTAGAAAATTGGAAAAAGATGACAATTGGCAGGATAGCCAGACTCATATAGTGGAGAGTGAAGTATCTGCTGTTTTCCATAGTCATTTGAATTAGCTTTGATACATCGTCACTTTCGCCTTGCCGTACTTCAGTACAGCCTGCGTCTCAGTTCCTTGTCTGAAAGCTAATTCATTCGACTATATTATTTGGATCCTATCGCCGTCTTTAACTTGAATGCTTGATTTTTTATCCCCTCGAACGCATAGTGTAACAGATGATTGTGTAATTGGTAAGCTTAGAATTTTACCTTGAGTAACTGACCCAGCAATTTTTCCATCTACCAGAAGTGGAAGTTTTTGGGAGGATAGTTGTTTGTTGGATTTTGGATAATGAATGATAACTCTCATAAGAACCTCCTCGTAATCTAGTTTCATTATAGCAAAACAGAAAAAAACAAGCAAACGTATTCTGGACTGGTTGTCCTTTTCATGCTTGCTTGAGAAGAAAGAAACTGCTATAATTTTTTTGAGGTGAGAAAGTATATGAATGTTCTTCAGCAGTATGTTTTTAGTAAAAGTAGTTATTTACCTTCAGATAAGTTACTGATTCTTCAACAGGAGTTGGAAGATTTGGACGAAGGAGCCTTAAATGCTCTTATGATGGTTGAAATGCGTCAGCCTCTAGTTGCTCTTATTTTAGCTATTTTTTTCGGTGAATTTGGAGTGGATCGGTTTTATGCTGGAAATAAGGAACTGGGTTTTGCAAAATTAATCGCATTTATCTTTTCGTTTGTAACCCTATTTATTTTGATAGGTTTCTTATTTTTTATTGGTGTGTACTTGTGGAAATTTATTGATTGCTTCTTGATAATGCGAGCTTGTAAGGAAGCAAACTTTGAGCGTTTGATGTTGCAAATCCATCAATATAAGACTTTTCAGTACAACAATAAGACTTTTTCATAATTGAATTGAAAGGAGAGTTTTAAGAAGCTTTCCTTTTTGCTTATGTATGCAGCTGTAAAGGTATTGTAACAAGTCTTGTGCTTTGTCATAGAAGTGACATTTTTTAAGCTTACTTTTATGGTATAATGATAAAATATGTCAGTGAGGAGGTCCGCTATGAAAGATAAAAAGATAAGTCTAATTTTATTTATTACCTACCTCCTTTTGCTTACGTGGGTGATTGTTTACAAAATGGACCTATCCGTTTTGTATGGTCGTTATGAAAGTGGAAGTATGAACCTCATCCCATTAGCAGGCACTGCCGTTTATAATGGTGTATTAAATTATCCAGAAATACTATTCAATGTAATCAGTTTCATTCCATTTGGTATGTATATGGAGATGCTCTTTAGAAAGGCGTCTTGGGTTACAAATCTAGGTATTATCTTATTGGTTAGTCTTGTGTTTGAAGTGTGGCAGTATGTTTTTTTATTGGGAATTGCTGACATTACTGATTTATTAGCTAATGGATTTGGTGGCGCTATAGGGATTAATATTATGTATGTATTGACAAGCATTTGGAGAGAAAAAGCGTATACACGTGTAAACATCCTTTGTTTGGCAGGAACATTTTTTGTTATATTAATAACTTATTTAGCAATGTAAGTCTTGCCAAATAGATCCTTCTTTTGCTAAAATGAAGATAATGAATATAAAAGAAGAGATTATTAAATTATCCCAGGAAATCGGAATCTCGAAGATTGGTTTTACGACTGCAGATGATTTTGCTTATTTGGAGAAATCACTTCGTGCTAGTCAGGAAGAGGGGCGTTCGTCGGGATTTGAACATAAGAACATTGAAGAAAGGATACGTCCTAAACTTTCTTTGGAGTCTGCAAAGACGATTATTTCTATAGCCGTTGCTTATCCACGCCATCTGCCTACCAAGCCCCAGAAAACTCAATACAAACGTGGAAAGATTACCCCTAGTTCATGGGGACTTGATTACCACTATATCTTGCAAGATAAGATGGAGCGTTTGGCACGGGGAATTGAGAAACTGACGGATGGCTTGGAATATAAGGCCATGGTGGATACGGGAGCTTTAGTGGATACAGCCGTCGCTCGTCGGGCCGGTATTGGCTTTATCGGGAAGAATGGGCTAGTCATTTCTAAAGAATTTGGTTCCTATATGTTTCTAGGAGAATTAGTGACCAACTTGGACATCGAACCAGATCAACCAGTAGATTACGATTGTGGTGATTGCAATCGCTGTGTTGCAGCCTGTCCGACGTCTTGTCTATTAGGTGACACGACCATGAATGCCCGTCGCTGTCTGTCCTTTCAGACCCAAGATAAGGGCATGATGGACTTGGAGTTTCGTAAGAAAATCAAGACGGTCATCTATGGTTGTGATATTTGCCAGATTTGTTGTCCTTACAACAAGGGAATTTCAAGTCCACCTGTTGTAGAAATCGACCCTGATTTGGCTGAGCCTGAGCTGATTCCCTTCTTGGATTTGTCAAATGGGCAATTTAAGGAAAAATTTGGCATGATTGCTGGTTCTTGGCGAGGGAAAAATATTCTCCAGCGCAATGCCATCATAGCCTTGGCCAATAGTAATGATCGCTCTGCCATTCCCAAACTCCTAGAAATTATTGATAAGAAGCAAAATCCAATCCACATGGCGACGGCTATCTGGGCCTTGGGGCAATTGGTCAAACAGCCCAATGATGAGATGGTAGACTTTATCGCAGGTATTTCATCAGACAATGATGATGTCATAGCAGAGCAAACGGCCTTTCTCAACATGGTCAAGGACTTGCAAATGTGATATAATAAAAATTATGAATCAAAATGAGGTGTATATGGATACAGCAGAAATTCGCCAAAAGATTGAAGAACTTGGCAAAAAATTAACTTCTTTTAGGGGGTCTCTTTGACTTAGAAGGTCTGGAAGAAGAGATTGCCATTCTTGAGAACAAGATGACGGAGCCAGATTTCTGGAATGATAATTTGGCTGCACAAAAGACGTCTCAGGAGTTGAATGAATTAAAAAATACCTATGGAAATTTCCATCAGATGTTGGATTTATATGATGAATCCGAAATTTTGCTAGATTTTCTAGCAGAAGATGAGTCTGTTCGGGATGAACTGGTTGAGAAGTTGGCAGAATTGGACAAAGCCATGACTGCCTACGAGATGACCTTGCTCTTGTCGGAACCTTATGACCACAATAATGCTATCTTGGAAATCCACCCAGGTTCTGGAGGTACCGAGGCACAAGACTGGGGAGAAATGCTCCTGCGAATGTATCAGCGTTATGGAAATGCCAAAGGGTTTACCGTAGAAACATTGGATTATCAAGCTGGTGATGAAGCAGGTATTAAGTCTGTGACTCTAAGCTTTACTGGTCCAAACGCCTATGGTTTGCTGAAGTCAGAAATGGGTGTTCATCGTTTGGTGCGCATCTCACCTTTTGACTCAGCTAAGCGTCGGCACACTTCCTTTACATCTGTGGAGGTAATGCCTGAATTGGACGATACCATTGAAATTGAAATCAGAGATGATGAAGTGAAAATGGATACCTTCCGGTCAGGAGGTGCTGGTGGTCAGAACGTCAATAAGGTTTCAACAGGTGTTCGATTAACTCACATTCCAACAGGTATTGTCACACAGTCAACTGTGGACCGTACCCAATATGGGAACCGAGACCGCGCAATGAAACTTTTACAAGCTAAATTGTATCAATTGGAGCAGGAGAAGAAGGCTGCAGAAGTGGATTCCCTCAAGGGTGATAAGAAAGAGATTACTTGGGGAAGTCAGATTCGTTCATATGTCTTTACCCCCTATACAATGGTGAAAGATCACCGTACTGGTTACGAAGTGGCTCAAGTTGATAAGGTGATGGACGGAGATTTGGACGGTTTTATAGATGCATATTTAAAGTGGCGAATTAGCTAAGAAGCTGTATTTACAAGTGAAGTGTTTGTATATAAGAGATTGTTTTTCGCTCATCAAGGAAGTTTTTGAGAGAATACGGACTGTATTTTGAAAAAAACTAACGATGAGTAGCTGAAAACTAGACTTAGATAGAAGTGCTGAACAGTGAATACTGGTTCTCAAATCTAAAGAAAGGACTGTCTGAGACAGAAAATCCTATGAGAATTATTGAAATGAAAGACGTTACCAAGAAATATGGTAATGGAACAACGGCCTTACGTAATGTATCGGTCAATGTTGAGGCTGGCGAATTTGCCTATATTGTAGGTCCCTCTGGTGCAGGGAAATCGACTTTTATTAAGCTGCTGTACCGTGAAGAAAAACTTGATAAAGGCAGTTTGATTGTTGGGAAGTTTGACTTGGCCAAGATTAAAAAAAGGGATGTCCCTTTATTACGTCGTAGTGTAGGGGTTGTTTTCCAGGATTATAAATTGCTCCCTAAAAAGACAGTTTTTGAAAATATTGCTTATGCAATGGAAGTAATCGGGGAAAAACCTCGTAATATCAAAAAACGTGTGATGGAAGTATTGGATTTGGTTGGCTTGAAACATAAGATTCGTTCATTCCCAAATGAGCTTTCAGGTGGTGAGCAACAACGGATTGCAATTGCACGCGCAATTGTCAACAATCCTAAGGTACTGATTGCAGATGAGCCGACAGGTAACTTGGACCCCGAGAATTCATGGGAAATCATGAACCTTTTGGAGCGTATTAATCTACAAGGGACAACAGTCCTTATGGCGACACACAATAGTCAGATTGTAAATACCCTCCGCCATCGTGTTATCGCCATTGAAGATGGCCGATTGGTACGTGATGAAGAAAAAGGAGAGTATGGATACGATGATTAGACGATTTTTTAGGCACTTTATTGAGTCACTAAAAAGCTTGAAACGAAATGGTTGGATGACAATTGCCGCAATTTCTTCCGTCGCGATTACATTGACAATGGTTGGATTATTTGCATCGGTAATTTTAAATACAGCAAAGCTTGCTTCTGACTTAGAGAATAATGTACGGATAAATGTTTATTTGCGAGCGAATTCTACTGATCAAGCTGAAACAATCGTGAACGATGAGGGACAAACAGTTGCAAATCCGGATTATAAGGCAGTTTATAATCAGATTACAGCTCTTCCTAATGTCGAAACGGTCACTTATTCCAGTAAGGATGATCAGTTGAAGAAATTGACTGAGACATTAGGTGAGACGTGGAACTTGTTCCAAGGTGATGCTAACCCGCTTTACGATGCCTACATCATTGATACAACAGAACCTCAGTATGTAAAATCAGTTGCTGCCGAAATAGCGAAGATTGATGGTGTTACTGAGGTACGTGATGGAGAAGTAGAGACTGAGCGAATTTTTAAATTAGCAGGCTTGGTTCGTACATGGGGATTAGCTGCAACTGCCTTGCTATTGTTTACAGCAATATTCTTAATTTCTAACACAATTCGTATTACAATTATTTCTCGTAGTAGAGAGATTCAAATTATGCGATTAGTTGGGGCGAAAAATGGTTATATCCGTGGTCCATTCTTATGGGAAGGGGCATGGGTTGGTTTATTAGGCGCTATCATTCCATCAGCCTTGGTATACTTCTTGTATAATATGGTATATACTTCGGTCAATAGTAGTTTGGCCAGCCAAGATTTATCCTTAATTGGTTTAGATATTTTTATTCCAGCTATCATCGCTGCACTATTTATCATAGGAATTCTTATTGGTTCACTTGGATCAATGATTTCAATGAACCGTTATTTGAAGATATAAATTTAGAAAAAATCCCGAGAAGTTGCATCTCAGGATTTTTTTATCGCTTAAAGAATGGGTTGAAATTTTTTTCATGGGCTATGGTCGTATTTTGCCCATGACCAGGGTAGACAGTATAGTGATTTGGTAGAGTAAATAAGTTGTTTTTGATTCCATAAATCAAGTCTTCAAAATTACTTGTAGGAAGGTCTGTCCGACCAATGGTTTCACGAAATAGGGCATCACCTGTAATCACGCATTCCTCTTCAGGGAAGATGAAGGATACACCACCAATCGAATGGCCAGGTGTGGGAACAACTATAAAATGAAAACCATCAAATTTGTATTCTTTTTCAAACTGAAAGATTTGTTCTGCGGGTTTGCAAATGACATTTTCCATATCGTCATGACGAGGTAGTCCGGATAGGTTCATTTCTGGTGTGTAAAGCCAGCTAGCTTCACTTTCTGCAACATAGACAGGTGGAAAGTGGTAGGTTTCACGTAGAATGTCCAAACTCATAATATGATCATAATGAGTATGGGTCAAGAGTATTGCAGTAATTGGTTTTCCAATTTGTTCGATCTTATCATGAATCTTGTTCCAATCACTACCAGGATCTACTACAATCAGATGGGTATCACTTTCTAGATAATAGGTATTTTGGACGGCCACTGGATTGATTGTTTTATGGATTTTCATGTTCGCTCCCCTAATTTTCATTCATAATAGTCTATACAAAATCAAAGACGGTATTAGTGTAACAAAAAAAATGGCATTCTTCATGGATTTTGTTTGGAGCTTTTTCCTATAAATGGAATATGCTATAATGTCATTATGGATATAACTAGAACAAGCAATAGATACGCAGTAGTAGATTTGGAAGCTACGGGGACTGGTATTGATGCAAAAATTATTCAAATCGGGATAGTTATCGTTGAAAACAGGGAAATAGTAGAGACCTATTCCACAGATATTAATCCCTATGAATTATTAGATGACCATATAAAAAATTTAACAGGGATTACGGACCAGCAGTTGGCCATAGCACCTGACTTTGGACAAGTTGCTGGGAAAATCTATGAGCTGATCAGTGATGCAATTTTTGTAGCTCATAATGTTAAATTTGATGCAAACTTGTTGGCTGAGTCTCTCTTTTTTGAGGGCTATGATTTGTTGTCTCCAAGGGTAGATACGGTTGAGTTATCCCAACTTTTCTTTCCTACTTTTGATAAATATAGTCTGGGGAATTTGGCGGAATACTTAGATTTGGGTTTAGAACAGGCTCATACGGCCATTTCTGATGCCCTGGCAACTGCTCGATTGCTCATCAAAATTCAAGAGAAAATTAAAAGTCTACCCACTTTCATGGTGGAGAATCTCTTGCTCTTAGCTGATCAGTTGCTTTTTGAGAGTCGATTGGTTATTGATGAGATGGTTCCATATTTGTCAGATAATCTGTCAGAAAGTTTCGAGGTAGTTCATGGATTGGTACTTAAAAGACCACTTGAAACAAAGCAGGCTCATCATCTGTCCGAAGATTTTTTGACCAACATCGCTCTACTAGGCTTGCATGAACGGAAAAACCAAACAGCTTTTGCAACAGTTGTTGAAAAACGATTGGATGATCAAGAAAATGTGCATTTTATTCAGGCACAAGCAGGACTAGGGAAGACTTATGGCTATCTGCTTCCTCTTCTTGCCAAAACTGATCAGCCATTATTAGTGACTGTTCCAACAAAACTCCTCCAAGAGCAAATCATAGAAAATGAAGGATGTAAATTACAAGAAATATTTCAAATCCCAATTGTCTCTATAAAATCCCCAAAGCATTTTATAGATTTGGATAAATTTTGGAAATCATTGCAAAAACAGGATAGCAACCGACTTATCAATTTATTCAAAATGCAAGTACTGGTTTGGCTGACTGAAACTCAAACAGGTGACTTAGATGAGTTGAAGCAAAAACAGCGTTATCAGGCTTATTTTGACGACATTAGCCATGATGGAACAATTGATTCCGAGAGTTTGTTTTGGGAATGGGATTTTTGGAGAAGACTCAATCAACAAGCACAGTCATGTCGATTGCTTATCACGAATCATGCCTATTTCCTTCATCATCTCAAGGATCAAGATCCTCTCATGGATCACCGTATCGTGGTGATTGATGAGGCACAGAAATTTCTACTGGCTGCTGAAAACTTGGCGACCGATTCACAAGAGTTGGGCGTTACTTTACAGCTATTGCAAAGCAAAAAGGACAAGGCTAATTCGATATTGGAACAGCGCTTATTTGAATCGAGTCAGTTTGAACTCAGTCATTTTTTGACTCGTTTTCGACAGAATGGTTACCGAGAAATTCATAAAGAGGAACTGGCGCAGGTTCGTCAAAATTTGACTGAATTACAGGATAGCGATTTGCGTGAATTGGCGCAGTTTTTGGATGATTATGAAGCATTTTGGCTGGAAGAAAAGGTATTGGAAGAAAAACGTGTTGCTTATTTGAGAGGAGCAAAGGATGGCTTGCTAAATGTAGCGAGTCTTTTACCGAAGTCCAAGATCTTTTGTATTAGTGCTACCTTGGTTATCAGCAATCAGGTAAATCTATCTGACCTATTGGGCTTTGAACAGGCTACAATTGATTTATTGCCAACCAAAAAAGTGGAAAACCAAGAAATTATTTTTCCAACGAATCTTCCAGACATTGTTAAATTGTCAAAAGTCGAACACGCTGATTATCTGGCGCGTCATTTAGTTGAAATGGCAGAGCTGGGTAAACCGATTTTGGTTTTATTTACCTCCATTTCTTTATTGTTACAGGTTTCTGATTTACTAGATCAGTACGATCTTCCTCATTTGGCTCAACATAAACATGGTCAGGAAATAACATTAAAGCGAAAATTTGAGCGTGGAGAATGTCAACTCTTGCTTGGAACTGGAATGTTTTGGGAGGGTGTAGACTTTTCAAGCCATAATCAATTGATTCAAGTCATCACTCGGTTACCTTTTGAAAATCCGAAGGATCGTTTTGTCCAGAAAATCAATGATCATTTGAGAAATGAAGGGAAGAATCCTTTTTACGATTATAACTTGCCAATGATGATGATCAAATTAAAACAGGCTATTGGAAGGACCAATCGTCAGTCAACTCAAGAATCGATTGTATTGGTTTTAGATAACAGGGTCTATACAAAACGATATGGGCACCAAATTTTTTCCTTTTTACAGAAAGATTATCAACTAACGAAAATAGATGAAAAAGAAATTTGTGGGACCTTGCAGCAATATTTTGAAGAATGAGTTGCGGCTTGACAAACAATAAGAGCGCTAGACCTGATGAGTCTAGCCTCTTTTTTTCATCAATATAGAAAAATATTTAATTCTATGGTATAATTTTTCAAATATTAGTTTGAGAGAGAAGCTACGATGACTGAAAAAATAATAGTATTTAAGGTGGGAACGAGTTCCCTAACACAAGAAAACGGAAGTCTGGATCGAATTAAAATAGCTCGCATTACCAATCAATTGGCTCAACTCCATCAAAAGGGCTATCAAATCGTATTGGTAACCTCAGGTTCTATTGCTGCAGGATTTAGACGATTGGGCTTTGATAAGCGGCCAACGAAAATTGCAGAGAAACAGGCTTCTGCTGCAGTGGGACAAGGGCTTTTGATTGAGGAATATACGCAAAATTTGATGAAAGATGGCATTGTATCAGCGCAAATTCTATTAACGCAAGATGATTTTGCTGACGCACGACGTTATCGGAATGCTTCTCAGGCCTTGCAAGTCTTACTTAAACAACGTGCGATTCCCATTATTAATGAAAATGACACCATTGCCATTGAGGAGATTAAGGTGGGGGATAACGATACCTTGTCTGCTCAAGTTGCCTCTCTCTTAAAGGCTGATCTCCTGGTCTTATTGACCGATGTGGATGGGCTATATACTGCAAACCCAAATAGTGATCCCACAGCAGAGCATTTACCTGAAATTAAAGAAATCACGGAAGACCTATTTACCATGGCTGCAGGGGCTGGTTCGTCTAATGGGACAGGAGGCATGACAACTAAACTACAAGCAGCTCAGATTGCAACCAAGTCAGGCGTACCAGTATTTATTTGTTCTTCTAAAGAAGATACCGCTTTGCTTCAGGCTGTTAGTCAGGCTAATCGAGGAACCTTGTTCTTAGCAGATGAACATGCCATGAATCAACGAAAACAGTGGATGGCTTTCTATGCTCGGACTGATGCGACTGTTGAAGTGGATGCAGGGGCCGTTGAAGCTATGTTGCATCAAGGTCGAAGTTTGTTAGTAGCTGGTGTCAAGGCTATCGAAGGTGATTTTGGTGTAGGGCAGGTTGTCGAAGTATATAGCCAAGCTGATCATCGTTTGATTGGCAAAGGTCGGGTCAAACTATCGTCCGAAGACTTGAAGAACAAGTTGAAAAATGGCAGAGCAGAAGGAGTGTTGATTCACCGAAACGATTGGGTTAGTTTATAGTCAAATAGTTTAGCTTTTATTGTTTCGTCGAGTGAAAAGTTTCAGTCGAGGTTTTCAGTCTCACTATTTACAATAAAATACTTGTCATTAGGTGGGTGAATGGACTCGACTGGTTAAACTGACTTCATCAACTAGTCCCACTTTCTATCTGATAAAAACCACATTCGTTCTATCTCCAGGTTCCAACTATCTTTCGTAGAGTCGGGGCTACTACTAAAATCAAACTGAAAGACTTACAAGGAGAAAAAAATGGCAACAACACAAGCATTATTGGAAAGTTTATTGGCTCACAAAGCCTCTATCAACCTAGCAACTACCGAACAAAAAAATCAAGCCTTATCGGCTATGGCAGACCAGTTGGTTGCTCAAACTGAGGCAATTTTGGCAGGCAATGCGATCGATATAGAGAATGCCCAAGGCAAGATTAGCCAAGTGATGCAAGACCGATTACTTCTAACTGCAGAGCGGATTGAAGCGATGGCGAACGGTATTCGTGCCTTAATTGATTTGCCAGATCCAGTAGGTTTGGTCTTGGATGAATCCACTCGGGCAGACGGCTTGAACATTCGCAAGAAGTCCATTCCCTTTGGCTTGGTGGGAATGATTTACGAAAGCCGTCCAAATGTGACCTCAGACGCCGCTGCTTTGGCAATCAAGAGCGGAAACGCAGTCATCTTGCGTGGAGGCAAGGAAGCCTTTCATTCGGCTCAGGCCATTGTCACAGCCCTCAAGGCTGGTTTGGAACAGGCTGGTCTTTCTCCAAAGGTCATTGAGTTGGTCCAAGATACCAGCCGGGCCTCTGCAACAGAGTTGATGACTGCAAAAGGCAAGATTGACCTGCTGGTGCCACGTGGCGGTGCGGGACTGATTCAAGCTGTTGTGGAAAATGCAACGGTACCTGTCATCGAAACAGGAACAGGTATCTGCCATGTCTATGTGGACAAGGATGCAGACTTGGATAAGGCACTTCAGATTGTAGTCAATGCAAAAACCAGTCGCCCTTCTGTTTGTAATGCAGCGGAAGTCTTGTTGGTCCATGAAGAAATTGCCAACCAATTCCTACCTCGCTTGGAAGAAGCTCTTTCTGGTCAGGTGGAATTACGTGCAGATGGTCAGGCCCAGGCTCTTCTAAAACAATCCACACCAGCAGGCAACCAAGATTTTGATACAGAATTTCTGGACTACATTATGGCAGTCAAAGTTGTTTCAAGTGTAGAAGAAGCTATCAGCCATATCGCTCAGCATTCAACTGGACACAGTGAGGCGATCGTAACAGAAAACAGCCAAATAGCAGACTTGTTCACACTCTATGTGGACTCAGCGGCAGTCTATGTCAATGCTTCAACTCGCTTTACTGATGGTGGGGAATTTGGCCTAGGCTGTGAGCTAGGGATTTCCACCCAGAAGATGCATGCCCGTGGCCCAATGGGCTTGCGTGAAATGACCACCTACAAGTACATCATCACAGGCGACGGCCACATTCGTTAGGAGGACAAGATGAAGATTGGATTTATCGGACTGGGCAACATGGGAGCGGCTCTGGCCCAAGCGGTCAGCCAGCAATCAGATACCCAGCTCCTACTCAGCAACCACAACCCAGCAAAAGCCCAGGCTCTTCAAGAGAAGGTGGGCGGTCAGCTTTTTTCTAATGGGGAAATAGCAGAGCAGGCTGAGGTCATTTTCCTTGGGGTCAAGCCTCACCTAATTCAGTCAGTCTTATCAGGCTTACAGGACCAGATTAGCCAGAATCCATCAGCTATCTGGATTTCCATGGCAGCTGGAGTGACAATTGACAGCCTGGCAGAATTTGTGTCGGCAGACAAACTCATCCGTATCATGCCCAATACACCTGTCGCTATCGGCCAGGGTATGACAACCTATAGCTTGGTCAATCCAGAGCTCGCTCCGCTATTGGAACAAATCTTAGAAAAATCTGGCAAGGTACAGCAAGTGCCAGAGAAGTTGATAGATGCTGCGACGGCTATCGCGGGCTGTGGACCTGCATTCGTCTATCAGATGATTGAGGCCCTGACAGATGCGGGTGTGCAGAATGGTCTAACAGCGGAAGATGCGAAAATTTTGGCTGCACAAACCTTGGCTGGAACTGCTCAAATGGTATTATCCAGCGACAAGCATCCAGCCCAGTTGAGGCAAGAAGTGACCTCGCCAGGTGGATCGACTATTGCAGGCGTAGTGGCTCTTGAAAAAGAAGGCTTCCGTTACGCCATTATCAAGGCAGTCGCGTCCGCCCTCAAAAAGACTAGAAAATTAGGCAAAAAATAGTGAGAAAATAGCAAAAAACGGGACTTTTAATCCCGTTTTGTTTTTTCCTTGATCCATTGGCTGACATTGGATAGAGTTTTGCTTTGCTCCGCTTTACGTTTTTGATCTTGTACAAAATCCGCAAAACTTTGCTTGACACCGTCTTTTTGAACCTTGTCCTGCAAATCATGCCATTTCTTTTTAAGGTTGCTGGAAGTTCGCTCGTAATAGGCTTCTAGAATCTCTTCTTTTGATTTGTAGTTCCGATAGAATGCATTTCGAGAAACCCCTGCTTTTCGTACTAACTCGGAAACCGAAATTTGCTTGAGTTCTTTTTTCTCTAGGAGAAATAGCAGAGCAGTTTCGATAGATTCCTTGGTTAGCTGATTGGCTTCTTTATTAGATTGATAGAGATTTTTTAATGATTTGGGTGAAATCTTACGCTCGGTCATATTCATCCTTTCCACTTGTGTGACGTCTGAAAGTAAATGCTTTCAGCTGGAATTGTTTAATGATATAATTGTAAGTAAATAGAGATTTATTGTCAAATAAAAAAGTAAAACTAGAAATGAGAATCCTATGTCAAAATGGAAAATTGTCGCAGATTCAGGCTGTGATTACCGTCAATTAGCGAATCTGGCGCCAAATACCGAATTTATTAGCGTGCCACTTACAATTCAGGTGGGAGATGAAGCATTCGTTGACGATGCAGGCTTGGATATTGACCATATGATGCACGTGATGGAAACTTCTAAGGTTGCAGCAGGTTCAGCATGTCCGAGTCCTCAGGCATATCAGTCCGCTTTTGAAGGAGCTGATCATATTATTGTCTTGACAATTACTGGTGGCTTGTCAGGAAGTTTTAATGCAGCTCGGATAGCAAGAGATATGTATTTGGAGGAGCATCCAGAAGTTCAAATTCACCTGATTGATAGCTTGTCAGCTGGTGGAGAAATGGACCTTTTGGTGGATGAAATCAACCGGTTGATTGGAATAGGTTTGGATTTCCCACAAGTAGTAGAGGCCATCACCCATTACCAAAACCATAGTAAGCTTCTCTTCGTATTGGCTAAAGTGGATAATCTTGTTAAGAATGGTCGTCTGAGCAAACTGGTTGGAACAGTTGTTGGACTGATAAATATTCGAATGGTTGGTGAAGCGAGTGCTGAGGGCAAGCTTGAGTTGCTTCAAAAAGCGCGAGGTCATAAAAAATCTGTCAAAGCGGCTTTCGAAGAAATGAAGAAAGCAGGCTATCAAGGAGGGCGCATTGTAATGGCACACCGTAACAATGTGAAGTTTTTCCAAGAATTTTCAGAGTTGGTTCGACATAGTTTTCCTGCTGCCATCATTGATGAGGTTGCAACGTCTGGATTGTGTAGTTTTTATGCAGAAGATGGAGGATTGCTGATGGGCTATGAAATTGAGGCATCCGTCCAATAGACAGAAGCAAATAATTAATATGATATAAATAAATTCCCCTTCGGCACTAATGATGAAGCTGAGGGGGATTTGTTTATTCGATTTATTTGGATTGCAATCGTTGCTGAAGCATATCCAGCCTCTCTGGGAGATCCTCCCCATAGTGCAATTGGAGGAAATCATGCTTTTCGCCTTCAAAAAATTGACTCATTCTGATTTGCTGTTGAATGGCAGGCGTTACGGTCCCTTTTTCAAGTTGAAAGGTTACACTTCCTTTTGAAATACGATATGGAACGGTTAGAGAATGTTGATTGAGGCATTCTTTCGTTTTATTCCACTGTACGTGATGTATTTGATGAAGGTGCTGTGTATTTCGTGTAAACATACCATTATCAATATACAGTGAAAGTGCCTTTTGCATGATGAGGTTGGTATCGTAGTCAATCAAGCTTTTGTGTTGTATAAAGGCATCGCGTAATTGGTTGGGAAGGCTAATTGCACCAATTCGTAGTGCAGGAAAGAGTGTGGGGGTGAAGGATTTGATATAGATGACACGATTGTCTGTATCAAGGTAATGCAATGGAAGACTGTGGCTGGAGTCAAAATCTGCTAAATAATCATCTTCAATGATGTAGACGTTGTATTGGTTAGCAAGTTTTACAATGGCTGTTTTAGTGGCCAGGTCATAGGTTGAACCGAGAGGGTTATGCAAGCGAGGAATAGTATAGAAAAATTTGATATTTCCTTTTTTGAAAATGGATTCTAATTCTTCGAGGTCAATGCCATCAAGGTTGCGTTCAATGGTTTGATAAGGAATCCCTTGGTGTTGAACGAGTTCGACCATCCGTGAATAGGTAGGCTTTTCAATTAATATATCAGATTTGTCATTGGTAAAAGTCATTTGTGTTAGAATATACAAAGCTTGTTGGCTACCAGCGGTAATGACCAACTGGTCTTTTTTTGTATAGACATGGTAATCCATTAGAAGGCTCTGGACAGAGGAAATCAATTCTGCCAGTCCTTCTTGTTGGTGGTAGTAGTTAAAGAGATAGTTTTCTCTTCCAATGAGGCTTTCATGAAGACAAATGCGGAAATCTTCGTATGGTAATTCCTGAAAATCGGCTGGATTTAAATCGACCATATCTTCCTTGAAATGTTGGTCTTCCAGGATGTAGTATCCACTTTTTTCGACAGAATAGATTTTCTTTTGGTATTTGAGTTCGACCAAGGCCTTTTGTACAGTGTCTTTGCTGCACTGGTAAGTTTGACTAAGTTGCCGTACTGATGGGAGTTTTTGCCCACGTTTATAAGTATGGTTTTCAATAGCTTGGTTAATATCTGAGATAATTTGCTGGTATTTTGTCATGTCAACTGTCCCCTTACAGATGATTTACTATTAGTATATAGCATTGTTTCAAGTAAGACAAGAACAAACTGTGCAGAGTAGGCAGAGAAGCGAGGCCTGTGTTATAATGAAAGGCATGAAGATTATTTTACCAAATGCTAAAGAATTAAATACAAATATGGATCCACAAGCTTTTCAGGATTTATCTCCAGAAAGTTTGCAAGTTTTATCTGAGCTTGGAAGTAAAGATACTCAGCAGTTAGCAGATTTTTATAAATTACCACTGGAAAGAGCGGAGCTGGAGAAAGATCGTTGGACAAGGATAGTGCATGGTCAAGCAAAAACATATCCTGCTTGGCTCTTGTATGATGGATTGATGTATCGTTATATGCACCGAACTGACCTTTCTGACCAGGAACTGTCTTACATGAAAGATCATGTTTATATTGCAACTGGTTTTTATGGATTGATATCTCCATTCTCCCTCATTGCACCTCATCGTTTGGATTTTCAAGGGAGTATAAAAGTAATGGGAAAATCATTGAAGCAATTTTGGCGTCCCTTTTGTGATGCTTGTCTGCAAAACGAAGAAGTCATTATTTCTTTGGCATCTTCGGAATTTGAACAAGTTTTTTCTCCGGAAATTCAAAAGAGAATGATAAGGGTGCTGTTTGTGGAAGAAAAGAATGGCAAGAGGAAAATACATTCCACAATATCCAAAAAGGGGAGAGGCAGATTTTTGTCATGGATGGCAGAGACAAATTGTGTGACCTTGGAACAATTAAAGGAAGCAAGGGTCGACGGTTTTCAGTTTGATGCTATGGCTTCCACTGATAAACAACTTTGTTTTGTAAGAAAGGTTTGATCAAATTAATGAACAATTATGATTATCTAGTTGTTGGTGCAGGTCTGTTCGGTGCAGTCTTTGCTCATGAGGCAGCTAAAAAGGGTAAAAAAATCAAGGTTATCGAAAAACGAGACCACATTGCAGGTAACATCTATACAAAAGAAGTTGAAGGGATTCAGATCCATGAATATGGAGCTCATATTTTCCACACTTCTGAGAAGGAAATTTGGGAATATGTGAATCAGTTTGCGGAGTTCAACCGCTATACAAATACACCAGTCGCCAACTACAAGGGTGAAATCTACAATCTTCCATTCAACATGAATACCTTCAATAAACTGTGGGGTGTGGTGACCCCTGCTGAAGCAGAAGCGAAGATTACAGAGCAACGTGCTGTTTTGGGAGGAAAAACACCTGAGAACTTGGAAGAACAAGCCATTTCACTAGTTGGTACAGACATCTATGAAAAATTGATCAAGTCATACACCGAGAAACAATGGGAAAAACCATGTACGGAGTTGCCTGCTTTTATCATCCGTCGTTTACCCGTGCGTTTGACTTACGACAATAACTATTTTAACGACACCTACCAAGGTATTCCGATCGGTGGTTACACGCAGATTGTTGAAAAAATGTTGGACCATGACAATATTGATGTGGAGACAAATGTTGATTTCTTTGCCAATAAGGAAGACTATTTAGCGACCTATCCGAAGATTGTCTTTACAGGAATGATTGACGAGTTCTTTGATTATCAACTTGGTGAATTGGAATATCGTAGCCTTCGATTTGAGACAGAAGTCTTGGATATGGAAAACTATCAAGGGAATGCAGTTGTGAACTACACAGATAGTGAAACGCCATTTACTCGTATTATCGAACACAAACATTTCGAATTTGGTACACAACCGAAAACCATTATTACACGTGAGTATTCGAAGACCTGGAAACGAGGCGATGAGCCGTATTATCCAGTGAACAATGATCGTAACAACAAACTCTATACTGCTTATAAGCGTCTCGCAGAACAACAAGAGAATGTTATATTTGGTGGGCGTCTTGGTCATTATCGTTACTACGATATGCACCAAGTTATCGGAGCTGCCTTGCAGTGTGTGAGAAGTGAAGTAGAGTAAATATGAAAAAAAGTACCCTTATCCAATTATATTTAGCAATTGGATAAGGGTGTTTTTTTGAAAGCTATGATATATTCTATCAGCTAGTTAGTGAGAAACTAGACCGAAATCATATTCTAAGCTGATATTTTTACAAATGAATGCTTCTGATCTTCTAATAGTGCAGTGTAAAAGTGGATTTGCGCAGCATGATAGTAAGGCAACACATAAATGCCAACTACACCGAAGGTGATAGTAGAAAGTAGGAACCATCCGATGAAATGCAGATCTAACAGAAAGCGTTTCATTTTGTATCCTTTCATTAGGTTCCGACTGTGTTTAATGGTAGAAAGAGGATTGTGGTAGTCATTCGTGGTTAGTTGATCAAATAAAACTGTCTCAACTTGCGAATAGGCGTAGATTTGAGGTAGATAAATAATCAACCCAATGATCATCAGCAAAAATCCGATGAAAAACAGCATGCCTGTCATACTGAGAATGTCATAGGGAATTTGAACCTCGGTAACGCTCCCTTGTGAAAGGAGAAAACTCGATAAATAGATAATTGAGCCTAAAAAACATACTAGACCGATGTAGAAAATAAGGCCCCAAAGAAATAACAAAATGCGCTTTAAGATGAAAGTAAAGAAAATCTTTTTAAACTGTTCATGTTGAAAAATAGCCAATGAACTGCTCACTCTGTACTCATTCGCTCCCTGTTTAATGCCTTTGAAAAGAGCCCACGTTATAGATAGGTATAAAAGGCTCATTAAGAGTCCATAAAAGATAGGAAATAGTATACTAGACAGTAGGTAACTAAAATGTAGATTGGATCCATCTTGTGACAAGTATACCTCAAGAATAGATTGACGAGAGGATGAGAAAAGTTGGACACTGACGGATATGAGCACTGGAATAAGTGCAATTTGAAAGATGTTGGGAGTATTTTGTAATGTTTTTCTAGCCTTGTCAGTAATTGTAGCAATAGTCAACATAGATAGGGTCTCCTTTGATAGACATTGTAACATAATTCTAGATGACAAGCTAGATTTTTTTTGATAGACTGGAAGGTGCTGTGGAAATTAATCGATTCCTTATTTCAAGTTAGTTACAGTAAGTTTTGTTCTTCTCAACTTTCAAAACGATTCGTCGGATATACATGAAAATGATACTTGTTTATTTTTCATAAGACAGAACAATCGATTAGACCATGCAAGATTAAATTCCTAGGACTGTTTTTCCTAGCGGGAGGTAAATAAAAGATGACAGATGTTCCAATCAAGTATCGCTTGATTAAGAAAGAAAAGCATACAGGTGCTCGTTTGGGTGAAATTATTACCCCACATGGGACCTTTCCAACCCCCATGTTTATGCCAGTTGGGACTCAGGCAACGGTAAAGACCATGTCGCCTGAAGAATTGAAAGAGATGGGATCAGGGATTATCCTATCCAATACCTATCATCTGTGGCTTCGTCCAGGTGACGACTTAGTGGCGCGTGCAGGTGGTTTGCACAAGTTTATGAATTGGGATCAACCAATTCTGACTGACTCAGGCGGTTTCCAAGTATACTCTCTAGCAGATAGCCGAAATATTACTGAAGAAGGTGTTACATTTAAGAACCATCTTAATGGTAGTAAAATGTTCTTGTCACCTGAAAAAGCTATTTCCATTCAGAACAATCTTGGCTCTGACATTATGATGAGCTTTGATGAGTGTCCGCAGTTCTATCAACCTTATGACTATGTAAAAAAATCGATTGAAAGAACCAGTCGTTGGGCAGAACGTGGTCTTAAGGCTCATCGTCGTCCCCATGATCAAGGCTTATTTGGTATTGTACAGGGTGCTGGTTTTGAGGATCTTCGTCGCCAATCAGCTCATGATTTGGTTAGCATGGATTTTCCAGGCTACTCTATTGGGGGATTGGCTGTTGGTGAAACACACGCTGAAATGAATGCTGTCCTGGATTTCACCACCCCACTATTGCCAGAGAATAAGCCTCGTTACCTCATGGGTGTTGGAGCACCAGATAGCTTGATTGATGGAGTGATTCGTGGGGTTGATATGTTTGACTGTGTACTACCAACACGCATTGCACGTAATGGAACTTGCATGACCAGTCAAGGACGTCTTGTGGTTAAAAACGCTCAGTTCGCTGAGGACTTTACACCATTAGATCCAGAGTGCGATTGCTACACATGTAAAAACTACACACGTGCGTATCTCCGTCATTTACTTAAGGCCGACGAGACATTTGGTATTCGTTTGACCAGTTATCACAATCTATTTTTCTTGATTAACCTAATGAAAAATGTCCGTCAAGCAATCATGGATGACAACCTTTTGGAATTCCGTCAAGACTTTATGGAAAAATATGGTTACGGTAAAAACGGACGAAATTTTTAAGATAAAAAGCCTTCTTGATTGGACTTGACTGAGTTTATGGAAGAAGTTTTAATTGATGATAATATGGTTTTTGATATTGATAATTTAAAAGGATTTCTTAATGATACCAGTTCATTTGGGTTTATAGCTAAAGAAAATAATAAAATTATAGGATTTGCATATTGCTAT
>NZ_JAIMDU010000022.1:0-38856 GCF_019794615.1 Streptococcus suis
TAAAAATATTAAACAGGAATTTATCGAAAATGGTAGAAAAGAAATTTATAAAAGGACTTATAAAGATTGATTATATAATATATGAAAAGCTATTATAAAAGACATTAGTATTAAATAGTTTAAAAAAATGAAAAATAATAAAGGCTTTCTTACAATTTTGTTAGACACGCATAAAAATAAATAAAGCATACGATTATGAAACTCTTCGGTAACATGATCGTATGCTTTTATTTTAATAATCGGCTTTAAAGCACTTCTATTTAACATCAAAAGGAACTGTTGCCAACGAGCTTTGAGGAGAGAAGAAACGATTGGTTCCCATTAACCTTCAAAATACAAGAGTTCTTTTGGTGTTTTTGTAAAGAGTTCAAATCCAGTTTCTGTGACATAACCGCAGTCTTCAATCCGGACACCAACTTTTCCTGGAATATAAATACCAGGTTCAACTGAGAAGCACATGCCTTCTTTGATAACCAGGTCGTTGCCTTCCATAATAGATGGAAATTCGTGAACACTCATGCCCAAACCATGTCCAAGACGGTGGTTGAAATATTCACCATAACCAGCTTTTTCAATCACTGATCGTGCGGCATAGTCAATTTCACTAGCGGTCACACCAGGCTTGATCATATTAACTGCAGCCATATGAGCCTCTAAAGTTAAGTTGTAAATATCCTGTTTAAACTGGTCTGGCTTACCGACAGCGACTGTGCGCGTCATATCGGAAGTATATCCCAAAGTTTCTACACCAAGGTCGAACAATAGCAGAGCGTCATTTTCGATTTTGTTTGTCGATGGAATTCCGTGAGGGTTAGCGGCATTATTTCCTGTTAAGACCATGGTATCAAAGCTCATTTTTGAAATGCCTTGTTTTTTCATTTCAAATTCAATCTGAGCAATGATATCCGTTTCTGTTACGTTGAGTGAGATATTATTAAAGCCAACTTGCATTGCTTTATCTGCAAATTCACCAGCAACCAACATTTTTTCTATTTCATCACGCGACTTGATCAATTTCATAGTATTGATTAATGGTGTAATATCAGAGAATGGTTGATTGAAGATGGATTGAAGACCATGATAACGTGTTAGGTTTAGGTTGTCAAATTCAGCACCAATCGCTGAGAAATGTTTTTGAGGAAGTTTATTTTTGATGATTTGCCATGGATTTTCTGAATCCATATATCCAGCGACTGGAAAATCAACGGTGGCAACTGCACGCTCCACATCCAAGGCAGGAAGGAACAGGAGTGATTCATGATCAGGCATGACAAAGAGCAACATATGGCGCTCATGTGGATCACTGAGGTAACCTGTCAGGTAATAAATGCTAATTGGATCTGAAAAGATTGCTAAATCTAATTTATTTGAATCGAGGTAATTTTGGACGTGTTGCAATTTTGACATGGCTTTTCCTTTCAAATTTGGTAATTATTTTGAAATTTTCTTTTATTATATTGACTATTGTTTCAAAAAATCAAAAAATTTGCAAGTACAAAGGAAAAAATTGCGATTTTCTCTTGAAAGTGGTTTCAAAAAATGATACACTATGATTGAGTGAAAGCGTAATTTTCATAGAAATTTGATTTAAGAAAGGAAGTATAAATAGATGATGAATACAGACGATACCGTGACGATTTATGACGTTGCGCGTGAAGCTGGTGTGTCAATGGCTACAGTCAGTCGTGTAGTCAATGGTAATAAAAATGTCAAGGAAAATACTCGTAAAAAGGTGTTAGAGGTGATTGATCGATTAGATTATCGCCCAAATGCTGTTGCGCGTGGTTTGGCAAGTAAAAAAACGACAACTGTGGGGGTTGTGATTCCAAATATTGCCAATGCCTACTTTGCAACCTTGGCTAAGGGTATTGATGACATTGCTGATATGTATAAGTATAATATCGTGTTGGCAAACAGTGATGAAAATGACGAGAAAGAAATTAATGTAGTCAATACATTGTTTTCTAAGCAAGTCGATGGTATTATCTTCATGGGCTATCATCTGACAGATAAGATTCGTGCAGAATTTTCGCGTTCACGCACTCCGATTGTATTAGCAGGTACTGTCGATTTGGAACACCAATTGCCAAGTGTCAATATTGACTACGCAGCTGCAAGTAGTGATGCAGTAAAATTACTTGCTAAAAATAACCAAAAGATTGCCTTTGTTTCAGGTCCATTGGTTGATGACATCAATGGGAAAGTTCGTTTTTCTGGTTACAAAGAAGGACTTCAAGCGAGTGGTTTAGAGTTTAATGAAGGTCTTGTCTTTGAATCAAAATACAAATATGAAGAAGGCTATGCCTTGGCGGAACGTGTCTTGAATGCGGGAGCAACTGCAGCATATGTTGCTGAAGATGAAATCGCTGCTGGTTTGTTAAATGGTATTAGTGATCGTGGTATAAAGGTTCCTGAAGAATTTGAAATCATTACAAGTGATGATTCACAGGTAACAAAATATACTCGTCCAAATCTGACGTCCATCAATCAACCAATCTACGATATCGGTGCAATTGCCATGCGTATGTTGACAAAAATTATGCACAAGGAAGAATTGGATAATCGCGAAGTTATCTTGAATCATGGTATCAAGGAACGTAAATCTACAAAATAAGGATTCAGAAGTCGAACGAATCAGTCGGCTTCTTTTTATTTTTTCAGAAATAGGTAAGGAATTTCCCTATCTGTTCGCGGTTTCACTATTTGAAAAAGTAGTGTATAATACATATATGAGTACAAAGAAATTAGTCATAAACATGTTAAGTTCTAGCGAAAAAGTAAAGGGACAAGGGGTATCAGGGGCCTATAGAGAACTGATGCACTTATTGCGAGAACGTGGAACAACTCAGCTAGACATTCAAGAAAAACTATTTGGTAAGGCGGATGTAACCCATTACCATACCATCGATCCTATCTTTTTTTTGACGACATTTTTCAAGAAAAGAACAGGGCGACGAGTTGGTTATGTGCATTTTCTTCCTGATACTCTTGAAGGTAGCTTACAAATTCCACGTTTTCTTGCTCCTCTTGTATCTTGGTATGTGATCACCTTTTATAATCGTATGGACCAGTTAGTGGTCGTCAATCCGAATTTCATAGATGATTTGGTGGAGTATGGAATTTCACGTGATAAAATTACTTATTTACCAAACTTTGTAAATCGTGATCAGTGGCATCCTCTTTCAACAGAAGAAGTGCAAGATGTTCGAAAACACTACGCAATTTCTCCAGAGCAATTTGTTGTATTAGGTGCAGGGCAAGTGCAGAGACGAAAAGGAATTGATGACTTTGCACAATTAGCAAGAGAATGTCCAGATGTGACCTTTGTTTGGGCAGGTGGTTTTTCATTTGGTAATATGACTGATGGACATGCAGAATACAAAAAATTAATGGAACAGCCTCCTAAAAATCTCGTTTTCACAGGGATAGTTGAAGCAGAAGAAATGCTAAAATTGTATAACATGGCTGATGTTTTCTTTTTACCTAGTTATAGCGAATTGTTCCCAATGACGATTTTAGAAGCAGCCAGTTGCGGTACAGCCATCATGTTGCGAGACATTGATTTGTACAAGGTTATTCTCGAGGGAATGTATTTGCCGGTAAAAAATATGGATGAAATGAAAACGGCTATAGAAACGTTGCAGAGTCAACCAAATCAGCTGGTTGAGTTGACAAATAAAGTGGGAGAGATTTCTAACTATTATTCTCCGGAAGCCTTACTTGAAAAGTGGCTTGCCTTTTACCAAGAGCAGGCTGATTTAGCTAAATCATAATACATAAAATGGGAGAAAGCATGCGGATTGGATTATTTACAGATACCTATTTTCCACAAGTTTCGGGTGTGGCAACTTCGATTCGAACTCTCAAAACTGAGCTTGAAAAATTAGGTCATACAGTATTTATTTTTACAACAACAGATGAGGGTGTCAATCGCTACGAGGATTGGGATATTATACGTATTCCAAGTGTTCCATTTTTCGCATTTAAAGACCGGCGAGTAGCCTATGCTGGTTTTACAGATGCCTTAAAGATAGCTAGTCGCTATAAGTTGGACTTGGTTCACACCCAGACAGAATTTACCTTAGGTATTCTAGGTAAGATGGTTGCAAAAGAACTACAAGTTCCTGTTGTGCATACCTATCATACTCAATATGAGGATTATGTACACTATATCGCTAAGGGACGGTTGATTCGTCCTGGAATGATAAAATATTTTGCTCGCTCGTTCCTGCATGATTTGGATGGTGTCATTTGCCCAAGTGAAATTGTTGAGGAACTATTGGTACGATACAATGTTCCTATTCCAAAAAGGGTCATACCAACAGGGATTGACTTGGCAAAATTTGACCGCCCTGAAATCTGTCCTTCGGACATTGAGGAATTAAGGGAACAACTGGGCATTGGACCGGATGAAACTATGTTACTCAGTCTATCTCGTATCTCACATGAAAAGAATATTCAGGCTGTTATTAAAGCAATGCCGAACATTTTGGCGGACAATCCAAAGGTAAAACTAGTTATTGTTGGTGGTGGGCCATATGAGACAGCTTTGCAGGATATGATTGTTGAATTGGGACTGACAGATTCTGTTCAGATGACGGGAATGGTTGCTCCAAGTGATACTGCTCTGTATTATAAAGCTGCCGATTTCTTTATTTCGGCTTCAACAAGTGAAACCCAAGGGTTGACCTTCTTAGAGAGCTTGGCAACGGGAACCCCCATTATCGCTCACTCGAATCCCTATTTGTCTAATGTTATCACTGATAAGATGTTTGGAACGCTATTTTTACATGAAGAGGAAATTTCAGATGCGGTTATTGAAGCAATTGTTATGACCCCTCCTATGAATCCTCATGTTTTGGAAAAAAAATTATATGAAATTTCCGCGACTAATTTCGGACGCAGAGTGTTTGAATACTATCTCGATTTGAAAATTTCATATGATTTCAGAAAACAGCATACAAATCAAGATAGTGTGGCTGAAGTATTGTTAAAAGAAGCCATTTATTTACCACGTAAAGCAGTAGTCAAATCAACAGATACCACAGCAAGGATACTAAAAAAATCTGTTGAACAGGTGAAGTCTATTCGGAATTTCTTTGATTAATTTGGAGGTTTCAAATGGAAAGATTACAAAAGGAAAGTTGCAAGAATCTGGCTATAGTTGCGCTTATTATACTTTTCATGTATGCAGGTATTTACTTGATTGCCTTTCATCTGATTAGTGACACCATGCTTTCTAAGGAGCTGGTGGTTGGGAATATATTACTCTATACACCCATTGTGTTATTCCTAACGGGTCTTCTTTATGGATTTTTTAATGGCTTTTCTCCTAGCCTTCTTGCCTTGGTATTGCTACTTTATCCTGTAACCATCTTCTTCTTTAGGGAATGGATTCTACTTTATCAGATTGTCTACACCTTATGTGCTCTGATTGGAAATGGGATAGGAGCTCTGCTATTTACCCAAAGGAAGAAAATGAAGAAAAATCCTTGAAAAATCAGGAAATCCTGTTATAATAGCTGTTAGAGACTTATCAATTCTAGGAAATCTTTGAGAGAGTGTGCGGTGGGTGCAAGCACATAGAGGATAGAATTGACACTACTCGGTATGATTTTATGCAAACATAAAAGGGTGGTTCCCTTATCGCCATTCTGAGGTAGTCAGGCTTTTTAGTTGGGCTACGAATGAAGGTGGAACCACGTTACGACGTCCTTTTGCGAGGATGTCGTATTTTCATTTTTGACAAAATAAGGAGATGAAGTTGACCAGCATTCCACAAGAAACGATTGACCGTTGCAAAACTATTCGCAAGGCTTACAGAGAGTTGGAGGTCAAGCACCACGACAAAGAGTGGTCTATTGAAGAGGACCTCTTGGCTTTGACTAACGATATTGGCAATATGAATCGTCTCATTATGACCAAGCAGGGTCGTTACTATGACGAAACGCCCTATACCTTGGAGCAGAAACTGGCTGAAAATATCTGGTGGTTGATCGCATTGGCTTACCGCCTCGATATCGATATTCAAAAAGAAATGGAAACCTTTTTAGCTCAAAAAGAAGAGTTATTAGGGATTAAAAATAAATAATAAGGAGATAACCATGATTAACATTACTTTCCCAGATGGTGCTGTTCGTGAGTACCAAGCTGGTGTGACTACTTTTGAAATTGCAGAGAGCATCAGCAAGTCTTTGGCGAAAAAGGCTCTTGCTGGTAAGTTCAATGGTAAATTGATTGACACTACTCGTGCCATTGAAGAGGACGGCTCGCTTGAAATCGTAACGCCCGATCATGAGGATGCCTTGGATATCTTGCGTCACTCAGCTGCCCACTTGTTTGCCCAAGCGGCTCGTCGTCTTTTCCCAGACATCAAGTTGGGGGTTGGTCCAGCTATTCAGGACGGTTTCTACTATGACACGGACAATGTGGCTGGCCAGATTTCAAATGAAGACCTACCACGCATTCAGGAAGAAATGATGAAGATTGTCAAAGAAAACTTCCCTTCCGAACGCCGTGAGGTGACCAAGGAAGAAGCTCTTGAGATTTTCAAAAATGATCCATACAAGTTGGAATTGATTCACGAGCACTCTGATGATGAGGGCGGTTTGACCATTTATACTCAGGGTGAATACGTTGACCTCTGCCGTGGCCCACACGTTCCGTCAACAGGTCGTATCCAGATTTTTGAATTGCTCAATGTGGCTGGTGCATACTGGCGTGGTAAGAGCGAAAATCCGATGATGCAACGTGTTTATGGTACAGCTTGGTTTGACAAGAAAGACCTCAAAGCATACCTGCAAATGCGTGAAGAGGCCAAAGAGCGTGACCACCGTAAACTTGGTAAGGAATTGGATCTTTTCATGATTAGCCAAGAGGTTGGTCAAGGTTTGCCATTCTGGTTGCCAAATGGAGCGACTATCCGTCGTACCTTGGAGCGTTACATCACAGACAAGGAATTGGCTTCAGGCTACCAGCACGTATATACGCCACCATTGGCTTCTGTTGAACTCTATAAGACTTCAGGTCACTGGGATCATTACCATGAAGATATGTTCCCAACTATGGACATGGGTGACGGTGAGGAGTTTGTGCTTCGTCCGATGAACTGCCCGCACCACATTCAAGTTTATAAAAACCATGTGCGTTCTTACCGCGAATTGCCAGTGCGTATCGCTGAGCTTGGTATGATGCACCGCTATGAAAAATCTGGTGCTCTTACTGGTTTGCAGCGTGTACGTGAGATGACTCTTAACGACGGTCATATTTTCGTGACACCTGAGCAAATCCAAGAAGAGTTCAAAAAAGCTCTCCAGTTGATTATCGATGTGTATGCTGATTTCAACCTAAACGACTACCGTTTCCGCCTATCTTATCGTGATCCAGAGGACAAAGAGAAGTACTATGACAACGATGAGATGTGGGAAAATGCCCAGCGTATGTTGAAGGGTGCCATGGATGAAATGGGCGTGGATTACTTTGAAGCAGAAGGTGAAGCGGCCTTCTACGGTCCAAAATTGGATATCCAGGTGAGAACTGCCCTTGGTAACGAGGAAACTCTGTCAACCATTCAGTTGGACTTCCTTTTGCCAGAACGCTTTGGTCTGACCTACATCGGTGCTGACGGCGAGGAGCACCGCCCAGTTATGATTCACCGCGGTGTTATCTCAACTATGGAACGCTTCACTGCCATCTTGATTGAAACCTACAAGGGTGCCTTCCCAACTTGGTTGGCTCCAACCCAAGTGACTATGATTCCAATCTCTGTGGAAGCTCACTTGGATTACGCTTGGAAGGTTGCAAAAGAATTGCAAGACCGTGGTGTTCGCGTACACGTGGATGAACGTAACGAGAAGATGCAGTACAAGATTCGTCAGAGTCAGACCAGCAAGATTCCATACCAGCTCATCGTCGGTGACAAGGAAATGGAAGACAATGCTGTCAACGTCCGTCGATACGGAAGCAAGGCAACGCAAACTCAGTCAGTGTCAGAATTTGTGGACCATATCTTAGCAGATATTGCCCGCAAGTCAAGACCAGCAGAAGAAGAATAAATAAAGCAAGAAGTCCGAATGGGCTTCTTTTTTGACAGCAAAAACTCCCAACCGACTGGCTGGGAGAAATCTTATTCTATACTGCTCGCCCAAGACTTTGCCACATAGCGTGACAGACTTGAAATGGCAAAGTTGATGATAAAGTAGATGAAAGCAACTATGAGGTAAAGGGCAAAGACTTGTTCTGCCTCAAAGTATCGTCCCATGAGGATTTGACTAGAACCAAAGAGTTCTTGCAGGGCGATAACGGAGTAGAGGAAACTAGTGTCCTTAATGACTGTTACAATCTGCGAGATGATGGCTGGCAACATCTTGCGAATGGCCTGTGGCATGATGATATAGACCATGATTTGTACTGGGGTAAAACCCTGTGACAAACCAGCTTCGGTCTGCCCAGGTCCAATGGCGTTGAGACCACCACGGATAATCTCGGCCATGGCTGCCGTGGTAAAAATAGTAAAAGCAGTAATACTAGCGGGTGTTGACTTCATTTGGAAGACTAGGAAAACTGTGAAAATCCACAGCAAGTTTGGTACATTACGCACAAATTCAATATAAATCGTTGCAATCCACTTGAAAATTGGATTTTTTCCGTTGCGCATGATGGCGAGAATCATTCCAAAAAGAATGGAGAGGATTACCGAAATGCTTGAGATATAGAGTGTTAACTTCAATCCACTCCACAAGAGTTGGAAGGTTGAAGGCTTGAGTAATTCTAAAATATAATTCATTTTTCAACCTCCTATTAGTGTGAATAGGCAGACTTATTCTTTTCTTCAATGCGTCGGCCCCAGCTTGCAACAGGGAAGCACATGATGAAGTAAAGAAAAGCAGCGCCAGCAAAGGCTGGGATGTAGTTGGCATTCATAGCGGACCAAGATTTTGTCATAAACATAATATCAGCTCCTGAAATGATGGCAACAGTCGCAGTATTTTTGATCAAGTTTACTACTTGGTTGGTCAAAGGTGGCAGAATGGTCGGAATGGCCTGTGGTAAGATGATGATCCGCATGGTTTCAGCCTGGGTAAATCCCTGTGAAAGTGCGGCTTCTGTTTGCCCAGTTGGCACAGCTTCAATCCCTGCACGAATGACCTCTGCGATATAGGCACCGTGATAGAGTCCCACGCAGATAACAGCTGTCCAGTAGATGGATGGCATGAGAACATAATTTGAAATTAGGGGAAGTCCATAATAAACAATCATGAACTGAACCAAAAGCGGCGTGTTCTGATAGTATTCAACATAGACACGTGCGATGATTTTTAAAATTTTGTTTTTACTTGAAGAGAGACTACCAAAGACAATTCCTAAAAACATGGCCATGATAAAGGCGCCGACAGAAATGGCTAAGGTAAAGAGAAAACCTTGGAAAAAGGTTGGAAAATCTTTGAAATAACTGACCCAATTCTCCCAAGCGTAAGGACTAGTTGTTAAAACTGTCATATTGTTTCACCTTTCTATTCGTCAGTTTCTGTGACTGGTTTGAGGCCATTGGCATCATAGATGGCTTGAAGACTACCATCAGCTGTCCATTCTTCAATTAAGCTATTTAAGTAGTCGTTAAGTTCCGTATTAGATAATTTAGTAGCGATACCGTAGTTTGAAGCGGAGAAACTATAGTCCATCAGTTGAGACTTGGAACTTACGTAGCCGGACAAAATGGATTGGTCAACTGAAAAAGCATCAATGCGATGTGCTCGTAAGGAAACAGATAACTCTGGATATGAACCTAACTCTGTGTAGCTAACATCAAGTCCGTATTTATCAGCAAGTTCAGAAATAAGTGTACGGGTATTGGAGCCTTGAGCAACGCCGATGTTTTTACCATCTAAATCCTCTATATCGTTTATGCCACTATCCTTATTTACTAAGAAACCAACTGCATCTGTGTAGTAAGGAATAGTGAAATTATAGAGGAGTTTCCGTTCATCAGTAATAGTAAATGTAGCGATTACCATATCTACTTGACCATTATCAAGTAGGGGGCCACGAGTTTGTGCTGTAACAGGTGTGAATTCAATATCAACGCCGAGTTCATCTGCAACCTTCCGTGCGATATCAATCTCCATACCTTCAAATTTATCCGTATCAGGATTTTTGTAACCGAAGTTTGGGACATCCTGTTTGACACCAACTCGGAGAACACCTCTCTCGATTATTGCCTGAACTTGGTCACTGTTCGATAATTCTGTAGGGGTATCTGTTTGCGCAATGGGCTGTTTAACTATGAATAGGAGTATGGCTACTAGGACTAGTAGTGGAAATGTCAGAAAGAGAGTACGATTCTTCTTTTTCATTGGTACCTCCTATAACTTAACCTTATCAGATTCGTGGTTGATGATCTTGCTGAGGAATTGCTTAGCTCTTGGTTCGGTTGGGTTTTCAAAGAATCCATTGACATCGGTCGTGTCTACCAAAACCTCTCCCTCAGCCATGAAGATAATGCGGTCAGCAACCTCACGTGCAAAGCCCATTTCATGCGTTACAACAATCATGTTCATCCCATCTCGCGCTAATTTTTGCATTACCGCTAAAACATCACCAATGGTTTCTGGATCGAGTGCAGAAGTTGGTTCATCAAACAACAAAAGTTCGGGTTGCATAGCCAATCCACGTGCAATTGCGACACGTTGTTTTTGTCCGCCAGATAGCATAGCAGGATAGGAATCTTTTCTATCCCAAAGGTTAACAAACTCGAGGTATTTTTGAGCAGTTTTTTCAGCAGTTGCCTTATCAATACCTAAGACCTTTGTCGGAGCTAGGGTAACGTTTTCTAAAACTGTCTTGTGTGGATAGAGATTAAAATGCTGGAAGACCATGCCGACTTCTTTACGTAAGGCAACTAATTCTTTGATGGACGTGGAAGAAATATCATGACCATTAACGACCAATTGACCTTCATCAATTGCTTCTAAACCATTGATAGTTCGGATGAGTGTCGATTTTCCTGAACCAGATGGTCCGAGCAATACGACAACCTGTCCAGGTTCAAATTCCAAGTTTATATTGCGTAAGGCGTGGTAGTCGCCGTAGTATTTATTTACATTTTTAAAATCTACTAATGCCATATGTATCTCCTTCAAGAAAAAATAGGGTATTAGCATCATATCATTGCAAACATTAAATGTCAAGTAAATTCAGACAATTTAATAAATGACATGTCATAAAACATAACATAAGATTATATGCATATCTTGTAAAATGAAATTTTTAAATAAGTTTGATATAATAGATAAAAGATTATAAAGGTAATAAAAAATGAAGAAAATTTTAATTGTTGATGATGAGAAACCAATCTCGGATATTATTAAGTTCAATATGACACGTGAAGGATATGAGGTAGTCACTGCGTTTGATGGACGTGAGGCGCTTGATATTTTTGAAACAGAGTTTCCAGACATTGTTATTTTAGATTTAATGCTTCCAGAAATAGATGGATTAGAAGTAGCACGGACGATTCGAAAAACAAGTAATGTTCCTATTTTAATGTTGTCAGCTAAAGATAGTGAGTTTGATAAAGTTATCGGGCTTGAAATTGGTGCGGATGACTACGTGACAAAGCCATTCTCAAACCGTGAATTACAGGCGCGTGTAAAAGCTCTTCTTCGTCGAAGTGAATTGGCTGAGACGCAAGGAGCAGTTGAATCATCTGGTACTCCAGAATTGGTGATAGGTGATTTGGTAATTGTTCCAGATGCTTTTGTAGCTAAGAAACATGGAAAAGAACTTGAACTAACACACCGTGAATTTGAATTATTGTATCATTTGGCCAAGCACATTGGGCAAGTCATGACACGAGAGCATCTACTTGAGACTGTTTGGGGATATGATTATTTTGGAGATGTACGTACTGTGGATGTGACAGTACGACGCTTGCGTGAAAAAATTGAAGACACTCCAAGTCGTCCAGAATACATCTTGACACGCAGGGGAGTAGGTTATTTTATAAAAGCTTATGATTAATCAATTACGCTATCTCATTACAACAGCTGAATTTTGGTTTGTTGTTATTTTGATTGGCTTTCTAATTGCATTGACAGTATTGTTGATAGAAAACTATCGTGACAATAAACAGATTCAATTACTCAATAAAAAGGTTGGCGCCTTGATAGATGGTAATTACTCTGATGTATTGGATTTGCGAGGAAGTCCAGAGATTACTGAAATGGCAAATTCACTGAATGATTTGTCAGAAGTAATCCGTTTAACGCACGATCACCTGGAACAAGAAAAAATCCGGCTCAGTTCCATTCTTTCCTACATGAGTGATGGAGTCATTGCTACAGATCGTATTGGCCGAATTATCATGGTCAATGATATGGCGCAGAAACAACTGGGGTTAAAAGATCATAAACAGGAGCAATATTTTTTACTTGATGTTCTAGAACTTCAAGACCAATATAGTCTGCGTGAGTTGTTATCTCAAACACCTGAAATCGTCTTAGAAAAAGTTAATGAGAATCAAGAATTTCTGACCTTGCGAGCTAATTTTGCAACGATTCGGAGTGAAAGTGGCCTCATATCGGGGTTAGTTGTTGTCCTACATGATATGACGGAACAGGCCAAAGAGGAACGTGAGCGCAGACTGTTTGTTTCTAATGTTAGTCACGAATTGCGTACACCGTTGACCTCGGTTAAATCATATTTGGAAGCTTTGGATGAGGGAGCTCTGACTGAATCGGTTGCCCCAAGTTTTGTCAAGGTATCCTTAGATGAAACCAACCGGATGATGCGGATGATTACAGATCTTTTAAGTTTATCTCGCATTGATAATCAGGTTGGAGAGATGGATGTAGAGCTAATCAACTTTACGGCTTTTGTCACTTTTATCTTGAATCGCTTTGACCAGATGAAGAATTCTGATGCTGGTAAGACCTACGCTATTATTCGTGATTACCAGATTAGTCCAATTTGGGTTGAAATTGATACTGATAAGATGACGCAGGTACTGGATAATATTTTGAATAATGCTATCAAGTATTCTCCAGATGGGGGAAACATTACCTTTAGTATGAAAACGACAGATAGTCAGCTAATTATTTCTATTTCAGATGAAGGTTTGGGAATTCCTAAAGCTGATTTGCCTAAAATATTTGATCGTTTCTATCGAGTAGATAAAGCGCGTTCGAGAGCCCAAGGTGGCACAGGTTTAGGTTTGGCGATTGCAAAAGAAATAGTAAAACAACACAAAGGTTTCATTTGGGCTAAAAGTGAGTATGGGCATGGTTCGACATTTACGATTGTCCTACCATATAGTAAGGATATTGCACTGGATGAGTGGGAAGAGGTTGCTGAGGAAGAATAGGAGAGTATGATCGGGACAGGTTTTAATTATAGTATTTTAGCATCAGGGTCTAGTGGAAATTGTTTTTATTTGGAAACGGATAAAAAGAAAATTTTAGTGGATGCAGGTTTATCGGGAAAAAAAATCACCAGCCTTTTGGCAGAAATTGACCGAAAACCAGAGGATATTGATGCCATATTAGTCACCCATGAGCATAGTGATCATATCCATGGCATAGGTGTGTTAGCGCGTAAGTATGGGATGGACATTTATGCCAATGAATTGACCTGGCAGGCTATGGAGAGCAAATTGGGCAAGATTGATGTGGCGCAAAAACATATCTTCGAATTGGGTGCTATGAAGACTTTTGGAGACTTGGATATTGAGTCATTTGGTGTTAGTCACGATGCCGCTTGTCCGCAGTTCTACCGCTTTATGAAGGATGATAAATCCTTTGTTATGTTGACGGATACTGGTTATGTCAGTGACCGCATGGTGGGTATTGTGGAAAATGCAGATGCCTATTTGATTGAATCCAATCATGATGTTGAAATCCTGCGTTCGGGTTCCTATTCTTGGAATTTGAAGCAACGGATTTTGTCGGATAAAGGGCATCTTTGTAACGAAGATGGTGCAGATGCCATGATTCGTTCGCTCGGAAATCGGACCAAGAAGATTTACCTAGGGCATTTATCAAAGGAAAATAATATCAAGGAACTGGCTCACATGACCATGGTTAACCAATTGGCACAAGCTGATTTAGGTGTAGGTACAGATTTTCAAATTTATGATACTTCGCCAGATACGGCGACTGTCTTGACCAAGATTTGACAAATTCATTTAACTTGTTTAGAATAAATATATAAAATACGTGAGGTGAAGTTACATGAATAATTAAGCTACTTATTAGTCGTTCTTAAAACTTGTGGTGAGGTTATATTAACCGATAATACTAGGGATAAGACTGCTCATAAGGGCTTACTATTCGTGTGACTTTTTCCATAGGGAAAGGTCATGTTTTGCATGGCTTTTTTCTTGTTCATTGAGCAGAATAGGGGCCCTTTTTGTGAAGAAAAGAGGTCTATATGGAAGTAATGAAATGTTTTCAATTAGAGAAGGAATTTGCGGGACGAAGTTTGTTTACAATCAAGCAGTTGAGCCTTCAAGCTGGTCAAAAGGTTGGTTTGGTTGGAAATAACGGTGTTGGCAAGTCTACTTTTTTGAAAATCTTACTGGGACTGGATAGGGATTTTGCTGGTCAGATTGAGGTAAAAGCAGACTGGGCTTATGTTCCCCAGCTACAGGAAAGGGGCTCGCTTTCAGGTGGGGAACAGGTTTGGAAGTCGATTCAAGAGGCTTTTGCCCAAAGACCACAGTTGTTAATCATGGATGAACCAACTGCCAATCTGGATCAAGAACACCAGGAAAAGCTAATCAAACAAATCAAACGCTATCGTGGCAGTCTACTGGTTGTAAGTCATGATCGGTATTTTCTCAATCAAATAGCCAGTCACATTTGGCATTTAGAAGAAGGAAGTATTCAGGTCTATACAGGGAATTACGAGGCGTTTGTAGAAAGTCGCCGGGCTAGGAGAGAAGGACAGCAGGAGGCTTATGAAGCCTATCAGAAAAAAGTCGCTCAACTAAAAAAAGCCCAACAAGAGCGTCAGGTCAAGGCTCAGAAGATGGGGAAGAAAAAGAAAGGTGTTTCATCGTCTGAGTGGAAAGTCAGTGCTATGATGGGTTCCTATGATAGTCAAGCCAAGTCAATGGCTAAGTCTGCTAAACAGTTAGAGAAAAGGATTGAGAGGTTGGAAAAGGTCAGTCAGCCCAGAAAGGAGGCGTGGGTGAAGATGGAAGCAAAAGGTGCTTTGGATACTGGTCTTCACAGCCTCTTTCGCTTACAGGCTGGTCAGCTCTGGATTAGGGAAAAGTATTTATTTGATTTCCCTCAGATAGGGATGACGTTTGGGGAGAAGTTAGCCTTAGTTGGGGCGAATGGTTCTGGGAAGACTAGTTTTGTCCAAAAATTATTAAGGAAAGAATTAGCAGGCTATTATAATCCTAAGTTAAAAATTGCTTATTTTGCACAGGATTTGATAAATCTTGATGAAGAAAAGACTGCTTTTGAAAATGTTAGTTGTACCTCTCTTCAAGATAAGATGACGATTCTCAATTTATTAGGTATGTTAGGACTTTCTTACGATAAGGCTCAGCAGAAGGTAGCAAATCTGTCTGGTGGTGAGCGTGTTCGTCTCTCCTTAGCTAAGGTATTGTTGGCGGATGCAAATCTTTTGATATTAGATGAACCGACAAATTTTCTAGATATGGCAGCTATTGAAGCTTTGGAAACATTCTTGAAGGAATATGAAGGAAGTGTCCTCTTGGTTTCCCATGATCAACAGTTTGTGGAAACATCTGTTCACAGTCAATGGGAGATAGTGCAAGCTTGTCTCGTGAAGAAATCATAAGAAAATATTTTCTGAAAAGGAGGCTCTGTCTAAAAAATATTTTTTGCCTGTGGTATAATAAGAAGAATATTTCTAGAATGAGGTTTGTCTTTTGAAAAAAAAGAATCATCAATCAACTGGTAATGCAAGAAATATGATTCCAATTCGATTAAATATTTTATTTGGAGTCGTCATTTTATTATTTACAGTGCTGATTGTCCGGTTGGCAGATATGCAGATTGTGAATCATGATTTTTATAGTAATAAATTAGCAACTGCTAGTCAGAAAGTAGTCACTAAAAGTTCTGTTCGAGGACTGATTTACGATGCTAAAGGAAAGCCTTTGGTTGAAAATCAGATACAACAAGTAGTGTCCTTTACTCGCTCTAATAAAATGACTGCTGAGGAAATGAAGCAAGTTGCTAAAAATTTACTTCAATGGGTCACAGTTTCGGATGTTAGTGTTTCAGATCGGGATAAAGCTGATTATTATCTAGCTGATCAAGATGTATACAAGGAAGTAGTGAGCAACCTTCCGGATGATCAGCGCTATGATGCAGACGGCAATTATTTAAGTGAGTCAGAGATTTATACAAATGCTGTTGCTAGTTTAACACCAGAACAGTTGAACTACTCTGATGAAGAGTTGAAAGCAATTGAACTATTTACTCAGATGAATGCCGCTTCCTATTTTGAAACAGTTAATCTTGTCACAGACAGCCTTACGGCTGAACAAGTGGCTTTGATTGTAGCAAATTCTGACCAACTTGAAGGAATCTCAACTACAAATAACTGGCAACGGAGTATTCTAGATACTTCACTTAGCTCAATTATTGGTACTGTAACAAGTGAACAAGCAGGTTTACCAGCTGAGGATGCCGATTATTATTTGTCAAAAGGATATTCTGCGAATGACCGCGTGGGAACTGCCTATCTTGAAAAACAGTATGAAGAAGTCTTGCAAGGTCAACGAGAGAAGAAAGAAATTAATTTAGATAGAAATGGTAACGTCGAGAGTATTCAGACTGTTCAAGAAGGACAACAAGGAAACAATATTAAACTAACCATTGATTTAGCCTTCCAAGATGGAGTCAATGCTATTTTGAAAAAATACTTTGAAAGTGAGCTGGCTACTGGTAGTGCACTTTACTCGGAAGGAGTTTATGCAGTCGCATTGGAACCTTCAACAGGTGCGGTGCTTGCCATGTCTGGATACAGTCATGAAAAAGGAGCAGGTAGCATAACAGAAGATGCTCTTGGAACTATCACAAGCGTCTTTACACCAGGTTCTATTGTCAAGGGTGCAACTATTTCATCTGGTTGGGAGAATGGCATTATCTCAGGAAATCAGGTATTATTAGATGAACCGATTTATTTTGCAGGTTCAGCACCAATTACATCTTGGTGGGCCTATGGTAGTTTTAATATTGATGTTACACAGGCGTTAGAATATTCTTCAAACGTTTACATGGTAAAAATTGCTTTGGGGTTATTAGGTCAAACCTATTCGCCAAATATGTTTTTGAACGATGGCGATACATTGACAAATGCCATGACTAAGCTTCGTTCGACTTTTGCAGAGTATGGTTTAGGTGCGTCAACAGGAATTGACTTACCACTTGAATCAACAGGTTTCTTACCAGAAGAATATTCCACCGCAAACTTTATTATGAATGCATTTGGACAGTTTGATAACTATACACCGATGCAGATGGCTCAATATGTAGCGACAGTAGCAAATAATGGAAAAAGGATTTCTCCTCATCTTGTAGAAGGTATCTATGGAAATAATCCCCAAGGTGGATTGGGAGATTTGATTGAAACAGTTTCTGGTAAAGAGATGAATCAAGTCAATATTTCAGCTGATGAAATGGCTCTCCTTCGTCAAGGATTTTATCAACTTGTAAATGGTGGAGGACGATTTAATACAGGTAGTGCTATCGGTCGTGGTGCGGCCGTGACCATCAGTGCCAAGACTGGTACTGCCGAAACTTATACTACAACTCCTTCAGGTGAAGTGGTAACGGCGATCAACACCAACGTTGTTGCTTATGCGCCGAGCGATAATCCCCAGATTGCGGTTTCGGTGGTTCTTCCGAATTTGACGGACCAGTCATCTACGACGACTAAGGCGATTACGCGTGATATTATCAATTTATACAATTCACTCTATCCTATGAATTAAAGGAGAATTATGCTGTACCCAACCCCGATTGCTCGGTTGATTGATAGCTATTCAAAGTTACCGGGAATTGGTATCAAAACCGCAACTCGTTTGGCTTTTTATACGATTGGTATGGAGGACGATGTGGTCAATGAATTTGCTAAAAATTTATTGGCTGCCAAGCGGGATTTGACCTATTGTTCGATTTGTGGAAATTTGACCGACCAAGATCCTTGCGGTATTTGTCAAGATAGCAGTCGTGATCAGTCGACCATTTTAATTGTAGAAGACAGTCGAGATGTGACAGCCTTGGAAAATATCCAAGAATACCACGGTCTTTACCATGTCTTGCATGGCTTGATTTCCCCGATGAATGGCATTGGACCAGACGATATTAACTTAAAGACCTTGCTAACTCGTTTGATGGAAAATGAAGTGACAGAAGTCATTGTAGCGACAAATGCAACAGCAGATGGTGAAGCGACATCCATGTACATCTCACGTGTCCTAAAGCCAGCAGGTATCAAGGTTACTCGCCTGGCAAGAGGATTGGCAGTCGGAAGTGACATTGAATACGCAGATGAAGTCACCCTCCTTCGTGCCATTGAGAATAGGACAGAATTATAGTTTAGGAGACCTTGGTCCGCCCATCAGATAAAAAATATGCTATACTAACTATAGTTGTTTTGAATTAGAAAAGGAAAGTATATGACAAAAGAAACTTTAATTTTACTATATGGTGGTCGTTCAGCAGAACGCGAAGTATCCGTTTTATCAGCTGAGAGCGTCATGCGTGCCATCAATTATGATAAATTCTTTGTAAAAACCTATTTCATCACGCAAGCTGGTGACTTTGTGAAGACCCAAGAATTTTCTCAAACACCAGCTGCTGATGAAAAATTGATGACCAATGCGACGATTATTGAAGAGCAAAAAATCCGTCCGAGCGATATTTATGAAGAAAATGCAGTTGTTTTCCCTGTCCTTCATGGACCGATGGGGGAAGATGGCTCGATTCAAGGCTTCTTGGAAGTTCTTCGTATGCCGTATGTTGGCACCAATATCTTGTCTTCCAGCGTTGCTATGGACAAAATCACTACCAAGCGCGTTCTTGAATCAGCAGGAATCTCCCAAGTACCTTATGTGGCAGTTATCGAGGGTGAAAATATCGATGATAAGATTGCAGAGATTGAAGGAAAATTGACTTATCCGGTCTTTGTAAAACCAGCTAATATGGGGTCAAGTGTCGGTATCTCAAAAGCTGAGGATTTAGCTGGCTTGCGTAAGGCACTTGAGCTGGCCTTCAAGTATGACAGCCGTGTCCTCGTTGAGCAGGGTGTTAATGCGCGTGAGATTGAGGTTGGTCTTTTGGGAAATGCTGACGTGAAAACGACACTTCCTGGTGAAGTAGTCAAAGACGTTGCCTTTTATGACTATGATGCCAAGTACATTGATAACAAAATCACAATGGATATCCCAGCCAAAATTGACGAATCAATTATGGATATCATGCGAGAAAATGCTGCCAAGGCCTTTCGTGCAATCGGTGGTTGTGGACTTTCTCGCTGTGATTTCTTCTTGACAGAAGTCGGCGACATCTTCCTCAACGAGCTCAACACCATGCCAGGTTTTACCCAGTGGTCTATGTATCCACTCCTTTGGGATAATATGGGCCTAGCTTACCCAGACTTGATTGAAGAGCTTGTTCGATTGGCCAAAGAAATGTTTGAAAAACGGGAAAGTCATTTAATATAAAACAAGGAAAAGATTGGAAACTTTACCAATCTTTTTTTATTTCATTTTCTAAATCTTTTTCTTGCAAAGGGTTGTAAAAAGGAATAAAATGGAACAAGTTCTGGAGGTGTTTATGTATCAAACGACAGTAAAAGGGAAAGGTCTGTTTCAGGCAATTTCTCAAGGTTATGGTGAACCGGTTCATACCTTTGGTGTGACGAAGAAGGGGGAGACTCCCGTTAGTCTAGTGAACATTGGCTTAGCTGCCTGCGTCACCATGTGTGTCCAGGGTTACTATGCCAGCCAAGAAGGCAATAAAACTATGCCTGTTCAGGTGGAGAGTCGCTTGGAAAATCAGCGTTTTGAGGTGTTGATTGGAATTGGTGAGTCGGTTTCAGCGCAGAAGCAGAAAGAGATTCTTGCCTACGTTGAACAAAAGTGTAAAGTTAAAGCTCTTTTAAAAGAAAGTATTATATTTGAGACAAAATTTTATGTCTTAGAAAGTGTGGAGTAAGATGTTTTTAGCAATTGAAGAGATGCGGCAGAATAAGCTGCGTTATGGCTTGATTTTAGGATTGTTAATCCTAATTTCCTACCTTGTTTTTTTCCTGACTGGTTTGGCTTATGGTCTCATGCAGGAAAATAGAACAGCAGTTGATAAATGGCAGGCAGATTATGTCTTGCTTAATTCAGAAAGCAATCGCCTGATTACAGCATCAAAAATTGATACAGACTTGCTTGACCAGGTGGACGCTAGTAACAAAGCCTTGATTCGCCAACAGGCAGGAGTTTCCTATGTGGATGAAAATGCCAGTTCAGACGAAAAAGAAAAGGTAAACATCTTTGCCGTTGAGTCAAATAGTTTTATCGTTCCAAATATTGTTGAAGGTCGTTTGTATGAAAAAACGGGAGAAGTCGTTGTAGACAAAACCTTGTCAGAGGTAGAAGGTTTTGGAATTGGAGATCAAATCTATCTGTCAGGTTCTGATGAAAAAGTGACTATTGTTGGGTATACAGATAATGCTTATTTTGGCGTGGCACCTGTCGTTTATATGGATTTTGATGCATTTTCAGAATTAATGCAAGCAGATAAGCAACAGGCAGCTACTAGTAGTCTGGCCAGTGCCATTGTCATTCGTGGAGATGCCTCCTCAGTACCGGATGAGTTGGAAAAAGTTGCCATTGCAGATTTCATAGAAAATCTGCCAGGATATAAGGCACAAAATATGACCTTTGGCTTTATGATAGGATTCCTGATTGTCATCTCAGCCATTGTTATTGGTATTTTTATCTTTGTTTTGACAACACAGAAATCTCCGATTTTTGGTTTGATGAAAATTCAAGGTCTTTCAAATGGCTATATCTCAGGTTCTGTACTGGCTCAAACCTTCCTTCTGGCTGGTGTGGGAACTGTTTTTGGATTGGCTGGAACGTATTTGTCATCCCTTGTCTTGCCAAGCGCTGTGCCATTTGAAAATAACTGGACCTTCTATATCGCAATCGGTCTAGCTCTTGTTGTATTTGCCCTATTAGGTGCTAGTTTCTCTGTACGTTCTATCTTTAAGGTAGATCCATTACAAAATTTATCTTAGGAGGTTGTTATGAAAACACTTATTTTTGAAAATATTAGTAAAACCTTCCAAGACGGTAGTCAAACTATTACAGCTCTTAAACCGACTAATTTTAGTATTGAAGAAGGCGAGTTTGTCGCAATCATCGGACCGTCCGGGTCTGGTAAATCAACATTTTTGACCTTGGCAGGAGGTCTACAAACACCAACAACTGGTCGTGTGTTAATCAATCAATCAGACTACTCTGATCTACCAGAAAAGAAACGTGCTCAACTACGCTATAAGGATATTGGTTTTGTCTTGCAGGCTTCTAATTTGATTCCATTTTTAACTGTCGAAAAACAATTAACCTTGGTTGATAAGGTAAATAAGAAAGCTGAACCGAGCAAGCGAAACGAACTCCTATCTGAATTGGGTGTGGACCATCTCAAAAACAAGTTCCCTAAGGATTTATCAGGCGGAGAACGACAGCGGGTAGCAATTGCGCGTGCACTCTACAATGATCCAGCCTTGATTCTTGCTGATGAACCGACAGCCAGCCTAGATAGTAACCGGGCCTTTGAAGTAGTGGAACTTCTAGCTAAAGAAGCAAAGGAACGAAATAAATCCATCATCATGGTGACACATGACCAGCGCATGATAGAAAAATGCGATAAGGTATATGAGATGAAAGATGGTGTCCTCACGCAAGTTCGCTAAAAAGTGGTATAATAGAAAGAGCGAAAGCTCTTTTTTAGTTTATCGTCATTTAGTTTATCTTTTATTACGTCGTTAACTCACCTTGCCTAACTTCAGTTATGCCTGCGGCTCGTTGCCTAGTACTAAAAGTAAACTAAAAGACTATATTGGAGAAAACAATGAAATTAACCCTACACGAAGTCGCTCAGGTCTTGGGCGCAAAAAATGATATTAGGCTTTATCCCGATACAGCACTCAACAAGGTCGAGTTCGATAGCCGGCTCGTCAAAACTGGCGACCTCTTTGTTCCACTTAAGGGAGCGCGTGACGGTCATGACTTTATTCCTGTGGCTTTTGAAAATGGCTGCGCTGTAACCCTTTCGGAAGCTAGCCTTGATGTGCCTCACATCTTAGTAGATGACTGCTTGGCTGCCCTACAAAAATTAGCGGCCTACTACCTAGACAAAACAGGGGTAGAAGTTATTGCTGTGACAGGCTCAAACGGTAAAACCACCACCAAGGATATGATTCATGATATCCTTGCAACTACATACAAGACTTACAAGACACAAGGCAACTACAACAACGAAATTGGTCTGCCTTACACCGTCCTCCATATGCCTGACGATACAGAAAAACTGGTCTTGGAAATGGGGCAGGACCACTTGGGCGACATTCATCTCCTGTCTGAAATTGCCAAACCAAGCCTATCAGTGATTACCCTTTTTGGAGAAGCCCATCTGGAATTTTTCGGTTCACGAGAAGAAATTGCCAAAGGAAAATTACAGATTGCAGATGGAATGGAGCCAGGTAGTAAACTCTTGATCCCAGCAGATCCGATTGCGGATAAGCTCTTGCCGAGCCAAGTGGATCTCGTTCGTTTTGGTGAACAGGGAGATTTGCAGGTGACCAGTCTGGTCGAGTCAAAAGATAGCCTGACCTTCACCGTCAACTTTATGGACGGCGACATTTTCCTCCCAGTAACAGGCAAGTACAATGCCACCAATGCCATGGTAGCAAGTTACGTGGGCAAGACCTTGGGTGTGCCTGATGAGGCAATCAAGTCAGCCCTAGCCAGTCTTAACTTGACCCGCAACCGCACCGAGTGGAAGAAGGCAGCCAACGGAGCAGACATTCTCAGCGATGTCTACAACGCCAACCCAACGGCCATGAGATTGATTTTGGAAACTTTCTCTAGCATTCCAGCCAATGAAGGCGGCAAGAAAATCGCGGTTTTAGCAGACATGAAAGAACTGGGTAGCCAGTCGGTTGACCTCCACAATCAGATGATTCTGAGCCTGTCGCCTGATGTGCTAGATACCGTCATTTTCTACGGTCAGGATATTGAAGGCCTGGCTCAGTTGGCTAGTCAGATGTTCCCAATTGGAAAAGTCTATTTCTTTAGGAAAAATGCTGAGCAGGACCAATTTGAAAATCTGGTGAAACAAGTCAAGGAAGTCCTAGGAACACAAGATCAAATCCTCTTTAAAGGCTCCAATTCCATGAACCTTGGAAAAGTAGTGGAAGAATTAGCAAAATAGTGAATATGATTGAATTTCTTTTGCAAAAATGCGGAGATGTTCAATCATTTTTATTTGTTCAAGACCTTGAAAAGTATGTATATATTTTATAAAATATATTATAACAATATGTAAAAAGAGGTTGAGATGAAGGATTCAAATTTACAAGCGATAGTCATTTCATTGAGTCTAGCCGATAATTGGGAGGAAGCTAGGCAGGAATGGACAAGGGTAAAGCTAGAAAAAATTGATAAGGCCATGGAAAGCAAGTGTTTATGTGGTAAGGCTCACTTGCAGAAAGTCTATTCTGTTTCTCGTACAGATCTTAGTAACATAAAGCTATCACCAATCGGTTCCTCTTGTATCAAAAAATTTCAAAATAAGGAACTGACCAAGAGTTTGAAAAAGGCAGAGCGAGAATATCGTTTGCGGTCCAACTCTGACTTTTCAAGCCTCAAAGAAATAATGGACTTGGATAGTTTAGATGAATACTATCAGAAGGGCTATTTTAAGGCAGATAGGGGCAATCGCTATGATCCATGGAATGATTTCCAGCTTTTTAAACTGGCCTTGAGTGGAAAACAATCGGAACGACAGCTTGCCTTTCATAAGATGGAGCGGATTCTTTATGTGGTTAATGATTATTTACGACCGGAATTGAATCAAGTTTTTGATGTGGAAGCCTACTTAAAGAAGCTGAGAAGGTGGAAACTGCACGAGCGAGTTGCTGCTGCATTGCGTAAAAAAGCCCTTGAACGAGAGGACTTGCTAGCTCAGAGAGAAAGAGAGGTAGAGCGTGAGCGACAAAGACAACTTGATTTGCAGAGATGGGCCCAGAAAAAGCAGGATTTACTAGCCTGGCTAGATGGACAATTCGATGAAGAGTCAATTGCTTTGAAGAACTCGCTTGATTCCCAAACGGAAGATAGAGAAATCTGTCATAAAATAGAAGATCATCAAAAATTTCTTGAACGAAAAGAAGCACAGGAAAGGTTGGCTATCGCGGAACTCGAGCGAAAACAGGCTCGTGTGGAGAGTTTGTGTGATTGGCTCCGTTCACAGAATCGTCTGGATGACCTGAAAACAGTTCAGACTATTGAATGCCTCGATAAGCAACTGTTCATGCTTGAAAAGTGGCATTCAGACTACGTACATCATCGTCGGATGGAACAGCGACAACAAGATGAGTTGTTATGTGTTGTTTTAGAATTGAGAAGACAGGTGAAAAAATATTATCCCTATACTGAACGAGCTAAGAAATGTATTGAATTTGTGGATGGTTTTGATGATTTACAGGAGCAGCGTGATTGGTTGCAACGATTTCTGAAATTGATGAAGAAAAGTGGTTTTTAAAATGTGTAGTCTGTTGTTGCTAGTTTTAGTTTGAGTTATATTCAATTTTCTTGGTTAACCTTGTAAACATTTATACAATTTGATATACTATCTTTTGCTTTAACACCTAGAAAGGATAGAAGTATGGAAAGTATGAATGATTTTTTTACAAATCAAGTTTCGCATGGACCTAGTTTGACCATGTTAGACCGTATGAGCTTATTCTTAATTCTCTGCGTTTTGCTCTATGTAGCAGGGAAATTCTATGCTAATTCATGGTTCAAAAAGGTATTCTGGTTTATTCTATGCTTGCAGATTGTCAGTCTATACAGTTGGTATATTTGGTCCGATTGGTCCCTTTCTGAAAGTTTACCATTTTATCATTGTCGCCTATCTATTTTATTTCTGCTATTTGGTAGAAGGGGGCACTTGAAACTCTATTTTTCCTATCTTGGTTTTATTGGTTCCTTAGTGGCTTTCATTTACCCGGTCTTCGATCCCTTCCCTTTTCCACATTTGACATTTTTTACCTTGGTGGTGGGTCATTATGCTTTAGCAGTATTGTGCTTGATTTATATTTTGACAGAAGGACACCGATTCAGCCTTTCAAGACAGGAGCGTTTGTCACTGACAGTCATGCTTCATCTGGTCATGCTTTTTGTCAATTGGTTGACAAAAGGAAATTATGGTTACTTGACTCGCTTACCCATAGTCAATAGCCAAGTGATTTTGTTTAATTTTGTTCTCCTCACGCTAGTGATATCATTTTTTATTGGTTTTGTTCAGGCAGGGTTCCAATTATATTGGAAAAAGAAATTGGTCTATCTGCTCCAAGATTGACTTTACCAGCGTTTGAAAAATCCATGCGAATCCGTTATAATAAAAGAGTTGCACAGCAGCTCTTTTGTTTTTTAGCTGCACTAGCAAAGAATGTGGATAAAACCAATGTAAATTGAAGTAAATTAGAGCTCTGCTCTGCTATGAACCCAAATATAGAAAAAGAAAAGGAAACATCATGTCACTACAAGAAGAAATTAAGAAACGCCGCACCTTTGCGATTATCTCTCACCCGGACGCGGGTAAGACCACCATTACTGAGCAGTTGCTTTATTTTGGGGGTGAGATTCGTGAGGCTGGTACAGTAAAGGGGAAAAAGACTGGTAACTTTGCCAAGTCTGACTGGATGGATATTGAGAAACAACGTGGTATCTCAGTTACCTCCTCTGTTATGCAGTTTGACTATGCAGGTAAGCGTGTCAATATCTTGGATACACCGGGACACGAGGACTTCTCTGAGGATACCTATCGGACCTTGATGGCGGTGGATGCGGCTGTCATGGTGGTGGACTCTGCCAAAGGTATTGAGGCCCAGACCAAAAAGCTCTTTGAGGTTGTGAAGCACCGCAATATTCCAGTCTTTACTTTTATCAACAAGTTGGACCGTGATGGGCGTGAGCCACTTGATTTGTTACAAGAGCTAGAGGAAGTCTTGGGTATTGCCAGCTATCCAATGAACTGGCCAATCGGTATGGGGAAATCTTTCGAGGGTCTCTATGACCTCCATAACAAACGCTTAGAACTCTATCGAGGTGATGAGCGTTTTGCAAGCTTGGACGAGGGTGACAAGCTCTTTGGTTCTAACCCCTTTTATGCACAAGTTCTGGATGATATTGAACTTTTGGCGGAAGCTGGGAATGAATTTTCAGAACAGGCGATTTTGGACGGCGATTTGACACCTGTTTTCTTCGGCTCAGCCCTGACAAACTTTGGTGTGCAGACCTTCCTTGATACCTTCTTGGAATTTGCTCCAGAGCCACATGGTCACAAGACAACGACAGGGGATGTCATTGACCCGCTCAACAAAGATTTTTCAGGTTTTGTTTTCAAAATCCAAGCCAACATGGACCCTCGTCACCGTGACCGCATTGCCTTTGTCCGTGTGGTTTCAGGCGAATTTGAACGCGGTATGGCGGTCAACCTGCCACGTACAGGCAAGGGGGCCAAGTTGTCCAACGTGACCCAGTTCATGGCTGAATCCCGTGAGAATGTGGAAAATGCAGTGGCGGGTGATATTATTGGGGTTTACGATACAGGGACCTATCAGGTAGGAGATACCTTGACCGTAGGCAAGAACAAGTTTGAGTTCGAACCGCTGCCAACCTTTACACCCGAAATTTTCATGAAAGTTTCTGCTAAAAATGTCATGAAACAAAAATCCTTCCATAAGGGAATCGAGCAACTGGTGCAAGAAGGTGCAATCCAGCTCTACAAGAACTACCAGACTGGCGAGTATATGCTGGGTGCCGTTGGACAGCTCCAATTTGAAGTTTTTAAACACCGCATGGAAGGTGAATACAATGCTGAGGTAGTTATGACCCCAATGGGTAAAAAGACAGTCCGCTGGATCAAGCCAGAAGACCTGGATGAACGCATGTCTTCAAGCCGTAACATCCTAGCCAAAGACCGCTTTGACCAACCAGTTTTCCTTTTTGAAAACGACTTCGCCCTCCGCTGGTTCGCGGACAAATATCCTGATGTGGAGTTGGAAGAGAAGATGTAGCAAATATCTGGGAGATATTTGCTATCGGGAGATGGAAACTGACGGAAGTCAGTTTACCGTTGAATAAAGTCTGGGTGGAGTGAAACAGTTCGGGGAACTGTTTCAGCCCGAGCCTTGAGACGTCAAGCGAGGTGAAAGGTTGGAGATAAGAGTCCGACAGCAGTCGGCTTACCAATGGCTGAGGTCCAGTGGACCTTTTCTAGTTGAAAATGGGAACTGATGGTAATCAGCTTACCTTTTACTAACATCTGGGAGATGTTTGCTATCGGGAGATGAGAGACCGACAGCAGTCGGCTTACCTAATTTCGAACTTTCGCGTTATATAGAACAAGCTTACTATAAATGATGGCAAAAACTCCTAGAGGTTTTTGCTTTTTTTATTACCAGTTTTTAGGTAAAATAGATAAAAACCAACAAAGGAGTCAGATAATGGGACTATTTTCAGGTTTGCTTGGCAATGCTTCGCAACTAAATAATGACAAAATTGAGCAGGAATTAGAACATGTATTGTTGGACAATGAACAAGTTGAGATGGCTTTCAGCTTGGTTCGTGACTTGATTGTGTTTACAGAATATCGTTTGATTTTGGTGGATAAACAAGGAGTAACTGGGAAGAAAGTATCCTATAAGTCTATTCCTTATCGCTCTATTTCACGTTTTACAGTAGAAACATCAGGACATTTTGATTTGGATGCTGAGCTCAAAATTTGGATTTCTTCGGCTGCAGAACCTGCTGAAATTCTTCAATTTAAGAGTGATAAAAGTGTGATTGCCATTCAAAAAGCTTTGGCTACCGCAGTTTTAGGGAAATAAAGAAACACTCAAAAATGTAAGTGATAACTTTTAGTTTTTGGGAATTGAGGATATTCAAAAAATTTACCAAGATAAATTGTAAAAAGCAGAGAATGGAAATCTGCTTTTTTCATGAAAACGTATTATTTTTATTTTCAAAGTAATTACTAACGATTATCCCTAGATTGTGTTATACTTGATAGGTTGCAAATCCAATATCAGTGGTTCGACCCTGATATCTTGTTACAAAAAAAGTTAGATAAGGTAGCTTCGCACTGCCTTGTAAAAGAAAGGAAATGCGTTAGGAAACTAGTTCGGGAAGAGCATTCGAACCCGTGCTAAAAACTTCGTGAAAAAGATAGACTTCCTAGTGTGTTGTCACACTGCGTCAGTCTCCTATTTTCACCTTGTTTTCTTAACGCACTTGGTATCATAATTGAAATTTACAGATCTACAATTATCAGAAGACATTTTGCTTGCCGTTGAGAAGGCAGGTTTTGAAACGCCGTCACCTATCCAGGAGCAGACGATTCCGCTTGCTCTGGAAGGAAAAGATGTGATTGGTCAAGCCCAAACGGGTACAGGGAAAACTGCCGCCTTTGGTTTGCCGACTCTCAACAAAATTGACACCAACAATCAAGCTGTTCAAGCCTTGATTATTGCCCCAACGCGTGAGTTGGCTGTGCAAAGTCAGGAAGAACTCTTCAAATTTGGTCGTGAAAAGGGTGTAAAAGTTCGCTCTGTTTACGGTGGTTCAAGTATTGAAAAACAAATCAAGGCTCTTCGCTCAGGTGCCCACATTGTTGTTGGTACGCCAGGGCGATTGTTGGATCTAATCAAACGCAAGGCATTACGCTTGGACGGTGTTGAGACTCTGATTCTTGATGAAGCTGATGAGATGCTCAATATGGGCTTCTTAGACGATATTGAAGCGATCATCGAACGTGTTCCTGAAAGTCGCCAGACTCTCCTATTTTCTGCGACTATGCCAGAGCCAATCAAACGTATTGGTGTCAAATTCATGAAAGAGCCTGAGCACGTTAAGATTGCGGCTAAGGAATTGACCAATGTGAACGTGGACCAATACTATATCCGTGTCAAAGAACATGAAAAATTTGATACTATGACTCGCCTTATGGACGTTGACCAGCCTGAATTGTCTATCGTCTTCGGTCGTACTAAGCGCCGTGTTGATGAATTGACTCGTGGTTTGAAACTGCGGGGCTTCCGTGCAGAAGGTATCCACGGAGATTTGGACCAGAACAAACGCCTTCGTGTCATCCGTGACTTTAAAAATGACCAGATTGATGTCCTTGTTGCGACGGACGTTGCGGCGCGTGGATTGGATATTTCTGGTGTAACTCATGTCTATAACTACGATATTCCACAGGATCCAGAAAGCTATGTTCACCGTATCGGTCGTACAGGTCGTGCGGGTCAATCAGGTCAGTCTATTACCTTTGTTTCTCCAAACGAGATGGGCTACTTGGCGATAATCGAAGATTTGACCAAGAAACGTATGAAGGGCCTTAAACCTGCCACTGCTCAAGAAGCTTTTGAGGCGAAGAAGAAAGTTGCCTTGAAAAAGATTGAACGTGAAATGGCTGATGAAACTATCCGTAGCAATTTCGATAAGTTCAAGAAAGATGCAGTCAAGTTGGCAGCTGAATTTACTCCAGAAGAATTAGCACTTTATGTGTTGACCTTGACAGTACAAGACCCAGAAAGTCTGCCAGAGGTAGAAATTGCGCGTGAAAAACCACTGCCATTCAAGTTTGCACCTGGTCAAGCTAAAGGCAAGGGTGGCCGTGGTGGTCGCGACCGTGATCGTGGTGGCCGACGAGACGTTGACCGCAATCGTGATCGTGGCGGACGCCGTGGTGATCGTAACGATCGCAACCGTCGTGATGACAAGTTCAAACGTGACAACCGCCGTCAGGACAACAAAAAACCACACCAACGCACATCAAGTGAAAAGAAAACAGGCTTTGTTATCCGCAATAAAGGGGAGAGATAAGCAGTGTTTGACAGACCATAAAGAGTGGTCTGTTTTTTTGAAATCTATTTAGAAAAATATCAAAATTGTTCTTGACAAACAATAAAAATAGAGTAAAATTCTATTTAGAAATATTTCTAAATAGATGAGCAAGGAGGCTTATTATGGGATTGTCTGAAACCTTGAAGGTAATTTCTGCTCCTATTCGTAGGCAAATTCTAGATAGTCTTAAGTCGGGGCCGAAGTCTGCTGGGGAAATTGTAGAACAATTTCAATTAACAGGAGCAACAGTTTCTCATCATTTATCTACTTTGAAAAAAGCTGGATTAATTTTGGAGGAAAAGCAGAAAAATTTTATTTATTATCGTCTAAACTATACGGTCTTTGAAGAAGTCTTGGTTTGGATTGCAAGTTTAGGAGGACATCAAGATGAAGAAAATTGACATAAAAACCTTATTAGCAACTTCGAGTATATTTCTACTGATTGCTGTATTGATGATTTGTTACTATAAAGCATTGCCAGATACCATGGTAACGCATTTTGGCGTAAATGGTAAGCCAAATGGCTCTATGCCCAAGTATATGGTGACAATTTTTGCACCGCTACTATTCTTTTGTATTCACCTATTAATTTTTGTACGTTATGATGTGAAAGGGATAGGGAAAACACCAGCCATTCGAGTGGTCAAATGGCTTTTTCCGCTACTGGCTCTCATCATTCAAGTTTCTTTACTCTGGTATAATTTAGGCGGAGAATTGGATTATCGGAGGCTTGTCATTGGACTGCTGGCTGTCTATTATATGGTGATAGGAAATTATTTACCCAAGGAGGAATTGGACAGCAAGACCAACGAAATTGAACGAAAAGGAAGAAAGCATGTTGGCTATTTCTTAATTATTGGTGGGTTGTTGCAGTTAGTAAGTTTGTTAGGTTCACCAACCCTATCTATCCTTGTAATGATATTGGTTGGTATTTCTGTTGTAAGTCTTAGCATCTATTATGCTTATCTGCATTTCAAAACCACTTCATAATTGGATCGGTTTTTGATATACTAGAAGTAGTAAAATAGGAGGTAGGACCATGGGCGTTTTGACAATGGATAGAGCCTTTGTATTCTAAAAAAATAATACAAAGGAGAACATCATGATTACTTACAAACAACATCCTCAACTTGATTTTCAAGCTGTCCTTAACCTCTATGATTCAGTTGGTTGGACAAATTATACTGACCGGCCTACCATGTTACAGAAGGCTTTGGAACATAGCCTGTTTGTTCTTGCGGCCTTTGACGGTGATCGTCTCGTGGGTCTCTTGCGAGCAGTTGGTGACGGCCATTCAATCGTTTTTATTCAGGACATCTTGGTCCTGCCCACCTATCAGCGTCAGGGAATTGGTCGTCATCTTTTGGAACAAGCCATTGCCCATTTTCCAGAGATTTATCAACTTCATCTCTTGACGGACAACACTGAGAAGACACGGTCTTTCTATGAGGCAATTGGCTTTACAGCTGTTGATAGCCTAGAATGTATTGCCTACACCTATTTAAAATAATAGAATAAGATAGAAAAGCAGAGGCTGGGAGACCAGCCTTTTGCTTTGAGCAAATGATTTGAATTTCATATCAAAAAGAGTAGAATATAAATATCAATAACTAGTAATAAAGGAGATGAACAATGGCAACCGTATTAATTGTAAAGGCCCACCCCCTTGACCCACAAAAGTCCTATGCTTTGGGGGCTTTAGAAGAGTTTCAAATTCGGTACGTCAGTTTGCACCCAGAAGATCGGATTGAAATAGTAGATGTTTTTGAAGACCAGATTCCAGCTTTGGATAAGCCTTTGTTAGAATCTATGGGAGCAGTTAAAAAAGGTATAGAAATCAGTCCTGAACAAGCGGAGCAGTTGGACCGCTACAATGCCTTGACCCAACAATTTCTTGCAGCAGATAAGATAGTCGTGGTCAATCCCCTTTGGAACCTCAATGTGCCAAGTCAATTAGTGTCATGGATTAATACCATTAACGTTGCAGGACAGACATTCAAGTATGGACCTGAGGGCTCTATCGGTCTGGTCAAGGGCAAAAAATTGTTGCATATCCAGTCCAATGGTGGAGTTTACGCAGGTCAAGATCCAGCATCCCAATATATCAAGTCTATCTTTGAGTTTCTGGGCTTTGAAGACATCCATCAAGTTTTCATCGAAGGGCAATCGGCTGATCCAAGCAAAGCTCAAGCTATTTTTGAAGAGGCTATGGGGAAAATTGATACAATTTTGGAAGTCTTTTAAATAAAAAGCCTCGTACTATTTTGTACGAGGTTTTTTTGTCATTTCTGCGATATAGTCTAACTTGCTCTGCCGGCTACGTTTTTTAAACATGGCTTCGGCAGACATGGCTTCCTGCTTACTGGCAAAAGCTTCTTGATAGAGTAGTTTGACAGGCAAACGACCACGTGTATATTTAGCACCTTTGCCACGATTATGAGTAGCAAGTCTTTTTTCCACATTTGTTGTATAACCGGTATAGAGGCTGTCGTCAGCGCATTCTAGAACATAAAAATAGGCTTTATTTTCCATAATAAATCTCATGAATAGCAGGAGTATAGTCGCCGTTTTCCTCGTGAACAACCAGAGGTGGCAAGATATGTAATCCATCTACAGAACCATCTTTGATAGCCTCAATCAGTAACATATTCGCTTCCTTACTGGCCTTGGGATAGACAAACTGGATGCGTTTTGGAGCCAGTTTATAGGTACGTAGTTTATCTAAAATATCCAAAAATCGATCTGGTCTATGCACCATGGCCAAGCGACCATTGGATTTGAGTACTTGTTGTGCCACCTGGCAAATACTGTCTAGGTTGGTTGCAATCTCGTGTCTGGCTAAAAGGTAATGCTCGCTTTCATTGAGATTAGAAGATTCATCTACTTTAAAGTAAGGAGGATTGCAGAGCATTAAATCAACTTTTGATCGTAAATCATATTGAGGTAAGTTTGCCAAATCGTCGTTAATCACTGATACCTGTTCCTCTAAACCATTGAGTTCGATGGATCGCCGGTTCATGTCCGCTAAGCGTTCCTGTAATTCAACCTGGACAATCTGAGCCTTGGTACGTGTGGAGGCAAACAGGCCCACTGCCCCATTTCCACTACAAAGGTCGACAATCAATCCTTTTTTAGCTGGCATTTTCGGAAAACGCGATAGGAGGACGCTATCAACTGAATAACTAAAAACTTCCCGATTTTGAATAATTTGGACATCTGTTGAGAAGAGCTGGTCAATCCGCTCCCCTTCTTGTAATTCTATTTTATGCATATGATAATTATAGCACATTGTATGAAGAGAACTTCAGATTTTTTTCGGAGATAAAATATGGTATAATGGTAAGGACTGAAAAGGAGATGACTATGTTTTACGCCTATTTACGTACCTTACTATCTTTTTTACTTTGGGCAATTAATGGAAATATCCATTATCATGATAAAGAAAATATGTTGCCACAAGAGGAGAATTATATTTTAATCGCACCACATAAGACCTTCTGGGATCCTGTTTTTTTAGGATTTGCTGCTGCGCCAAAACAGTTTATTTTTATGGCTAAAAAAGAACTGTTTAAGGATCGCGGTTTTGGCTGGTGGATTCGCAAATGCGGAGCCTTCCCAATTGATCGTGAAAATCCTGGGATGGCAGCTATCAAATACCCTGTCAACATGTTGAAAAAAAGCAATCGTTCTTTGGTCATGTTTCCTTCTGGAAGTCGCCATTCTTCAGAATTAAAAGGTGGTGTAGCGGTCATTGCCAAGTCAGCCAAGGTTAAACTCATGCCTGCAACCTATGTGGGACCGATGACCATCAAGGGGCTCTTGGCTGGTGAGCGAATCGATGTGGCTTTTGGAAATCCTATCGATGTTTCAGACATCAAGCGCATGGATGATGCAGGGACGGCTGAAGTAACCCATCGAATCGAAACTGAATTTAAACGTTTAGATGATTACGCAGCATCCTTCCAAACTAAGAAAAAACCAAATATATTAACTTATATTTACCGTCTTCCTATCCTTATCCTAGTAGCAATTATTTTAGGATTGACCTATATTTTTAGTTACATAGCAAGCTTCTTTTGGAATCCATCGGTAGAATTAAAAAAATGATTTGAAAAACTCGTTTCTGCGGGTTTTTCTTTTTGTTTTTCGAATAAAAGGATGGAGGTAAATTTATGGAAGAAATGTTAAACATAGTAAAGGAACATAAGTGGTTTTGTGTAATTGCAAGTATGATGACAGTAGTGGTTGTGAGTGTTCTATTGCTCAACCAGCCCCCTCAGCCTGCAGATCAAACGGGTTTGGCAGCATTTTCACAGGAGAAGCAAGCAAGTAGTGTTCCAGAAGAGGTTGAAAAATCCAGTACAGAAAGCAAAACAAGTGATACTGAACAAGAAATCCAGCTGGTCGTGGTAGATGTTAAAGGAGAAGTAGAGAGACCTGGACTTTACACTCTTAAGTTCGAGAGTCGCGTCAATGATGCGATTGTTGCGGCTGGTGGTTTTACAGCAGAAGCAAATCAAAAATCAGTCAATTTAGCTCAAAAATTGGCAGATGAAGAGATTATTTACGTCGCACACAAGGATGAGGATATTTCGGTAATAACAGCACCAAACTCAAGTGCTGTAGCTACTCAAACTCAAGAGGAGAGCAAATCATCCTTGGTCAATTTAAATACTGCCACCGAGACAGATTTACAAACCATTTCAGGTATAGGTGCAAAGAGAGCGGCGGATATCATTGCTTACCGTGAAGCCAATGGTGGTTTTAAATCGGTTGACGATCTGAATAATGTTTCAGGAATTGGTGATAAAACAATGGAAAGTATCCGACCATATGTCACGGTTGATTAGACTCCCCTGTCAGCCCATTCACTTTGCAGTCTTGGCGGTGTTAGCCTACTTTGCAGTCCACTCTTTTTCCCTTTTGACAATGAGCCTGCTGAGTCTGTTACTAGCAGTCTTTGGGCTTCGGCAAGGAAAGACGGTCTTCATCAGAACGCTACCGCTTCTAGCCTTATGTGGTCTATTCTTCGGATGTCAGAAGATACAATGGGAGCGGACAAATCAATGGGCTCCAGAGCAAGTGACAACTGTGCAGGTTATTCCTGATACCATTGATGTCAACGGAGACAGCCTATCTTTTCGTGGTCGGGCTAAAGGTCAAGTTTTTCAGGTTTTCTATAAACTTGCAAGCCAGGAAGAACAAACTTACTTTCAGGAGCTTACGGACTTGGTGCAGTTAGAGGTAGATGCAGAAGTTAGCCAACCAGCAGGTCAACGTAATTTCAATGGTTTTGATTATCAGGCTTATCTCAAAACCCAGGGCATCTATCGGACAGTAAAAATAAGTACCATTAACAATATTCTCCCTATTCATTCTTGGAATATCTTTGACTGGTTGTCAACCTGGCGGAGGCAGGCTCTCGTTTATATCAAATCTCATTTTCCTGCTCCCATGAGCCACTACATGACTGGATTACTATTGGGAGAGTTAGATAGTGACTTTGACCAAATGAGTGACCTCTATTCTAGTTTAGGGATCATTCATCTCTTTGCCCTGTCTGGGATGCAGGTTGGTTTCTTCATTGATAAATTTCGCTGGCTTTTATTGCGTTTGGGTTTAACCAAGGAAACTGTCGATAAGCTTCAAATTCCGTTTTCTCTTGTTTATGCAGGATTGACAGGATTTTCTGTCTCAGTCGTGCGGTCCTTGGTCCAGAAAATTCTGGGTAATCTTGGGCTACGAAAATTGGATAATTTTGCAGCAACTGTCTTTGTTTGTCTCTTGCTTATGCCACGTTTTCTTCTGACAGCAGGAGGTGTGCTGACATTTACCTATGCTTTGTTATTGACAGTCTTTGATTTTGAAGAGCTAGGGCAGCTAAAGAAGATAGCAGTGGAGAGTCTGAGTATTTCTCTTGGAATTTTACCGGTCTTGATGTCCTATTTTTTTGCCTTTCAGCCCTTATCTATCCTTTTAACGTTTGTTTTTTCCTTCGTTTTTGATGTGTTGTTGTTACCTGGGCTATCTGTCATTTTTTTACTATCGCCCTTCATTAAAATTACGTGGGTCAATGGATTCTTTATCCTTATGGAAAAGATTATTGTATGGGTGGCAGAATTGGGGATTCGGCCTTGGATTTTAGGAAAACCTACGGGCCTTGTCTTTTTGCTCTTGCTGTTCTGCCTTTTCTTGCTTTATGATTTTCACAGAGAGAAGAAATGGCTCCTTGGATTGAGTCTGATCCTTGCTCTGCTATTTTTCATAACCAAACACCCGCTGGAAAATGAGGTGACGGTGGTAGACGTAGGGCAGGGGGATAGTATCTTTTTGCGGGATATGAGGGGGCGGACGATTCTGATTGATGTGGGCGGACGAGTTGATTTCGCAGCCAAGGAAGCGTGGCAGGAGCGATCTCGGCAGGCAAATGCAGAGCGGACTTTGATTCCCTATCTGCATAGTCGAGGTGTGGATAGGATTGATAGCCTAGTGCTGACTCACACCGAAGTGTGAGTTCTGAAATTGATACAATACAACTTAACTTTTTTTGAAAAAAATTCCAAAATTTATTTTGCATTGCGAATATAATAAGTGAGAGCAAGTTGCTTACTTAATAATGATGAAGAGGAAAAGTAGAATGACAACAATTTTTTTAACAAAAACAAACTGCACTAATTGCGGAAAACTAAGTACTTTTGAAAGATTTGATAGGGTTTATGCGGTGAAGACCCCTGAGATTGTTTCTGCTATTTTGGACTGGGATTTCTTTAAATTTACCTGCCATAACTGTAACCATATGGTTCTAATTGATTACCCAACAGTCGTAGTAGATGAAGAACAAAAAACAATTATTCAGTATTGTGCAGATGGTAATGTTGATGTGCTTTCAATGCAAATTTGCTCTTTGATTTCTGAGGGTGTTAATCTCAGTGAGTATAGAATTCGAGTAGTTTCGGATATAGAGTCTTTCGTTGAAAAGGTACAGATTGTTTCAGCAGGGTATGATGATAGAGCAATTGAGCTTATGAAGTATATGAATAGTCCTCTTGAGGATGGTGATATTCAGTTTAACTATGAACATATGATTTTCACCAAGGTTGGACATGAAAACTATCAATTTATGTTTATTAATAACCAGATTGCAGTAGCATCTCTCGACTTTTCTCAAGAACAATATGAGTACTACCTTGCTGATGTTGAGGACCTAGAAACTAATACATATTACATAGACTCTAGATGGGCGGAATCATTTACTCGTACCATTTTGGCATAAAATTCAAAATTTATTTACTAATATCAATGACCTAGTAATGGTATAATATAATCAATTATGTAATATTAGTGGAGTAGATTTATGGTTAAACAAGAAGTTATATTAGAATTGATAAATCTTAGACAAGAAGGTGGGTACTGGGATTTTAAGAAAGAATGGTATAAATCTGATAATAAAGGGAAGCAAGACTTACTTCATGATATTATTTGCATGTCTAATAATTTAGATAGTAGAGATGCTTTTATAATAATAGGTGTCAACGAAGATGATAATTATAATCTTAGAGATGTGAGTGAAGACAATGGAAGAAAAAACACTCAAAACATAGTTGATTTTCTAAAAGACAAAAAATTCGCAGGTGGTTTAAGGCCAACGGTATATGTAAAAAGCTATCAAATATCAGGTAAAACAATTGATGTAATTGTGATATTGAATGACAATAACACGCCATATTATTTGACAGATAACTTTCAGGGAATTAGGGCAAATTATATTTACACTAGAATTCAAGATACTAACACACCTATAGATAGATCAGCAGATATAGATAAAGTTGAATTCTTATGGAGAAAAAGACTCGGATTAACTCAAACAGTTTTAGAAAGATTTGAGATTTATCTTGAGGACTATGAAAATTGGAATGATGGTCCATATGGTGAAATGCAAAAGTATTATAAATATTTTCCTGAGTTTACGATAGAATACATGTCTGCAAAAGACGGTAGAGATGGTTATGAATACTATTTATTTTCCCAAACAGATTCAAGTCCACATTGGTATGACATACAATTTAAATATCATCAGACTCTTTTAAAAGAGTTACTTGGAGTCGCCTTAGATGGAGGAAGATATTTTACACCATGTCCGGAAATAGCTGGTATTACTCTAGATAAAACAAAAAATTATAATTGGGACTTTTCCTATAGGTACTTTACAAAAGGAACTTTTAAATACAAGTTAAATGAGTTTTTCTACTTGCAAGAAAGTTTTAGTGAAGAGTACTCTAGAATGGACTTTTTCGAGGTTGTTCTTTTGTTTGAAACAGAAAACGAACGTATGGAATTTGAGAAATTTGTAAGGAGAAATTGGGATAAAAGAGATATGTATTTGAATAATGTATATATGCCGCATATTCCTAATTTACCTAATTACAAAGAGGGAGCTTTTATAGAAGAGTATGAAAACGCATTAGTTTTAAATAAAATGTTAAGTGAGTTTAGAAACAACCAAAACTAGATATATTCCCACATACGAGGCTTTTGAAAAATCTTAAATTTTATCCATACTGACCACTCAAGCCACGTCGAGACGGTAGCATTATTGTCCAAACTTAATGTCGATAAGCATATAAGTGTTGAAGTAGAGCTAGATGAACTTGATTTGACAAGTGCGGAGAGCAAAGCTA
>NZ_JAIMDU010000023.1:0-37263 GCF_019794615.1 Streptococcus suis
CAATCCATCAGTGGAGGAAAATTCTTGAGTTTAAGAGAGTTAAACCAAATATTTTTGTCAGAAAAAGGAGCGCGTTTTGAAAAATACAACAAAGGGAATGATTCTAGACGGTTTCAACTAGCATTTTCAAAATAAAAATGGTAGAATAGAGGAGTATGAGGTGCAACCTCAAAAAATATTAGGAGGCTATCGAAATGCCATTAGTTTCAGCAGAAAAATTTGTCCAAGCAGCGCGTGACAACGGTTATGCAGTTGGTGGATTTAACACAAACAACCTTGAGTGGACTCAAGCTATCTTGCGTGCAGCAGAAGCAAAACAAGCTCCAGTTCTTATCCAAACTTCTATGGGTGCAGCTAAGTACATGGGTGGTTACAAAGTAGCTCGTAACTTGATTGCGAACTTGATTGAATCAATGAACATTACTGTTCCAGTTGCTATTCACCTTGACCACGGTCACTACGAAGATGCTCTTGAATGTATCGAAGTTGGTTATACTTCTATTATGTTTGATGGTTCACACCTTCCAGTAGAAGAAAACCTTGCAAAAGCTAAAGAAGTTGTAGAATTGGCACACGCTAAAGGTATCTCAGTTGAAGCTGAAGTAGGTACTATCGGTGGTGAAGAAGATGGTATCATTGGTAGCGGTGAATTGGCTCCAATCGAAGATGCAGTAGCAATGGTTGCAACTGGTATTGACTTCTTGGCAGCAGGTATCGGTAACATCCACGGCCCATACCCAGCAAACTGGGAAGGTCTTGATCTTGACCACTTGCGTAAATTGACTGAAGCTGTACCTGGTTTCCCAATCGTATTGCACGGTGGTTCTGGTATTCCAGATGAGCAAATTCAAGCAGCAATCAAATTGGGCGTTGCTAAAGTTAACGTTAATACTGAGTGCCAAATCGCATTCGCAAACGCAACTCGTAAATTTGCAGCAGCTTATGAAGCGAACGAAGCAGAATACGATAAGAAAAAACTCTTTGACCCACGTAAATTCTTGGCAGACGGCGTGAAAGCTATCCAAGCGTCTGTTGAAGAACGTATTGACGTATTCGGTTCAGCGAACAAAGCGTAAAATTTCTGCGAAGAAATCTATGATTTCGAGCAATCGAAGCGTAATAGAACTCAAAAAGTTTATGATAAGGATTTTCGAATGAAAGTCCTTATTTTTTTACAGTAAGCAATCATATTAAAAACTTTTAATGTGAAATTGAGTATGTGTTCGTGTCACCCAATCTCTAAAATTCGAATGCGGAACAGAGTACCACTAGTATCTGAAAGAATTTGAATCTAATTTATTATTTTCTATTAATTAGTTACAGAAAAAATTTTAAAATTTAATCAGGATGTGAATAATAGTAAGTTGCTATTTTCATTTCCATCGTTTTCCTTTACAAGTAATTAGAGATATGTTAGAATGATAGGAGTTAATAATGAGAAAGGGGGTTGGCGTCAGTCAACCCTTTCCCTATACACTGATTTCTACCTGTAAATAGAAGGTGTTGTGTGTATGGGGTGTGGTAAACAAGGAATATGGTTATCCAATGGTAGAGATGATTATTTGGAAACCTATTTCTACCTACTGCAGAAATAGGAGGTGTTTATGTCATCAATTATTGATTTGGTCACAGCAGCAATTAACCCCGCAATTCAAGCTCCATATGAGTTGGTAGATGTGGAATATGGTAAGATGGGCGGTGACTACGTTTTATCCATTTTTGTCGATAAAGAGGGAGGGATTTCTCTTCAAGATACGGCAGATTTGTCAGAAGTCATTAGCCCAATTTTGGATACGATTAAGCCAGACCCATTTCCGGAGCAGTATATGTTGGAAGTAACAAGTCCAGGTTTGGAACGTCCTTTAAAAACGGCAGATGCTGTTGAAAAGGCAGTTGGAAAGTACATCCATGTCAAGCTCTATCAGGCAATTGATAAAATCAAGGTTTTCGAAGGGACGTTGCTTTCTTTTGATGGAACAGACCTGATTATGGAATATATGGATAAAACCCGCAAGAAGGTAGTGACGATTCCTTACCAGACGGTGGCTAAGGCCCGTTTGGCTGTCAAATTGTAATAGGTTGCGATACTCGATCGTATTAGAGTATGTTAATAGATTTTAGACTTTAAGAAAGGACCTTTTGAGCGCAAAAGGAAAACAACATGAGTAAAGAAATGCTAGAAGCCTTCCGTATTTTAGAGGAAGACATGGGTATTAACAAAGCGGACATCATTGATGCTGTAACAGAATCGCTTCGTTCAGCTTATAAACGACGTTATGGTCAATCAGAATCAGCAGTGATTGAATTTGACGAGAAAAAAGGCGATTTCCATGTATTTACTGTTCGTGAAGTAGTAGATGAAGTTTTTGATAGCCGACTAGAAATTAGTCTAAAAGATGCCTTGGCTATTTCATCAGCTTATGAAATGGGTGACAAAATTAAATTCCAAGAAGACCCAGCAGAATTTGGACGTGTAGCTGCTCAATCAGCTAAACAGACCATCATGGAAAAGATGCGCAAACAAAAGCGTGCCATTACCTTCAATACCTACAAGCAGCATGAAAATGAAATCATGTCAGGTACGGTAGAGCGTTTCGATAATCGCTTTATCTATGTCAACCTTGGTACAATTGAAGCTCAGTTATCAAAACAGGATCAAATTCCTGGTGAGGTTTTCCAATCTCATGATCGCATCGAAGTCTATGTCTACAAGGTAGAGGACAATGGTCGTGGTGTTAACGTATTTGTCAGCCGTAGCCATCCAGAAATGATCAAACGTCTCATGGAACAGGAAATTCCAGAAGTATACGATGGAACAGTTGAAATCATGAGTGTTGCCCGTGAAGCTGGAGACCGTACGAAAGTGGCTGTTCGTAGCCATAATCCAAACGTAGATGCTATTGGTACTATCGTTGGTCGTGGTGGTTCAAATATTAAGAAAATCACTAGCAAATTCCATCCAGCTCGTTATGATGCTAAGAATGACCGTATGATTCCTACTGAGGAAAATATTGACGTTATCGAGTGGGTAGCTGACGAAGCGGAATTTATCTACAATGCCTTAGCACCTGCTGAAGTTGACCAAGTGTTGTTTGACACGGAAGATGGTAAACATGCGACAGTCGTTGTACCAGATGATAAGTTATCATTAGCAATTGGTCGTCGTGGTCAAAACGTTCGTTTGGCAGCGCATTTGACAGGATTCCGTATCGACATCAAGTCAGCATCAGAATACGAAGCATTTGAAGCTGAGCAATATGCGACGGACGAAGTTGTAGAAGAAGTCGCAGAAGATCAAGAATAAGGCAAAAGGAGCAACCATGGCAAAAGCTAGAAAAATACCCTTGCGCAAGTCTGTGGTGTCCGGTGAAATCATCGACAAACGGGATTTGCTCCGTATTGTAAAAAATAAAGAAGGCCAAGTATTTATCGATCCAACTGGCAAGGCAAATGGGCGTGGAGCCTATATTAAGCTCGATAATGAGGAAGCAATTCAGGCAAAAAAACGTCATGTTTTCGATCGTTCCTTTAGTATGGAAGTAGCAGAGGAGTTTTATGATGAGTTGATTGCCTATGTTGATCATAAGGTCAAGAGGAGAGAACTTGGACTCGAATAAGAGACAGAAAATCTTAAATTTATTGGGATTGGCGCAGCGTGCTGGTCGTCTCACCTCTGGTGAGGACTTGGTTGTTGAAGCTATCCAAAAAGGGCAGGCAAAGTTGGTGTTTTTAGCCAACGATGCAGCTGGAAATTTAAGCAAAAAAGTAACAGATAAAAGTCATACCTATCAAGTAGAAGTTGTAACAGTGTTTTCAACACTGGAATTGAGTGCAGCTGTCGGCAAGGCTAGAAAAGTCATTGCAGTGACAGACGCTGGATTTACAAAGAAGATGAGGTCTATTATGGAATAGAACAGGAGGACAAGGCATTGTCTAAGAAGAGATTGAATGAAATTGCCCGAGAAATAGGTGTCAGCAGCAAGGAAGTTGTTGCTAAGGCTCAAGAATTGGGATTTGATGTAAAAAGCCACGCTTCTAGTGTGGATGATGCAAGTGCAAAACGTCTGGCGGAAAGTTTTGGAGCGAAGCAACCAGTTCAAGCTAATTCTGTAGAAGCAGTTACTCGAGTTGCGGAAGCACCAAAAGTAGAAAAAGTCGCTACTTCAGAGCCAGTATCAAAAGAAGTGCCTAAAACAACAGGTACACAAACTACTGCGCACCGACCACAGAGTCGTAACTTTAAAGCTGAGCGTGAAGCACGTGCCAAAGAACAGGCAGCTAAACGAGCTCAAGGCCAACAAGGAAAAGCTGGTCAACAAGCTAAGAATGGTCAGGAACGTCGTGATAACCGTCAACAGGGTCAAGGACGGCCAAATAATGATCGAAATGAACGAAATGATCGCCGCGAACCACGTCGCGACAAGCGAACAGAAGATCGCAAGGAAAACCGTTTTGCTGACCGACGTGAAGGACGAGATAACCGTCGTCAGGACAACCGGTCCGGTCAACAGAATGGGTTCGGCCGTAAAGAAGAAGTCAAAAAGGTTGAGACACCTAAGATTGATTTCAAAGCCCGTGCAGCTGCTCTAAAAGCAGAGCAGAATGCAGAATATGCTCGTACAAGTGAAGAACGATTCCGTCAGGCTCAAGAAGCTAAGAAGCAACCTAAGAAGCCAAAAGAAATTAAGTTCGAAGAGCCGGTTGTAGAAAGCAAACCATTTGTGAAACCTACACCAGTTGCAACAGTACCAGAGCAAGTGGCAGAAACTACTGTAGATACCCGTCGTAAGAAACAAGCTCGACCAGATAAAAAACGTGACTTTATTGGTGACGAAGAAGATGGTCCTAGAAAACAACAAAGAAATCGAAATAGTCAAAATCAAGTGAGAAATCAAAGAACAAGTAACTGGAATAACAACAAGAAAAATAAAAAAGGCAAGACAAATCAGTCTGTTAAGCCTGTCACAGAACGCAAGTTCCATGAATTGCCAACAGAGTTTGAATATACAGCTGGCATGACCGTTGCTGAGATTGCTAAACGAATCAAACGTGAGCCTGCTGAAATCGTGAAAAAACTCTTCCTAATGGGCGTAATGGCAACTCAGAACCAATCTCTTGATGGAGATACTATCGAGCTCCTCATGGTTGATTATGGTATTGAAGCGAAAGAAAAGGTTGAGGTCGATAACGCAGATATCGAGCGTTTCTTCGTAGAAGAAGGCTATCTTAATGAGGATGCAATGACAGAACGTCCACCGGTTGTGACCATTATGGGACACGTTGACCACGGTAAAACAACCTTGTTGGATACCCTACGTAATTCTCGTGTGGCTACAGGGGAAGCTGGTGGTATCACACAGCATATCGGTGCCTACCAAATTGAGGAAGCTGGTAAGAAAATCACCTTCTTAGATACTCCAGGACACGCGGCCTTTACTTCTATGCGTGCGCGTGGTGCATCTGTTACAGACTTGACTATTCTAGTCGTTGCTGCAGATGATGGTGTTATGCCACAAACGATTGAAGCAATCAATCACTCAAAAGCTGCGAATGTTCCAATTATTGTTGCCATCAACAAGATTGATAAACCAGGTGCTAATCCTGAGCGTGTGATTGGTGAATTGGCAGAACATGGAGTTATCTCAACTGCATGGGGTGGAGAATCTGAATTTGTAGAAATATCAGCTAAGTTTAACCAAAACATTGATGAATTGTTGGAAACTGTTCTTTTGGTTGCTGAAATTCAAGAACTGAAGGCAGACCCAACTGTTCGTGCGATTGGTACAGTTATCGAAGCGCATTTGGATAAAGGGAAAGGTGCGGTTGCAACCCTCCTCGTTCAACAAGGGACACTTAATGTTCAAGACCCAATCGTTGTCGGAAATACCTTCGGTCGTGTTCGTGCCATGACCAATGACCTTGGACGTCGCGTGAAGGTTGCTGGTCCATCTACACCTGTCTCTATCACAGGGTTGAATGAAGCACCGATGGCTGGTGATCATTTTGCTGTCTATGAAGATGAGAAATCTGCTCGTGCAGCTGGTGAAGAACGTGCAAAACGTGCCCTTCTCAAACAACGTCAAGCAACACAACGTGTTAGTCTTGAAAACCTCTTTGATACACTTAAAGCAGGTGAAGTTAAGTCTGTTAATGTCATCATTAAAGCTGACGTACAGGGTTCTGTAGAAGCACTCGCATCATCACTTCAAAAAATTGAAGTAGAAGGTGTCAAAGTGAATATCGTCCATTCAGCAGTTGGTGCCATTAATGAATCAGATGTCACTTTGGCTGCGGCATCCAATGCATTAATTATTGGTTTCAACGTTCGTCCAACCGCAGAAGCGCGCAGTCAAGCCGAAACTGACGATGTTGAAGTACGCCTTCATAGCATTATCTACAAGGTCATCGAAGAGATGGAAGATGCGATGAAAGGGATGCTTGATCCTGAATACGAAGAAAAAATCATTGGTGAAGCGATCGTACGTGAAACCTTTAAGGTATCTAAAGTTGGAACAATCGGTGGTTTCATGGTCGTTCGTGGTAAAGTTACCCGTGATTCTAGTGTTCGTGTTATTCGTGATGGAGTTGTTGTATTCGACGGTCAATTAGCAAGCTTGAAGCGTTATAAAGATGATGTGAAAGAAGTTGGTAATGCTCAAGAAGGTGGATTGATGATAGAAAATTACAATGACTTGAAAGTTGATGATACGATTGAAGCCTATATTATGGAAGAAATCAAAAAATAAGATCATTGAAGAACAGTTCATGATTTATTCATCTTGATTTTTTAAGACTGAGCTTCTGCCTAGCCTCGTCTTACTTGGATTATTCAAGCTGAGGCAACTCAGCTTTTCTATCCTGTTAGAAAGGAAAAGAATATGGCAAATCATTTTCGTACAGACCGTGTTGGGATGGAAATCAAGCGTGAAGTCAATGAGATTTTACAAAAGAAAGTCCGTGACCCCCGTGTGCAAGGTGTAACCATCACTGATGTTCAGATGGTTGGTGATTTATCAATGGCCAAAGTGTACTACACAATCATGAGTGACTTGGCTTCCGACAATCAAAAAGCACAAACTGGTTTGGAAAAAGCAACAGGAACAATTAAAAGGGAACTTGGTCGTAAGTTGACACTTTATAAGATTCCTGATTTGGTCTTTGAAAAAGATCAATCAATAGAGTATGGTAACAAAATTGATCAAATGCTCCGTGCTCTCGAACAGAAAGATTAAGAAAGTCGAATGGAAACATTCGGCTTTTTCTGGGTACGACGAGCATGTTGTACATCTGAGGTGAAAGTTCTCCAAGGGCCCCTGCTAACGGTAAACCCAATAGCGACTCCCAAGCTAGACTATCGCGAGGTAGCGGATAAAAAACGGTTTGAAGAGAGACTATTTTACATGCGTACGGTGTGTGAGAAAAAAGGTGAGCGTTTACAAGCTTTTCTAAAGATGGTATACTAATATAAAAGAGATTGCGTAGGAGGAAGTTATGAAAAAGTTTATTAGTCGTATAATGTTGGTATCCACGGTTGTGTTATTAGCAGCATGTCAATCCATTCAGACCAAGGAGGATGAAACTTCCAATACTAGTTCATCGAGCCAAGTTACAACTAGTTCGGACCAACAATCTACCTCAGAGTCTTCCTCAGAGACTACATCTAGTTCAGACTCACAAACCGAAGCATCTTCTACAAATACTCAGACGATACCGACTGTGTACCAGTCCGTTATCGATCGTTACCAAGCCAATCTAGGTCAGGTCTCTGAAGCGATTAATCAGGACGAGGTTAGTAGTTATCTAAGTTTACTGACGAGTCAAGGCCAAGAATACAGCGGAGCATTTTATAGCCTATACGATATTGATCAAAATGGGACAGAGGAATTGCTCATAGCCTTGAATAAATCTGGTGACTATATCCTCATTGATCTTTACACGCAGCTATCTGGGGAGAATTTTCGTTTAGTAGATAATTTCCGAAATATTGGTTTTGAAATTGGCCCGGATGCCATTCTTCGTCCCTTACAGGATGGAACCTATTTATTTGAAGGGGGTGGAGTATACCGGATTTATCAGTACAATGCAATGATTCCAGGATTGAAACGGATTTCTGAATCGGATACTAATCCTGAAACATCCCCTTTACTTGATTTATCAAGTTTGAATTGGGTAAAATTATAGTGTAAAATAAGAATGAATTAAAGCTGGAGGTTCCGGCTTTTTTTATTTAAGTAGTACTTTAAGTTTTCTTTTGGTAATCTTTAATCTTTCTTTTAGGTAGGGAAGGTAAACTAAGAGCATATCAGGAAGGTATCCAAAAACCTCCTAAGAAAGAAAAGGAATCTATTTATGAAAACAAATTTTAAAAAACTACTTTATTCGGGTGTCACGTTGATGAGTATCGGTATCTTGGTGGCATGTTCATCAACTTCTAGTTCAATGACAACATCAAGTTCTGCAGCTACAAGTCAATCAAGTGCAGCAACTACTTCCAGCAATAGCACATCGTCTGACTCAAGTTCATCATCTTCTATTGACTGGTCAGCCCTTCCTACTACAGAAGTAACACTTTCAAATGACGGATTGAAAATTACGGAAGGTGGAACCTATATTCTAACAGATTCAACAACTGCAGGTGTAACGGTTGAAACAGATGCCAATGTTCGAATTATTTTAGCAGGTGCCGAGATTTCAAGCTCAGATACTGCCGCAATTAATGTTATTAGTGCAGATAATGTTGAATTAGAACTTCAAGATGGAACGACAAACACTGTGAAAGATACGAGCAATCACACTGATACAAATATTGAAGGTGCCATTCATGTTGAGGCAGATTTAACCATTACGGGGAATGGTAGCCTGACAGTAGAAGGAAACTTCCAAGATGGTATTGTATCAACTGATGATCTAGTTATTGACGCAGGAAATATCACTGTTACAGCAGTAGATGATGGCATCCGTGGTAAAGATTCAATGACTATCAATGGTGGAACTATCACTGTAACAGCAGGTGGAGATGGTATCAAGTCAACCAATGATACAGATACAACTAAAGGCTACACAACAATTACAGGTGGTGAAATTACTGTAAAAGCAGGAGATGATAGTATCAAAGCAGAAACAGCCTTGACAATTGACGGTGGCACAATTTCTGTACCAGAATCAGTAGAAGCCTTGGAAGGAACCAATATCACAATCAATGGTGGTACCATCGATGTCTACGGATCGGATGATGCAATCAATGCGGCAAGTACAGCGTCATCAGATATCTTTATCAAGGTAACTGGTGGTGACTTGACAGTCGCTGTAGGTAGTGGGGATACGGATGCCTTTGATGCTAATGGAGATATCTATATCTCCGGAGGTGCAATTGATATAACAGCTCCAACTTCAGCCTTTGACTTCGATGGAACTGCTGAATTGACAGGTGGTACAGTAACGGTTAACGGGGAACAAATTACAGAAATCACTGCGTCTGGCCCAGGTGCTGGTGGCCACGGTGGCTGGTAATTGATCGTCAAATTATAATAAAAAGGTCTGAGTTGACGAACTCAGGCCTTTCGTTTTGTTTCCATATTTGGAAGATTGATTTTATATTTAATGACCAATAATCGAATGATTAAAGAAATGGCAAAAATAGTGATGAAGGTTGGAATTTGTGGTAATCTCCAATCCACAACACAGAGATGATATAAGATACCAGAAAAGAGTGCTAACACAGCATAGACATCTTCCTTTAGGACAATCGGTGTCTCATTGACTAATAAATCACGAGCAATTCCGCCACCAACTCCTGTTAGTGCTGCTAAAATACCACTCGTTACGGCATTTAGTTGAAGTTCAACTCCTGTACTTGCTCCAATAAGGGCAAAAATGGATAAACCGATGGCATCGAAGACCAAATTAGTTTGGGATAGAAAATGAATCATCTTTTTATCAAGTGGTTTGTCCTGCCTTAGATTGATGACAATCAAGTACATCGCAATAGCCACAACAAGAGATAAGTAGATAGCAGTCGGGTCGGTTAAGGCAGTCGGAATCCTATTTGCCATTGTATCACGAATGATGCCACCACCAACAGCAGTAATGATGCTGAGGAGACTAATTCCAAAAATATCTAACTTTTTCTTGAAACCTTTTACTGCACCCGATACAGCAAAGGCAATTGTGCCAATATAGTTGCACATCATAAGAAACAAATCGAATTCCATAAGCACCTCCTTTTCTATATTAACAGAAAGGAAAATGACTGACAAGACTCTTTTTGAGTTTGTGAAAAAAGTTTCAAACGAGACAGTTTGTCATTTGTTGAAATTTGTGAAAAAACGCACGAAATAAAGGTTTTTCACAAAAATTTCTGCAAAAAGAAAACGGTTCAATTATTTGCCATTTGTGAAATATTGGTCTATCATAATACAGAAAGAGAAAAACCTTTGGAGGAAATTATGGTATCTATCTCAAAAGAACAACACTTGGATATGTTCTTGAAAATGCAACAGATTCGTGATGTTGATATGAAATTAAATAAATTGGTGCGTCGTGGCTTTGTACAAGGAATGACCCACTTCTCAGTTGGTGAAGAAGCAGCTGCTGTTGGACCAATCGTTGGTTTGACTGATCAAGATATTATCTTTTCACATCACCGTGGTCATGGTCATGTTATTGCAAAAGGTATTGACATCAACGGTATGATGGCTGAACTTGCTGGTAAGGCAACTGGTACATCCAAAGGCCGTGGTGGCTCCATGCACTTGGCCAATGTTGAAAAAGGAAACTTTGGTTCAAACGGTATCGTCGGTGGTGGCTATGCCCTTGCAGTAGGAGCGGCTCTCACACAACAATACCTTGGGACAGATAATATCGTTATCGCCTTCTCAGGTGACTCAGCAACAAACGAAGGCTCATTCCATGAGTCAATGAACCTGGCGGCTGTCTGGAATTTACCAGTTATATTCTTTATTACAAATAACCGATATGGTATCTCAACAGACATTTCTTATTCAACAAAAATTCCTCACCTCTACCAACGTGCGGCAGCATACGGTATTCCAGGTCACTATGTTGAAGATGGTAATGACGTCATTGCTGTTTATGAAAAAATGCAAGAAGTGATTGAGTATGTTCGTGCAGGAAATGGCCCAGCGATGGTGGAGGTTGAATCGTATCGCTGGTTTGGACATTCGACAGCTGATGCCGGAGCCTACCGTACAAAAGAAGAAGTTGCAGCTTGGAAAGCAAAGGATCCACTTAAGAAATACCGTACATATTTGACCGAAAACAAGATTGCAACAGATGAAGAATTAGATGCAATTGAAACACAAGTTGCTGAACAAGTTGAGGCTGCTGTGAAATTTGCACAAGAAAGTCCAGATCCAGATATTTCAATCGCATACGAAGACGTGTTTGTAGACTAGGGTGTGAAGACGTTAAAGAGGCACAGAAAAATTAGGGAGTCAGCTAGCGATGCGGACATCGCTAATGGCTCGTCTATTTTTCCAAGCCTCTAGTCTGAACCCAACTATAAACGTAAGAAGTTTGACTAAGCTCTTTAGAGTATAGTCAAACTAGGCAGGTATGATGATTGATTACATTGTGGTAATTGATTGATTTTCGTTAGTACAGTAAAAGTAAATTGATATAAGTAGGAGAAATTGTAAAAATGGCTGAAACAAAAGTAATGGCCTTGCGTGAAGCGATTAACTTGGCTCAGAGCGAAGAAATGCGTAAGGATGAAAAAGTATTCTTGATGGGGGAAGACGTCGGTATCTACGGCGGTGACTTCGGTACATCTGTTGGTATGTTGGACGAATTCGGTCCAAAACGTGTTCGCGATACGCCTATTTCTGAGGCAGCAATCGCTGGTTCTGCGGTTGGTGCGGCTCAAACAGGTCTTCGTCCAATCGTTGACTTGACTTTCATGGACTTCATCACAATTGCCCTTGATGCGATAGTTAACCAAGCGGCTAAAACCAACTATATGTTTGGCGGTGGTTTGAAAACGCCTGTAACCTTCCGTGTGGCATCTGGTTCAGGTATCGGTTCAGCGGCACAGCACTCACAATCTCTTGAAGCTTGGTTGACTCACATTCCAGGTATCAAAGTTGTTGCACCTGGTACAGCTAACGATGCAAAAGGTCTTTTGAAATCATCTATTCTTGACAACAACCCAGTTATCTTCTTGGAACCAAAAGCTCTTTACGGTAAAAAAGAAGAAGTGAACTTGGATCCTGATTTCTACATTCCACTTGGTAAAGGTGAAATCAAACGTGAAGGTACTGATGTAACTATCGTTTCATACGGTCGTATGTTGGAACGTGTTTTGAAAGCAGCTGAAGAAGTGGCTGCAGATGGCATCAGCGTAGAAGTGGTAGACCCACGTACCCTTATCCCATTAGATAAAGAATTAATCATCGAATCTGTGAAGAAAACTGGTAAGGTTATCTTGGTCAACGATGCTTACAAAACAGGTGGTTTCATCGGTGAAATCGCATCAATCATCACAGAAAGCGAAGCATTTGACTACTTGGATGCACCAATCATCCGTATCGCTTCAGACGATGTACCAGTTCCTTACGCAAACATTCTTGAAAATGCAGTATTGCCAAACGTAGAGAAAATCAAAGCGGCAATTTATAAGCAAGTAAACAAGGGCTAAAGACAAAATGGAAGGACGGGCAACCGTCCTAACCCTGTTTGAAGGAATGTATGAAAAGAATTGACCTGGTTCAATGAATATCATTGGAGTCGGTTCTTAGATAACGTAAGAAATTGAAAGAAAGGAATTGAACCCGTTCGGAAAACTTGAAAATGAATGAATCGATTGAAAATCAATATTATCTACGATTTCCTATATTCAATTGTTTTCTGTTCGGACTTGGTATCTAAAAAATGGCAGTAGAAATTATTATGCCTAAACTCGGTGTGGACATGCAAGAAGGTGAAATCATCGAGTGGAAAAAACAAGAGGGTGATTTCGTCAATGAAGGTGATGTTCTCTTGGAAATGATGTCTGACAAGACCAGCATGGAGTTGGAAGCAGAAGAGTCAGGTGTCTTATTAAAAATTGTTCATGGAAATGGGGCAACAGTTCCCGTTACTGAAGTGATTGCCTACCTAGGCGCAGAAGGTGAAACAGTAGAAGCTGGAAGTGCACCTGTTGTTGAGCAGGCTGCAGCGATTGAAGAAGTGCCAGCGGGCCGTGCACCAGTGATTGTGGCACCTAGTGTTGCAGCGAAACCACAAGGTGGTGGTAAAGTGCGCGCAACTCCAGCGGCCCGTAAGTTGGCTGGAGAATTGGGCATTGATTTGGGTCTTGTTCCAGGAACTGGTGCAAATGGCCGTGTTCACAAGGTTGACGTAGAAGACTTCAAGGGTGCAGCTCCTAAGGCGACACCGCTCGCAGCCCGTATTGCAGCTGACCATGGTGTTGATTTGTCAACAATCACAGGAACGGGTGTCAATGGTAAAATTGTTAAGGAAGATGTACTTGCTGTTCTTGCTCCTGTAGAAGCAGAAGTTGTGGCTCCAGCTCATAAAGCGGAAGAGAAACCAGCTAAAGAATTGCCAGAAGGCGTTGAAATCATTAAGATGAGCCCAATGCGTAAGGCGATTTCAAAAGGTATGGTCAACTCTTATTTGACTGCTCCAACCTTTACGCTTAATTACGATATCGACATGACCAACCTCATGGCGCTTCGTAAGCAAGTCCTTGAGCCAATTATGAACAAGACTGGTCTGAAAGTGACCTTTACAGACTTGATTGGTCTTGCGGTTGTTCGTACTTTGATGAAAGAAGAACACCGTTACATGAATGCATCTTTGATTAACGATGCTCAAGAAATCGAATTACACAAGTTTGTCAACCTTGGTATCGCAGTAGGTCTAGATGATGGCTTGGTGGTGCCAGTTGTTCACGGCGCAGATAAGATGAGCTTGTCTGAATTTGTTGTGGCATCAAAAGATGTTATCAAGAAAGCTCAATCTGGTAAGTTGAAGGGGGCTGAAATGTCAGGGTCTACCTTCTCTATCACCAACTTGGGTATGTTTGGTACCAAAACCTTTAACCCAATTATCAATCAACCAAACTCAGCAATCCTTGGTGTAGCAGCAACTGTTCAAACTCCAGTAGTTATTGATGGTGAAATCAAAATCCGTCCAATTATGGCACTTTGCTTGACCATTGACCACCGTATCATTGATGGTATGAATGGTGCTAAGTTCATGGTTGACTTGAAGAACTTGCTGGAAAACCCATTGGAATTGTTGATTTAAGATAAGATGCAAAAGGCGTTAAGAAAACCGTATGAAAATAGGAAATCAACGATGTGTCTTGAGGCACGAGGCGATTTATCTTTTTCAATAGGTTTTTAGCCTGTGATCAATTTGGTAAAGAGAAAAAAATAAAGAAAGGATGTAGAACGAGTTCGTGACATTTGAACACGAACTAAATGCTTCGGAATTTAGATAGTCCGCCTTGGATGTAAGCATCCTGCGTTGGACTCCTAAAATTCTGTCGCATTTGACGTTCTTTGTATCATAATTATGGCAATTGAAATTATTATGCCGAAACTTGGTGTAGACATGCAAGAAGGCGAAATCATCGAATGGAAAAAACAAGAGGGTGATTTTGTCAATGAAGGTGATGTTATCTTAGAGATGATGTCAGATAAAACAAGCATGGAATTGGAAGCGGAAGAATCAGGTGTTCTTTTGAAAATCGTTCACGGTAATGGCGCAACAGTTCCTGTAACTGAAGTTATTGCTTACCTTGGTGCAGAAGGTGAAACAGTTGAAGTAGGTAGCGCACCTGCTCCAGCAGAAGTTGCACAAGCAACTGCTGACTTGAAAGCAGCTGGTTTGGAAGTGCCTGCAGCTCCTGCAGTAGCTCCACAAGCTCCTAAGGCTGAATTGGCAGCAGACGAGTACGATATGGTTGTCGTCGGTGGTGGTCCTGCTGGCTACTACGCAGCGATTCGTGGTGCCCAACTAGGCGGTAAAATCGCAATCGTTGAGAAATCAGAATTTGGTGGTACTTGCTTGAACAAAGGATGTATCCCAACTAAGACCTACCTTAAAAACGCTGAAATTCTTGATGGATTGAAGATTGCGGCTGAGCGTGGTATCAATCTTGCATCTACAAACTACACAGTAGATATGGATAAAACAGTTGACTTCAAGAACAAGGTTGTGAAGACTTTGACTGGTGGTGTAGCGGGTCTCTTGAAAGCCAACAAGGTAACCATCTTCAACGGTCTTGGACAAGTAAACCCTGATAAGACGGTTGTGATTGGTGATAAAGTGATTAAAGGTCGCAGCATTGTTCTTGCAACTGGTTCTAAGGTTTCTCGTATCAACATCCCAGGTATTGATTCTAAATTGGTATTAACTTCTGATGATATCCTTGACTTGCGTGAAATTCCTAAGTCACTCACTGTTATGGGGGGTGGCGTAGTCGGTGTGGAACTTGGTTTGGTTTACGCGTCTTACGGTACTGAAGTAACAGTTGTTGAAATGGCTGACCGTATCATTCCTGGTATGGACCGCGAAGTGTCTGTTGAATTGCAAAAAGTCCTTTCTAAGAAAGGTATGAAATTCTTGACCTCTGTTGGTGTATCTGAGATTGTTGAAGCCAACAATCAATTGACAATTAAATTGAACGATGGTTCAGAAATTATTTCTGAAAAAGCTCTTCTTTCAATTGGACGTGTACCTCAATTGGCTGGTCTTGAAAATCTTAACCTTGAGTTGGATCGCGGTCGTATCAAGGTAAATGCATACCAAGAAACTTCTATCCCAGGAATTTATGCACCTGGTGACGTTAACGGTACTAAGATGTTGGCTCACGCTGCTTACCGTATGGGTGAAGTTGCTGCTGAAAATGCCATCCATGGTAACCACCACAAGGCTAAATTGGACTTCACACCAGCAGCGGTTTACACACACCCAGAAATCGCTATGGTTGGTTTGACAGAAGACCAGGCTATCGAGAAATACGGTAAAGAAAACATCCTTATCGGTCGCAACAGCTTTACTGGTAACGGTCGTGCCATTGCTTCTAACGAAGCTCACGGTTTCGTAAAAGTTATCGCTGAGAAGAAATACCATGAAATCCTTGGTGTTCATATCATCGGTCCAGTTGCAGCTGAAATGATCAACGAAGCAGCAACTATCATGGAATCTGAATTGACTGTTGATGATGTGGCAGCATCAATCCATGGTCACCCAACCTTCTCAGAAGTGATGTACGAGGCCTTCCTTGATGTTCTTGGTGTGGCGATCCACAACCCACCAAAACGTAAATAATATAACGAATCAAAAGAAAGTCCACGTGGCTTTCTTTTTTTAAAATAATGAAAATAGAAAGGGTTTGGAGAATAACTTGAAATTTGGTCATAAATCAATTTCTGAGCATTTCTATTCCTGGTAATGTTTGCAAGCTTTATTGCAGTTTTTTCAGAACAAGATAGTTGGCAAGAAATCCTGTTGATTAACCAAGTGTGTTACCTTCTCTACTTGGTAAAGATAATACTCTATAGAAAAATTGGTTGTAAAAACCGAATATTCTGAAAATTTATAAAAATATACTTGACATATTTTGAAAATAATATAAAATGAATACTAATCAGAAGAAGTAATCTTCAAGTTTGTTTTCAGAAAACTGACGGTTGTTGCGAGTCAGTAGCAAACGAAGATGAAATGGGCTGATGTTTGATATGAGAAGGTAAACAATATCCTTCCGGTTGGCACCCCTTACCGTGCGACTCCTTGTTGGAGGAGTTTGAGATGACAAGGTTTTTTGTGTACCCTTGTTAATGGAGGTGGCACCGCGCTAGCTTTGATTAGACGCCCTCGCACAGATTTTTTTCTGTGTGAGGGCTTTTTGTTTTCACAAAAGGAGTTCCCATGCACAACGTACTACCAGCAGATATTTTAACCCCCATACTAGCGTTTATGCGACTAAAAGGTAAGCATAAGATTATCCTAGAATCCATTCCGAGAGAAAAGGGAAACGCTCGTTTTTCCATTATTGCCTATAATCCTGTTTACGAAATCAAATATGACCATGGTGTGTTGACCAACAATGGAGAAGTGGTGGAAAGGGATCCATTAGAATATCTACAATCTGTGGTGGAAGGTTCAAATTTGACTGGAGAGGCTCCCTTTCAAGGAGGGGCGATTGGATTTGTTGGATATGACTTGATTAGTCTCTATGAACCTATTGGTCATATCCCCAAGGATACCATTGGAACACCGGATATGCATTTCTTTATTTATGAATCATATTTAGTATTTGATCATAAGAAGGAAATTCTCTCCATTCATGAAGATAATACCTATAGTGGCCGTAGTTCGAGTGAGATGGAGAAAGCTCTAGCAAGTGTTTTAGCCGAATTAAAAAATCCAACACCCGATGAATTTGCACCCCATGATCTTCAATCATTATCCTTCAAGAGTCATCTTGAAAAAGAAGAATTCGAAAATATGGTTAGGTCAGCAAAACAATTGATTCGACAAGGCGATATGTTTCAATGTGTCCTCAGTCAACGTTTTTCATCAGATATTTCTGGCAACCCTTTTGATTATTACCGTAATTTACGGGTTACCAATCCATCGAACTATTTATATTTTTATGATTTTGAAGATTACCAAATAATCGGCGCTAGTCCAGAAAGTCTTGTGTCTGTAAAAGATGGAATCGTGACAACTAATCCAATTGCTGGAACTCGGCCTCGTGGAAATGATGATGAGGAGGACCAACGATTGGCGGCTGATTTATCAACAGATACGAAAGAAGTTGCTGAACATAGAATGTTGGTTGATTTGGGACGAAATGATATTGGTCGAATTGCACAAATTGGAACTGTCGAAGTTACTAAGTATATGGAAGTTGAATATTTCCGTTATGTGATGCACTTAACAAGTATTGTCAAAGGACAATTATTGGAGAATTTGACGGCATTAGATGCATTAAAAGCTACCCTACCTGCTGGAACTGTCTCAGGAGCGCCGAAAATTAGAGCCATGCAGCGCATCTATGAATTAGAAAAGGAAAAGCGCGGCATTTATGCAGGAGCAATTGGCTATCTATCTGCTACAGGAGACATGGATTTTGCAATTGCTATTCGCACCATGGTAGTGAAAGATGGCAAAGCCTATGTGCAAGCAGGTGCAGGAATTGTATATGATAGTGTTCCAGAAAATGAATACCAAGAAACGTTGAACAAGGCAAAGGCGATGACGAAAATAGGAGAGTGCTATGATTCTTTTAATTGATAACTATGATTCATTTACCTATAACTTAGCCCAATATCTAGGACAGTTTTCACCTGTGCAGGTATTGAGAAATGATGCGGTGAATCTATTCGAAGAAGCAAAAAAAGCGAAAGGTTTGGTTTTTTCTCCAGGACCAGGTTGGCCAGCAGATGCTGGAAAAATGGAAGAAATGATACAGATTTTTGCAGATAAAAAACCAATATTGGGCATTTGTTTGGGACATCAAGCAATCGCTGAAGTTTTTGGAGGGCAGTTGAGATTAGCCAAAACGGTTATGCATGGGAAGCAGAGTCAGATGCGAGTGGAAGGAAACTCTCCAATTTTCAATGGTTTTCAGGGAGATGTAGAAATCATGCGTTATCACTCGATTGTCATTGATGAAATGCCAAAAGATTTTATAGTGACTGCTCGTACAACAGATGACGACGAAATTATGGCTATCCAACATAAGCAATTACCGATTTTTGGTTTGCAATTTCATCCAGAAAGTATAGGGAGTCCAGAAGGCTTACAAATGATTGAACAGTTTGTTAGAGAGGTAGTAAGATGAAAGAAATTTTTGAAAAATTAGCTACAAAACAAGACTTATCTGAGGGAGAAATCGAAGGAGTTTTTAATCGTATTCTGAATGGAGAATTGACAGAAAGTCAGATTGCAGCTCTGTTACTAGGCTTGAAAATGAAAGGTGAAACAGTTGATGAAATTGCAGGTGTCGTAAAGTCTTTGAAAAAACATGCTGTACAATTACCTCAAACATATTCGGATGCAATGTGCAACTGCGGTACGGGTGGGGATCAATCGTATAGTTTTAATATTTCGACGACGGCTTGCTTTATCTTGGCAGCTGGAGGTATTCGTTTAGCGAAGGCGGGAAATCGATCTATTTCATCGAAGTCAGGTTCTGCAGATGTACTTGAAGAATTAGGTATAAATATTGCAGCTAGGCCAGAAATCTTATCCAAGTCCTTATCTGAGGTTGGTTTAGCCTTTGTTTTTGCTCAGACGATGCATCCGGCTATGCGTTATATCGGTCCAGCTAGACAGGCTTTGGGGGTTCCGACAATCATGAATATTGTTGGTCCACTAGCGAATCCACTATCACTCGATAGCCAATTGATGGGAGTTTATCGAGAAGACCTCCAGTTGGATCTGGCCCATGTTATGAAAAAATTAGGAAGACGACGGGCGCTACTTATCACAGGACCAAACCAGATGGATGAAGCAGCCTTATTTGGAGAGAATCACTACACTTTGCTTACAGATGGGAATATCCATCAGGGCAGATTTACCTTTGCTGATGTGGGTCTGAATTCATTGGAACTCGCGGATATTCAGGGTGGAGATGCTGTGGAGAATGCAGAAATTCTGTTGTCAGTTCTACATAATCAAGCAAGTCCTTACTTAGAAACGACGGTTTTAAATGCAGGTCTAGGCTTTTATGCAAATGGTAAGGTTTCAAGTATCCGTGAAGGAGTTGAATTGGCTCGAAGTCTACTTGCGGACGGTTCTGCTCTGAGAAAATTGAAAGAACTAAGGGAGGTTCAGATATGAGTCAGGATTTTTTACAGACAATTTTACAGCAAAAGAAGTCAGAGGTTGCTCAGCTGGTAAATGAGCCAGTAGAATCTGTCCGTTCAACCTATTCGTTATTTGATTTTCTTACTAAGCAGAACGGTCAATTACAACTGATTACAGAGGTAAAAAAAGCTAGCCCTAGTATGGGGGATATCAATCTGGCGGTGGATATTACTGAGCAAGCACGCCAATACGAAGCAGCAGGGGCTGCTATGATTTCAGTATTGACTGACCAAATTTTCTTTAAGGGGGATGTACAGTTTCTTCGTCAAATCTCAGATTTGGTTTCAATTCCGACGTTAGCGAAAGATTTTATCATTGATGAAAAACAAATTATTCGCAGTCTTAATGCAGGTGCTACGGTGATACTATTGATTGTGGCGGCTTTGTCCGAAGACAGGCTCAAAGAATTGTTTGAATTTGCAACCCGTTTGGGTCTGGAAGTATTGGTCGAGACTCATAATCTTTCAGAATTAGACATTGCTCATCGCATTGGCGCAAAGATAATTGGTGTCAACAATCGGAACCTAACAACATTTGAAGTTTCCCTTCAAACTAGTCTTGACTTAGCACCCCATTTTCTACCGGACAGAGTGTATGTATCAGAATCAGGCATTTTTACAAATGAACAAGCTGAACTTCTTGCTCCCTACTTTCATGCACTCTTAGTCGGAACAGCACTGATGCAGTCGGAAGATGTTGCGCAAAAAGTAAAGGAGCTATCGATTGACAAAGGTTAAAATTTGTGGGTTATCTACTAAGGATGCGGTGTATGCAGCAGTTGAAACAGGAGCGGATTATATTGGATTTGTATTTGCACTAAGTAAGCGACGAGTGAGCTTGGAAAAAGCACATGAGTTGGCCCAGTTGGTTCCTCCTACAGTAAAAATAGTAGGGGTATTTGTCCAACCAAGTTTGAAAGAATTAGAAGCGGCTATTTCGGTGGTTCCATTGGACTTGATTCAGATCCATGGTGACTGGGACGAACGTCTATCGCATCACATTTCAGTTCCAATCATTCGAGCCATTCAACTGGACAATACCCTAGGGGAGTTGAATACAAATGCAGACTACCTTCTCTTTGATGCTCCAAAGGCAGGATCGGGTCAACTTTTTGATTGGAAACTATTAGCCCATCATAACTTTGAAAAACCATTTTTCATTGCAGGGGGCTTGACAGTGGATAATGTAGCAGAAGCGCAATCCTTATTTTCTCCTTATGCCGTAGATGTCTCCTCGGGTGTTGAGACAAATGGACAAAAGGATGTTGAAAAAATAAAAGCATTTATAGAAAGAGTGAAACTATGACTTACCAGCAACCAAATAAAGACGGATTCTATGGAGAATACGGCGGTCGATTCGTGCCGGAGACATTGATGACTGCTGTATTAGAACTAGAGCAGACCTACCGAACTGCAAAGGAAGATCCAGCGTTTCAGGCGGAATTTGAAGAATTGCTTGTCCAGTATGTTGGGCGAGAAAATCCCCTCTACTTTGCCAAACGCCTTACAGATTACTGCGGAGGTGCTAAAATCTATCTAAAACGCGAAGATCTGAATCATACGGGTGCCCATAAAATTAACAATTCGTTGGGGCAGGTATTGCTTGCGAAACGGATGGGAAAGAAAAAAATTATTGCTGAAACTGGCGCGGGGCAACATGGTGTTGCAACAGCTACCGCAGCAGCCCTCTTTGATATGGAATGTACCATTTATATGGGAGAAGAGGATGTTAAACGTCAGGCTCTCAACGTTTTTCGTATGGAATTATTAGGTGCAAAGGTTCATGCCGTAACGGATGGGTCGCGCGTGCTAAAAGATGCGGTAAATGCAGCTCTTCGAGCTTGGGTTGCTCAAGTTGAGGATACCCATTATGTTATGGGATCTGTCCTTGGACCAGCACCATTTCCAGAAATTGTCCGTGACTTTCAGAGCGTAATTGGAAAAGAGGCAAAACGTCAATTTGCAGAGATTTCTGGTGGTCAGTTACCAGATGCTCTCTTGGCATGTATTGGTGGAGGATCTAATGCAATGGGCCTTTTCTATCCTTTTGTGGATGATACCTCTGTTGCCATGTATGGTGTTGAGGCTGCAGGACTTGGATTGGAGACAGACTTCCATGCAGCAACTTTTGCTAAGGGACGACCAGGAGTTCTTCATGGGGCTTTGATGGATGTTCTACAGGATGAAAATGGTCAAATTTTAGAGGCATTCTCTATTTCGGCAGGTCTTGATTATCCTGGCATTGGTCCAGAACATAGTTACTTTAATGCAATTGATCGTGCTACCTACGTTTCAGTAACAGATGAAGAGGCTTTAGAAGGCTTTAAACTCTTATCCCGTTTAGAAGGTATTATTCCTGCCCTCGAGTCCAGTCATGCTATTGCATATTTGCCAACCCTGGCAAAAGAATTAGGGCCAGATAAATCCATCATTGTTTGTCTTTCAGGTCGAGGGGATAAAGATGTTGCACAAGTTCGAGAAAGGCTACAAGCAGAAAAAAAGGAGAACTAAAATGACCAAAACCTTACAAGTTCGTTTACAGGAATTAAAGAATGCTCAAAAAGGAATTTTTATTCCTTACATTATGGCTGGTGACCATAATCAGGGGTTGGATGGGTTATTCGAAACCATTCAATTCCTTGAACAATCGGGTGTTTCAGCAATCGAAATAGGTGTCCCCTTTTCAGACCCTGTAGCCGATGGTCCTGTTATCGAAGCCGCAGGCCAACGAAGCCTAGCTAAGGGAGTGACATTAGCTTCCATAGTCAAAAAATTGAAAGAGAAGGCTAGTCAAGTTCCTCTGATTATCATGACGTATTTTAATCCAGTATTCCAATATGGTTTAGAACGATTTATTGATGATTTAGAACAAACGAGTGTCAAAGGCTTGATCATTCCAGATTTGCCTTATGAACAGGAATCAATAGTGACTGACTTTTTAAATGACAGGGATATTTGCCTTATTCGATTGGTAAGTTTGACAACAGGTTTGGAAAGACAAAGACAGCTGGTCCAAGATGCTCAGGGCTTTGTTTATGCTGTGGCTATTAATGGGGTTACAGGTAAGTCTAACCAATACACTGATCATTTAGATCATCATTTGCACCGATTAACGGAACTGTCACCTGTACCAGTTCTAACAGGTTTTGGTGTCTCTAGTCAAGAAGATATTCTCCGCTTCAATCGTGTTTCTGACGGTGTTATTGTTGGATCAAAAATAGTGGCGGGCTTGTGTAACGGACAGCAAAATGATGTTCAAAAGTTAGTAACATTTGGATGTGGAGTTGATAAAACTCATAGTAATTCCATATTTTAATTAGTGATATATTTTTTGAATCTGTATTCAATGCACATTGCTTATAAAGGTGCTGTGTAGTGCATGCGAGTTTTAATACTTTTTGAACATCAAAAATTTCCGTAGTCAAGAGCCTGGATGAGTGGTCCTGGTATTGAGCCCCGCCTCAGCCTGTTACACTGATACTCTTCGAAAATCAAAATTATCCGTTGTCAACTTGCCTTGATGAACTCCAGTTCTATCATCGGCTTCGTTTCCTAGGCTATTTTTGATTTTCATTGAGTATGAAATGAGAAAGTTCAGAGTTCTATCGTCGGCTTAATGACGCGAACTCAGTTCGCAATATTTCCAGCCTCTAACTATCTCCCAGATAGTTGAAGCTAGGCGAAAGTTGATTTTCATTGAGTCTAAGTTAGTTAATCTCCCATATCAGCAACCTTTTTCATACAATAGTATCAATTTTTCGCATTTTTTTGTCTGCTTTTGAGCTTAGAACGAATTATAATAATAGTAATAAGAAACAGGGCAAGGTCAAATATTGGCTGACCTTCAACGAAATCAACATGATTTTCCATGCACCATTTATGGGGGCGGGTCTCTATTTTGAAGAAGGTGAAAATGTGGAGCAGGTCAAATACCAAGCTGCCCACCACGAGCTTGTAGCATCTGCCATTGCTACTAAATTAGCCCATGAAATTGACCCAGAAAACAAGGTTGGTTGTATGTTGGCCGCAGGTCAATACTACCCACACACCTGTCACCCACGTGATGTCTGGGAAGGTCTGCAAGAAGACCGTGAAAATTATTTCTTCATCGATGTTCAGGCGCGTGGCTATTATCCAAACTATGCCAAGAAGAAGTGGGAGCGTGCAGGCATTGAGCTTGAAATGACTGACGAAGACCTGACACTCTTGAAAGAGCATACGGTGGACTTTATTTCTTTCTCTTACTACTCTAGCCGTGTCGCTTCTGGAGATCCTGCAGTCAAGGAAAAGACAGCAGGTAATATCTTTGCTTCCATTAAAAATCCTTACTTAGACGCATCGGAATGGGGCTGGCAGATTGATCCGCTTGGTTTCCGCATTACCCTCAACTCTATCTGGGATCGCTATCAAAAACCTCTCTTTGTGGTTGAAAATGGTCTGGGAGCAGTTGACACACCAGATGAAAATGGCTATGTAGAAGATGATTACCGTATCGACTACCTCCGTCAATACGTTTTGGCAATGAGAGATGCTATTGTAGAAGACGGCGTTGAGCTCTTGGGGTACACTACTTGGGGCTGTATTGACCTAGTTTCTGCTGGAACTGGCGAAATGAAAAAACGCTACGGCTTCATTTACGTCGATCGTGACAATGAGGGAAATGGCACACTCAAACGCTCTAAGAAAAAATCATTTGATTGGTATAAAAAAGTCATCGCTACAAACGGAGCTGACGTGGAATAAAATGTATTGAAAAGAAGCTGGACAATTTCCAGCTTCTCATTTTTTTATAGGTAAATACTGACGTGCTATCCGATTTTCTGGCTTACGATCGTGCAGATAAATGATAATCAAGAAAAACCATTCTGCCGGCTTCATTAGCAGATAAACGAGATCTGCCTGCCAAGCTGTGCGAATATGTTTGGAAATGGGATAGCCATATCGGTCGTAGTTAGAACGGATACATCGATGTAGGCGTGGACATCTTTCTTCTAAAATTTGTTCAAAGGCATTGGCAATTTGTAGCTGACGGTTGACCACCACACGATGACCATGGCGTTCTCCCATGCGAATGGGTTTGACCAATTTGCGGTGTCCAGCGGCTCCCACTGTACAAAGGTAATGTTCGTCATAGAAGGTGTTTGGTGGGGAGACTTTTTCCGATAAGGCCCAATCGCTGGTTTCTGACCACATTTGAAGCAGCTGGTCAGGTTTTTGACCAAAGAGAATGAGATAAGAGCCAAGAACTGCAAGATAGGGCAGGCTGAAGAAGAGCAACCAGATTGGCAGAGAAAGGCTTCTTTGCAGGAGAACAGAAAGTCTAGGAAAGCGTGGATTGCACTGCTTGGCTAAATCTTCTTGCCATAATTGAATGGTTTGTAAAATGGTCCGACTGTAAATAAGACAGATATTGAAGGGGACCAAACACAGATAGCAGTAGGTGAATAAATCTGTTTCAATCAAACTAGAAAGTTGAATGGTCCACAAAACCGCAAAGACAAAACTTGGATACAGGCAGCTGATGAGGAGGACCGTTAGGAGAGGGGAGAGGAGCTTAGTTTGGTTGATGTTCAGCACTAAATAAGCTAAAAGACCCATAAGAAGCAGGAAGAACTGCCCTGACCAGGCTTCTGTTTGAATGGGGCTGTGGATCTGTCTATTAACCAAGGTTTCTGTCCAATCGACGTAAACAACTTGGGCTTCATCAAGAGCTAGCCAACTCAGTACGATTCCAAAAAAGAATATCAAGCTATCATTGACCCAGAAAACGTATTCTTTTAATTGCTTTTTCAAGAGTGCCATAAAATGACAGATGTTTTTCCAGGTCAAATAAAGAGGAAGGATAAAGCAAATGATGGGAAGATTGATTATCCACATAAAAGGAATCAAGATACTTGAGATAATATAAATTTGCCAGAATAGTTTTAAGCGTTTATTCATGTTAACCTCCTTCCCTAGCCTACCATCATTTTTTAGAAAATTCAAGAATGGACAAGAAGAGTTTCAATACTTGCCTTTTGTTATCGTTTCCACTATAATAAAAATTAGTTAACAATAAAGGAGTTTTGCATGAAATATATCGTAAATAACAGCAATGACCCTGCCTACAACATTGCACTAGAAGCCTATGCATTCAAAGAATTAACTGATATTGATGAAATTTTCATCCTTTGGATTAATGAACCGGCTATCATCATTGGAAAGCATCAAAATGCTATCCAAGAAATTAACAAGGAATATACGGATGCTCACGGTATCCATGTCGTTCGCCGTTTGTCCGGTGGTGGAGCGGTTTACCATGATTTAAACAATCTCAACTACACCATTATTTCAAATAAATCTGAAGAAGGTGCATTTGACTTTAAAACTTTCTCTAAGCCCGTTATCGATACTCTTGCAACACTCGGCGTAGAGGCTAACTTTACTGGTCGTAATGACCTTGAAATTGACGGCAAGAAAATTTGTGGTAATGCCCAAGCATATGCAAAAGGTCGTATGATGCACCACGGTTGCTTGCTCTTTGATGTTGATATGTCTGTCCTAGCAAGTGCTCTTAAAGTCAGCAAAGACAAAATCGAGTCCAAAGGTGTTAAATCCGTTCGTGCCCGCGTAACCAACATTAACAGTGAGTTACCAGAAAAAATGACTGTTCTGGAATTTAAAGATGCCATTCTCAACCAAATGAAGCAAGAATATCCAGAAATGGATGAATATGTGTTGACTGAGGATGATTTGGCTCGAATCCAAGAAATCCGTGATACGCAGTTTGCAACATGGGATTGGACTTATGGTCAAACACCAGAATACACAGTTGAGCGCAGCGTCCGTTACCCAGCTGGTAAAATTACAACCTACATTAAGGCTGAAAAATCAATTATTGAATCGATCAAAATTTATGGAGACTTCTTCGGTATTGGTGATGTATCTGATGTTGAAGACTTACTAATTGGTACACGTTATGAATATGCGGATGTACTTGCCAAACTTCAAGAGATTGATACAACTCACTATTTCTCGCGTATGACAACAGAAGAAGTCGCAAAAGCGATTGTTGCATAGATTATTGAGTGTGAAATTGTTTTCAGTAAAGTATTTTTACTTGCACATTTTCTATATTATGGTATAATTATTTTCTGTGAGTATCCCTCACTTACTCGTGGCTAGACCATGAGTCATTAGACCAAAAGGAGGAACATATCAATGGCTAAATACGAAATTCTTTATATTATTCGTCCAAACATTGAAGAAGAAGCTAAAAACGCTTTGGTAGCACGCTTTGACTCTATCTTGACTGACAACGGTGCAACTATCGTTGAATCAAAAGCATGGGAAAAACGTCGCCTTGCATACGAAATTAAAGATTTCCGCGAAGGTTTGTACCATGTCGTTAACGTTGAAGCTAGCAACGATGAAGCTCTTAAAGAGTTTGACCGTTTGTCAAAAATCAACGGCGACATTCTTCGTCACATGATTGTCAAACTTGACGCGTAAGAAGGTACTTTATGATTAATAATGTAGTATTGGTTGGTCGCATGACCCGTGATGCAGAACTTCGTTATACTCCGTCTAACCAGGCTGTTGCGACTTTTACCTTGGCGGTTAACCGCAATTTTAAAAATCAAAATGGTGAACGTGAAGCGGACTTTATTAACGTAGTCATTTGGCGCCAACAAGCTGAAAATTTGGCGAATTGGGCTAAAAAAGGTGCGCTGATTGGTGTTACAGGTCGTATTCAGACTCGTAGCTATGATAACCAACAGGGGCAACGTGTCTACGTTACAGAGGTAGTTGCAGAAAGTTTCCAACTATTGGAAAGCCGTACTGCCCGTGAAGGCCAAGGTGGCGGTTATTCAGCTGGCAATTCCTTTGCTGGTGGCAACGATTATAACTCGCCTTATCAAGCGCCTGCGCAATCTACACCGAACTTCGCTCGAGAAGAAAGTCCATTTGGAGCAAGCAATCCAATGGATATATCAGACGATGACCTACCATTCTAGGTCAGAAACTAATAATATAAAGGAGAACACACATGGCTCAACAACGTCGTGGCGGTTTCAAACGCCGTAAAAAAGTTGACTATATCGCAGCTAACAAAATTGAATATGTTGATTACAAAGATACTGAGCTTCTTAGCCGTTTCATTTCTGAACGTGGAAAAATCCTTCCACGCCGTGTAACTGGAACTTCAGCTAAAAACCAACGTAAAGTAACAACAGCTATCAAACGTGCTCGCGTTATGGCTCTTTTACCATTCGTAAACGAAGATTAGTAAAAAGACCCTGACGGGTCTTTTTAGCTTGTGCCCTAGAAACTGGAAAGGTGCAATCGCCCTGTGTGGCGATTTTTTCTTGCGCTCTAGAAATGCGAAAAGCGCAATAACAGTATGGACTGTTTTTTCATGAGCTCGGAAATTAGAAGGCGAATTGAGACCCTGACGGGTCTTTTTAGCTTGCGCCCTAGAAACTGGAAAGGCGCAATCGCCCTGTGTGGCGATTTTTTCTTGAGTTTGAAAATTTGAGTACGAGTAATGGTCTGGTGGATTGAAACAGTCTGGGGATAGACTGTTTCAACCCGAGCCAAGAAATGCAAAAGCGAGGTCCAGTCTGGGGATAGACTGTTTCTATGGCTTCCTTTTCCAACCTCCAAAGGTTCCCCGAACCTTTGGAGCAATTTTGATTTTCATTGAGTATCAGATGATTTGATAGCTGGACTGTATAGATAGACAAAAGCGACTGGAAAATCCAATCGCTTTGTTTTTATTGAACAGGTGTCATAGCACTGCGGATATTATATTTCTTTTTCAAAAGATAACGAATACCGAATGCTGCTGCTCCGATAAGGATAGTAACAATAGGGTGTAAAACAGGATTGAGTGATGATGGAATCAATGCAGCTAGAATGAAGACGACTGACCAAGCCAAGGTAGCGAGTCCAAGGAAAGCGATGGCCTTCAATAATTTAGGGCGTTGACCAGTTTTGATTTGCTCTCTATAAACGAAGTGGTACATAAAGTACATACCAGCGCCGACTCCAAAACCAATGACTAATAAAGTAACTAGACCGTATTGAGCGCCTTGACCGAAGAGGTTCATCAATCCATTGACACCAGCGATGATTGCTAACATAAGTAAACTAGAATCAACCCACATGAGCCATGGATTTTCATTGTATTCTACTTGGTCATTCTTCTCTTTAGCAGAAGTAGATTTACTAGATGCCCATTCACTCGGTGCCCCATACAAGTTACGTGCAGTAATACCATTTTTTTGATTATCAATGATAGTCGGTAGAATCTCTTCCAATAACTCTTTTATTTCGCTATCTGATTTTCCCTCTTTAATCAGTTGGTTAGTAGCAATATGGATAAATTCTTGATTTTTCTTCGTCAATCCGTTGATTTCTGTAAATGACATATTCATCTCCTTAAGTTAAAACCATCTCTTACGAATGAAGTAGAAGGTAAGTGATAAGCTAATAGCAAAGGCAAATAGGATAATCCACCAAAATGCATATGGGATATCATTAAATGGGATAATATTATCCTTGAAGTTCATACCGTAGGCAGAAAATACCATGGTTGGAATAGACATAACAATGGTCATGAGAGCCAATGTCTTCATGATTGTATTCTGGTTATTTGAGATAACGGAAGCAAAGGCATGTGTCATCGAATTCAAGATGGAACCATAGATATCTGCCATCTCAATAGCCTGTTGCGTTTCGACTAATGTATCTTCCAACAAATCTTCATCTTCTTCATATTTCCGAAGTAAGCGTGTAGAACTTGCCAGTTTTTTAACCAATCGTTCATTGGTTTTTAGGGAAGCTTTGAAGTAGACGATTGTTTTTTCCAATTCCATCAGTACAATTAGTTCTTCGTTTCGTGTTGCTTCATGCAGTTGTTTTTCAATTTCTTCGCTCTTTCTGTCAATTGTACGTAGGGCAGAAAGATATAGCTGGGCATTACGATAGAGAATTTGGAAAACAAAACGAGATTTCATAAAGGTAAAGAAATTTCGTATGCGACGATGAATAAATTGTTCAAATAATGGTAACTCTTCTAAACAAGTAGTGATGATGGCTTCATCGGTCAATATGATGCCGAGCGGAATTGTGATGTAATACGTTTTATTATTCCGTTCTTCCAAAATAGGGACGTCTACGATAATGAGTGTATAGTCATCTTCAACAGTAATACGAGAAGATTCCTCAGCATCGAGTGGAGCCCGTAAATCGGCAATGTCAATCTTGTAGTGCTCAGCTACTTCCATAGATTCGCTCTGGGAGGGGTTAACCAAATTAATCCAAGCCCCTGGTTCAAAGGTTTGGATTTCTTCTAAATCAGTCATTGTTGATAGAAAAATCTGTTTCATATCTTTGCCCTCCTTTTGATTTGATTCGTTAACGCAACCTCTATTATACCAAAAAAGTACCATAACGGAAAGGTTTTCTGAATAAATGTGATATAATATGAAGATGTTTAACAAGTAAGTTGTACGGATTTTTAAGGGGTTGAATGATTGAAAAATTTAGTCCAAACCTTTTTCTCTTTCAACTAATGAAAGTCCTTGAGGAAGGAAATGAACACGGGCTAAATGCTGTGTGAAAAAGTACTAGTTGCCTCATGTTTCAGCATGGAAACTGGCTTCTGCGTCGTAGACATCTGTGCTTTCTTCGGCTTTCGACCTGTGAAAGCACTAGTTGTCTTGACGGGGGTGCGTCTTCGAAATCAAAGATTTCGGACTTACCGCCTATTTTCACCTTGCGTTTTACGGGCTTTGTATCTTAGAAAGGAAATGAACACGGGCTAATGATGTTGGTGAAATGAGGAAAACTGCGTTTTCCCTACTTCCCGATTATATCAGTCTCCCAGACTGTTACAACGTCCTCTGTATCTCAAGAAAGGATTTGAATGCGTGCTAAAAGCGTCGAGTTTTATACGGTTTCTTGACGTGAGATTTTCAAAACGATATTTTTTGAAAATCGAGCTAATACAAGATATAGAAATTGCCCATAGGCAGTTTCGTCTGGTGACGCGGAGTTAATCGACCGTCACCAGTTATCTTGTGAACGCACTTATAATTAGAAAGGAATTGAACACGCCCTAAACGCTGTGTGAAAAAGTACTAGTTGCCTCATGTTTCAGCATGGAGACCGGCTTCTGCGTCGTAGACATCTGTGCTTTCTTCGGTTTTCAACCTGTGAAAGCACTAGTTGTCTTGACGGGGGTGCGTCTTCGAAATCACAGATTTCGGACTTACCGCCTATTTTCACCTTGCGTTTTACGGGATTTGTATCTTTAGAAAGGAAATGAACACGGGCTAAATGCGGTGTCAAAAAGATAAACTTCCTTGTGTCTTTCAGACACATCGTCAGTTTCCTATTTTGACTGTGCATTTGACGCCCTTTGTATCTTAAATTATGCAAGAAAATATTGTAATTCATGGGGCGCGTGCCCATAATTTAAAAAACATTGATGTGACCATTCCGCGTGAGAAGTTGGTGGTGGTGACTGGTTTGTCAGGGTCTGGTAAGTCAAGTTTGGCTTTTGATACTTTGTATGCTGAAGGTCAACGTCGTTATGTGGAGTCTTTGTCTGCCTATGCTCGTCAGTTCTTGGGCAACATGGACAAGCCTGATGTGGATTCCATAGAGGGGCTCAGCCCTGCTATTTCCATAGACCAAAAAACAACCTCGCGTAACCCACGCTCGACAGTGGGGACGGCTACTGAAATCAATGATTATCTCCGTTTGCTCTATGCACGGGTCGGAGTTCCTTACTGTATCAATGGTCATGGTGCAATTGCGGCATCTTCAGTCGAACAAATCGTTGATGAGGTTTTGGAATTGCCTGAACGTCAGCGGTTACAAATCTTGGCGCCGATTGTACGTAAGAAAAAAGGGCAACATAAGACGATTTTTGAAAAAATTCAGAAGGATGGCTATGTTCGGGTCCGTGTCAATGGAGATGTCTATGATGTGTCGGAAGTTCCAGAGTTGTCAAAGAGTAAGGCACATAATATTGAGGTAGTTGTCGATCGGATAGTCATCAAAGAGGGCATTCGTTCTCGCTTGTTTGATTCGGTTGAGGCAGCTCTTCGAATTGCGGATGGCTATGTTATCATCGATACCATGGACGACAAGGAAATGCTGTTCTCCGAATACTATGCCTGTCCAGTTTGTGGTTTTACGGTGCCAGAGTTAGAACCTCGACTTTTCTCATTCAATGCTCCTTTTGGGTCTTGTAGCGACTGTGACGGTTTGGGCATGAAGCTCGAAGTGGATACAGATTTGATAGTCCCAGATGCCAGCAAGACCTTGCGTGAAGGTGCTTTAGCCCCTTGGAATCCAATTTCATCGAATTATTATCCTCAAATGTTGGAACAGGCCATGAATCACTTTGGGATAGATATGGATACGCCATTCGAGCAGCTAACTGAGGTTGAAAAAAATCTGATTTTCAATGGCTCTGATGGGAAAGAATTCCATTTCCACTATGAAAATGAATTTGGTGGGGTGCGGGATATTGATATTCCATTTGAAGGATTGATTACGAATATAAACCGCCGCTACCGTGAAACCAATAGTGATTATACACGGACAGTCATGAAGACTTACATGAATGAATTGACATGTGGGACCTGCCACGGCTATCGCCTCAATGATCAAGCCCTTTCTGTTAAGGTCGGTGGGGAGGAGGGACTTCATATCGGGCAGTTGTCTGACTTGTCCGTAGCGGATCATTTGCAAGTCATTGAAAATCTGACCTTGTCTGAAAATGAAGCGACGATTGCTACGCCAATTGTCAAGGAAATCAAGGATCGCCTGACTTTCCTCAACAACGTTGGTCTTAACTACCTGACGCTGTCCCGAGCAGCTGGGACCCTATCAGGTGGTGAGAGTCAGCGGATTCGTTTGGCGACTCAGATTGGCTCAAACCTGTCTGGTGTCCTTTACATCTTGGATGAGCCGTCAATTGGTCTGCACCAGCGGGACAATGACCGTCTGATTGCTAGTCTTAAGAAAATGCGTGATTTGGGCAATACATTGATTGTGGTGGAGCATGATGAGGACACCATGCGTGAGGCGGACTGGTTGATTGACATTGGTCCAGGTGCGGGTGTCTTTGGTGGAGAAGTTGTTGCTTCCGGGACTCCGGATCAAGTTGCTAAAAATAAAAAGTCTATTACAGGCCAGTACCTTTCTGGGAAGCGCCAAATTCCAGTTCCTTTAGAGCGTCGTGTTGGAAATGGTCGTTTCTTAGAGGTGATAGGTGCCAAAGAAAACAACCTGCAAGATGTAACAGTTCGTTTCCCACTTGGAAAATTTGTAGCGGTGACAGGGGTGTCTGGCTCTGGTAAGTCAACTTTGGTCAATTCCATTTTGAAAAAAGCTATTGCACAGAAACTCAATCGCAATTCGGACAAGCCAGGCAAGTTCAAGTCCATTTCTGGAATTGAACATTTGGATCGCCTGATTGATATTGACCAAAGCCCGATTGGACGGACACCGCGTTCCAACCCAGCCACTTACACAGGTGTATTTGATGACATTCGAGACCTCTTTGCTCAGACCAATGAAGCGAAAATCCGTGGCTACAAGAAGGGACGCTTCTCCTTTAACGTCAAAGGTGGTCGTTGTGAAGCTTGTTCTGGTGACGGGATCATCAAGATTGAAATGCACTTCCTTCCAGACGTATTTGTCCCATGTGAAGTCTGCCATGGTCAACGCTATAATTCTGAAACCTTAGAAGTACATTACAAGGAGAAAAATATCGCTCAGGTCCTTGATATGACAGTCAATGATGCGGTCGAGTTCTTCAAACACATTCCAAAAATCGAACGCAAGCTCCGCACCATTCAAGATGTGGGCTTGGGTTATGTTACTCTTGGACAACCTGCGACAACCCTGTCAGGTGGTGAAGCCCAACGGATGAAATTGGCATCGGAGCTTCACAAGCGATCAACTGGTAAATCTCTCTATATTCTGGATGAGCCGACGACTGGCCTGCATACCGAGGATATTGCTCAATTGTTAAAGGTTTTAGCTCGTTTTGTTGATGACGGTAATACTGTTCTGGTCATTGAGCACAATTTGGATGTGATTAAGACAGCTGACCACATTATTGATATGGGACCAGAGGGTGGTATTGGTGGTGGTACTGTTGTCGCAACAGGAACACCAGAAGAAGTTGCTCAAAATCCATCTAGCTTTACAGGCCAATATCTGAAAATGAAGTTGAAATAAGCATGCAAAAAAGAGCCAACGGCTCTTTTTTACTGCTCTTTATCCATATTATTCAAGGCATAGTCACAAGCTTGTATGACAAAACTTGAGAAACTTACATCCTTTTTGACGATTGCTTCCTCAATCCGATCTACCAACTCTGACGGAAATCGAATGGTTTTGATTTCTGTTTCTTTTTTATCTGATTTTAATTTAAATGCCATTTATTTGCTCCTTGTTACAAGTGTATAGCGAAATAAATCAATAATAAATATTGCAACTTGTATTACAATTTGTATTGCAAAGTTGTAATTTAGATAGTAAAATTTAATAGAACTTATTTTGAAAAGAAAGGAATCCAATTTTATTTAATTGATTTCACCATCTTGCCGAAGGCGTTTTTAGTAAGATGTAAAAAGGAGAATTTAATGAAAAAGTATCTATTAAAATTATTGATAGCAACATCAACTTTCAGTCTAGTAGCTTGTGGTCAGACTGAACAAAATAGTCAAGTGAAGCAAGAAACTTCTAGTAGTACAGAAAAGGTGACCGAAAGTTCAAGTACAACAAAGAGAGAGAAAGTGGTCAACAGCCCAGATGACTTTCCTCGTGTAGATGAAAATACTGAAATCGATGCTGAAGTAAAGAAGGCTGTAAAAGACTATGTAGGATATTATTCAGGAGTAGTTGAAATTCCGTCAGCTGAAACAAGTCACGCTTCCGATGATAATTTGACTGTATTTTACAAGATTGATTTTGCAATCAACGAAGATGGTAGTTATGAATTGTATCTAGAGCGTGATGTTCCTGGAAGCCAAATTGGGCATTTGTATGTCACCAAGGACAATCAAATGAATGCCAAAATAAAGGTTGGTGAGCTTCATCAAGGTCAGTTCAAACTAGAATACGGACAACTGTTGCTTTCAGAAGGTCCTAGCCTAACTCAAGGTTTTCTTGGGGAAGATGGAGAATTATTACCAATGTATGGTTTTTATGGCGATGACACACCGACAAACTATCTCGGTGTAACAGATAATGATGAAGTTGTTGTAAAAGATGGGAAAGTCCAAGCCACCTTTTACTTATCTGCTTATACCGACAAAGCAACTGTTATTGACCTTGAAAAACAAACAACAAGACCAGCATCGTTGAAGTACAGTACAGAACAGATTAGCCAATATTCAGCGGAACATTACAAAGAATTGGGGATGGCGTCTGAAGTGACCTATCAGTACAATACAGTAAATGAGTTTCTACAGGCACTCAGATTGCGTCATACGACTCAGAAAAAAACGTTAGAAAAAATAAAAGTTGTTGATGGTAGTAGTCTGACTGGCTATTATACTTCTGATAATAAGGAAATTAAAAATATCAAATTTGCGATATTTGATGGGCTATCTAACAGTTATTATGTTTATACGGGAGATAAAGTTTATCAACTTGAAAATGAACACGAAGCCAAAGAAATAAAAATTATACCAGAACTCAGTGATTACATTAGTTACTCTGTAGGTTAAAAGGAGAGTAGGATGAAAAAATTATTAGCTTTTATTTTGACGAGCGTAACCGTGTTATTTTTAGCCGCCTGCGGTGCTAAAAATGATAATGGTACCTACACCTATTCAAGAGAAGAAAATGGCACTACTTATACGGTGATTATCAAAATTGAAAATAATACTGGAACCCTTACTTTTGAAGAAAAAGGGGAAGACGGTCAAACTCAGTCTGAAGAACAGGGACTGGCTGTTGATCAAGAAAGAAAAACTCTGACAGCAGAAAATGATAATTCGACGGTGGATTATGAAATTGTAGAAGGAGTTCTAACATTAGATACTCTCGATTCAACTTTGGCAAATGCAGAGTTTACAAAAGAATAAATGTTATGCTCTGTTTCGTTTGTAAGAAAAGTCGCTCTAGCGGCTTTTTGCTTGTCCTGCTAAGAATTTATTGGTATTTATCTTCATTTCTGCTATAATAGTTACAAAATCTTCGGAGGTGTAGGATGCAAAAAAGACTTGGGAAATTTGAAGCAAAATTAGCTCAATCAGAGGTTGGCGGAATCTTAGTGACAGGGCAAAATAATATTTATTATTTAACCGGTTTTTGGGGAACGGAGGCGACAGTGTTCATCAGTGGCAAACGTCGCTTGTTTGTGACTGATTCGCGTTATACCTTGATAGCCAAGGCATCAGTAAAAGGTTTTGATATTATCGAGAGCCGTTTTGCCCTTGAAGAGATTGCAAAGGTGATTAAGGAAGATGGGGTTGAAACCATTGGTTTTGATAGCGAGGTGACCTATGGTTTCTATCAAAGTCTGACCAGCATTTTTGAGGGATATCAACTGGTTGCTATGTCCAATTTTATCGAAGACTTGCGCATGATTAAGGATGAAAAAGAAATTGCGACCATTCGCCGTGCATGTCAAATTTCGGATCAGGCTTTTATTGATGTTCTTGACTTTATCAAACCAGGTCAGACGACTGAGATGGACATCAATCATTTCCTTGACCATCGCATGCGTCAACTAGGTGCAGAAGGGGGATCATTTGAGTTTATCGTGGCATCTGGCTACCGCTCTGCTATGCCTCATGGAAGAGCATCTGAAAAGGTTATCCAAACTGGTGAGACCTTGACGCTGGATTTTGGTTGCTATTACCAACATTATGTCAGCGATATGACACGGACCATCCATATCGGTCATGTGACAGATCAAGAGCGTGAGATTTACGATGTGGTCTTGCGGGCCAATAAGGCTTTAATTGAGCAAGCCAAGGAAGGAGTCACCTACCGCGAGTTTGACGCTATTCCTCGTGAGATTATCAATGCGGCGGGGTACGGAGCCAACTTTACACATGGCATCGGTCACGGTATCGGTTTAGATATTCATGAGTATCCGTATTTTGGAAAATCTGACGAGACTATCAAGGCAGGTATGGTCTTGACGGATGAGCCTGGTATCTATTTGGATGACAAATATGGTGTCCGGATCGAAGATGACTTGTTAATCACTGAAACAGGGTGTGAAGTTTTGACGTTAGCTCCAAAAGAATTGATTGTCATTTGAGAAATTTGCTGATTTATGGTAAAATCCCGACTTTATCACATAAAAAAAAGCAAAGGATAGCTATCCCCTTGTGGGACAAGGAGTTTGGCTATCCTTTTTCATTATTTTTCTGTAGTGTATGCA
>NZ_JAIMDU010000024.1:0-36602 GCF_019794615.1 Streptococcus suis
ATTTTGCCGTTCGAACCGTTTTGTCTAATAATGATAGCACTCTATGCCCACCCCCAATTCATTTCTATTGTTAATGATGTGATGCCCGCACCTAAGACAACTCCAACCGAGTCATTTCTGGCCGCATCAATGGAAATAAAATCGCCAGACCATTTTACAGGCTGACCTCTTTGTGTCTTAAAACTTGGCTGACTAGGATTATTATCCATAATGAGTGTTTCTTGTAATCGCTCCAAGCGGATGACATCATCCCCAATCGTAAAGCTAGTTTCACTAGTCGAGTTGCCACTTATGGTAATCTTTGGAAAAGCAATGGCTGAACCTTGACTTCTAAAAGTACCACTAGTCCTAAACACCTGCGAGGTCGTCGTTTTGAACCACTTGGTTGGGTGACAAGAAAATGTAACCTTAAACTCATACACCCCCAGCTTATCCTTTTGAACTGGAGTATGGTGTACCTTGTAACACCAAAAGCGTATGGTCTTGAAACTAGCGTTCTCAAGCCAAAATCCTTCTTTCAAAAATAGCTTCAAAAAGGATAATAACTGTTCTTCACTAGGTTTTACAAGATAGAGGGTGTAGCTCAGTTCCATGACACTTCTGCGAGGATTGGTTTGAAGAACCGCTCCTGACAGGCCTTGGTGTTCTATCAATTGCGTCTTACTTTCACTTACTGTGATTGAAGGACTATCTTCCACGATTACCTTAAAAGGAAAAGAACTCGTGGACACTCCACCAATGGTTAATGCATTATGTTTAATCATGGTTTCACTCCTCTCAATCCTTGTTGACGTTCTAATTCATACACTAGTTTTTCTCCAACCATCTCCGCTAGTCGGTGAAGGTCAGTTTCTTCTCTTATCGTATTTCCAGTAATGGTGATGTGAATGGTTGGTAAATTGCTTGTCATGGTCTTTGCGATTCCTCGACCAATTGCACCCAATGTTTGTTCATTCAAGGGCAAGACTGCTTCTTTTCCAGCCTCACCTCCAACCATTAGGCTATTGCCATTCATTCCAAATGCAGTGGGCTTGGTTAAAATTCCACCTTTGGCATACCAATCAATGGAGATTCTCGGAATACCGCCCTTCAACCAATCGAGTGGATTGGCAGAACCTGATACTCGAAAATGAGGAAGGGGAATATGTGGCCATCTGATTTGGAAGTTAAAAAGATTTTTAATGGCATTGATGGCATTACTCACGGCATCTCTTGCACCATTGATAGCACTTGAAATGGTATTTTTCACACCGTTCCAAACAGATGAAACTGTATTGGATATCCCATTCAGAATATTGGATACGGTACTACTGATACCATTCCATATGGTTGATACTGTTGAACCAATCGCAGACATAACACTGGAAATTGTCGACTGAATAGCTGACCAGATAGATGAAATGACAGAACTAATGGCAGATAGTACATTTGAGATGGTATGCTTGATACCTGTCCAAGCAGTTGAGATGTACTGGGCGATGAAATTGAGGGCTAAGGAAATAAGGGACTTGATGCCCTCCCATGCTATCGACAAGACCTGTTTGATGGTTTCCCAAGCGCCAGTCCAATCACCAGTGATAACCTGCATGACTGCCTTGATGATACCAAGTACCACATTGATAGCAGTCTCGACCACAATCTTTATCATCTCCCAAGCGGCTGTGATGATGAGTTTGATATTCTCCCAACTTGCTTGGATGAGCGGTCCAAGAATAGTCATCACCGTTTGAATAACCGTATTGATGGCATTCCATACCGTGGTTGCAGCATTTAGAATCAATTGCTGGTTTTCAGTCCACCATGTGGTTAGCGTTCCCCAGATGGACATAACAAAACTAGAAATCTGCTGGATGATCATGGACAGAAAGGCATAGATACTATTCCAGATTTCCGTCACAGCCGTTCGAAAGCCTTCGTGATTCGTCCAGAGTTCTTTTAACCCAACAATCAGTAAGGTAATGGCAGCTACAATACCAACAATAATCCCCACAATCGGCAAAAATGCCGTTATCATTCCAACAACGGTTGTCCCCATAGCGGCTGCCGCAACCTGTAAGCCCAAGAAAATAGGAAGTAACATACCTACCACGGCTAAAATACCTGTGAAGATAATGACGACTTCCTTGATGGGACTGGATAAGTTGGTAAACCAAGTCGCTAGTTGACTAATAATGTCTGCCAAACTTTGGAAGACTGGAATAAGGATCTCCAGAATCGGTTGACCGATTGCTGCTAGAGCATTAGTTCCAGACTGTCTTAAGTTACCCAGAACGTTTTCCAGTCCATCTGATTCCCTTGCAGCTTGTCCCAAGGCTCCAGAGAGTTCATTGCCGTCCTCTACCATTTGAAGGAGGGTTAACTGCTTCTGAGCTTCTGATAGTTCATTGAAGGACTTTCCATAGAGCTTGTTCGCCGCTGCATTACGAGTGGTTTCTGTCGCAGAAATACCTAGAGCTGCGTCATTTTCATAGTTTCCTTTGAGGAAGGACTGCAGGTTTTCGGTGACTTCTTCGATGGATTTGTCGTAAAATGCTGCCCCATCAGCCGCTGCTCTGGTGGCACGAGTGGTCAGATCCAAAGCCTGAGCCGTATCCATCCCAGAGGTTTTGGCAAAGGAAGCCATCTGAGTGAAGGAGCCTTGAAGACGCTCTGGAACAATGTCCATCTCTTCCCCAATCCTATTGAGTGCATCCTTAGCAGCATTCTCCATATCCCCAAAGACGGTAGAGAATTGGGCATTGCTGGCTTGAAGTTGAGCTGCCGCAGACATGGACTCTGTTCCGACTTCGAAGATTTTCTGAGAGATGTCTGCTAGCTTCTCACTGGTCGCTTGAAGTGCCTCAGCCCGAATGGTGTCAGACATGGCTTTCATGCCATCTTGAGCACCATCGGCAGAGGATTTGGTCTGATCCATCTCGTTGTTCAGGTTATTGAGAGCGGTCTTTGCTTGATTCAACTCAGCTTCCATCTTATTGGCTTCAATGGAATTCTCACCATATTCCCTCTTTGTCAAGGCTAGTTGCTTTTCGAGATTGGAAATTTGTTTAGAAACAATTTCTGACTGTGCTCCAATCTTTTGTTGGGCTATGGCATTGCGTTCTGCTTCGGAACTATTGGATGACAAAGCACTTTCTTGTAACTCAAATTGCGACGTGACCTTGTTCATCTCACTTGCTAATTGCCCCTGCTCCACTTGGAGTTTATCTAATTGTTGAGCCGCTGAACTACTGGCTCGACCGTGATTCTCAAGTGTTGATGACACATCAGCTAACTTAGTTTCATAGGACGTTAGCAGCCTTTGAGTAGTTTCCACCTCCCGTTGAAAGGCTCTGTACTGGTCTGCTCCAATGGTACCTGCCTTAAATTGAGCTTCCACCTGTGATTGGGCTTGACGGAGCGTTGCCAATTTTTCTTTGGTTGTCTCGACTTGTTTTGCCAAGACTTCCTGCTTTTGAGTAAGGAGGGTGACATTGCCTGTATCAAACTTGAGAGCCTTATCAATCTGTCTTAGTTCTTTGGTAGCTTCAGAGGCTTGTTTGTTTACACCCTTAAGTGCATCTTGTAAGGGTTGGGTATCGCCACCAATTTCAATCGTAATTCCCTTTATGTTTCCAGCCATAGTCCCTCCTTTCTACCATCAGAAATTATCAAAATCAGCTTGAGTTGCTGGGCGTGTTTGAGAAGTTTCCCGTGTACGCATCTCCACATAGTCTGTTTGGTAGTCAAGTGCCATCCCAATAGAGATATGTTTTAAATCGTCAATGGTCAGACCAGTCTCCTTACAACAGGAGAAATAACTCTCTACTGTGAAGATTTCTTCACTCGCTGTTTCTGTTTCATCTGCTTTTTTCTGGTTGACATCCCTTGGTTCAACATATTCATCAAAACAGGGGCAATATCCTGCACTGGAAATTCCTCCAATTCCATGAAGAAATCCACAAAAGGTTTCACACGAGGATTGGCAGATTTGGCAAAGACCCAAAAAATCCGATGGAAAAATGTCATATCGAAATCAGACAGAATAGAAACATCAATATGATGTGCCTGTAAATCTTCTCCTTCTTCCAACTGGTCTAGCTTATCCAAGATAGCTTGACTATTGACCATAGAAAAGAGATCTTGGAAATAGTCCTTACCAAACTGCTCTTTATAAGCAATTGGTGTGTAGGCATTGGTTGCTAACTCGTAGGTCGTGCCTGCTATGGTAATACTTTCTCTCATTGCCTTCTCCCTTACTTACGAGGTTCAAAAACTGCCTTGAACCAATTTTGACGAATCTCATCACTCGTTTCCTCTGTTGTTCGTCGACGTACAACCTTATCGAGTGGGCGAGGACTAGCAGTAAAGGTCAACTCTACCTCATTGATATCCGAACCTGACTTGGTTTTTGAACCAACAGCCGGACGAGATGCGTAACAATAATACAAAACGTGTAATGTTTCTTTTTTATCCCCTTCAAAACGGAACATCAACGCAAAATTTTTCTTTTCGCTATTTGCGATTTCTGAAATGGTATTTGTCGTCGCATCCAACTGCTCTCCGAGGACTCGAGTCAAAAATTCCTGCGTTAGAAGAGCAACTTTTAGTGTTCCTTCATAACCATCGTTTGACTCCGTTGTATAAAAATTGATATTGTCTGCCTTATAAGAACCCTTGTCACCTGTTGGTTCAAGGGTTAATTCCGCAGCACCACGAAGGCGTTCCACATTGCCGTATGTCAACGTACCATCAGAACCTTCGCTTGTAACTTCTGCCCAATGGACATCTTGTAGTCCAAAGGTAACCTTATTCTTTTCAGCCATATTATCCTCCATGTAATGTGATGTAATAGGTTATTTGGTAGAGTTTCTCAGATGAGATATAGGTTTCTACTTTTTCAAAATAAATAAGGTGGCTGTCAAATAATGACTCCACCTTTTGTTCAGTTGCTAAATCTTTCTTAGTAGTATAGAGTTCCACTTGCAGGTTATTCTGCTTATGATAGGTCCAATTGTCTGCACCATGATTTTCTGAATCAGTTACCAAATAAACCAGATACGGTGGTCTTGGACGACTCCCTTCTTCAAAATGATGGTAGGCGACTGGGAGCTGTAATTCTTTGAGAATGGAGTACATTTCACTTAGTAACATGTCTTATCACACTCGCTTTCTCAGCTTTTCTTCTAAGGATTGTATCGCTTGTTTCTCAACAGGTGCGATATGCTTGATTCCCTCAACTCGCCCACCAGAGCTTTTGGCATGACCATTTTCTAATAGATGCGTCAAGCCTGGTGTTCGATTATGAATGGTTTTGGTTAAACCTGTACTGGTATCAATCGTTGCTTTACTCTTCCACCCTTTGGCATAAGATCCACTCTTTCTAGGTGACGTTGCTTTCAAGGTTTCGATTGATTCCTCAGTGACTTCCTCTACAACTTCACGCATCACCTCTGTTGTATCCTGCACATACTCAGCTAGCTCATTTGCGATGGCAGATTCTAGTGCACCCAATTCAATTCTAGTCATAAATCTCCTCCTTAATGGCGACGATGTAAATCAGTTGCCTTGGCACTGTATCTCCATCAATCGACTCAATCTCATAGGTTTGACCACGAAATTGAATGCGTGTCGTTAAGGAATGAAGTCCAAGAATTGCTTTTTCATACCTGAGGGTGAACTGGACTTTCTCTTGTTCCAGTTTCGTCACCCTCCCATCCCTTTCGGTCAAGGTGAGAGGACGGCAAGAGCACCACCGTTCTAATAAAGGTATCCATGTCGAACTTTCATTGCCAATCTCATCTTGAACAATCTGTCGAACATGAAACGACAAGCGTTCCCTCAAAGGTGCAATCTTCATCAGAACACATCCTTTCGTTCAGCCAACAATAAGTGATAAAGCGTCTCCTTCAACTCTCTATGATTTGCATCTTCTCTATGTTCATAAAGATAGGCAACCCCGTATAGGATTGCCGTCTTTAGAACTTCTGAATAAATTGATTGACGTAAAATATCTTCACAGAGTCGTTGACTGGTTTCAAGCAATTGCTCAATCAATCCATCCTCAACATCATGTTCCACTTTGAGATACTGTTTTGCTTCTGCTAAACTGACCATCATTACTTAGCCTTCACAGTTAAAGTCTTAACGGCTTCAGGTAGGACTAACTTACCATCCACACGTTGTGAAGCAAGAAATCCAATCTGTCCATTATTGGCATAGAGTTCATTCAGACGTTTGAAGGTACGTCCCTGACGATCCGCAATCCAATAATAAGAGAAATCACCAAATGCAATGGCTTTATTTCCTGCTTCAGGTAGTGGAGCAAAGGTTGATGTGTAGTATGGACGATTTAAAATCAAATCTGGTTGTCCAGCTTGTGTGGATGGCTGCCAAATGTAATTACCGTTGTTGTCCTTGAGTTTACGGATAGCTTTGACAGTCGTATCATGTAAAATCCAAACTGCGTTCTTACGATAGGGTGCTGGTAGAGAATGATACAATTCAATCATGTCGTCAAAGGTAATATCCTTTGTAGCAGTCGTTGGACCTGTAACTTCTGCCTGAGTAAAGATTCCAGTTGGTTTCTTAGAACCATCACCAATCAAGAATGCCTTTTCTTCTTCCGTTCCAATACGACGAGCAAATTCAGCTGTCATATAGGACTCAAGGTCAAAGACTGAATCGTTAAGCAACTCTTCTGAAATACGAATGGCAGTCCCAATCTTATGAGAGTCGAGTGTCACCTGACCAAAGGTTTCTTCTGTTTCTGGATATAAACCATTTTCATCCATCCATGAGGCTGATCCATGTCCAGTCACAACAGGAATCTTTCGCTCACCACTAGATGTTTTGATAACAGTCGCAAGGCTACGGAAGAAATTCTCTTCTTGTAATCCTTGAACTAGTTTCTTCTCATACTCATCAGGAACCAGATGACCACCTTCGGTATCTTCCCCAACTCGAAGGACGTCTTTAACATCAAAGAAGTGACGCTTACGGACACTTGTCCAAAATGTCTTGGCATAGCTATCTGAAGCCACACCCTTCTTTTCCTCTTCAGTAGTCTTGTCATTCAGAACTGTAGTGGGCTGCCCAATTAGAGCCTGTGAGGCTGGTTGAGAAAGTTCAAGGTCAATCTTTTCTTGTCGCTCCAACCGGGCAATCTCTTGATTGTAGAGGTTGATTTTTGCTTCCATGTCATCATAGCGTTTAGAATCCTCCTCTGATACCAGTCCATCTTCTGAGCGAACAGAATCAAGGAAGGTTTTTGCTTGTTGCCAAGCTTGGTTACGTTTTTCTTTCAATTCAAGTAATTTAGACATCAGTTCATATTCCTTTCGTTATTTGAGCAAATTCAATCGTTTTTCCAACTGATTGATAGGGATTGTTTTCTTTGGTTGTTGGACTTCAAGTTTCGCCTGCATTTTTACAAGTAAATCTTGTTGGGCGGCGGTTCGACTGAAGGAATAGCTCTTAGTCTCCTGTCCTTGATCCTCTTGTTTGTCAAAGAGAATCTTGTCCGCAAAGCCTAGTTCAACAGCCTTTTTGGCATTGAACCAAGACTCTGAGTCCATGAGGTGCGAGAGTTTGGTTCTTGAAAGTCCTGTTCTTAGTTCGTAGGCATTGATGATGGATTCCTTAATCTCTCCCAACATTTCAATGACCTTCTGCATGTCCTTGGCTTCACCTTGTGCCACAGTCCAAGGGTTGTGAATCATCATCATGGCAACTGGACTCATAGAAACCGTTGTACCTGCCATGGCAATGACACTCGCAGCACTTGCGGCTAAGCCATCAATCACTACATGGACATCACCTTTGTAATCCATTAACATGTTATAGATTTGAGCAGCCGCAAAAACATCACCCCCTGGACTATTAATCCAAAGGGTGATATTTCCGTTTCCTGCATGTAAATCATTTTTAAATACCTGTGGCGTGACTTCATCGCCAAACCACGTCTCATCAGCAATCTGTCCTTCTATACGAAGTGTTCGACCACTATCATCGTCTGTAAAATTCCAAAACTTATGCATCCATATCCTCCTCAGATTGAGTTTCTTGTTCTGGCGGTGCTTGTTTCATAAAGCTACCCGCATCCTTCAGTTTCGTCATGTTCCCATTTATCAAATAGAGATTGCCACCTTCCTCATCTGAAAGGAGGTTCAAGTCCTCAAGTTCACGAATATCATTTGTCGATAGCCAGCCATTTTGTCTCCCAATCGCATACCCATTCATTCGACTCTGATAATCACCACGAAGAAGACCATCCACATTAAACTTCACAAAGTGGGTTTTCTTTTCTTCAGGTAAAAAAAGAGACCTCTTGAAAGCTTGTTCGAGACGAACCACCCAAGGGTCTAAGGTATATTTAACAAATTCTAAAGACTGTTGCTCAATGTTTGAAAATGAGGATTTCTCCAAATCGCCAACCATATGAGGTGGAATGCGGTAGAGCCTTGCAATTTCATTGATTTGGAATTTTCTTGTCTGAAGAAACTGGGCTTCTTCAGGTGGGATACCTACTTGAGTGTATTTCATCCCTTCCTCAAGAACTGCTACTTTATGGGCATTGGTTACCCCATTATAGACTGCATTCCATGAATCTCTCACTCGTTTGGGATCTTTGAGAATACCTGGGTGTTCCAAAACGCCACCTGGATTTGCACCATTTTTAAAGAATGATGCCCCATAGTTTTCTGTAGCCAATGTCATACCGATAGCATTTTTAGCAAGAGCTATTGGAGAATAACCTATCAAGCCATCAAAACCCAAACCAGGAACATGGAGAACATCATCTGCTTTCAATATAGCATCTCCTTTTTCCCTAAAGTTTGGATTTTCCTCTGACTGACGCTTGTATTTGTAATAGAGCCTACCACTCTCATCTCGATGAACTGACATCTTATCTGGTAAAAGTGGGTAAAGACTTATAACCTGTCCACTCCTATCTCGGATAATCTGGACATAGGCATTGCCCCATATCAGTAGATGGGTCATCAAGGTTTCTCTAAAAACAAAGGATGACATCTCAGGGTTAGGTTCATCATGCAAGAGAAAATAAAGGGGATGTTCCACCTTTTTCTCCTTTCCAGTTGCCGTTCTCTCATAAACATGAATGGGTAGTGAAGCTACTGCTTCAGCCAAGATGCGGACACAAGCATAAACAGCAGTCGTCTGCATAGCCTTAAACTCATCCACATTCTCCCCACTGGTCGTTCGTCCAAACAGATATGAAAAGTCCTGACCTTCATAACTATTTCGTGGTTTATCCCTAGCTCGCTTACGTCCCAGTAAATCTAGTAGTCCCATAGTTCCTCCTTTTGAGTACGAAAAAAGCACCTCAATTGAAGTGCTTATCGTTTGTTCCTAGATGTTTTTCATCTCTCCTTCTTCAAGAAGATACCATGTTCTATCACTTTCTTGAAAAAGATAAATGTAATCTGCCAGGGTATCCTCTGCCAATTGACTGATGTCACCGATGAAACGATGTTGCTGGGCATTCCCCTGTAAGTCATCGTGTTCAATTTTGTCAAGACTATCTTCAAGCTGAATGATATCACCTTTCTGAAGTAATGCACGAATTTCTTTGCTTGATTTAAAGTTTTTCTTTAGAAGTTCCCCAGTGTATTCTGGATATCCTTCATACGCTACCTCGATTGTTTGTGCTGTATGGTTTTTCGTCAATAATCCAATCCGTGCTTTTGTTGCCATCGTCTTGTTCTCCTCTTCTTTTTGTAGTCACATATTACCGTAGAAGCAAGGACTTATCAAGTCATTTTGGCGATATTATCAACTATTCTTTGAACACTTTGAATAGAAAAAGCACCTCCGCTTGGAGATGCCAATATTAGTTCACATCATTATCTTCTGCGATATCTCTCAATAACGCATCAATGTTAGAAGTGCCATGTAATACTCGAAGTACAGTTACAACCTCTCCAACAAAACGATAAAATACAACATAGTTTTTAACAATAAGTTTTCGAATTACAATACCCTCACTCTCAAACCCTTCAAGAATAGGACAACGTTCTGGAAATGTCGATAAGGATTTGATGGATTTTTCAAAAAGATGGAGATTTTTATCTGCTGTTAAGGGAGATTGTAACTCTATCGCAATAAAGCGATAAATGGCAGTTAAATCTTCACTGGCTTGTTTTGTCAATCTCACAGGATATTCTCTCATTAATTTACCCCTTTAAAATCTTTGAAAAAATCTTCCACCAAAATCGTTTCTTCCTGATCCGCTGCGTGATAGCTCTGCACCAACATGTCTTTCAATTCACCAGCAGACAGAGATGAGACATCCACAGAAGAAGGTGCTTGTGGTAAGGCAATATCAAACGGAATGCTTCGTGTCATAGAAACCTGCTTTAATAGTAGGGTAATCAATGTAGACATAGGCATTCCAAGCTCTTTCAAGACACTTTCTGCATTTAATTTATCATCCGAATCAACACGTACATTTAAAGTGGCTGTTTTTCCCATACTACTTCTCCTTTGAATTTTGTACTGCAATTGTAACGTATTTTGCTTTATTTTGTCAACTAAAAACTCAATATACCACGTTCATCATAAACACTTCCTTCTTCGGTTTGGTGACGAATACAACGGTCCAGCCCCATAATGAGTGCAACAATACCGTCAATCTTCTCGACTGACTTTTCCTTATCAGGCTTAATATTGCCAGCAGGGTCTTGTCTCATGACTACGTTTTGTCCCATCCATTTCAGAACTGGATGCCCACCATGTTGAATCTTGCCTTCCATCATAAGTTTATAGAGTTCCTTTGATGGTGGACTCATATCCTTGTATCCCTGACCGAAAGGCACCATGGTCAAGCCCATTCCTTCTAGATTCTGAACCATCTGTGTCGCATTCCAACGGTCATAGGCTATCTCCTTGATATGATAGATTTCCGATAAGTCTTCAATAAATTTTTCGATAAAACCATAATGAACGACATTACCTTCTGTAGTTTTGATGTAACCCTGACGCTCCCAAACATCATATAGAACATGGTCACGTCGACATCTAAGCTCCAATGTATCCTCAGGTAGCCAGAAGAAAGGTAGAACGATATAGTTTTCCTCTTCAAATCTAGGAGGGAACACCAAGACAAAAGCTGTTATATCTGACGTACTAGAAAGATCTAAACCTGCATAACAGCTACGACCCTTGAGACTTTCATATTGGATGGGATCATTTCCCTTCGCATAAACATGTTCTGGAATCCAAGCAACACTTGAGCTTGTCCACATATTTAGACGGAGCTGCTTAAATACATTCTCTTCTGCAGGATTGTCTAGTGCCTGTTGGTAGGCTTCTCGAACTCGGTCAATCCCAATAGTATGCCCTAATGAAGGGTTGGCTTTGAGCCAGTTAGCTTCATCATTCCAATCATCTTCATCAGATAAACCATAAACCACTGGATAGAATGAAGTGTCCTTCTTTCTACCATTCAGAATATCCAATGCTTTGGTATGTAATTCATAACAGATAGAGTTTCTATCCGTTCCAGCTGTTGTGATAATAAAAAAGAGGGGTTGTTCCCTTGCGTCTCCTGACCCCTTGGTCAATACATCATACAAATGACGATTAGGTTGGGCGTGGATTTCATCAAAGACCAAGCCAGATACGTTTAGTCCATGTTTTGTCCCAGTCTCTGCAGAAAGAACTTGGTAAAAACCAGCGTTAGAATAATTTACAATACGCTTGGTTGCTCCCATTATCTTTGAACGCTTTTCCAAAGGGCGACTCATCTGCACCATTTGCTTGGCTACATCAAACACGATTGACGCTTGGTTTCGGTCACAAGCCGCACCATAAACTTCTGCACTGGCTTCATTATCCGCATATAGTAGATAAAGAGCGATAGCTGCCGCTAGCTCTGACTTGCCATTCTTCTTTGGAATTTCTATGTAGGCTGTCAGGAATTGACGGTTGCCATCTTCCTTGACAATTCCAAATAGGTCACGGACAATCTGTTCCTGCCACGGCAACAAATCAAATCGCTTTCCTGCCCACTTGCCTTTGGTGTGGGAGAGGTTATTGATAAATGTTACTGCCCTGTCAGCCTTTGCCTCATCGTAGTGTGAGGTTGGAAGCATGAAGGGACTTGGTTCATAATGATAACTCATAAAATTCCTCCTAACAGATCTTCCATTTCATCACCAGTACCAACTTCCGAATCCATCGTTGCTAATCGGTTTCGTGCTGAAGGTGTCAAACCAAATTGTTCACAGAATTTAAGCATGATTTTGAGGTTAGTCTGGCTGATAGAGACTTGAGGAACTTGTTGGAGATAGCCATTCGGAGTTTTGATAATGGAGCCATGCTTGGAAAGGAACTCTTCTGCCTCTTTCCAGCGAGCGTAGGCTTGACAATATCCTGCAAATGCAGTCATGTCCATTTCGGTTAAAATTCCCATCTGTTCGAGAATTTTTCCCATCCGTTTCCACTCCTTTTTTGCATCATCTTCAAGCCACTGTGGGCAACGTGGGGCTTTTTGTTTGGGTTTGACTTCATTCGTAGGGAGTGGTCGCTTACCAGGATTTCCCTCAAGTATTTTCATATTCGTAGGCTTTGGTTTTCGCCCCCTGATTGCCACAATCTCACCTCCTTTAGAGTAAGAAAAAAAGAACTCGATTCGAGTTCTTTCTTAAAGTTCATTAAAGTTATCAAGAACAGCCTGTCAGACAGTTCTGTCAATATCGTCCATGTTATCTATTTTGTATCCATATCTATATTAGTAGATATATTTACCATCTCGCTTGTCAGTCAGTATTGGATTTCTAGCACCGTATATGTTTCTTGGGTCCGTTGTACTTTCACGGAGAAACTCACAAACGTAATGCCTATCACCAACCGTTCGAGTCATTATTTCCCACATCTTACTTTACCTTTTCCACGATATCTATTCCATACAAAACATTCAGACAACTGCCGTTTTCCCACTTAACTAAGAGTGAACCAATGTCATCCACTCCAATAACTGTACCAAGTGTTCCTTTAGGAACTGGATATGGATCATCCATTTTTACTAATCTAACCTTTGTACCAACCGGATAGATTGTCTTTAGGTTGTTGAAAATTTTTGCGTCCATGTTATTCTCCAAACATATCGAATGCCCACTTGACAGCGTGACCAAGATCCGTAACAATTATTGATTCCTTGTATATTCGGTTAAGTCGGCATTCAAATAATTCAAATTCTTCAAGGCTATCAATGATTTCGTAAATCTCAACTACTGTTTCTTTGTCTCCTTTGGATGCAACGATAACCCATTCCTTGTAAGGAATGATGCTTGCGGTTGTTGGGTAGAGTTCATATAGTTTTTCAAGTGTTGTTGTCATGGTTTTGTTCCCCTCTTCTTTTCTTGTGTACATATTAACTCTAAAGGAGACTTATATCCAGTCATTTATAGATTATTTTGACGATATTTTCGACTATTTTTCACTTCCTAGAATGGCACATCCAATAGCATAGACAACTGTTACCGTCACTCCATTTCCAGCTTGTTTATACAGTTGGGCATCGGAGTTTACTGCTTGGGCTTTCTCGAATAAATCATCCGAAAAACCTTGTAGTCGAAAACATTCTCTAGGGGTTAAACGTCTAATTTTCACCACTCGATCATTCCAAACCACAGCACCCATTTGACCACCGCAGGATAGGTTATGGGCGATTCCTTTCCCAACTCTTGCTCGTCTCGTTGGAGAGTTGGGATAAGATAAATCCACTGAATCACCTACCTCAGCAACTTGATAACCTTGCTTTGTACCATTTCTGACCTTGATACCTTCAAGAACGCCATGGCGGTCTTGAGAGGTCAATGTGAACATTGGCTCATCCTGTTCCTTGAGCCTACGTCCATTTTGACGCTTATTGATTCGATTGGGTGTCAGAATAGGTTGAATTTCGAGTACTCCAGAATTCATAGCCGTCCGCTTTGTAGCTCCAGCAGTATATCGTGCAGTGATACAACGTGCCTCATCTGTCAACTTTGGTTCTGTCAAAGATTGGTCAATCAAATAAAGACCAGTCTTAGCTCCCAGTCCACCACCCGCACCAACAAGGGTTGTGGCAATTCCACTAGGGTCGTAGACACGATAGCTTTGCATACCACCTACAAGTTGCTTAAGATGGCTACCGCTTTCTCCGCTGATAGGTAGTACTTTTCGTCGACCTCTACTTCTAAGATGTCCGATAGTGTAGATGCGTTCTCGATTTTGGGGAACTCCGTAGTCTTTTGAATTGAACACTTGCCACTCGAGGTCGTACCCTGCTTCATCCAAGTTAGAGAGATAGTCGAGATAATCTCGTCCCCCGCCACTTGATAAAAGTCCCTTAACATTTTCAAGGAGTATCCACTCGGGTTTATCTTCTTCCTCTTGGCTTTGGATGATGTCAACAAATGTAAAAAAGAGTCCACTTCGCTCACCGTATAGGCCTGCTCGCTTTCCTGCGATAGACACATTTTGACAAGGGCTTCCCGCACACCAGAGATCTGCTTTTGGAAGTTGTGTTGGGTCAATGCTTGTGATGTCGTCATGAAACCATTCTCCTTTCGTGTCGTACATTGCTTCGTAAGATTTTCTTGCAAACTTATCCTTTTCACAGTAACCGATACATTTGAAACCAGCTAATTCCAAACCACGACGAAAACCACCCACTCCTGCAAAGAAATCAAGAAAGGTTAGGCTCATACCGTCTCCTCCATCATTGAATAGGCTTCATCAAAGGTCAAAGTCTGTCCATCACGCAATACCGTCACGTTGTCGTTTCCTGTTGACTCTATATAACGTTTGACAATGACATCCACAAATTTCTCATCCAACTCAATGCCGTAACAAACCCTTCCAGTTTGGTCTGCGGCCATTAGGGTCGAACCAGAACCAAGGAATGGATCAAGAACAATTGTCCCACGCATGGATGAATTTTGAATAGGATAGGCCATGAGCGGAATTGGTTTCATTGTTGGGTGGTCTTTACTAGATTTTGGACGGTCATATTCCCAAATGGTTGTTTGTTTACGGTCACTGAACCATTGATGTTTTCCCTTTTGTTTCCAGCCATAAAGACAGTTATGAGTAACAATTCCATCTGCAATATAATGTTCATATTTTTCAACAGCAAGAGAATAAACAGGTCCACTGAATCCTTTTGTAAGAACCTCATCAATTACGCCCCAGTAAAAATTTTCTCTCGTTTCCTTTTCATAAGTTTTTGGAATTGGAACTTGCATAATTTGAGGGATCAGATTACAAGCATTGATGCGAGCAGTTACTCGTTTACTAAATGCCTCATGTCCATTTCCTTTGTGAATGAGTGGGTATTTGATATTTCGACCATAGTCAACAAGCAAACGTCTAGCATTATCTAATTGAATTTGGCTATCCAAGTTATCATAAATCATATCGACATGATGAGATGTGCGTTGAGTTTCTTTCTTTGGAAGTCCTCTATCCATTTCCCAATGAGTATAAGGAATACCGTACTTGAGGGCTAATAACTGTTCGTGGCACTGGGCTGTTACTTTATCATCAAATACATCAATGACCCAAGCCTCTTCACCTTTCTCTCCACGAAGTCTCGTTTTCAAACCAAATCCCCTCGAGTTATAGAGTTCAGTAATCCCTACACGCCAACGGTCTCCTTTACGCATAAGATAGGTACAATAATTGTTTTTTGTTGATTCATTAAAACGAACCGAAAACTGATGGTTATCCGTAGCCCACGTTATTTTATTTCCAATTTTTATACCGTATAAGGTGCCATTATAATATCGAGAAGCTGTTTTTATCTCATAGCCACCATTACGCATCCCCAGAATTGTTCCTGAATAGGAATTGTAACTAATGACCCTATCACCATCCTTTAAGTCTTCTATTGGAACGGGACCATTTATAGTTTGAACAATCGTACCTGCTGGCTGACATGGTTCATGTTGCCACTGATAGGGACTACGTCCAAGAACTAAGGAGTTCTTCTTCCAAATGCAACACCCACTGAGGTAGAATCCCGCCTCTTTAAATGCCTTTCGGAAGTTCAGTCCTTCTGTATCCGCATGGAATACATAGATTGAACCATCAGACTCCATATGTTTTTCTACTTGAGTGAACATATCAAAAAGAAACTGGTAAAAGTCACTATCAGGCATATTGTCATTGAGAATCTTTCCAGCTGTTTCTTCTACATCAACATTATAGGGAGGGTCTGTCACAACCAAATTTGCCTTTTTATCACCTAAAAGTTGGTCATAAGTTTCAGCTTTCGTAGAGTCTCCACAAATCACTCGATGCTTACCAAGTTGCCAAATGTCCCCTCGTTTTGAAAAGGTGGGTTTCTTCAATTCCTCTTCAACATCAAAGTCATCATCTGATAGGTCTTTATCATGAACATTCGACAGGATATCGTCAATTTCTGGTGGTTCAAAACCAGTCAGGTCGAGATTGAAATCCGATTCCTGTAAATCCAAAAGCAAGTCCGCCAAAAGTTGGTCGTCCCATTGACCGGTGATTTTGTTAAGGGCAATGTTCAGTGCCTTTTCATCTTCTTTAGATAAATCGACAATGACACATTTGGCGGTTTCATAGTCTAAGTCCTTCAATACAGTTAATCGTTGATGGCCACCAATTACCGTCAAGTCTTTATTGACGATGATGGGGTCAACGTAGCCAAACTTGAGTAGACTTTGCTTAATCTTTTCATACTCCTTATCACCCTTTTTAAGTTTTTTTCGAGGATTGTAGGAGGCTGGGTGTAATTCAGACAATCGAATTTCTCTAATTTCCATTGTTGGTTGGCTTGTCATTGGTTTCTCCTTTATAAAAGCGTGATTGAATGTAACACGAATGGCTACAAAATTTCCTATTTGGATTGGCATAAGATAAAAATGACCTGCCACATTGCTGGCAAGTCAAATCTTCATATGCGGTTTTTGATTTATCGTGTTCATCAGAATGTGTTGTCCACCAAACCTTACGACACTTATCCGAACAGAACTTCTTTGGTCTTCCTACTTTATGAATTTTAAGTGTTTGATAACACTGAGGGCAACGGAGTCCATCAATCTGGTCGGCTTTTGCCATTTGCTTTGTCGCCGCTCCATGACCAAGCAATGCTGGATTTCGTTTACAGTATTTTTTAACAGAATCTCTAGATAGTCCTGTAGCCTTACCGATTAAGCCATAGCCAAGACCTTCTGCTCGCATTTTCCAGATTTGTTTGCGTTGACTTTCGTCCATTTGTTTTCCTTTCCAGCAAAAAAGGACTAAAAACAACTATTTTCTACATTGTTTCTAGCCTTTTTCACTATTTTATTACCAAAATGACATACTAGGGAACGCTACATCCCCACATTAGAAACGTGATAACGGTGGGAACAAACGTAATAATTGAGCGATTTAAATGTACCCACTTGCGAATTTTGCGAAATTGCACGTTTGAGGGGGCGTCGGTCTTAGTCTCCCAAGGGTTTAGAGATTTCATCCCCCCTCCCCCATAGGGTTAAAAATTAGATACTTTTGTAACGAAACTCCAAGACTAAAATCGATACGTATACTCCACATATCGGTCAGTCGTCTTGGTCTTTCTATCATGACAAGACTTACAAAGTGCTTGCCAGTTAGATTGATTCCAAAAGCGTTCTTGGTCACCTCGGTGGGGAGTGATATGGTCAACAACAGTTGCCTTGGTCAGTCGACCTTTGGCTTTGCATTCAACACAGAGTGGACGAACTTTTAAGTAACGCAGTCGTGCTTTGTTCCACTGGGCATTGTATCCTTTGGCCTTGGTTGACTTGGCATCCAATTGGTGGTTTGCTTTATGATTCGCACAATACCTGTGACCATAAGGTACTAGGTTAGGACAACCATTTTGTTTACAAGGTGTACTTGGTCTTCCTGGCATTTTACTTCTCCCAAGGAAGGTAAGCTTTTGTAAAATGTCCGAAGCAAGATGTTTTCGTGTAGTCTACATTCAAGAGATGAAGTTCCTTAATGATACCTCGTGGTGTTAAATCATACCGTTCACGAATCATTCCTTCCATTTGTTGTGTGGTGTAGCGACTGGTTCCAAAGGTTTCTACATGCACCGACACTGGTTCTACAACTCCAATGGCGTAGGCTAATTGTACTTCACATCGTTTCGCATACCCTTCACGAACAATATCCTTGGCAATCTTTCGTGCCATGTATGCTGCGGAGCGGTCAACCTTGCTTGGGTCTTTTCCAGAGAAAGCACCTCCACCATGATGTGCGAAACCACCGTAGGTATCAGCCACAATCTTTCTACCAGTAACTCCTGCATCCGCAAATGAGCCACCAAGAACAAAACGTCCAGTTGGATTGACTAGAACGTTGAAATCTAGATTCTGACGGTAGCGAAGTGCTACTGCCATCATGGCTTCCGACACAATTCGTTTTACTTTGGCAAGGTCAGCCGTTTCGGTATGTTGGATGGAAACTAAAAAGGTGTCAATCCGTTTCTTCTCATAGTCGTAGGATACCTGTGCTTTAGCGTCCTTTCCAAGTAAGGGGTGACCAAGTGACATCAGTTTCTCAAGGACTCGAGTGGCTAAAACATAAGGCAGTGGAAGGTACTCAGGTGTTTCATCTGTCGCATAACCGAACATCATCCCCTGGTCACCAGCACCGCCAATATCAACACCTTGGGAAATATCAGAACTTTGGAGTCCAAGTAGGTTAGTTACCCGAACATTCTTCAAACCTAGTGGCTCGACAACCTGTCGAACAATGTTCTCGAGATTAAAGAAATGTTTGGTAGAAATTTCACCAGCTACTACAACATGGTTGTCCTTGATTAAGGTCTCTACTGCCACTCGACTTGATTTGTCATATTTGAGACACTCCGTCAAAATGGCATCTGAAATCTGATCACAGATTTTATCTGGGTGTCCAACTGACACTTGTTCACTTGAAATAATCATAATTCCTCCACGCAAAAAGCCCAACCTTTATGAGGCTAGGCTTTGGTTTATTTTACTGATTGTCGGCCTGCTTCGTAGGCTCTCTCCAATGCTCTTTTGATTCCCCAAACTGAAACATCGTAGAAATCGAGGTTGTCACTCCAACGTTTTTCCAAGGTCTCAACTAGTAGTTCTTCCTTAGCAATCTCTGTTAAAAGGGCATTGAGTTTTTCTTCTTGGCGTTTTGTCATGGTATTGTTCTCCTCTTATTTTATTGTGTACATATTAACTCTAAAAAGGAGATATATCCAGTCTTTTCTGCATTATTTTTGAAGATATTTTAAACAGTTAAAACCATCAAAACCGCCTCGAGAATGGCTTCACCTTCTTCTGTTTCAGGATAGACATCCCATCCTCTGTCGTAAGAAGCGATAGTTTCTTCAGCTACTTCAATATCTAATTTGAAAATACATCCAAGGTCAATTCCAACCTCTGAAGGTTGGGGACTAACCTTAGCAATGTAATCTACTTTTTGTCCTTGATAATCAATCCGTCCGTCAGTCCACATGGTTATTCTCCTTTGGTTTTTCTAGGTGTATATTACCCTATCAGCCAAAGAATATCCAGTCATTTGAGGGAGATTTTTATCTTTTTTGACATCTTAAGTATATCACAGGTCTAGGTTGAAAATCAGTACTAAACCAGTACAAATTTAGTGCTAATTTAGTACCAATTTAGTGCACTCAACCATCACTAGATAGGGATGTGATAATCTTCCACCTTAAGTTCAAGACTTTTTGAAGTCCAACGATAACACTTGCGTAATTGTTTTAGAATCTTACGCCTACGATAAGCAAGTGTTGAATGACTGATTTCATAAATCTCTTCTAGTTCAGTCCAACTCTTGCCTAAGTAAATTAAATCCTTGGCTAATGGCTTCAAATCCTCAGGTATTAGCTCCATAACGAACTCAAAGTAGTAAAGATCCATTTTTAAGCAGTAGTAGGTATTAAGCAAACTACTGAGGTACTCTTGATTTTCTTGTTCTTGTTTTTCTCTAAAACTAAGAGAAATCAGCTCACTACGACCATGGTTTTTACTTTTCTTGACCTTTTCATGCTCTGACTTCTCAAATACCAGTGACTGAATCACACTATTCTCTGAGATAGGTCGATAGTTGAGCAATTTCTCCTGAACTAAATGTAACTTCATTTTCATGTCACGATAGTTTTTAGCTATATATTCCACCTTATCCATCTGTTCCTCCTACTTGTGCTTTAACAGCTTCAATCAGCCGTTCTTGTTGTGCATCTTTGTTTTCTAGTGCCTTGAGAATTTCCTCATCAATCGTTCCTTCAGTCACAATGTGTTGAATAACAACTGTCTCAGCCTCCTGGCCTTGACGCCAAAGTCGTGCATTTGTTTGTTGGTATAGTTCCAATGACCACGTTAAACCAAACCAGACCAAGTGGTGACCACCTTTTTGGAGGTTCAACCCATGACCAGCTCCAGCTGGATGAAGTAAGCCAACTGGGACATTTCCCTTGTTCCATTCACGAATATCTTCTTCTGTTTTCAACACCCGACTCTTTACATTGAGTTTTTCTAAACGACCCAGAATCCGAGCTAAGTCATGTTTGAACCAATAAGCAACTAAGACAGGCTCTCCATTTGCGGATTCAAGGATATCTTCAAGGGCATCTAGTTTCTGTTCATGTAATGCCACAACCGTATGATCATCAGAATATACGGCTCCATTGGACAACTGAACTAATTTGTTCGTTAGGCTTGCAGCATTGGCAGCAGTTACTTCTAATCCATCCAACTCTGACAATACATACTCTTTCTTGAACTGACTATATTTTTCTTTTTCCTTTTCTGACATACGCACCAGTTTCTTGGTTGAAATCAATTCAGGCATGTCCAGATAGTCTAAGGCCTTCATAGAAATGGTAATATCACTAATCTTGTCTTGAATTTGACACTCCGCATAGTCCATGGGGATGTATTCATAAACAATGTTTCCGTTACGACGACCTTCTTCAAAGTAACGACTACGAAACTCACCGATGAAGCGACCAAGACGTTCTCCTCCGTCAATGACTTTAAACTCTGCGAACAAGTCCATTAACCCATTTGAGCTTGGAGTTCCTGTCAAACCAACGATACGTTTCATGTAAGGTCGCATAGCCATGAAGGCTTTGAAACGCTTGGACTGCCAAGACTTGAAAGAACTCAATTCATCAATCACTACCATATCCCACTTGAAATAGGGACTACATTGTTCCACCAGCCAAGGGAGGTTTTCACGATTGACGATATAGATATCCGCATCTTTCTGGAGAGCTACTTTTCGTTGCTTGGGAGTTCCCACAATTTTCGAATAACGCAAGTGACGCAACTCCGCCCATTGTTCAATCTCATCACTCCAAACAGTATTTGCGACTCGAAGTGGGGCAATAACCAAAACCTTAGTGACTTCAAATCTATCAAACATCAGCTCATTCACCGCAGACAAAGTTGTAGCCGTTTTTCCCATCCCCATGTCTAAGATGACCGCTGCATTAGGGTGACCAATGATAAAGTCCTTGGCGACTACTTGATAGTTATGTAATGTCAATTTCATCTAGCACATCTCCAATCATCTCAATGCGGTCAATCACATAAACCGTAAAGCCTAACCGCTCGAACAGTTTGTGCCTGGACTCTTGTAACATCCTTGGCTTTTGGTCAGGAGCTTTTACTTCCACCAAGCCAAACTTGCCATTGGGTAAAAACACCAAGCGATCTGGCACACCAGAAAAAGATGGTGATACCCACTTAGGACAAATGCCTCCTCTAGCTTTCACAGACTTCACCAAAGCTTGCTCAACGTACTTTTCTCTCATCGTTCTAAATCCTTTCGTCAAATTGAAGTGTGTAGGTCTAGTGCAGTCATTTCCAAAACTCCTCTTATAGGCTTTTTTATAGTAATTTTTGCTTATAGGATAGTTTTAGAAAAGACCATAATAGACCTACACAAAATCAAAAAATGTCACTCATGTTGGTCGTTTTAATCATTTATCTGAAACCTCATTCAAAATAAGTTCCAACCATTCAGTCAACGACCTACACACCTAAATTAGTCCATCACCTCTCTTGTGGAGGTAAGGTGGCTAAAAATGCTGGTCACTAATCTAAGAAATCATAGCCATCATCAACCAATTTCAAACCAAGAATGAGGTTACCTTTACTTGTCCGTTTTCGTTTAAAACCTGCCTGATCAAGAGCAGAATAAAAATCGGTCGTACTGCGTGTATACTCCATGTTTTTGGCACAATAAGCACGATACTGACTGTATAGTTCTCCTGATTTTTCTGTCAACTGATCACCAACTTGACAGCAGTCACTAAGGAAGTGTCCTAACCAATCATTGGCCTCACGATAGGCTTTGACGGAAGAGGATACAGCAGTTGGTACTTTTGTTTTGAAGTTCGCTTTAATAGCTTTTTCTGCACCTTCGATAATCCAAGACAAAATTGCTGGTGCCGCATTGTCATACAGATGGTCCGCAAAGTTTTTGATGTCAGAGCGACCAGTGATTTTGGCATTAAATGGGATAACAAGCAAACGTCGCCACGTTCCATCATCGTTCGCCCCTACTTTAGGCAGATGGTTGGTGTAAAGAACCAGCGTGTGTGATGGCACGAAGTGAAATGGATCCTTGTACTTTTTCTCAGCTTGGATTTCATCTGTTGAGGTAATCTGCTTAACAACGGCTGTATTGAGTCTCATCCCTTCTGCCATTTCAGAAGCAATGACCAGTCGTTTCCCTTTAAGCTCTGCAAGCTCAGGACTGACATTTCGCTTGTTTGACATGGTTAAGGCATCCGCTGATAATTTTCCTGAATAGCTCCCTAGCACACGAGCGATGGTGTTCCAAAAAGTAGACTTGCCGTTTGCCCCACCTCCGTAGGCAATAATCATATGTTCCTGATAGACCTTCCCGATGGCTGCCATACCAATAATTTCTTGAACATAATCAATCAATTCTTGGTCATTACAGAAAAAGGTAGCTAAAGTTTCCTGCCATAATCCCATTCCCTGATCACTAGGAGAGACTGCTGTCATTTTAGTTATATAATCTTCAGGATTGTGTTCTTGTGACCCATTTATTCCTTTTCGTAAATCATAGGTAGCATCTGGCGTATTGAGTAATAAGTCATCACTATCTAATTCTGACAATTCTACTGAAAGCATTGGCTTAGCTGTGTTATATACAGCCATCAAATTCTTATAGTCACGATGTTTCATAACAAATTTATGGAACTCTTTAGCTGCTAGATAAGCTTTTAAATATTTCAACTGAAGTGGAGTTTCGACTGCATTTTCTAGACGCTTTCCACCAGCCTTAATGGTCAATTCATCAATACCTGAAGACTGAAGTTGCTTCACTGCAGATTCCAAGAGTGCATTCGCTTCAGCAAGTTGTTCATCAGTAAAGTGCACAACTGCACCTAATGCCAACTGCTTATTCTCACGCCAGTGAGTTCCGTCATAGTAAAGATAGTCCGTTGCATTGGTATAAGCGAGCCTGTTCCCATACTCTCTTGCAAGAACTCCTGCTTCCCCAACATCTGAGTAATCATCTGGTTTTAATGTTTCTCTATTGAAAGCATCGGGAGCCACATAGCCTTTAGATGTTTTTATAGTTCTGTTGTAGAATCGCACAGCACTTCCCCAGATGGTATCTAACTCTGTTTTATCTAGTGGCGGTACACATTTCTGTGCCTGCTCATCAAAACCATCCCTAGCTTCTTGGGTCACGCCTAATCGTTTGAGAATTTTCGCAGCAAAAACTGACATCGTTGAATTACGACTCCCTTGCTGGATTGGTCCACTTGTAGGAGTATAGAAGTCTGCATCGAAATCTTCCTCATCATCAATAGACACAGCTTGAAACAAATCTTCATCAATAGTTAGCCATGAATCATGCCATATAACCTGTGCATTGGGATTTCCAAAGAAAAACCTTGCCGCATCCTTGGCATGATCATCAAAAAACTTGTATTGATTACAGAGTTCTTCCTTCATGGCTACATAAATATCTTTATCAGTTACCTCATTGATTTGGAAATAAATATGAAATTTTGGTCTTGGAGCTTTTCCTGCCTTAGCCTGCATATGACTTCGACTAGTTACCAAGGCAAAGTTATAATCCGCAAAGATTTCTTTTAGTCTCTCTACAGCTATCCACTCTTCTGGATTTTCAGAATGGTCATTATCAATATCCATGACCAGTACATCTGACTTGATGAAATTGGCATTTGAGCGTGTATTGTTTAAAAACAGCCCCGCCACATGGTCGAATTGCACAACAGTTTGTAGCGATATTTCATCAGTAATAGCTACTTGATTGGGGTAGACAGTGGTTGTCTGAACCCCAGTCTGTCCTGAATGAGATAAGGTAAATTGCATTATGCACCCTCCATATTTTTGCAGTATTTTTAGAAATATATCTTCTTAACTTACTAAGTAAGAATCTGACAAATCTTTCCGCTCTCTCAGAAAAAATTATTCAAAAAAATAGAAGTTTCCTATTAAATTGCACAGGAAACTTTTTTGATACTCAAAATTTTTTCAAATCTAACGGAAAAACATCACTTGGTTCTACTTAGTAATGTGTAAGGGATATGGCTAAAAAAAATCTCTTACAAAGTGGAAAAATTAATCAAAACCTTACTTAGTAAGATAGGAGGACCAAATATGGTAAACGAACCATACATCAAACCTGATGAAAACGTAGCTGATACTCTCATCGCTATCAGCGTCATCTCAAAACTACTCGCTCGGAAAATTATGGAGGAAGAAAACAATGAGCAAAATGAAAGAACTGAATAGACTAATTCATGATATGGAAGAAACTGCAAAGTACTACCTTCGATTGGTGGATGAGTTCAAAAAACTCCTATCTACTGATGATGAAACAGTACCTAAATCAAATCCACCAAAAAATGAACTACAAAAGGAAATTCAATTGGAGGATGTCCGTGCAGTCCTTGCAACAAAGGCAAAAGATGGCTTTAAGAATGAGGTTCGTGCTCTTCTAAATGCATACGGTGCTTCTTCTCTATCAGCTCTTGACCCTAAACACTTTGCGGCAGTCCTTGAAGAAGCTGGAGGGATTGGTAATGACTAACCACGCCATTCTATCTGCTTCTGCATCACATCGTTGGTTGAACTGCCCACCTTCCATTCGGTTAACAGAAGATATGCCAGATGTAAACTCTGAGTTTGCCCTTGAAGGTACGGATGCTCACGAGTTATGTGCTTATCTAGTCGAGAAAGCTTTAGGTAGGAATGCGCGTGATCCAACTGAGGATTTGGCATTTTACAACGATGACATGCAGAATTGCGCAGAAGAATACCGCAACTATGTCATGGAGCAAGTTGAGAAAGCCAGAGGCTACTCTCGTGACCCTACAGTTCTTATCGAACAACGACTGGACTTTTCTAAGTGGGTACCTGAAGGATTTGGAACTGGAGATTGCCTTATTGTGGCAGATGGACTTCTTCAGGTTATTGATTATAAGCACGGACTTGGTGTTCTAGTTGATGCAGACCATAACCCACAAATGATGTGTTATGCCCTAGGTGCTCTTGAGATGTTTGATGGGCTTTATGATTTCGATAAAGTCACCATGACCATCTTTCAACCACGAAAACATAACATATCTACCTTTGAGATAGAAAAGACTGAGTTGCTTGAATGGGCTGAAAATGAACTCGCTCCAAAAGCTGAACTTGCATTCAAAGGTGAGGGAGAAATGGAGTCTGGTAAACACTGCCAATTCTGCAAACTCAAGAATGTCTGTCGCAAACGTGCTGAGGATAATTTGGCACTAGCTAAGATGGAGTTTGCAAAGCCAGAAACACTAGATAACGAGGACATTGCAGAGATTTTGCCTAAACTAGATTTGTTGATTTCATGGGCAAATGACATCAAAGCATATGCTTTAAATCAAGCGACCGAAGGACATCACATCCCAGGAAACAAACTGGTTGAAGGTCGCTCTGTTCGTAAATTTTCAGACGAAGCTGCCGTGAGTCAAGCTGTGATTGAAGCTGGCTTCGACCCTTACGAGAAGAAACTGCTCACTATCACTGCCATGACCAAACTCCTCGGCAAGAAAACCTTTAATGACCTCCTTGGTGGTCTCATAATAAAGCCAAGTGGTAAACCAACACTCGTTCCAATTGACGATAGCCGTCAAGAGATGAACCTAGCCAAACATGAATTTAAAGAGGAATAACTATATGACAACTAAAGTAATTACAGGACCAAACACTCGCTTCAGCTACTTAAATGCCAATGAGCCCAAGTCAATTAACGGTAGTATTCCCAAGTACAGTGCCTCACTCATCATCCCAAAAGAGGATACTGTCACCATTAACAAAATCAATGCCGCTATTGAGCAAGCATACAAAGAAGGTGAGTCAAAACTCAAGGGCAACGGTAAATCTGTACCTGCATTATCTACTCTAAAAACTCCACTTCGTGATGGTGACCTTGAACGCCCGGATGATGAAGCATACAAAAATGCTTACTTTGTGAATGCCAACTCTCCACACAAACCTGGGGTGGTTGACGGAAATCGTCAAGAAATCATTGATACATCAGAATTGTATTCAGGCATCTACGGACGTGCTTCTATTACCTTCTACGCATTTAATTCCAATGGCAATAAAGGGATTGCTTGCGGTTTGAATAACTTGCAAAAATTGCGTGATGGCGAGCCCCTCGGTGGTCGCACTCGTGCTGAAGATGATTTTGCGACAGAAGACGATGATGACTTTTTGAACTAGAAAGAGAGAATTAGATTAATGATGTATACTATTTTAACTTGTACTATTATGAGCCTCTGGGTGCTTATCGGACTATACTTCGGATATATGACCATTAGAGATGACATTCGAAATGAAATGGAACGAAAGGCAAAGCAAAATAAAGAAAAACTTAGTCAAACACCACTCAGTCGAAAAAACAAATAGAACTCAAGGTGGCAGTACTTCTGTCACCTTTTTCAGAAAGGACAAACTATGCCAATTAAAGAGATCAGTATAGACATCGAAACTTATTGTGAAATTGACTTACGAAAATCTGGTGTATATCGCTATGCGGAAGATGACAGTTTTGAACTCCTTTTGTTTGCGGTTTCTGTCGATAATGGACCAGTGACTGTTTACGACTTTAATAAAGAGAAGTTACCACAAGATATTCTTGAAGCTTTAGTAGACGATAGAGTCATCAAATGGGCATTCAACGCTTCATTTGAGCGAATTTGTCTGTCCAACTGGCTCAAGAAACATCATCCTGAATTATTATTAGATGGATTTCTCTCGCCTAATTCATGGCGGTGTAGCATGATCTGGTCAGCCTATTTAGGACTCCCCCTCTCCCTTGAAGGAGTTGGAACAGTTCTCAAACTCAAAGACCAAAAGATGAGAGAGGGTACTGACCTCATTCGCTATTTCTGCGTACCTTGTAAGCCTACTAAGGTCAATGGAGGGAGAATTCGCAACTTCCCTAATCACGCGCCTGACAAGTGGTCTACCTTTATCGATTACAACAGACGTGATGTTGAGGTCGAATTGGCCATCAAGGAACGACTGAAAAACTTCCCAGTACCTGATTTTGTTTGGGATGAGTACCTCCAGGATCAGATTATCAACGACCGAGGTATTGGCATAGATGTTGATTTTGTTAAAGCAGCAATCAAAATTGATACAGAGAGCAAAGCTCAAATCCAAGAGGAACTGAAAGCTTTAACAAGTCTAGAAAATCCCAACTCTGTTCTACAGATGATTGGCTGGCTACGTGAACATGGAGTAACTACAGATTCACTCGACAAAAAAGCGGTGAAAGAACTTCTCAAAATGGTTGATCATACGACTGCTCAAGTTCTTAAACTTCGTCAGCAAGCCGCCAAATCAAGTGTATCCAAATATCAAGCCATGATGAACTGTGTTTGTAAGGACGGTCGAGCAAGGGGGATGTTTCAATTTTACGGAGCTAACCGTACAGGTCGATGGGCTGGCCGTTTGGTACAGCTTCAGAATTTACCACAGAACCATCTTCCTGACCTAGAGGAAGCTAGAGAACTTTTCAGAACAGGTGACTTAGAAGCTACTGAGCTACTCTACGACACACAAGATACCTTATCTCAACTTATCCGAACGACCTTTGTCCCTAGTAAAGGAAAGAAATTCATTGTTTGCGACTTTTCAGCTATCGAAGCTCGAATCCTGTCCCACTTGGCAGGGGAGAGATGGCGTAGTAAGGTATTTGAACTGGGAAAAGACATCTACTGTATGTCCGCTTCTCAGATGTTTGGAGTACCAGTTGAAAAACACGGACAAAATTCTGAATTGAGACAAAAAGGGAAAATTGCGGAACTTGCTTGCGGATATGGTGGTTCAGTCGGTGCACTCAAAGCCATGGGAGCAATTGATATGGGACTATCGGAGGAAGAACTCCAACCACTAGTGAACTCTTGGCGACAAGCAAATCCCAATATCGTTCTCTTATGGTGGGATGTCGATAATGCTGTAAAGACTGCTGTAAAGGAACAAATTCCAACATCTACTCACGGTATTCAATTTGAAGTAAGAAGTGGCATTCTATTCATTACACTCCCATCTGGTCGTAAATTAGCATATATTAAACCAAGAATTGGAGAGAACCAGTTCGGTGGAGAGTCCGTCACTTATGAGGGAACTGGAACTGCTAAACGTTGGGAGAGGTTAGAAAGTTATGGTCCAAAATTTGTGGAGAACATTGTACAAGCTATCAGCCGTGACATTCTTGCATACTCTTTGAAACAACTGAAAGAGTTTAAAATTGTAGGACATGTACATGATGAAGTAATAATCGAATGCCCAATGGAACAAAAACTTGATGAGATTGCATTATTAATGGGGATTGCACCAGACTGGATGTCTGATATTAACCTTCGTGCCGATGGATACGAATGCATATTCTATCAGAAAGATTAGCAAAAAATCGCCACCTCACAATTGAGATGGCGATTCTGTTATTTATTTAATTCTTTGTAAAGCTCAAACCCTTCTTTCTTAGTATTATTGACTTTTTTATAGCCTGCAGATTTCTGAACTCCTAGTTTTTCAAAGATTTCCTTATTCTCATAACCATCAAATAGCATTTCCAAAATTTCTGGTGCTTGAAAGTTTGATTCTGCAAGTTTTGATTTCAAAAACTCAAATTGATCCATGAATAGATAAAGCTCAATCCCATCATCAATAACTGGTAAATCTTGTTTCTCTGTGAATGCTTCCCAGGATGAAACTTTAGGGGCATTTTTACTCGGCTTACGAAAATCTTTGAGATAATCATTAACTGAGTTGTTATACCACCAGACCATCTGTTCATAGTCCTCTTCTGCGACTGGAACAAAGGCAGTTAGTATTGAAATACCCATGATACGACATTGACGAAACGTGCCACGTAGCAAACCTGAATGATGTGAAGTCATGTAGTAATCCTGTACAAACATAGGTGCTAGTACTTCACTTTCAGTTGGATGTACTCCAGTTGATGAAGATTGAGCTTGGCAGTAGTTGAAAAAGTTGACATTGATTGTCATGATTGATTGGCTTTCCAGTTAATACCGAAAGCACACATGACAAATCAAGGCATGCAAAAAATATTCTTGACCGCATAGTTACTTTCCTCTATGTTATCGGTCAGCCAATTTCACAAGCTGAAATAGTTTCCCACCATCTCTACATCTGAAATTATGGTCATCGTCATGACTCCGTATTGACAGAAGGTGTTCTTGATAAGTCTAGTATAGTACCATTGAACGAAATGGTACACAGCAAAAAATGAGGGGTAGAACAGCTTCCCTCATTCAATAAAATCGTTAAAATCAGTGTTTTTGAAACTTCCTTTCACATACTTAACTTGATGACCTCCACTCTCAAATACACGCATAACAAACAAAAAAACACCCCTCAAAATTTGAAGGGTGTCGTTAAAATTATTTTTCCCAAAATTCAGGAATCTTCATCTCTATCAACTTCTGGTTGCATTCATAAGCTCCCAAATGATAGTAATATCTCAGCAACATCTTATAAGCACAATGAGTCGGCATCTCATCTCTAAATGTTGTACCACTCTTTTCAATCAACTTAAAGCTAAAGTCAGGATATAGCTTCATTCCAAGAGTAATCCCCATCATCTTTTCCAGTTTCCTACTCGCATCTCTTTGAGTTTCAAAACGCTGAATAGTAGATAAACTAACACCTGATGCCTCAGCAAGATCTTCTTGAGTGATGTTTTTGCGTGTACGATGGTAGATAAGCATGGCACAAAAGCCACTCGGCATCTCATCATTGATTCTGACTACCTCTTCAAATATTCGTCCACTATCTAGAATTATTGAACCATTAACAATATTGGTGAACTCAGAGAAATCCACCTCTATTTCAACCGTCGATTTTCCACGATACATCACATACTCATTAAAGATAGTGATCGATATAGACTTATTTTTATCTGTCTTATAGAAAATATCAAACAATAGGCAACACTCATCCATATGTTTGTATGCATAGTCTGTCATTTCGTAAATACCGTACTCCACCATGTTCACATATTGAGGATCATTCAAGCAAAAATGGTTATCCACATAAACATATCGACCTGAATCCATCAACTTCCTAAACTGTTCATTCTTCCAACTCAACAGACAAGCGTTGGGAAAGGCAATAGTGAAGCTTTTGTTTTCAGTCATAGCTTTAAGTTCACAACCATAGCTTCGTAGATATTCATCTCCAACGAAATTATAAATGCCTTCAAATTCATGATAGCCCAATTGTTGTAACCGAATTTTAGCCGCTAGGCGAGAGACCTGAAAGAATTCTGCGAGGTCATCTATGATTCTTTCAAACATGGTTAATTTCTCATCACTAGCATATTTTAAGGAGTAGTCTGTAAAGAGTTGATTGACCTTTTGCCTTGTCATGGACTTAGGCATCAGAATTCTAGCAGCAATTCCATTTGCCTGCCACTCCATCCAGTCATAGTCTCTCCACTCTGATGAACTAGAGATAGTGTTATCTCTTAGACTACTACTTCGTTTATGATTCTGATCAAATAGCATTTTATACTCATTATGATGACGATGGAGCAACCAGTGAACTGATTCATGGACTATTGTATTATTATAACTCCCTTGATTACGCAAGCAGATAACTTCGGGATCTACTAAAATAGTCTTTTTCTTCACGAGTCTTGATTCTGGAGTATCCTCATCATAAAATAGAACTTCTGTATCTTTGAAGACCATCTCTCCAAAAATGGAACTATCCTCTGTTAACTTACCCTCCATCTTAGTCAATCCGATATTGGCAAGATAGCCATCAATCGGCAAAGCCATGGGAGCTTCTAGTGCTTGAGGGTAATATTGCTTCAAAATTCCTTCCGCAATCTCATCCATATCCTTAGCTTTAATGTATGGAACAAATTCTGGACTAAGACCTAATTCACTATTATCATAATCTTTTGGATCAAAGGGATTAACCTGAAGAACTGTAAAATTATGTATTCCTTCATTCAACTCATACTCAACCGTCATTCTTAACCACAGATTGGCACTATCTATTTCATAGCCATACTTCGTCTGCCCCTTAATTTCAAGAGAAGCAATGACCTGAAGTTCAGAAACAATTATTCCGTCTCTAACTTTACGAGACAAGACTTTCTTTATCGCAAAATCATCCAACTTCTTAAAGTTTGGGTCTTCAACAGTATGTGACTTGACCGATATATAGGAACGGTGGTGGTAAATATAATTATCTACTGCTTTGAAAATATCGTTATAATAGTTTGATTGAAGCAATTTTTCGAATGAATTAAACGCCATATCCTGTTCTCCTAAAACATAGTGCTATCGAGATTTGAATTACAAACATACCTACTCTTTACTCTTGCTTTATATTATACACTATGATATAATTTTGTCAATCTATAAAATGACAAAAGGGGTGAGAAAATGTTTTCTGCCAGTAAGTTAAAAGAATATCGATTAACCAATCATCTATCCCAAACAGCTATCGCAAACGAACTAGGGGTCACAAGAGCCACACTGTCTGCTTGGGAGACAGGCAAAACTGTCCCTAATAAGAAACACCTCAAAGAACTGGCTCAAGTCCTCCATATAGAAGCAAGTAACCTTCAAGAAGAACATCCCCACCTCACCCTCTACAAACAACTCAACAAGACAAACAAAAAGAAGGTCGATGAGCTAACTCACAACCTTCTCATGGAACAAAAGGGTTCTGTTGCAAAGTTTTAAATAAAGAATAAAATCCCTTACGGTATCTATGATTTAAGCTGGGATTCCCAATAATACCTTGATTTCAGTACAGACCGAAAACCCGAAGAGAGTGCCTTCTTTTCGGGTTTTCTTATATAATCCTCGGATGGCTTCCATGCCTTTAATCGTTGTAGAGGCAGTGCGTAAACTTCGATAGAATTTATTGCGTCTCTTTACTGGACGATGGTCTTGTTCAATCAAATTATTCAGGTATTTAATGGTACGATGTTCTGTCCCTTGATAAAAGCCGTATTCTTTTAGTTTCTTAAAGGCACTTGTAATAGAGGGGGCTTTATCTGTGACTACAACCTTCGGTTCATCAAACTGCTTCACTAACCGCTTAAGAAAAGCATAGGCTGCTTGTGTGTCCCGTTTTTTACGTAACCAAATATCCAAGGTTAAACCATCTGCATCGATGGCTCGATACAAATAATGCCATTTTACTTTAATTTTGATGTACGTTTCATCCATTTTCCATGAATAAAAGGATTTTTTATTTTTCTTTTTCCAAATTTGATAGAGTAGTTTGCCATATTCTTGCACCCAACGATAAATCGTCGTATGAGAAACGTTAATGCCACGATCATATAAGATTTCTTGAACTTCACGATAGCTAAGGTTATAACGAAGATAGTAGCCCACGGCTACAATAATCACATCCTGCTGAAATTGCTTTCCTTTAAAATGATTCATCGTCATTCCTCCTGCTATCTTTTTCTATTATTCTACCTTATTTGATAGTAGATTTAAAACTTTGCAACAGAACCTATTTATGTTACAATAATATTGACTTTTAAGAAAGGATTGATTCTAATGAAGAAAGCAGACAAGTAAGCCTCCTAAATTCACTTTAGATAAAAATTTGACTGTGCTCGATATCAGAAAGTTTAGTGAAATATGTGTGATGATGTATTACTTTGCATTAGATAAGAATTTATCTTTTTCTATTGAGAGTTTAGTGAATAAACTGGTACAATTTTTTTCGACTGATATCATGGGACTACAAACGTCTGAGCTTTCAAAGCGGACGATTGAACAAAGTTATCAGGACTTACGAACAAGACTTGAGCTTGTCCAAAATGGTGATATAACTACACTTAAACAGCTGAACCGGGATCAAGATTACCTTAATGCACTTTTTGAATTTTGTAATAATGAACAATCAACAAAATCCATGCTGACATTCTGTCTGTATCTATCGATGTACTATGCTATTGCTGGCGGTCTTCCTATTGAAATGTCAGGTGCAATCAGTAGCTATTACGGAAATCGCTTTAGTTCTCTGAGAAAAAGAGAAGAGTCCGTTGCTATGTATAACAGTATTTTGGAGCATTTCGCTTTAAGTACTGCAGATTATAGAGTATCTGGTGTCTCTTCAGACATAGCAAAAGCAGTCAGGATGATTAAAAGAAATATCAACCGTCAGCTCACCATTCAGTCAATATGCACAGAAATTGGTCTAAGTCAGTATCACTTCATGCGTAAATTCAAGATAGATATAGGTATGACTGTTGGTGCATACATTAAGAAGGAGAAAATAGCATATGCCAAATTTCTATTGGTATATACGAATCAGTCAATATCAGAAATTAGTGAATATCTTATATTTAACTCACAAAGTTACTTCACATCCGTGTTTAAAAAAGAAACAGGAAAAACGCCTTTTGAATATAGAAAGAGTGATTTGTAAAGCTGATGGCTAATGCAAAGAATCAATTGCGGCAATCCTTTTGTATCTTTTTCCAGTGTGGCTGCGGTTTCTGTTGACGGGAACAGCAGGGCATATGCGGAATCTGGTGTCGGATGAGATAACGGATCAGTTACTTTGTTTTTATCAGAAAAGGTGTAAGCTAAAACTTAGGTTAGCCATTGCGCTAGCGATTTGGTACAATAAGGGGGAAGTTGAATTATATTTGAAACGATAGGAGGGAGAAGCAAATGAAATCTACAACTAAAGTAACATTTAAAGAACTTCATGTATAGGTGGCTGTGACAAGCTTTACATGGAGTGGAATAATTATTGTCCGAAGCCACCTTTGCAATTGCTAGTACTTACGCAAAGGAGGATATGAAAATGCAATACAAAATAATTAATGGTGCCGTTTACTATGATGGTAATATGGTGTTGGAAAACATCGGTATTGAAATCAATGATAATGAAAAGATTGCTATTGTTGGTAGAAATGGATGTGGAAAAACAACCTTGCTAAAAGCTATTATAGGCGAAATTGAATTAGAAGAAGGAACTGGTGAAAGTGAGTTTCAAGTAATAAAGACCGGTAACCCTTATATTAGCTATTTAAGACAGATGCCTTTTGAAGATGAAAGTATATCAATGGTGGATGAAGTCCGTACGGTATTTAAGACGCTTATTGATATGGAAAACAAGATGAAACAGCTGATAGATAAAATGGAGAATCAATATGATGATAAAATCATCAATGAATACTCTGATATCAGTGAAAGGTATATGGCTCTTGGAGGTCTAACCTACCAAAAAGAATATGAAACGATGATTCGTAGTATGGGTTTTACTGAAGCAGATTATAAAAAACCCATTTCTGAATTTTCAGGTGGTCAGCGAACTAAGATAGCTTTTATAAAAATACTTTTAACAAAGCCAGACATTCTATTACTTGATGAACCTACTAACCACCTTGATATAGAAACAATACAATGGTTGGAGAGTTATTTGAGAAGTTATAAATCTACATTGGTTATTATTTCCCATGATAGAATGTTTCTTAATCGAATTGTGGATAAGGTTTATGAAATCGAATGGGGAGAGACCAAATGTTATAAAGGTAATTATTCAGCCTTTGAGGAGCAAAAACGAGAAAATCATATCAAACAGCAAAAAGATTACGACTTGCAACAGATAGAAATTGAAAGGATTACACGCTTGATTGAACGTTTTCGTTATAAACCTACGAAAGCTAAAATGGTGCAATCTAAAATTAAATTATTACAGCGTATGCAAATATTAAATGCACCAGACCAATACGATACAAAAACTTATATGTCTAAATTTCAACCGAGAATCAGTAGTTCAAGGCAAGTATTAAGTGCTTCAGAACTTGTGATAGGCTATGATACTCCTCTTGCAAAGGTTAATTTCAACCTTGAAAGGGGACAGAAGCTTGGAATTGTTGGGAGTAATGGTATTGGTAAATCCACGTTGCTTAAAACACTTATGGGTGGTGTGGCAGCATTGTCTGGAGATTTTAAATTCGGATACAATGTTGAAATTAGCTATTTTGACCAACAGCTTGCTCAAATCAGTGGAGATGATACACTATTCGAAATTTTTCAAAGCGAATACCCTGAGCTAAATGACACAGAGGTCAGAACTGCTCTTGGCTCATTTCAGTTTAGTGGAGATGATGTTTTTAGACCGGTGTCCTCTTTGTCAGGTGGAGAAAAGGTTAGATTGACATTATGTAAATTATTATATAAACGTACTAATGTTTTAATCTTAGATGAACCGACAAACCACATGGATATTATTGGAAAAGAGAATTTAGAGAATATCTTATGCAGTTATCAAGGTACAATTATTTTTGTGTCACATGATAGATATTTTACTAATAAGATTGCTGACAGATTACTTGTTTTTGATAAGGATGGTGTAGAGTTTGTACAATCTACTTATGGTGAGTACGAGAAAAAAAGGATGAATTCTGAAAAGCCATTTAATAACATTAAAGTTGAGCAGAAAGTAGAGAAAAATAACACAGTAAAAGGCGATCGTAACTCCATTGAGAAGGAGAAGGTTAAGAAGGAGAAACGAATTGAAAAGCTTGAAGTGTTAATAAATCAATATGATGAAGAATTAGAAAGATTGAATAAAATCATTTCTGAACCAAACAATTCTTCTGATTATATAGTACTGACGGAAATACAAAAATCAATTGATGATGTTAAAAGGTGTCAGGGTAATTATTTTAATGAATGGGAACAGTTGATGAGAGAATTGGAAGTTATGTAATTTTTGAGTTATGCAATAAGGATGTAAAAGTGTTAATGATACATTCTGGTTGTTGAAAATGTAAAAAAATTAATGAATTTTTATTAGATATAATCGCTATGTGAAGACCTTTTGAGTTTGGGCTCTTTGTCAAATCGGACTGATGAGTCGGATATATAAGATGATAAACTTGAGATTACTCTCAGATTTATCATCTTTTTTAGTTATTTAATTTTAATGTCTTTTATAATAGCTTTTCATATATTATATAATCAATCTTTATAAGTCCTTTTATAAATTTCTTTTCTACCATTTTCGATAAATTCCTGTTTAATATTTTTA
>NZ_JAIMDU010000025.1:0-35127 GCF_019794615.1 Streptococcus suis
GATAGCCTAGGAGATACACCTGTACCCATGCCGAACACAGCAGTTAAGCCCTAGAACGCCTGAAGTAGTTGGGGGTTGCCCCCTGTTAGATACGGTAGTCGCTTAGCTATATTCCGCCATAGCTCAGTTGGTAGAGCGCATGACTGTTAATCATGATGTCACAGGTTCGAGCCCTGTTGGCGGAGTAAAGAGAAGTCTTTATTTATGGTCCGTTGGTCAAGGGGTTAAGACACCGCCTTTTCACGGCGGTAACACGGGTTCGAATCCCGTACGGACTATAATGTGGAGGATTACCCAAGTCCGGCTGAAGGGAACGGTCTTGAAAACCGTCAGGCGTGTAAAAGCGTGCGTGGGTTCGAATCCCACATCCTCCTTTACTTACTATCGCGGGATGGAGCAGCTAGGTAGCTCGTCGGGCTCATAACCCGAAGGTCGTAGGTTCAAATCCTGCTCCCGCAATTCTATTTATATTGTGGATTATGGCTCGGTAGCTCAGTTGGTAGAGCAATGGATTGAAGCTCCATGTGTCGGCGGTTCGATTCCGTCTCGCGCCATTAACTTAATATTTTGGAGAGATAGCGAAGAGGCTAAACGCGGCGGACTGTAAATCCGCTCCTTCGGGTTCGGGGGTTCGAATCCCTCTCTCTCCATACCTTTACGGGCATAGTTTAAAGGTAGAACTAAGGTCTCCAAAACCTTCAGTGTGGGTTCAATTCCTACTGCCCGTGTTCTATGGCGGGTGTGGTGAAGTGGTTAACACATCAGATTGTGGCTCTGACATTCGGGGGTTCGATTCCCCTCACTCGCCTATTTTAGTATTGGGGTATCGCCAAGCGGTAAGGCAAGGGACTTTGACTCCCTCATGCGTTGGTTCGAATCCAGCTACCCCAGTTTAACTATATGCCGGCGTGGCGGAATTGGCAGACGCGCTGGACTCAAAATCCAGTGTCCGCAAGGACGTGCCGGTTCGACCCCGGCCGCCGGTATAGTTTAAAAGACAAGGTTTCTAAGCCTTGTCTTTTGTTTTGAGGTTATAAAATTTAAAGTTGAGCCCTAAAAAATTACTATTCTCTTTATCTAGTTGGTTAATCCGACGGAGTATAATATACACAATTTTCTGATTTTTATTTACCATTTTCAACTAACCTCTTTAATTCTAAACGTACTTTGTTGTTTTTAAGTTCTACCTTATTTTTAGTCTCAGTCTAGTTTCTAGTTTTCATGTCAGACTAGTACTTACTTTGATAAGTTAGCTTTTAAATATTTTTTTCTTGTTTTTTTCTTGTTAGTATGATATACTTAACAAGTTAATTAAAAGGTTAAGGATGTGTTTATGAGCCAATTTGCATTAGATATTGAGAAGTGTTTGCATGAAATTGTTTTGAGTTCTGAGAACCAGTTGGAAATATTGGTTGGTTCTTGTCAAAGTACGGTGAAGTTGACGAATACGCAGGAGCATATTTTGATGCTGATTGAAAAAGCTGCGTATACTAATACTGAAATTGCAAAGCAGCTGAATGTTAGTCAAGCCGCTATTACAAAGGCTACTAAATCTTTGGTTGCTCAGGGCTTATTAGTAGCAGTAAAGGATTCAAAGGATGCACGTATTGTTCGTTTTAGTCTGACTGAGGCTGCAAAACCTATTGCTGCGGAGCATGCGCATCATCATGCCCATACTTTGGAAGCATATGAAGAACTGTTAGGTAATTATAGTCTTGACGAACAAGAGCTGATTGCAAGATTTTTGAATGAGTTAGTGGAGAAAATTAGAAAATAAATGAGATATATTACTGTGGAAGATTTGTCGTTTTACTACGACAAGGAGCCAGTTTTGGAAAATATCCATTACCATTTAGATAGTGGTGAATTCGTTACATTAACTGGTGAGAATGGGGCGGCGAAATCTACTCTAATTAAAGCAACTTTAGGGATATTAAAGCCAAAACATGGAAAGGTCATTATTGCAGAAAAAAGTATAAAAGGTAAGAAATTACGAATGGCTTACTTACCTCAGCAGATAGCAAGTTTTAATGCTGGCTTTCCGAGTACAGTTTATGAGTTTGTAAAATCTGGTCGTTACCCTCGGCAAGGGTGGTTCCGTCGATTGACAGCTCATGATGAGGAACATGTTCGGATAAGTCTGGAATCAGTTGGAATGTGGGAACATCGGGATAAGCGCTTAGGTGCCTTGAGTGGTGGGCAGAAGCAACGTGCTGTCATTGCGCGTATGTTTGCCTCTGATCCAGATATTTTTATTCTGGATGAGCCTACTACTGGTATGGATGCAGGGACAAAGGATGCCTTTTACCAGCTCATGCATCACTCAGCCAAAAAGCATGGTAAGTCTGTATTGATGATTACTCATGATCCCGATGAATTGAATAAATACGCTGATCGTAATATTCACCTGGTTCGTGATCAACAGTCTCCTTGGCGTTGTTTCAATGTTCATGAAACAGATGAGGAGGTTGCCCATGTTTGATTTATCTGTATTTAATTACGACTTCATGCAACGCGCTTTTCTGGCGATTATTGCCATGAGTTTCTTTTCACCGATCCTAGGGGTTTTCTTAATCCTTAGGCGTCAAAGCCTAATGTCAGATACCCTCAGTCACGTTTCTTTAGCTGGTGTTGCATTCGGTTTGGTTTTGGGTATTTCGCCTACTCTTTCGACTGTTCTTGTCGTTATTGTGGCGGCTGTATTTTTGGAATATTTGAGGACTATTTATAAAAACTTTATGGAAATCGGAACGGCAATTCTTATGTCGACTGGTTTGGCGATTTCGTTAATTGTTATGAATAAATCAGGAGGAAAGTCTGGACTTAGTTTGGAACAATACCTTTTTGGTTCGATTGTAACAATTAGTCAAGAGCAAGTAGTTGCTTTATTTGTGATTGCTTTGATTGTTATTCTATTGACGTTGTTATTTTTACGTCCTATGTATATTCTTACCTTTGATGAAGATACCGCATTTGTAGATGGATTGCCTGTTAGAGCCATGTCCATTGCCTTTAATGTAGTTACTGGTGTTGCGATTGCTCTTATGATTCCTGCTGCGGGGGCTTTATTGGTTTCAACCATTATGGTTCTACCTGCTTCTATTGCCTTACGACTTGGTAAGAGTTTTAAAGCTGTTATCTTTACGGGGATGGCAATTGGCTTTTTAGGAATGGTGACAGGTTTGATGACATCCTATTATGCAGAAACCCCAGCAAGTGCAAGTATTACCTTGATTTTCATTAGTATTTTCTTACTGGTGAATGTTGTTCAAAAATTTAAAAAATAAGGAGTTATGATGAAAAAAGTTGGATTGCTATTTGTGTCTATTTCAGCTTTGCTTTTAGGAGCTTGTGGCAATAGCACAGCTTCTGAAGATGGGAAGTTGAATATTGTAACAACCTTTTATCCTGTTTATGAGTTCACCAAGCAGGTGGCAGGTGATGAGGCAAATGTTGATCTGTTGGTTAAGGCTGGAACAGAAGTTCATGATTATGAACCTTCAGCAAAAGATATTGCTCGGATTCAAGAAACTGATGTTTTTGTTTACGAAAATGAAAATATGGAAACATGGGTTCATGATGTTGAGAAATCTATTGACACCTCAAAGGTCAGTGTGATTAGTGCAACGGAAGGGATGCTCTTGTTACCAGGTAGTGAAGAAGGTGAGGATCATGACCATAGTGAGGAGGGGCATAGCCATGCTTATGATCCGCATGTGTGGTTGTCTCCTGCACGTGCAATTACTCTTGTAGAATCTATTCGTGATAGTTTGGTAGCTAAATACCCAGAAAAGGAAGTTACTTTTGAAACAAATGCGGCAGCCTATATTGAGAAATTAGATGCATTGGATGCTAAATATTCTGAGACATTATCTGCCGCTAAACAGAAGTATTTTGTTACTCAACATACAGCTTTTGCATATTTGGCTTTAGATTATGGTTTGAAACAAGTTTCAATCACAGGTGTTGCTGCGGATGAAGATCCTACCCCTTCGCGGTTAGCCGAATTGACCGACTATATCAACAAATATGGAATCAAGTATATATACTTTGAAGAAAATGCGTCGAAATCTGTTGCTGAAACACTCGCAAATGAAACAGGTGTTCAGCTAGATGTTCTGAATCCTCTTGAAAGTTTGACAGATGAAGATATGAAAAATGGTAAGGATTATATTTCTGTTATGGAAGATAATCTGACTGCCCTTGAAAAAACAACTTCTCAAGCTGGTTCTGAAATTCTACCAGAGGATGGGGCTGAGACTGCACAAACGGTCTATAATGGGTATTTTGAAGACAGTGCTGTAAAAGATCGTACACTCTCAGACTATGCAGGCGAATGGCAATCTGTTTATCCATATTTGCTTGATGGGACCTTAGATCAAGTCTGGGATTATAAGGCTAAACTGAAAGGCGATATGACAGCTGATGAGTATAAGGCATATTACGATACAGGCTACAAAACAGATGTTAATCAAATTAACATTACAGATAATACCATGGAATTTGTAGTGGGAGATAAGAAAGAAAAATTCACGTATAAGTATGTGGGTTATAAGATTTTGACCTACAAAAAAGGAAATCGTGGCGTTCGTTTCTTGTTTGAGGCAACAGATGAAAATGCAGGAAACTACAAGTATGTTCAATTTAGCGATCACAATATTGCCCCTGTTAAAACAGGTCACTTCCATATCTATTTTGGTGGAGAGAGTCAAGATAAGCTTTTGGAAGAATTGGAAAACTGGCCGACTTACTACCCTGTTGGTTTGACTGGTTTGGAAATTGGTCAGGAAATGCTGGCTCATTAAGAGAAAAAAGACTGGACGAGAGGTTCAGTCTTTCTTCTTGACATTTTTTGACTACAGTTGTAAACTGAAATTGTAGAAATAGATTCATGGAGGTGAGATTGTGGAGCAAGCTATTTCAGCTGCAGAGTGGCAGGTGATGCGGGTTCTGTGGGCGCAGCCGGGAACGACTTCTCAGGAAATTATCCAGGCCTTGCAGGAGGGATTTGATTGGCAGGCGACGACTATTAAGACACTTTTGGGGCGACTGCGGAAGAAAAACTATTTGCGTATGACCAAGGAAACAAGCAAGTATCACTATTATCCGCTGATTAGTGAAGAGGAACATTTGCAGGGGCAGGTGGAGCTCTTATTGGCTACCATATGCTCCACGAAGCAGGGGCAACTGGTTGAAAAGCTGCTGGACACAGGGACATTTTCCCAAAAAAGCCTTGAGAATATCGCCGGCAAAATCTCGCAGTTACAAAAGACGGCACCTGAGAGTATTGTCTGTCAGTGTCTGCCAGGTCAATGTACTTGTGGTCATCATCAAACACTTCAAAAATCGACATAAGGTGTGTTGATTAAATGAGTGTAAAATTTGAGTGGTGTTACTTGAAAAGGAGTAAGTACCAGAGTTCAATCTTTGGCTTAAGGGTGTGAACAGAGTTTGCTCAATTTGCAAACCTTTAGAGTTGTGCTACTTTTTATTTTTATTGTGAAAGAACGAGGAGAAAAATCATGAAACAAACCTTGAAATTGAAAAATTTATCTTGTCAAAACTGTGTGAAGCATGTGACCAATCATTTCTTGGAAATGGATGGGGTAGATGAGGTATCAATCCAGTTGGAAGAGCAGTTAGCAGAAGTACAAACTTCTGTGGAACATAGCTTGGAGCGTTATAAAGAAGCCTTGGAAGATACTGTCTATGAGGTGGTAGAATTAGTGTAGGAGTAAAAGCAGCCGTCGAGTTGCTTTTTATAATGCTTTGAGAAAGTGAGTCAGATCCAGTTGCACTTGTGCAAGCAAAATTTGGTCCCAGAAACCGTCTGATCGAAAGCGTGGAATCAGGTGGACATGGAAATGGGTACCAGCATCAAACAAGCGATCATTGCAAGCTATGGTCACACCGTCAATTGCCAATGCTTGACAGAGTTTTTCAGTCAATAAGACTTCCAAGTCCGACAGTTCATAGCGAACAGCAGGAGGGACTTGGTGGAGCGTGTCATAGTGTTTCTTGCTGATAATCAGTAGATGTCCAGTTTGGACAGGGTCAATATCCCAGACGACCTTGAGATGTTCCGTCTGGTAGAGAATGTCATTATCATTGAGTTGGTGACAAAAAATGCAGGTCATGTCTTTTCTCCTAGGTTAGCAGAAAAGGAAATCACATAGGATTTCCTTGAAAAATATTAATAAGTCAAAACAGAATATTTCTTCTTCCCACGACGGATAACGGTCAACTCGCCGTCAATCTTGTCGCTGTCAGAAAGAGTATAGTCCAAATCCTGCACACGCTCACCGTTGACATAGATGGCACCATTTGCTACGTCTTCACGAGCCTGGCGTTTTGAGTTGACAATACCAGAGGTAACTAAGAGTTCAACGATGTTGAGGTTGTCTTCAGCCTGGACAGCGTAGTTTGGAACGTTGCTGAGGCCCTGTTTAAGTTCTTTTGCGGATAGGTTTTTGATGTTGCCAGCGAACAATTGCTCGGTGATGTTAAGTGCTTGGTTATAGGCGTCTTCACCGTGGACCAATGTCACGACTTCCTTAGCCAAAATCTTCTGAGCTAGGCGTTCATGACGGGCAGCATCAAATTTTTCTTCAATCTCAGCAATCTCATCAAGTGACAAGAAAGTAAAGATTTTCAAGAAACGAACGGCATCGTCGTCCATGACATTGAGCCAGAATTGGTACATTTCATACGGTGAAGTCTTGTCGGCATCAAGCCAAACAGCGTTACCTTCCGACTTACCAAACTTCTTACCGGTTGAGTCGGTAATGAGAGGAACAGTCATCACGTGACCAGTTCTATCAGCTTTGCGACGTAGCAATTCCGTGCCGGCGGTCATATTGCCCCATTGATCTGAACCACCAATTTGCAATGTAACATTATGCTTATCATTCAACTCATAGAAATCATACCCTTGCATGATTTGGTAGGCAAATTCAGTGTAAGAAATTCCTGTTTCAATCCGTTTTTTTACAGAATCTTTGCTCATCATGTAGTTGACAGTGAAGTATTTACCGACATCACGAAGGAAGTCAATGAAGCTAATATCTGAGAACCAGTCGTAGTTATTGACCATTTCGGCCTTGTTATCACCATTTTCAAAATCCAAGAAGCGAGAGAGCTGACCTTGGATCTTTGTTACCCAACCGTCTACTGTATCTTTGGTTTGCAAGCTCCGCTCCGCATCCTTGAAGGAAGGGTCGCCAATCAGACCAGTAGCTCCACCAACTAGAGCGTAAGGTTTGTGCCCTGCTAATTGCAAGTGACGGCAGACGAGGATTGGCACCAAATGCCCCAAATGCAGGCTGTCGGCAGTTGGGTCGTAGCCAGAATAATAGGATACTTGCCCTTCTGTCAATGCTTTTACCAAGGCTTCTTCGTCTGTCGTTTGAAAGACCAGGCCGCGAGCTTTCAGTTCTTCAAAAATGTTCATGTAGGCTGTCTCCTTTTGATTGAATAGTTAGACCCAAGTCATATTTTAAAGTATTTGGGTCGAACTTTGTATTAAAAAATTCCCTCCTATTATACCATGAAATTGCGGAAAATAAACATATTTTGGTATAATGGTATGATAAGGAGTTACTATGGCGACTAAATCAGAAAAACAAGATAATCAAAAGAAAAATAGTGTCCTCAATTTAGGTGATCTAGTAGGAGTACTTCTCCGTTCACTGAAGCTCTTATTGAACTCAGTTACAGTATTAATACTTCTCTTTGGGATTTTAGGAGCAGGTATTGGGGTTGGTTTTGTTGTAAGTCTTTTCGACAAAGTTGAAGTTCCAAAGACAGAGGAATTGTTAAAGGAAGTTTCAAATGTCAGTAGCGTGTCTAAACTCGTCTATTCAGATGGTACTCTTATTTCAGAAGTAAATTCAGATTTGCTACGAATTCCGATTGGCACAGATGATATTTCTGAATACTTAAAACAAGCAGTTATTGCTACAGAAGACGTAACTTTTGAAAGTCATAATGGGATTGTTCCTAAGGCAGTGTTGCGCGCAGCATTAGGTTCTGTGGGACTAGGATCATCTACAGGTGGTTCGACATTAACGCAACAGCTGATAAAACAGCAGTTAGTAGGGGATGCGCCAACTTTTACTCGTAAAGCAAACGAGATTGTGGCTGCGTTAGCCTTAGAACGTAATATGAGTAAAGAGGAAATTTTAACGACCTACCTCAATGTGGCTCCCTTTGGTAGAAATAATCAAGGGAAAAATATAGCTGGGGTTGAAGAAGCTGCTCAGGGTATTTTTGGAAAATCTGCAAAAGACTTGACAGTTCCTCAAGCGGCATTCATCGCTGGATTGCCTCAAAGTCCGATTGTTTATTCACCGTATGCTTCAGATGGAACTAGAAAGCCAGACGAAGATATGGTTTATGGTCTGGAGCGATATCAGGATGTTTTATTCAATATGTACAGGGCAAGTTTTCTGTCAAAAGAAGACTACGAAACATATAAAGCATACGATATCACTCAGGATTTCAAGGCGCCTGCACCCGTAACGAAGGATACAAAAGACTATCTTTATTACGAGGTCATGGAAGAGGCAGAGCAGGTTATGTTTGATTATTTGGTCAAACGTGACAATGTTTCTGAAAATGATTTGAAAAATGATGATATTCGGACAGAGTATGAAGAAAAAGCAAGGATCGAACTTAGTCAGGGCGGATATACTGTAAAAAGCACTGTAAATAAGACGATTTACGATACAATGCAATCCGTTGTCGCAAACTATGGTAGTGTATTAGATGATGGTAATACATATGTTGAGACTGGAAGTGTCTTATTGGATAATACAACAGGGGCGATTTTAGGCTTTGTTGGTGGACGAGATTATGATAGCAATCAAAACAATCATGCATTTGATACACTTCGCTCACCAGCTTCGACAATTAAACCACTGCTTGCATATGGTATTGCAATTGATCAAGGGTTGATTGGATCGGCTAGTATTTTGTCAAATTACCCAACCAATTTTTCAAGTGGTCAACCAATTATGTATGGTACTAGTAAAGGTACAGGAATGATGAATTTACAGACGGCTATTGATATGTCTGTAAACATTCCTGCATTCTGGACCTACAAGATGATTCAAAATGCAGGTGTTAACGCCAAGGAATATATGGAAAAGATGAACTATCATATTCCGATGTATGATATTGAAAGTGTACCGTTGGGCGGAGGGGTTGAAATCTCTGTATTGACGAATACCAACGCCTATCAGACGTTGGCCAATGGGGGTGTTTATAATAAACACTACATTGTTGAAAATATCACAGCTACAGATGGAACAGTAGTGTATCAGCATGAGGCGGCACCTGTTCAAGTATACTCAAAAGCGACTGCAAGCATCATGAACCAATTGTTGAGGCAAGTAGTTAATTCTGGATATACTACTACATTTAGGAGTCGACTAAATAGTTTGAATCCTCAAGCTGCTACTTCAGATTTTGTTGGTAAAACAGGAACTAGTAATGAGGTAAACGATGTCTGGCTAATGTTATCAACTCCGAAAGTTACATTAGGAACATGGGCTGGTAATGATGATAATTCAGAAATGTATGTTTGGACGGGATACCACAATAATTCTCAATATGTTGCATACATGGTAGATGCGTTATATAATGTTGATTCAAATATGTTTGCAGGGAAATTTGAACTTGATAAAAGTGTCATCTCTTCCAGTGTAGTTGCTTCCACAGGTCAACGTCCGGGAACAACGCAAGTAAATGGTCGCCAATTTACGGTAAGCGGTGCCTTGACAACGAGTTATTGGGCGAAGAATGGCGCACCTGTTACTAGCTACAAATTTATGGTTGGTGGTACAGAGAGTGATTATTCAAAAGCTTGGGCAACTGTGTTTGGTTCAACGAATGGTACAACCACAAGTTCATCAAGATCAACAACTACATCAAGTAGTAATTCTAGATAAACTAGAATGATTTCAAGAGAATCTGGAAGTAGCCAGGAGTCTTATTACCCTATCCAACAAGGGGAATAAGGAGAAAGTAGATAGTTGATTTATTCTAGTTCTTGTGCTATAATTGTATAAATTATTTGTCGTGTGTCTTGTTTGAAATATTGTCCAAGCAAGGCTTGCAGCAGTTAAATCACACTTTTTAAAAGGAAGATTTAGCTGCTCTTTTTGTGTCTATGAAGAAGTTTTTTGAGAATTGTCACCTATTCTTAAAGATTCTAAAAATTCTAACAAAAGGCAAATGTGTTTGATTTTGCAGAAAAATCAATAGAAAAATAGAGGAGAATTAACTTGGCAGGACATGAAGTTCAGTACGGTAAGCACCGTACCCGTCGTAGTTTTTCAAGAATCAAGGAAGTTCTTGATTTACCAAATTTGATTGAAATCCAAACGGACTCTTTCCAAGACTTTTTAGATTATGGTTTGAAAGAAGTCTTTGAAGATGTACTTCCAGTTTCAAACTTTACGGATACCATGGAATTGGAATTCGTTGGTTATGAATTGAAAGAACCTAAATATACATTGGAAGAGGCGCGTGCGCATGATGCGAACTACTCAGCTCCAATCTATGTAACTTTCCGTCTGGTGAATAAAGAAACTGGCGAAATCAAGACTCAAGAAGTCTTCTTCGGTGAGTTTCCAATCATGACTGAAATGGGTACCTTCATCATCAACGGTGCAGAGCGTATCATCGTTTCTCAGTTGGTTCGTTCACCAGGTGTCTACTTCAATGATAAAGTAGATAAGAACGGTAAAGTAGGTTATGGTTCAACGGTTATTCCTAACCGTGGAGCTTGGTTGGAATTGGAAACAGATTCAAAAGACATTGCCTACACTCGTATTGACCGTACGCGTAAGATTCCATTCACAACGCTTGTTCGTGCGCTTGGTTTCTCAGGCGATGATGAAATCTTTGACATCTTCGGTGATAGCGAATTGGTTCGCAATACCATCGAAAAAGATATTCATAAAAACCCAGCAGATTCTCGTACAGATGAAGCACTTAAGGAAATCTATGAGCGCCTTCGTCCAGGTGAACCAAAGACAGCTGAAAGCTCTCGTAGCCTTTTAACAGCTCGTTTCTTTGATCCACGTCGTTACGACTTGGCACCTGTTGGTCGTTATAAAATCAATAAAAAACTCAACCTTCGTACTCGTTTGCTCAACCAAACACTTGCTGAGCATGTGATTAACGGTGAGACAGGCGAAATCGTCTTGGAAGCTGGTACTGTATTGAGTCGTGATGTGCTTGAAAAAGTAGAAGCACAATTCGATGAGCTCAACTTGGTAGAATATATTCCAAATGACAACGCTGTTCTTCTTGAGCCAGTTCTTTTACAGAAATTCAAGATTGTAGCTCCTAAGGATCCAGAACGTGTTGTGACGGTGATTGGTAATGCGAATCCAGCAGAAAACGTACGTACAGTAACACCTGCGGACATCTTGGCTGAAATGAGCTACTTCCTCAACTTGGCTGAGGGTCTTGGTCGTGTAGATGATATTGACCACTTGGGGAACCGTCGTATTCGTGCCGTTGGTGAATTGCTTGCTAACCAAGTACGTATCGGTTTGACTCGTATGGAACGTAACTTGCGTGAGCGTATGTCTGTTCAAGACAATGAAGTATTGACGCCACAACAAATCATCAATATCCGTCCTGTTACAGCCGCAATCAAAGAATTCTTTGGTTCATCTCAGTTGTCACAGTTCATGGACCAACACAACCCACTTTCTGAGTTGTCTCACAAACGCCGTTTGTCAGCCTTAGGACCTGGTGGTTTGACTCGTGACCGTGCTGGTTATGAGGTTCGAGACGTTCACTACACTCACTATGGTCGTATGTGTCCTATTGAAACGCCTGAGGGACCTAACATCGGTTTGATCAACAACTTGTCTTCTTATGGACACCTCAACAAGTATGGCTTCATCCAAACACCATACCGCAAGATCGACCGTGCAACTGGTACAGTTACAAACGAAATCGTTTGGTTGACAGCGGATGAAGAAGATGCCTACATCGTAGCACAATCAACATCTCCACTTGATGAAAACAACCGTTTCGTTGATAAGATTGTTATGGGACGTCACCAAGGTAACAACCAAGAGTTCCCAGCAGATTCAGCAGATTTCATGGATGTTTCTCCTAAGCAGGTAGTTGCCGTTGCGACAGCATGTATTCCTTTCTTGGAAAACGATGACTCCAACCGTGCCCTCATGGGTGCCAACATGCAACGTCAGGCTGTTCCATTGATTGATCCAAAAGCACCTTACGTTGGTACTGGTATGGAATACCAGGCTGCCCACGACTCAGGTGCGGCAATCATCGCTCAACACGATGGTAAGGTTGTTTACGCAGATGCGGACAAGGTAGAAGTGCGTCGTGAAGATGGCTCGCTTGATGTCTACCACATTTCTAAATTCCGTCGTTCAAACTCTGGTACTGCCTACAACCAACGTACCCTTGTAAAATTGGGCGACGTCGTAGAAAAAGGCGACTTCATCGCAGATGGACCTTCTATGGAAAATGGGGAAATGGCTCTTGGTCAAAACCCTATCGTTGCCTACATGACGTGGGAAGGTTACAACTTCGAGGATGCGGTTATCATGTCTGAACGTCTTGTGAAAGACGATGTCTATACATCTGTTCACTTGGAAGAATACGAATCAGAAACACGCGATACCAAGTTAGGCCCTGAAGAAATCACACGCGAAATTCCAAACGTTGGTGAAGATGCTCTTCGCAACTTGGATGAAATGGGGATTATCCGTATTGGTGCCGAAGTTAAAGAGGGCGACATTCTTGTTGGTAAAGTCACACCAAAAGGTGAGAAAGATCTTTCTGCTGAAGAGCGCCTCTTACACGCTATCTTCGGTGACAAGTCACGTGAAGTACGTGATACTTCTCTTCGTGTACCTCACGGTGCCGATGGTGTCGTTCGTGATGTGAAAATCTTTACTCGTGCCAACGGTGATGAATTGCAATCAGGTGTTAACATGTTGGTTCGTGTTTACATCGCTCAAAAACGTAAGATCAAGGTCGGAGATAAGATGGCCGGTCGTCACGGTAACAAGGGTGTCGTTTCACGTATTGTACCTGTTGAGGATATGCCATATCTTCCAGACGGAACACCAGTTGACATCATGTTGAACCCACTCGGGGTGCCATCACGTATGAACATCGGTCAGGTTATGGAACTTCACTTGGGTATGGCGGCTCGCAACTTGGGTATTCATATCGCAACACCAGTTTTCGATGGTGCAAGTTCAGAAGACCTCTGGTCAACTGTTAAAGAAGCAGGTATGGATTCAGATGCCAAAACCATTCTTTACGATGGACGTACAGGTGAGCCATTTGATAACCGTGTATCTGTCGGTGTCATGTACATGATCAAGCTTCACCACATGGTTGACGACAAGCTTCACGCCCGTTCAGTCGGACCATACTCACTCGTTACCCAACAGCCACTCGGAGGTAAGGCTCAGTTTGGTGGTCAGCGTTTCGGTGAGATGGAGGTTTGGGCCCTTGAAGCCTACGGTGCTTCTAACGTCCTTCAAGAAATCTTGACTTACAAGTCAGATGATGTGACAGGCCGTCTTAAAGCCTATGAAGCCATCACCAAAGGTAAACCAATTCCAAAACCAGGTGTTCCAGAATCATTCCGCGTTCTTGTCAAAGAATTGCAATCACTTGGTTTGGATATGCGTGTCCTTGATGAAGACAACAATGAAGTAGAATTGCGTGACCTTGATGAAGGTGAAGATGATGACATCATCCACGTAGATGATCTTGAAAAAGCACGTGCAAAAGCCGCAGCTGACGCAGCCGCAGCCTTTGCAGCAGAAGAAGCAGAAGGCAAAGAATAATTAGAATGGATGGAACAAGTTGGTCCAAATCTCAGAACTGAAAGAGATAAGAACCAACGGTCTTCCTCCGTCTGATTTATAGAAAAATAGCTTACCAGCTACCCATTCTGCTGATTATTGTTCAAGAATTTGAGGTATGGGAATCCAGCCTCTCACAAGAAAAGAAAGGGATTATTAGTGGTTGACGTAAATCGATTTAAAAGTATGCAAATCACGTTAGCTTCACCAAGTAAGGTTCGTTCATGGTCTTACGGTGAGGTTAAAAAACCTGAAACAATCAACTATCGTACACTTAAACCAGAACGTGATGGACTCTTTGACGAAGTCATCTTTGGTCCAACAAAAGACTGGGAGTGTTCATGTGGTAAATACAAGCGTATCCGTTATAAAGGGATTACTTGTGACCGCTGTGGTGTTGAAGTGACTCGTGCAAAAGTACGTCGTGAACGTATGGGACACATTGAGTTGAAAGCACCAATTTCACACATTTGGTATTTCAAAGGTATTCCAAGTCGTATGGGCTTGACCTTGGATATGAGCCCACGTGCGCTTGAGGAAGTTATCTACTTCGCAGCTTACGTAGTGATTGATCCGAAAGATACACCGCTTGAGCACAAGTCAATCATGACTGAGCGCGAATACCGTGAGCGTTTGCGTGAATATGGCTATGGTTCATTCGTTGCTAAAATGGGTGCAGAAGCGATTCAAGACCTCTTGAAACAAGTCGATCTTCCAAAAGAAATCGCAGCCTTGAAAGAAGAATTGAAAACAGCTTCTGGTCAGAAACGCATTAAAGCAGTGCGTCGTTTGGATGTATTGGATGCCTTCTACAAATCTGGTAACAAGCCTGAGTGGATGATTCTCAATATCCTTCCAGTTATTCCACCAGATTTGCGTCCGATGGTTCAGTTGGATGGTGGCCGTTTTGCCGCATCTGACTTGAACGAACTCTACCGCCGTGTTATCAACCGTAACAACCGTTTGGCTCGTCTCTTGGAACTTAACGCTCCAGGTATCATCGTACAAAACGAAAAACGTATGCTCCAAGAAGCTGTGGATGCTTTGATTGACAACGGTCGCCGTGGTCGTCCAATCACAGGACCAGGTAGCCGTCCGCTTAAATCACTCAGCCACATGCTTAAAGGTAAGCAAGGACGTTTCCGTCAAAACTTGCTTGGTAAGCGTGTTGACTTCTCAGGACGTTCCGTTATCGCCGTTGGTCCAACTCTTAAAATGTACCAATGTGGTGTGCCACGTGAAATGGCTATCGAGCTCTTCAAACCGTTTGTCATGCGCGAAATCGTTGCCCGTGATATTGCTGGTAACGTAAAAGCTGCAAAACGTTTGATTGAACGTGGTGATGACCGTATTTGGGATATCTTGGAAGAAGTGATCAAAGAACACCCAGTTCTTTTGAACCGGGCACCTACCCTTCACCGTTTGGGTATCCAGGCTTTTGAGCCAGTTCTGATCGACGGTAAAGCCCTTCGTTTGCACCCGCTTGTCTGTGAAGCCTACAACGCCGACTTTGACGGTGACCAGATGGCGATTCACGTTCCATTGTCAGAAGAAGCACAAGCAGAAGCACGAATCCTTATGCTTGCGGCAGAACACATCCTTAACCCTAAAGATGGTAAACCAGTCGTAACACCATCTCAGGATATGGTTTTGGGTAACTACTACTTGACCATGGAAGATGCTGGTCGTGAAGGTGAAGGTATGGTCTTCAAGGATGCAGATGAGGCTGTTATGGCTTACCGCAATGGCTATGTTCACTTGCATACTCGTGTTGGTATCGCAACAGATAGCCTTGATAAACCTTGGAAAGATAACCAAAAACACAAGGTCATGATGACAACTGTCGGAAAAATCTTGTTCAACGCGATTATGCCAGAAGGACTTCCATACTTGCAAGAGCCAAATAATGCTAACTTGACAGAAGGAACTCCAGATAAATACTTCTTGGAACCAGGATCAGATATCAAGGCTGCTATTGCAGAATTGCCAATCAACCCACCATTCAAGAAGAAAAATCTTGGTAATATCATCGCTGAAATCTTCAAGCGTTTCCGCACAACTGAAACATCAGCCCTGCTTGACCGTTTGAAAGACTTGGGTTACTATCACTCAACACTTGCTGGTTTGACAGTGGGTATTGCCGATATTCCGGTCATCGACAACAAGGCTGAAATCATTGAAGAATCTCACGAACGTGTAGAACAAATCAAGAAACAATTCCGCCGCGGTATGATTACGGATGATGAGCGTTATGCAGCTGTTACAGATGAATGGCGTTCAGCTAAGGAAAAATTGGAAAAACGTCTGGTTGAAAAACAAGATCCGAAGAACCCAATCGTTATGATGATGGACTCTGGTGCCCGTGGTAACATTTCCAACTTCTCCCAGTTGGCTGGTATGCGTGGTCTGATGTCAGCTCCGAACGGACGTATCATGGAATTGCCTATCTTGTCTAACTTCCGTGAAGGTCTTTCTGTATTGGAAATGTTCTTCTCAACTCACGGTGCCCGTAAGGGTATGACGGATACGGCCTTGAAGACAGCCGACTCAGGTTATCTGACTCGTCGTTTGGTTGACGTTGCCCAAGACGTTATTATTCGTGAAGACGACTGTGGAACAGACCGTGGTCTTGACATCCGTTCTATCACAGATGGCAAGGAAATGATTGAGCCACTTGAAGAGCGTTTGCAAGGTCGTTACACTAAGAAAACTGTTAAACATCCTGAAACGGGTGCCGTTATCATTGGTCCAAACCAATTGATTACGGAAGATATTGCCCGTGAAATTGTAAATGCAGGTGTTGAACAAGTAACCATCCGTAGCGTATTTACATGTAACACTCGTCACGGTGTCTGCCGTCATTGTTACGGTATCAACTTGGCGACAGGTGATGCGGTTGAAGTGGGTGAAGCAGTTGGTACGATTGCAGCCCAATCTATCGGTGAGCCTGGTACACAGCTTACAATGCGTACCTTCCACACGGGTGGTGTAGCCTCAAACAGCGATATCACTCAGGGTCTTCCTCGTGTCCAAGAAATCTTTGAGGCGCGCAATCCGAAAGGGGAGGCAGTTATCACTGAGGTTAAAGGTGAAGTCATCGCTATTGAAGAAGATGCTTCTACTCGTACCAAGAAAGTCTTTGTTAAAGGTAAAACTGGCGAAGGCGAATACGTGGTACCATTTACAGCCCGCATGAAAGTCGAAGTTGGTGATCAAGTTGCGAGAGGTAGCGCCCTCACTGAAGGTTCTATCCAACCAAAACGCTTGCTTGAAGTTCGTGATGTCTTGGCAGTTGAAACGTACCTTCTTTCTGAAGTTCAAAAAGTTTACCGTAGCCAGGGTGTAGAAATCGGTGACAAGCACATTGAGGTAATGGTTCGCCAAATGCTTCGTAAAGTTCGTGTCATGGATCCAGGCGATACAGATTTGCTTATGGGTACACTCATGGATATTGCAGACTTTACAGATGCCAATGCTGACGTGGTTATCGCTGGTGGTGTTCCAGCAACAGCTCGTCCAGTTCTTATGGGTATCACAAAAGCGTCCCTTGAAACCAACTCATTCTTGTCTGCCGCATCCTTCCAGGAAACAACTCGTGTCCTTACTGATGCAGCCATTCGTGGTAAACGTGATAACCTTCTTGGTTTGAAAGAGAACGTTATTATCGGTAAGATTATCCCAGCAGGTACAGGTATGGCCCGCTACCGTAATCTTGAACCACAAGCCATCAATGAAGTTGAAATCATTGAAGATACAGTAGCAGAAGAACTTGCTGAAGAAGCAAAACTTGCAGCCACTGAATAAACAGAATGCACATCTCATTTTTGAGGTGTGTTTTCTTTTTTGTCTGGCTTGTGAGGAATCCTACAAGCAGAATGTTTTTTTTTATCATACAATTTCGATATAATGTGTACGGTAAAGGAAGTGTTAAATGATGTATCAAGTTATTAAGATGTATGGAGATTTTGAACCGTGGTGGTTCTTAGATGGATGGGAAGAAGATGTTGTCAGTAGAGTGACGTACGAACGTTACGAGGATGCACTATCTGCTTTTCAGAAGGAATGGGTAAAACTTTCAGAAAGTTTTCCTATGAAAAAAAGTAAAAATGGGACAATGGTCGCTTTTTGGGATGAATCAGATCAGTACTGGTGTGAAGAATGTGATGAGTATTTACAACGGTTCCACTCCCTTATGCTGATAGAAGCGAAGGAAAATTTGCCTGCTGGACTTGCGGCTAAACAGGTGCAACAACCGAGAGTTCGCGCTTGCAAACTAAGACAAGGAAAATGTGTGAACTATGATTCATAAAAGGATTGCCCTAATGAGCAATCCTTTTTAGCTGAATCTGATAGAAAAGGCTTCGGTGTCGAGTTCAACCTGTCCACCGATTGTAATGGTAAAGAGAGGTTGGGTATGGGCAAAGTCCAAATCGTACAAAACAGGAACTTTTTTGAGAATAGGGTGCTTGTCCAAAATCGCCAACAAAATCTCCTGGGTCATCTTGGTTTCCTTAGGAAAACGACCAATGAGGACGGCTTGGGGATTGGGATAGTTTTGTAAGAGCGCAGCAAAATGCCTTGTAAATTCGGTATAGTGATCTTCTTCAGCTTCTTCAAGAAACAAGATGTACTTTTCGGGTTTCGGAACGAACTCAGTACCATGTAAGAGCGCAAAAGTAGAGAGATTTCCTCCAATAGCTGTTCCGCTAGCCTGGCCCGGATTGTAGACTTTCCATTCTGTTGGGTAAAAGGTGCGAGGGGCGTCTGGTAAGTACCAAGCATCGCTAGACCACTCAGGACTTGGAGTTAATTGATAGGTATCCTGAGTGACTGCATTTAGCCAAGATCTTGTTTGGTACTGTTGCCCTTGCTCCATTTTAAAGCTGGAATAAGCTGGGCCCATATAAGTTTGCATGCCTGTCTTGGCGTAGATGGCATTGAGTAGGGCAGTTGTATCCGAATAACCGCAGAAAATTTTCGGATTTTGTGCAATCAAATCAAAATCCAGATAGGGCAACAATTCATTGCAGTTGAAACCGCCAATGGTTGTCAGAATGGCATCAACTGTCTCATCCGCAAAGGCTACTTCTAAGTCCGCAACACGACTAGCAATCGGAGCGGAGTCAAAGATATCATTTTCAAAATAATGTTCTGAAAAAGAGTGTCTGAACCCAAGTGCTTCTAACCTTTCCTTAGCTGCTACATTAGCCTCAAAGCCACCAATTCTTTCAATAGACGAAGATGGGCTGACTACGCGTATGTGGTCGCCTTTTTTTAATCTTTTCATGGGAAACCTCCACAACTTTTTTACTATTCTAACATAAATATGCCACAAATCAATATGTTTTACGAATAAATGGAGTAGGGAGGTTATATGATTCAAGAAAAAGCAAGAAAAATGATTGAAGAAGCAGTTGTCGAAAGGGTCAGTGATATTTATTTGATTCCAAGGGGAGAAAACTACCAAGTCTATCATCGAGTAATGGATGAACGGGAATATATTCAAGAATTAGCCGAAGATGAGGTGGTGGCCATTATTAGTCATTTCAAGTTTTTAGCGGGTTTGAATGTCGGTGAAAAACGGCGTAGCCAGCAAGGCTCTTGTGACTACAATTATGGCTCAGGGGAGATTTCCCTTCGGTTATCAACGGTTGGTGATTATCGTGGTAAAGAAAGTTTGGTCATTCGTCTGCTCTATGATCAAGATCAACAACTTAAATTTTGGTTTGGAGCATTGGAGAGAATTGCACAAGAAATCAAGGGACGAGGGCTCTATCTTTTTTCAGGGCCGGTTGGTTCTGGCAAGACCACACTCATGTACCAGCTGGCGAGATTGAAATTTCCAGATAAGCAAATTCTAACTATAGAAGATCCAGTGGAAATCAAACAGGAGGATATGCTCCAACTCCAGCTCAACGAGGCAATTGGTGCTACCTATGATAATCTCATCAAACTATCACTTCGTCATCGACCAGATTTACTGATTATTGGAGAAATTCGAGATGCAGAAACTGCTCGAGCAGTGATTCGAGCTAGTTTGACAGGGGCAACGGTCTTCTCAACAGTTCACGCTAGAAGTGTTGCTGGTGTCTACGCTCGCATGTTAGAACTGGGTGTAAGTCCTGAAGAATTGAATAATGCTCTTCAAGGAATTGCCTATCAACGACTAATAGGGGGAGGAGGTGTTGTTGATTTTGCAAAAGGAAACTACCAAAACCATTCCGCCGACAAGTGGAATGAGCAAATTGATTGCCTTCTTGCAGCAGGACATATCAGTCCTCGGCAGGCAGAAACAGAAAAAATTGTCCTTGGTTCGACAGCGTAAGGTGATTGAGCTCTTTAACAATCTTTTTGCTAGTGGATTTCACTTGGGAGAAATTGTCGATTTTCTCAAACGGAGTCAACTCTTGGCTGACCAATACACGCAAGTTTTGTCCGATGGTCTTCTTGCAGGAAAGCCATTTTCAAGTCTTTTGGGAGATTTACGATTTTCGGATGCGGTTGTCACCCAGGTAGCCTTGGCGGAGGTTCATGGCAATACCAGTCTGAGTTTAAGTCATATTCAATCTTATCTTGAAAATGTTAGCAAGGTGCGTAAAAAATTGATAGAAGTAGCAACCTATCCAATCATCTTGCTTGCCTTTTTATTATTGATAATGTTGGGACTAAAAAACTATTTGTTGCCCCAGTTGGAAGAAGGAAATGTTGCGACTATATTGATTCAACACTTGCCAACAATCTTTTTATCCTTTTGTGGCCTTTTCTTTCTTGCTGTCTTAGGTGGGCTTATTTGGTATCGCAGAACAAATAAAATCAAGGCTTTTTCTCGCTTAGTAGCTCTGCCATTTTTCGGAAAACTCATCCAAACCTATTTGACCGCCTATTACGCGAGGGAGTGGGGAAGCTTGATTGGTCAGGGACTTGATATGCCTCAGATTGTGGGCTTGATGCAGGAACAAAAATCACAGCTTTTTCGTGAGATTGGTGAAGATTTAGAGCGTTCGCTTTCTGATGGGCATAGTTTCCATGCTCATATCCAAACGTATGGCTTTTTCAAACGGGAGCTGAGTCTAATGATTGAGTATGGGCAAGTCAAATCAAAATTAGGAAGTGAGTTATCTGTGTATGCAACAGAGTGTTGGGAGGAATTTTTTACTCGTGTTAATAGGGCCATGCAGTTGATTCAACCATTGGTTTTTCTCTTTGTGGCCTTAATGGTCGTTCTCATCTATGCAGCCATGTTGCTGCCAATTTATCAGAATATGGAGTTATAAAATGAAAAAAATGTTGAAAAAGAAAGTCAAAGGATTCACTTTGATTGAAATGTTAATCGTACTTGGAATTATTAGTATTCTCTTGCTATTATTTGTGCCAAATCTCAGTAAGCAGAAGCAAAAAATACAAAATGACGGAAATGCAGCTGTTGTAAAAGTTGTTGAAAGTCAAATGGATATTTATGAATTGGACCATGGTGTTCGCCCAACAGCAGAAGAATTATATAATCAACAGATGATAACCGAAGATCAACTAGAAAAATATAATAATGTACCTAAAAAATAAGGCCTTTACTCTTCTAGAGAGCTTACTAACACTAGGTGTTGTCTGTTTTCTAGCTTTGTTATTATCGGGGTCGGTGCATACTGCTTTTCAGGTAGTGCAGGAGCAGGTGTTTCTTTTGGAGTTTGAGTCCTTGTATAAAGACAGTCAAGAATTGGCCGCTAGAACTCAAGAAAAGGTAGCGCTTCGTATAGCTGGAGAAGAAGTATCAAATGGCTATCGAATCATTTCGTTGCCACCTAATGTATCCATAATAGAAGAAAAAACAATTGTGTTTCAGGATGATGGGGGTAATTCTTCCTTGGAAAAAATCAGTTTTAAGATGAGTCATGAAACAATCAAGTATCAACTATATATAGGGAGTGGTCGATATAAGAAAATTGAAGAGTAGAGCCTATGTCTTGTTAGAAAGTTTAGTTGCCCTAGCCACCCTGGTAACTATTTGTAGCTTGATTTTGACAGCTATAGATACCGGAAGAAGGCAACTAGTAAACAGTTTGTACCAACAAGAAGTTTATAATGTTGCAAAGATGGCAGTTCAGACAGGGGAATCCCATTTAGAGCTAAACGAGGTTGAAGTTTCAGTACAACGAACATCTCGTGAACTTATCGTTTACCATGAAGGCAAGGAGGTTATCCGGATTGAGAAAAACTAAGTTAGCCGCGTTCACCCTCTTGGAATGTTTAATTGCCTTACTCATAATTTCTGGCAGCTTGCTTGTGGTTGAAGGTTTATCAAAATTGATAGCGCATGAGGTTCGCTATCAAGAACGTTATGTAGAAAAACAGTGGTTACTATTTTGTGATCAATTACGGGTTGAATGGGAAGGAGCAAGTCTTGATCGGGTTGATTCTGGAAAGTTGTACCTAACCAAAGGGGAAAAATCATTGGCATTTGGCAAGTCTGTGGCAGATGATTTTCGCAAGACAAATGCAAATGGTCAGGGCTATCAGCCCATGTTGTACAAGGTTTATTCAGCTACTTACGCCCAACAAGGCGAGATTATACAGCTGGATGTAACATTTGAAAGTGGGGAGGAAAGGAGTTTTAGGTATGTTTTTGAAAAAACGAATTAAGGCAGGTGTTCTGCTCTATGCTCTCTTAATGCTTGCTGTCTTTAGCCTGATTCTCCAGCTCTATCTCAATAGACAATTCGCTGAAAGTCGACTAGTACAAGTAACCAAGCAAGAAGCTACTGCTTATATGATGGCTCAAATGGTATCAGAGCAAGTCAAGACAGAGTACCAGCAGGAAATCCAATTAAAGAAAGTTAGTCAGGATCAAGAAATAGCCCAACAAACTCGTCTCGAGGAAGGGAGTTCTAAGACAGATTCCCCAAACTTGGTTGAGAAACAAGCTGATCCGGAGGAGGCCACTAAGGCATCACCGACCAAAAAATCATCCAAACAATCGGTCGTAAAGAAAGGGCAGATTTCATTTCACCAGGGCCAATCAGACTATCGCATTAAAAATAATCAATTATCTGTTGTCGTAACACTAAATGGAGGTAAGCAATTCACTTACCACTTTCCAATTTCTAGTCAAATTCCTTAAAATTTGTTAAGATAAGAATATGAAATATGAAAAAATTGAACAGGCCTACAACCTGCTTTTAGAAAATGTACAGACGATTCAAAATCAACTTGGGACCAATATTTATGATGCTATGATTGAGCAAAATGCTACCTATGTAGCTGGTCAACATGAAACCGAACTTGTTCTCAACAACAATCAAGTTTTGAGAGAATTAGCCTTGACAAAGGAAGAATGGCGTCGTGCTTACCAATTCTTGCTCATTAAAGCTAACCAGACAGAACCGATGCAGTACAACCATCAGTTCACACCTGACTCTATCGGATTTATCTTATCTTTCCTTGTAGACCAGTTGGTTTCTACTCCAAGAGTAACAGTTTTGGAAATTGGTTCTGGCACAGGAAACTTAGCTCAGACCATTCTCAACGCCAGCCAGAAGGAATTAGACTATTTAGGGATTGAAATAGATGACCTCTTGATTGATTTATCGGCTAGTATTGCGGATGTCATGGGAGCAGCTATTTCATTTGCTCAGGGAGATGCGGTACGTCCGCAGATTTTGAAAGAAAGCCAAGTGATTTTGGGAGATTTGCCTATTGGCTACTATCCAGATGACCAGATTGCTAGCCGTTATCAGGTAGCCAGTCCAAATGAACATACCTACGCACATCATTTGCTCATGGAACAGTCCCTCAAATATCTGGAAAAAGATGGATTCGCTATTCTCTTGGCTCCAAATGATTTGTTGACTAGTCCGCAAAGCGATTTACTGAAAGGCTGGTTACAGGAGCAAGCCAATATTGTTGCCATGATTGCCCTGCCACCAAATCTCTTTGGGAAGGCTGCTATGGCCAAGTCTATTTTTGTCTTGCAAAAGAAAGCTGCAAGACCGTTGGCGCCGTTTGTTTATCCCTTACAAAGTCTTCAAGAACCAGAAGCTATTCAGAAGTTCATGCTCAATTTCAAAAATTGGAAGCAAGAGAATGCAATTTAAGTGAAAATCTGTTATACTAGTTAGGAAAACGCTTTAAAAGAGGTAAGATATGTCAAAAACAATTGCAATTAATGCAGGTAGTTCTAGCTTAAAATGGCAACTTTATCAAATGCCAGAAGAGACAGTATTAGCAGCGGGTATTATCGAGCGTATCGGCTTAAATGATTCTATTTCCACTGTTAAGTATGATGGAAAAAAAGAAAGTGAAGTATTAGATATTCCTAATCATACAGTTGCAGTTAAGATTCTTCTTGAAGATTTGCTCAAACACAATATTATTGCAACTTATGAAGAAATTACAGGTGTGGGACACCGTGTTGTTGCGGGTGGAGAATACTTCAAGGAGTCAGCGGTTATTGGTCAAAAAGAGATTGAGCAAATTGAAGAGTTGAGTGCCTTGGCACCCCTTCATAACCCAGCACACGTAGCAGCGATGCGCGCATTTGAAGAAGTATTGCCAGAAGTATTGAATGTAGCTGTTTTTGATACTGCTTTCCATACAACAATGCCAAAACACGCTTATCTCTATCCGATTCCACAAAAATATTATACAGACTATAAAGTTCGTAAGTATGGTGCTCATGGAACAAGCCACTTCTATGTAGCGCATGAGGCAGCAAAAGTTTTAGGTCGTCCGATTGAGGAATTAAAATTAATTACGGCTCATATCGGAAATGGTGTATCCATCACTGCTAACTATCATGGTGAATCTGTGGATACGTCAATGGGCTTCACACCTCTGGCTGGTCCGATGATGGGAACTCGTTCAGGGGATATTGATCCTGCTATCATTCCTTATTTGATTGCGAATGTTGAAGAGTTGAAAGATGCTGCAGACGTTGTTAACATGTTGAATAAACAGTCAGGCTTGTTTGGTGTATCTGGTCTTTCAAGTGATATGCGCGATATTGAAGCAGGCATCCAATCTCACAATCCAGATGCAGTATTGGCCTACAATATTTTCATTGACCGTATTAAGAAATTTATCGGTCAGTATCTTGCAGTTTTAAATGGTGCTGACGCCATCATCTTTACAGCAGGAATGGGTGAGAATGCTGCTGCAATGCGAAATGATGTCATTGCAGGTTTGTCTTGGTTTGGTATTGAGTTGGACCCAGCAAAAAATGTATTTGGCAACTATGGTGACATTTCAACGCCAGAATCAAAAGTTCGTGTCTTGGTTATTCCAACGGATGAAGAATTGGTTATTGCGCGTGAAGTTGAACGCTTGAAATAATAGTAGGAAATTGGCAGTAACCCTGTCAGTTTTTCTTATAGTCAGTAACTGTTAGGAGTAATAGATTTTGGCAATTGGTCAAACTGACCTCGGTATGATAAAATAGACTAGCAAAGAAATTTGCACAGAGTAGGTGGTTTGCGTTAAGTGTATGTGGATGGGATGTTGCCACATAACGAAGCGTCAGCGCGGTAAACCATTGCATCCGCTGTCGAATGAATACGACAGCTCCATTTCTTAGAAGGAGCGTTTTTATGGAAAAGAAAATTCCAAAACTGACTGTGCAGTTATTGACTGCCATTGCAGTGACCCTTGCCCTGGTCATGATTGTAGAGAACTATTTCTCAATCCGTCTTTCGGACACTTTGCAGGTTCAGTTTACCTTCATTCCCAATACTATTTTGGGAGCTATTGCGGGTCCAGTTTGGGCAGCTGTCTTTGCAGCTATTTCAGACCCAGTCTTTGTCTTGTTTAGCGGACAAACTGTTCTCTTTACTTGGATAGTAATAGAGGCGGTATCGGCTTTTATCTATGGCTGGTTCTTTTATCAAAAACCACTAGATATGAAAAATAAAGCTGACTGGTTCTATGTTGCTGGGGTTGTTGTTTTGATTCAGGTTGTGATTTCCTTTATCATGACACCGATTGCCCTCCATTTCCATTTTGGAACACCTTGGATTGCTTTATACAGTAGTCGCTTGATTAAGGCGGTTTTTGAAATTCCATTACGCATTGTCGTAACCATGCTTGTCTTACCAAATTTACAAAAAATACCCGAGTTCGCAAAACTAGTGGGTATTAAATAATATAGTATCCAGCAACAGGTCATCCCCCTGTTGCTCTTTTGTAGAGGTGAAATGATGAATTACCTAGAAACTCGCCGGTGGCTATCGAATCGTCCTGCATCAGATTTAGAAAATGGTGTTGCACGTGTCAACTGGCTCTTGGAGCGCTTGGACAATCCCCAGCATCGTGTACCAACGGTTCACTTTGTAGGAACAAATGGTAAGGGATCGACCCTTAATGACCTGCAGTTTATCATGCAAGCTTCTGGGTATACCGTTGGCCGGTTTACATCGCCGTCTATCATTGATTTTCGAGAACAGATTGTCTTTGAGCAGGAGATGATTTCAGAGGAAGATTTTGCGAGGATTGTGACAGACTTGCAACCCTTGATTGATAACTTGGACCAGACAGCAGAACTAGACGCCATCTCAGAGTTTGAGATTGTTGTAGTGGCTATGTTTGTCTATTTTGCTCACTACCAGCATCCCGATATTCTTTTGGTGGAGGCAGGCATGGGCGGCTTACTGGATGCCACGAATGTCTTAAGTCCATTGGCGGTAGTGTGCCCCTCTATTGGTCTAGACCATCAATCCTTTTTAGGGGAGACTCATGTTGCTATAGCCCGTCACAAGGTTGCTGTTTTGCGTGAGCGGGTCCCCCTCCTCTATGCGACCGACCAGCCAGAAGTGGAGGCGGTATTTGAGGATCACGCCAGTCAGCTTCAGAGTCCGACCTATGCGGTGGGGCGGGAGATTCTTTTGGAAAATAGCAGAGCAGGCTTTGCGGTTTCAAGCCCCTTCGGCCGTGTTGAGGATTTGAGGCTACAGATGCAGGGGCGTCACCAAGAGGTCAATGCAGCCTTGGCAGTGACCACAGCTCAGCTTCTTAGCTCACATTTTCAAAAGATTACCAATGAAACTATCAGCCAGGGCTTGTCCCAAGCCATCTGGCCGGGGCGCTTAGAATTGATGAAACCAACGCTTATGATTGACGGAGCCCACAATAATGAAAGCATCGCCGTCCTGACCCAGCTCTTAGAGGAAAACTATGCCGATAGAGACATCGAAATCCTCTTTGCAGCCATCAATACCAAGCCTGTGGATCAGATGTTATCGCAGCTTAGCCAATTTGGACCTGTTAGCGTGACAACCTTTGATGATTTCCGTGCGGTACAGCTGGATGATTATCCGTCAGGTTATGAACGAGTTCAGACCTATCAGGAGTGGTTGGAGCAGGCGGACTTGGACAATCCCAAAAAACTTTACCTGATTACAGGCTCGCTTTACTTTATTACTTATGTGAGGAAGTACATTTTAGAAGAGTTTATATAGAAAAAGGCTTTGCCGGGCATTCTACCTAGCAAAGTCTTTTGTTTTAATAATTTTTAATCAAATCAACCGTTGAGCGATCTAGCTTTTTAACGATAGCTTGCAAGAAGGCTTGGGCCTCTAAGAAGTCATCCATGCTGTAGAGAGTTTGATGTGAATGGATGTAGCGAGCGCAGACACCAATAGTTGTTGATGGAACACCATGATTTTTTAAGTGGGCTGCACCAGCATCTGTTCCACCTTTCCCGCAGTAGTATTGGAATTTGACCCCTGCTTCTTCGGCAGTTGAGAGGAGGAAGTCTTTCATGTTTTTTAACATGATATGACCTGGGTCGTAGAAACGAAGTAGAGTTCCGTCACCAATTTTTCCTTGGTCGCCATAAATATCGCCTGCAGGCGAGCAATCAACAGCAAGGAAAATATCTGGATTGAACTTGGTTGTAGAAGCATGAGCTCCACGTAGACCAACCTCTTCTTGTACATTTGCCCCAGCAATCAACTGATTTGGTAAGGTTTGACCCGATAGACTTTCCAGTAGTTCGGTCACCATAAGAACACCGAAGCGGTTGTCCCAAGCCTTAGAAATAACATTTTTTCCGTTGGCTGTTAGAATGGTTTCGTTTTTGGGAACCAAGACATCCCCCGGACGAACGCCGAACGCCCAAGCTTCGTCATAATTGGCAAAACCAGCATCGAAAATAATATCCGCAATGGCAGGCATGCCAGGAGCATTAGCCCCACGAGAAAGATGGGGAGGCACTGAACCTGAAATGGCAGGAATGGTTCGACCGTCCTGTAGTTGAAGCGTGAAGGCTTGACTGGATACAACTAGCGGATTCCAGCCTCCCAGCTCGACAACACGGAAAGTACCGTCTGGCTTGATTTGGCTAATCATAAAGCCGACTTCATCCATATGTGCAGCCACTAGGATACGAGGAGCATTTTCAACAGTTGTATCCTTGATGCCAAAAATTCCACCTAGTCCATCTGTTTCGATGCGGTCTACATGCGGTGTGATTTTCTGGCGGATGTGGTTGCGAACCTGTCCTTCAAATCCCGGTAAGCTTTGCAATTCTGTAACTTCTTTAATTTTTTTAAAAAGAGTCATACTTCTTCCTCCATGACATGATTACTACTATTTTATCACGAAGAGCTAGACTTGTCTTGAAAATATAGAAAAATATGGATAGTATTGACAAGAATGATTGAAATTTGCTAGGATAGAAATGCCCCTCAAAATAGAGAGGAGGTGATTGCTAAGTGTGGGAAGCATTTATCACAGTTTTTCTTGTACCTTTGTTCGTCAGTTTTCTAACAGTTTTGTTTGAAAGATGGCTCAACAATCGTGACAAGTAGGCCCCAGGGGCAAAATAAAACCCTCAACGCTGGGAACGTTGGGGGCTTTTTGATTGCCAAGTGTTGACAAACATTTATCACTGTAAGACCATTCTATCTATTTTTTAGTCTTTTGTCAAGTGGTGTGAGTTTGTCTCAGCTGTCACAAGTTCAATGGCATTTTTGGGAAAATTCCGAGGAAATATGATAAAATAGTCAACATGAAAAAGAAAAAGACAGCCTTGCTAGCAGGCTTATTGGGGGCAGGTGTGCTCACCGCTAGTGCTCAATTTTACCGTAAAATCCAAGAAGACCGTAAAAAAGCACAGGCCTTGCAGGAGGTGCGTGACTTTTTCGCTGATTTAGGAGAGATTGCCACGGTCTATGTGGATGAAACAGCTTCTACGCAGACAACTCTTATCGGAGGGGTTGTGATGGAGGCAGGACAGGTATTTCTATTTGAAAATACCCAAGGTTCTATTCAATACAGGGAGGAAGAAAGATGATTTTTCCAACAAATCTTGAAGAAGTAGCTGCCTTGATTGAAGATGGCAAGCCAACTGTTTTTCTATTTGTGACGACTTGGTGTGGAGATTGCCACTATATCAAACCGCATTTGCCAGCTATCGAAGAGGCATTTCCAGATTTCCGTTTTGTGCAACTGGATCGAGATGACTTTATGCCTTTGGCACAGGAATGGGCAATTTTAGGCATTCCAAGTCTGGTTGTTTTAGAAAATGGTAAGGAAATCGGTCGTTTTGTCGATAAGAATCGCAAGACCAAGGAAGAAATCATGAACTTCTTATCTGGACTGGGTAGATAAATTGGCAGAGCAGCTCTGCTATGTCCAAAAGAAAGGAAAGAACATGAAGAAATCACTAGGAAACATCCTTCTAGCACCTGTGGTGCTGGGGTTTAGTTTGAGTCTTGCTCCTTTGGTGCAGGCTGAGATTCAAACAGATGTTATCAATGAAAAATGGGGCAAGCCAACACTGGTCTATGGTGGCGGTTTGTCAGATGCGCAGGCGACAGAGGTTAACAATCTATTTGGTATTTCGGATGTCAATAATGTCAGTCGTCAGGTGGTTGTTGGCGCGGATATGGACCAATATTTAGGTACATCTGGAGCAGATACAGCTTCCCTCTATTCATCTGTCTTGGTGCAAAAGCAGGATGCTGGAAAAGGGGTTGTGGTGGATATTAAGACGCCACAGAACATCACCTTGATTACCGAAACACAGTATGCCAATGCAGCCATTACAGCAGGTGCGTCGGATGTCTTGATTGATGTAGCTTCTCCGATTCAGGTAACGGGGGAGTCTGCTTTGACAGGTGTTTACAAGGCTCTTGTGGCCAATGGTGAAACAGTTGATACAGCCCGAACCGAAGTAGCTCAACAAGAGCTAGAGACAGTCAATGAAGTGGCGACGGCTCATACAGGTGACTCTAATTTTGATAGTTCAGCCTTGGATAAGGCGGTAGCGGAAATCAAGACTGCTCTTGCCGACTACAAAAAGTCCAATGGTCAGGTAGCTTCTGAATCAGACATCAATACTATTATTAACGATGTCTTGGCCAATAACGGTTTGGAAAATGTTATCACAGCAGATGAAGTTTCAAAATTAGTTACCTTTGCCAAAGCCTATCAGGAAACCTCTGCTATTGATTCGGCTGAGGTTGCTGCCCAGCTCAACCAGTTCAAGCAACAGGCGGAGCAACAAATTTCGGAAGCCTATAAGAATTTACAAGATTCAGGGATTTTAGAAAAAATCGGCGCCTTTTTTGAAAATCTATGGAAAGGCTTGACCGGTCTATTTGCATAAAGGAGAAATGAAAAAGAAATGATTTTTACATATAATAAGGAACACGTTGGCGATGTTCTTATGGTGATTGCGGCTGAGGACAAGGGGCAGGCTGTCCAGTTTGAACGCAAGGGTCAAGTGGCGCGTGTTTTCTTAGAAGAAACTGGAAAAACAGTGGCCTGGAATATCTTTGATGTATCGAGCCTGATTGAGCTTGCTGGAAATGGCCAAGTTTTCCTAACAGACGAACAAGTTGCGACCTTGAATGCAGCATTAGCAAAAGAAGGCTTTACGGAAAGCCTGGTTAACGACAATGCTCCAAAGTTCGTAGTCGGTCAGATTGTGGAATTGGTTCCTCATCCAGATAGCGACCACCTCAATATCTGTCAGGTCAATGTCGGTGACAAAACAGTGCAAATCGTAGCTGGTGCCCCAAATGCTACCCAAGGATTGAAAACCATTGTGGCTCTTCCGGGGGCAATGATGCCGAGCGGTAGCCTGATTTTCCCAGGGAAATTGCGTGGTGAGGATAGCTTTGGTATGATGTGTAGTCCGCGTGAATTGGCACTACCAAACGCACCACAAGTCCGTGGTATTATTGAATTAGACGACTCCGCGGTGGTCGGAGAAGCTTTTGATTCAGCAAAACACTGGAAGGGATAGAAAAAGAAGAATTGGTCAATTTTGGCCAATTCTTTTATACTAGCTTGATTTTTCTTTCAATAGCTTCCAGGATGTCAGTAGTTAAGACCTGTTGTGATTTGAGTTGGAAATAGAGACTGGACAGGAAATGTTGGAGATTGAGCCACCGGAAGTAGTCTACTGGTTCTTGGTTGGGAAAGTCTAGTTCGTTCATCCATTCTGTCAGCTCTTGGCTAGTTACTTTTTCATTCAGCAAAAGGTAGACAGGGATTTGTGCTAAGCGAATTTCCTCTCCAGCTGTGAAGGTTTGATTCTGTTTAGATAGACAAGTAAGAATGGCTTGCCATACCTCTTTGCTTTTTTGGACAGGAAATTTGGTGTGAAAGCTTGCGGCCAACAAAAAATCAGCCCCATGAGCAGCGGTGTGTATCCAGCCGAGTTTTTCATCATAACCAGACCAGTCATTTTCAATCGCCAAATAATCCAAGGCCTGTTGAAAAAGTAGTTCGCGGTCCTCGTCATTTAAAAAAGCATGATAAATAGACTCAGAATCATTATCAACAGACAGCAAAAGACAGTAAAGCAAGCAAGTAAAACTTCGTTTTAGTGTGGGTGCTTCTAGGGAAAATGGCTTGGTGTCCTGTGAATATTGAAGCAATTCCTGTGCTTGTTCTCTTGTAATCAAACCATTTAGACAGATGTGGCAAAAACTAGCATAAATCAGCTCGTCGCGTATAGTAGGGTCTGGATGACCGATGTTTTCCAGCAACCAGCTGATCTCCTGATTGGTATAAGGTTGGGTAGATTGGAGCTTTGAGCTAAGGATATTTTTCATCTATTTTTCTCCTTTTTCATCATTTTATCATCATTTTATCATCATTTTATCATCTTTCCTACGAATAAATAAGTAGGAGGATAAAAAATGTATAATAAAATCATTGCAATCGGTCGCTTGACGGCCCAACCGGAACTGACTCAAACGCCAAATGGCAAAAATCTGACTCGTGTTACAATTGCTGTGAATCGCCGTTTCAAAACAGAAAATGGCGAGCGTGAGGCAGACTTTTTGAATGTTATTTTCTGGGGAAAACTGGCGGAAACACTTGTCTCTTATGGCAGTAAAGGAAGTTTAATTTCTATTGATGGTGAATTGCGGACGCGGAAATATGAAAAAGACGGCAGCAACCACTATGTGACAGAGATTCTAGGCCAGTCTTTCCAATTGCTTGAAAGTCGTGCTCAACGAGCTATGCGTGAAAATAATGCGAATGATGATTTGGCAGATGTGATTTTGGAAGAGGAAGAATTGCCGTTTTGATGTCATATCAGTCCCAAGACCGATGGAGCGTATTGAAAAATAGGTTATACTTTAGTCAATCCTAAATATTTTTCATATCTCCTTAAAGACACCGACAAAAGTTGGTGTTTTTTGCTGTTCATTTTCTATATTTCCACCATTCTACTAGCATAACAATCAGTGACAATAGGATAACGCCATAAAAGAAAAAGATGAGGTAATGGGGATGGGAAAAGAAAAATATCCAGATTAACCAGAGCAGATAGGCGAATATCATTTTCCCCCAAAAGCCTAATTTTCGTTTTAAAAACCATTCTGCAAAACTTTCGTGGGCAGAAAATCGACTTTCAAGGTAATCTGTTTTTAAATGTCGAAAATAGTTCATTACAATCCCGCTTTCACTTCTTTTAGACAATAGTATAGCATATGTTTACAAAAATTATAATGCAAATTATTTTTCTCAGACTTAGGGTGGATTTTCACGAAAAAGAGATAGAATTTTCTTGACTATTTTTGACCAAGTGATACAATAGGAAATGTGAATTAGCACTCATACGTATAGAGTGCTAAAAATACCAGGAGGTAGTAGAATGTTAAAACCATTGGGCGATCGTATCGTCGTAAAAATTGAAGAAAAAGAACAAACAGTTGGTGGATTTGTCCTAGCAGGTGCAAGTCAAGAAAAGACAAAAGAAGCAAGTGTCCTAGCGATTGGACAAGGAATTCGTACCTTGAACGGAGACCTGGTAGCACCTGCTGTGGCAGTTGGTGACACAGTGTTGATTGATGCTCATGCAGGCTTGGAAGTCAAAGACGGTGACCAGACCGTTCACATCATTCGTGAAGCTGATATTTTAGCAATCATTGAATAAGAAACTAATAGAAAAGGATTTGAACCCGCTTGTGAAATTGTAAGAAATGTGAAGTAGGATTTTTTATTGATTTAGGCGGGAGGGTATAATTATGGCAAAAGAAATTAAATTTGCAGCAGATGCTCGTGAGAGCATGGTTCGTGGTGTCGATATTTTGGCAGATACGGTCAAAGTAACCTTGGGGCCAAAAGGTCGCAATGTTGTCTTGGAAAAAGCTTATGGATCACCACTCATTACAAACGACGGTGTGACCATTGCTAAAGAAATCGAGTTGGAAGACCATTTTGAAAATATGGGTGCTAAGTTGGTATCCGAAGTGGCTTCAAAAACCAATGACATCGCTGGTGACGGTACAACAACTGCAACTGTTTTGACACAAGCGATTGTTCGCGAAGGCTTGAAAAACGTGACTGCAGGTGCCAACCCAATCGGTATCCGTCGCGGGATTGAAGCAGCGGTTGCAACAGCAGTTGAGGCTTTGAAAGCGCAGGCCAATCCAGTTTCAAATAAAGAAGAAATTGCTCAAGTCGCAGCTGTTTCTTCACGTTCTGAAAAAGTTGGTGAGTACATTTCAGAAGCTATGGAGCGCGTGGGCACAGATGGTGTTATCACCATTGAAGAATCTCGCGGTATGGAAACAGAATTGGATGTGGTTGAAGGTATGCAATTCGACCGTGGTTATCTGTCACAATACATGGTAACAGATAATGAAAAGATGGTGGCTGAACTTGAAAATCCATTCATCTTGATTACCGATAAGAAAATTTCTCATATTCAAGATATTTTGCCACTTTTGGAAAGCATTCTCCAAACCAATCGTCCATTGTTGATTATTGCTGACGACGTGGATGGGGAAGCCTTACCAACACTTGTACTTAACAAGATTCGTGGTACTTTCAACGTAGTCGCTGTTAAGGCGCCAGGATTTGGTGACCGTCGTAAAGCTATGTTGGAAGATATTGCTATCTTGACAGGCGGTACAGTGATTACAGAAGATCTTGGTTTGGACTTGAAAGATGCGACCATTGAAGCACTTGGTCAAGCAGCTAAAGTTGTGGTCGACAAAGATGGTACAACCATTGTTGAAGGTGCTGGAAATCCAGAAGCCATTGCCAACCGTGTCGCTGTTATCAAGTCACAGATTGAGGTAACCACTTCAGAATTTGACCGTGAAAAATTGCAAGAGCGCTTGGCTAAATTGTCAGGTGGTGTCGCTGTCATCAAAGTTGGTGCTGCTACTGAGACTGAGTTGAAAGAAATGAAACTCCGTATCGAAGATGCCCTCAACGCAACTCGTGCCGCAGTTGAAGAAGGAATCGTAGCCGGTGGTGGTACAGCTCTTGTCAATGTTATCGATAGCGTAGCGAAATTACAGTTGAAAGGCGACGATGAAACAGGACGCAATATTGTCCTTCGTGCCTTGGAAGAACCAGTTCGTCAGATTGCTTATAACGCAGGTTATGAAGGTTCAGTTATCATTGATAAACTGAAGAATTCAGAACTGGGCATTGGCTTTAACGCAGCGACAGGCGAATGGGTCAATATGATGGATGCAGGTATCATTGATCCTGTTAAAGTAACACGTTCAGCCCTTCAAAATGCAGCTTCTGTAGCTAGCTTGATTTTGACAACAGAAGCAGTTGTTGCTAACAAACCAGAACCAGCCGCTTCAGCTATGCCACAAGGTATGGATGGAATGGGAATGGGTTACTAATTAGATTAAAGGAAACACAGTCGAAAGACTGTGTTTTTCTGTGTTTTTCGGTAAATTCTCAAAGTAAGTTCTAGTTCCCGTTCTTCCAGAAGTTACTCTGAGAAAACTGCATAAAATCAACAGAATTTAGTCTCAGACTAAGTTCTGTTTTT
>NZ_JAIMDU010000026.1:0-32424 GCF_019794615.1 Streptococcus suis
ATTGTCAGTTACCAACTTGTCCCATAGTAAGTTCTACCTTATTTTTTTGTCTCAGTCTAATTTCCAGCTTTTGTGTTAGACTAGAACTTACTTTGAGAAGTTAGCTCAATTAGATTTCCATTTTTATTTTTTAGAAAAAATAGCAAACTGTGTGGATTTGTAGTATAATAGGGATACTATGGAAAAAAAATTCAACAGACTTATAGCATTTGCGAGTAGTCGTATAGGTCAATTTCTTATTGGTTTTTTTGTTCTCCTATCTTGCGTTGTCTTTTCGGTGTTCTATGTTTGGGATAGGTCATTAAGTCCTTTTGAGCAAGCACGAGTAGAAGCTCAACAAATTGCACAGCAATATGCGGATGTGAATCAGGTGGATGACTTTGCAATCTATAATGGTACGGAAACTTATTATAGCATGAAAGGTAAAGATAAGAACGGAGATGAGGTATATGTATTGATACCAAGTTCTTCGACCACTATTTACGTCTATCCAGTTGGGTCAGGGATTACAAAGGAAGAAGCGCAAGCAATTGCTCAGGAAAATGGTGCAAAAACGGCTGATCGAACTATTCTAGGCTATAGGGATGGTAAACCGATTTGGGAAGTCAAATCGGGGACAGCCTATTATTTGGTGGATTTTGAAACAGGTGACTTTGTCAAGATGGAGGGATTATGAGCAAGTTATCAAGACGTGTCTTAGAGATGGAAGAAAGTGTGACCTTGGCTGCTGGTGCGCGTGCGAAAGCACTCAAGGCTGAGGGTCGCGATATTTTAGAATTAACGCTGGGGGAACCAGATTTTGTTACTCCTAAAAATATTCAAGAAGCAGCTATTCAAGCCATCGAAAATGGTAAGGCTAGTTTTTATACAGTAGCTTCTGGTCTTCCAGAGTTGAAGGATGCGGTAAATACTTACTTTGAGAGGTTCTATGGCTACTCTATTCAACGCAATCAAGTAGTAGTGGGTACGGGTGCCAAGTTTATTCTCTATGCTTTCTTTGCGGCGGTCATCAATCCAGGTGACGAGGTTCTCATTCCAACACCTTACTGGGTTTCATATGCAGATCAAATCAAGATGAATGAAGGAGTGCCAGTCTTTGTGACTGCGACGGAAGAGCATCATTTCAAGGTTACAGTTGATCAGTTAGAAGCAGCTCGGACTGACAAGACCAAGGTCCTCTTGCTCAATAGTCCATCCAATCCTACGGGTATGATTTATAGTCGTGAAGAATTGGAAGCTATTGGTAATTGGGCTGTAGAACATGATTTGTTGATCTTGGCGGATGATATTTACGGTCGTTTGGTATACAACGGTAATACCTTTACTCCGATTTCTAGTATTTCAGAGAGCATTCGTCAACAGACCATTGTTATCAATGGTGTTGCAAAAGCCTATGCCATGACTGGTTGGCGGGTTGGTTATGCAGTAGGTAATCCAGAAATTATCGCAGCCATGGGTAAAATTATCGGTCAAACGACTTCAAACCTGACCACCGTTGCCCAATATGCGGCCATTGAAGCCTTTACTGGCCCCCAAGATACGGTAGAAACCATGCGTCAGGCTTTTGAAGAACGACTCAATACCATCTATCCTTTGCTTGCGGAGGTGCCAGGATTTGAAGTGGTCAAACCTGAAGGAGCCTTTTATCTCTTCCCAAATGTGAAAAAAGCCATGGAAATGAAAGGTTTTACAGATGTGACCGAGTTTACGACTGCCATTTTGGAAGAAGTCGGTGTGGCTTTGGTAACTGGTGCAGGTTTTGGTGCTCCTGATAATATTCGTCTCAGCTATGCGACAGATATGGACACGCTTAAGGAAGCGGTCGCTCGTTTACATACATTTATGAAAAAATAAAAAGAGGAAATAGAATGTCTAGAAAATTGATTACGATTAACCAAGTGAAAGATTACGTGGGTCAGGAAGTGACCATCGGTGCCTGGGTTGCCAACAAGTCAGGTAAAGGGAAATTGGCCTTCTTGCAATTACGTGATGGAACAGCTTTCTTCCAAGCAGTTGCTTTCAAGCCAAACTTCATTGAAAAATTCGGTGAAGAAGCTGGTACTGAGAAGTTTGATGTGGCGAAACGGTTGAGCCAAGAAACTTCTGTATATGTGACAGGGATTGTGAAGGAAGACGAACGTTCTAAGTTCGGTTATGAGTTGGATGTGACAGACCTTGAAGTGATCGGTGAGTCACAAGATTATCCTATTACACCTAAAGAACACGGGACAGACTTCCTTATGGATAATCGTCACCTTTGGTTGCGTTCTCGTAAACAAGTAGCCATCCAACAAATTCGTAATGCTATCATTTATGCAACCTATGAATTCTTTGAAAAAAATGGCTTTATCAAATTTGATAGCCCAATCTTGTCAGGAAATGCGGCAGAAGATTCAACAGAATTGTTTGAAACAGACTATTTTGGTCAGCCTGCTTACTTGAGCCAATCAGGTCAGCTTTACCTTGAAGCTGGTGCTATGGCCCTTGGTCGTGTCTTCGACTTTGGTCCTGTTTTCCGTGCGGAAAAATCAAAAACCCGTCGTCACTTGACAGAATTTTGGATGATGGATGCGGAATACTCATTCCTCAGCCATGAAGAGTCACTTGATTTGCAAGAAGCTTATGTTAAAGCTTTGATTCAGGGCGTTATTGACCGAGCTCCTCAAGCCTTGGAGACTCTTGAGCGTGATGTGGATGCTTTGAAACGCTACATCGCTGAGCCTTTCAAACGTGTAGCTTATGATGATGCCATTACTCTTCTGCAAGAGCATGAAGCGGATGAGGATACAGACTACGAACACATCGAACATGGGGATGACTTTGGTTCACCTCATGAAACATGGATTTCAAATTACTTTGGTGTACCAACCTTTGTTGTGAATTATCCAGCTAGCTTTAAAGCTTTCTATATGAAACCAGTGCCTGGTAACCCAGAACGTGTACTCTGTGCAGACTTGCTTGCTCCAGAAGGCTACGGTGAAATTATCGGTGGTTCAATGCGTGAAGACAACTACGATGCCTTGGTAGCGAAAATGGATGAACTTGGTATGGACAAGTCTGAATATGACTTCTACCTTGATCTTCGTAAATACGGTTCTGTGCCACACGGTGGTTTCGGTATCGGTATCGAACGCATGGTTACATTCGTAGCAGGTACAAAACATATCCGTGAAGCGATTCCGTTCCCACGTATGTTGCATCGCTTGCATCCGTAAGTAATGTAATAGATATACAGACAGACTACAAATGTGGTCTGTTTTTCTGGTGTCAATTATCATTTTTAAGAATATATCATATGAATAATTTTATTATTTGATATTGAATCGTAGTACTCATTCAAAGAAACTCATCAATTTTTTTGGTACAAATCATTCAGACTTTTTGAAATGGCATGCGCTATAGCATTTTAATTTCCATTAACAACCAAGAAATAAAAAAAGCCCACAAGAACGGAAATTCTTGTGGACTTTAGTATATTCTAACGAATATCTTGCAAAATGATTGTACCATTACTGATATTCCGTGTCAACTGGCACGGTTCTTTTTTCATTTTTATTTATTTTGAAAAGAAAACATACAGAACGAATATAGTTTGTGTATATTTATTTGAAATGATAAAATATAGTTATTATCTATACAAAGGAGAGGGCTTAGATATGCCAACAGTAATAAGGGATAAACAAATCAACTTCAAAGTAAACTCAGAATACTTTGAATTAGCGAAAGAGGTCTTTCAGGAAAACGGACTGGATATTACATCAGCATTCAATGAATTTGTCCAAGAGGTCGCAATTTCCAAAACACTGCCTTTTAAGACAGTAGAGGAAAAGGAGAGAGAGAAGCTAATTGCTCGACTTCAAGAAGAAGTTTCCACTAGCTATGAAGAGCTAAAAGCAGGTAAAGGGTTATCGGTTGAGGAAGCAAGAAAGGCAGTACTAGGATAATGGAGAAATATAGAGTCATTATTTCGCCAAGGCTTATTGAGCAAACCAAAAGCATTAGGGATTATGTTGCTAATGTGAAACTGAGTCCAGAAACTGCAGAGCGTTTAGTAACGGCCATTTTTGATGAAATAGAGAGCCTAGAACTCTTTCCGGAGCGTGGATTCGATGCTGATGAAAAAATTGGAGTTAAGATTGATAAGAATGGATGTAGTAGCCGAGGAATAACTATTCAAAATGGAAAATATATTGTCATCTATACTGTAAACCAGGAAGAGCATTCCGTTGAAGTTGCTTTTCTATTCTCATCCAAGACTGATTATGCTAAACTTTTTCGATAATAGTGGATATTAATCCATTGACAATATGGTTGATTCAAAAGAATCTGCGCAAAGTAGCCTTCCTACAACTGGTGAGAAAGAAACGAATTTCATGAGTCTCATTGGATTAACGGTATTAGCGACAAGATTTGCTTTTGCTGCTCGTCAGCGACGTAAAGAAAGAGTCGATTGATTATGGAACCTTTGTAATTCGCTTGCATTTCTTTTATAGTTTTCTTTAATCTAATTGGGAAGGACAGACTACAAATGTGGTCTGTTTTTTCTTGCAAATTCCGGGACTTTTAATTATAATTATTCTAAATAAATAATTGGAGTCTGTATGAAAGAAAAGCATTTAGGAATTGAAATCGTGCGTCTGGCTTTTCCAGCAACGGTTGAAAATATTTTTCAGACCTTGGTTGGGTTTGTGGATACTTTATTGATTGCACAGTTGGGCTTGGTTGCGGTAACGGCAGTTGGTTTGGCCAATACGATTTTGAATGTCTATTTGGCTGTATTTATGGCCATTGGTGTTGGTGGAACAGCCCTCATTGCTCGTAGTTTGGGAGCTGGTCACCAAGAAAAGGCTCGTCAATATGCCCGTCAGACACAGGCAACCTCTATTGCGTTTGGGATTTTGTTTGGCCTTGTTTCAATCGTCTTTGGTCGGTGGATGTTACAAGCCATGGGGGCAAGTGGTAAGGCCTTGGAAGATGCTCAGGCATTCTTTTTCTGGGTTGGTGGTTTTTCCCTACTCCATGCCAGTATGACTGGTTTGGGAACGATTTTAAGGGCTGCAGGCGATACGGTCACACCCATGAAGGTGGGAATTATCACAAATGTGACCAATGTAGTGTTGGATTATTTCTTGATTTTTGGCATCGGGTCATGGACTGGTTTGGGTATTTTTGGGACTGCACTCGGTACCATCTTTGCTCGTCTTCTTGGATGCTATCTGCTCAGTTGCGAGGTTCAAAAAACGGACTTAGCGCTTGAGCTCACTAGTAATGGAGTTTTGAGTGACTATCGGGAGTTGATTTCCTTGACCATTCCTGCCGCCTTGGAACGCTTGGTGATGCGTTTGGGGCAGGTTGTTTATTTTAGTTTGATTGTGGCTCTTGGGACAACTGTCTATGCCTCTCATATGATTGCTGGTAATATCGAAAGTTTCACCTATATGCCTGCTTATGGCCTTGCGACTGCGGCAGCGGTTTTGATTGGGCAAGCCTTGGGTAGGGGTGACATTTCGATGATCAAACGTCTTGCCTTTCTATGCTCAGCCTATGGTGTAGTCATTATGTCCCTACTCGGCATTGTCTTATTTGTTGGCGCTTCAGTGTTTGCTCAGCTATTTACCAAAGACCTTGAAGCTATCCATCAAGTCGTCATCGCCCTGAAAATCGATGCGTTTAACCAACCGGGGCTTGCGGTTTCATTGATAATGGCTGGCGCACTGCAAGGGCTAGGAGATACAAAGTCACCTCTTTATTCCACAGCTATTGGGATGTGGGGGCTGCGCGTGGTTGGGGTCATTGTCCTCGGTCAGATCTTGGGATTAGGAATCGCAGGGGTATGGCTGTCGATTTTGATTGACCTTTTCTTGAGAGCCATCTTCCTCACATGGAGATTTTTGGTACAAACACGAAAACTAGCTGAATAGGCTGGTTTTTTGGTATAATAGTATGAGTAAATAAAAAGGAGATTGGCAGATGAAAACGATTCATACAGATAAAGCGCCAGCGGCGATTGGACCATATGTTCAAGGTAAAGTGGTAGGAAACTTCCTATTTGCTTCAGGTCAAGTTCCTCTTTCACCAGAAACTGGTGAAGTTGTTGGGGAAACCATTCAAGAACAGACGGAACAAGTTTTAAAAAATATTGGGGCGATTTTGGCAGAAGCTGGGACAGATTTTGACCATGTGGTGAAGACGACTTGTTTCCTAAAAGATATGAATGATTTTGTAGCCTTTAATGAAGTTTATAAAACAGCTTTCTCAGCAGAATTTCCAGCTCGTTCTGCAGTTGAGGTGGCTCGTTTGCCACGTGATGTTAAGGTTGAGATAGAAGTGATTGCAGTCATTGGAGAATAGAGAGAGAATAGGAGGGACTGCCATGTCAGACAAACTCCATTTGGTTATTGTGACAGGGATGTCGGGTGCGGGTAAAACTGTAGCCATCCAATCTTTTGAGGATTTGGGTTATTTTACCATTGATAATATGCCTCCGACACTTTTGCCAAAATTTTTAGAGTTGATTCGTCATAGTCAGGACAACAACAAGATCGCCTTAGTGGTGGATATGCGGAGCCGATCATTCTTTTCTGAGATTCGGGAGGTGCTCGATGAGATTGAGGGCGCAGAGGACTTAGACTTTAAGGTTCTGTTTTTGGATGCGACTGATAGTGAATTGGTAGCCCGTTATAAAGAAACCCGACGCTCTCATCCTTTAGCAATAGATGGACGAGTATTGGATGGTATTCAGCTTGAACGTGAACTATTGGCACCCTTGAAGAATATGAGCCAGAATGTGATTGATACATCGGAATTGACTCCACGCAATTTACGGAAAGCCATTTCAGAGCAATTTGCTAGTCAAGATAATCAGCCATCTTTTCGTATCGAAGTGATGTCCTTTGGCTTTAAATATGGGTTGCCTTTAGATGCGGACTTGGTTTTTGATGTCCGTTTCTTGCCAAATCCCTATTATAAATTGGAATTACGGCAACTAACAGGTCTAGAGCAGCCAGTTTTTGATTACGTGATGGGACATGAGGAATCAGAAGAGTTTTACAAGAATTTGCTTGGTTTGATTGAACCAATTCTGCCTGGCTATCAGAAGGAAGGAAAATCTGTGTTAACAATCGCTATTGGGTGTACGGGCGGTCAACATAGAAGCGTAGCTTTTGCCAAACGTCTTGCAGATGATTTAGAGAGAAACTGGATTGTCAACCGTAGCCATCGCGACAAAGATAGACGGAAGGAAACGGTCAACCGCTCATGAGAAAACCAAAGATTACAGTGATTGGTGGCGGAACAGGAATTCCTGTGATTTTGAAGAGTCTCCGGGCTAAGAATGCTGATATCACAGCGATAGTGACTGTTGCTGATGATGGTGGTTCATCAGGAGAGATTCGTCAGGCCTTACAGGTTACCCCTCCGGGTGATTTGCGAAATGTATTGTTGGCCATGTCGGATATGCCCAAGCTTTATGAAAAGATTTTTCAATATCGGTTTGCTGAATCAGATGGTCCCTTGGCTGGTCATCCTCTGGGAAACTTGATTATTGCGGGTATTTCTGAAATGCAAGGGTCTACTTATGACGCCATGCGCTTATTGACACGCTTCTTTCATACGACTGGTCGGATTTATCCGTCTAGTGAAACACCATTAACACTTCACGCTGTTTTTACGGATGGGACAGAAGTGGTTGGTGAAAGTAAGATTGCGGACTACAAGGGTATGATTGGTCATGTTTATGTGACCAATACATATAATGATGAGGAGCCGAAAGCCAGTCGACAAGTTGTAGAATCTATAATGGATAGCGACCTGGTTGTCCTTGGACCTGGCTCTCTATATACCTCCATCTTACCGAACATCATGATTCCAGATATTGGAAAGGCATTACGTGAGACCAAAGCAGAGGTGGTTTATATATGCAATATCATGACACAGCGTGGGGAAACCGAGTCATTTTCAGATGCCAATCACGTTAGTGTGCTGAATGCACATTTAGCTACTCAATTTGTGGATACGGTGTTAGTGAATATTGAGCCTGTTCCAAAAGAATACATGAATACCCATGCTTTTGATGAATATTTGGTACAAGTCAAGCATGATTTTCAAGGCTTACAGGAACAGGGCTGTCGCATCATTTCTTCCAATTTTTTGAAACTAGAAAATGGTGGTGCCTTCCATGATGGGGATTTGGTCGTGGAAGAGCTATTTAACATTCTGCAGGTGCGAACATGAGTTTCACAGTGCAGGTCAAAGAAGAATTACTGCTTCAATCCAATCAGAACAAAAGTGAACTGTCAGCCATTATCAAGTTGGCTGGGAGTCTTGGTCTTGCTTCTTCAGGGCTGACTCTTTCTATCAGTACTGAAAACGCCAAGATTGCGCGTCATATCTATGAACTGTTCTATCACTTTTACCAGATAAAAGCAGAAATTCGGCATCATCAAAAATCAAATTTAAAGAAGAACCGTGTTTATTCAGTTTTTGTGGAAGATGGGGTCAACGAGATTCTTAATGATCTCCATCTGGCTGACAGTTTTTTTGGTTTGGATACAGGGATTTCACCAAGAGTTTTGGAAAATGATTCGTGGAGTCAGGCTTATTTACGTGGAGCTTTTTTAGCAAGTGGTTCTGTAAAGGATCCTGAAAAGGGTAAATACCAATTGGAAATTGCCTCTGTCTATAGTGATCATGCCTATGACTTGGCCAATTTGATGCAGAAATTTTTATTGGATGCAAAGGTTATAGAGCGGTCGAAGGGAACCATTACCTACTTGCAACGGGCAGAAGATATTATGGACTTCCTTTTGGTGATTGGGGCAGAAGATGCAAAGACTGAGTTTGAAAACGTGAAATTGTTACGGGAAGCTCGGAATGATTTAAATCGTGCCACTAATGCTGAAGCGGCCAATATTGCCAAGACAGTCACCGCTAGCATGAAAACCATTAATAATATTATTAAAATAATGGATACAATCGGTATAGACCAGTTATCAGGTGATTTACAGGAAATTGCACAATTGCGCATCCAACACCCTGATTATTCGATCCAGCAGTTAGCTGAAAGTCTGTCACAGCCCATTACCAAAAGCGGTGTTAATCATCGTTTACGTAAATTAAATAAAATTGCAGAAGAATTATAGTTATTAATGTGAATAATCACTTCCTGCCCTGTTTCAGTTCTCGTCGAGGAAGGAGCTGTGGCAGTAGGTGATTATTTTTTTGTATACAGTGATTTTGTATCCGCTTCCATAAAATGTTAGATTTTATCGATTCGATATGGTAAAATATACATAGAAGATTGTCGTGATTGGAGGTTTCTGAATGATTAGTAATGAACAGTATGATTATCTCAAAACACATCAAACATTTGCACAACTTACCAGAGAAGCTTTTGATCAGTTAGCGAGGCATATCCGTTTTAGAAAGATTGCTAAGGGACAGGTCATTTTTTATGCACAGGACCCAAGAGATTACTTTTTTGTCTTGTCTCGTGGTTATGCCCGTATTGAGCAGTACGATGAGACTGATACCTTTACCTATCTTGACTACATTCGGGAAGACAGTGCCTTTCCTTTTGGCGGGATGTTTCAAGACAAGGACTATTTTTACACAGCGATTGCGATTACAGATGTAGAGTGCTTCATCATTCCCATGGACTTATTTGAATCTCTCTCGATGGTCAATCCAAGGCAGCTTGTCTATATTTGTAAAAAACTATCCCGTGTTTTACACTTTCAGGAGTTACGCTTGCGAAATGCCCTCCAATCCAAGGCAACTGAGCGGGTGATTCAAGTTTTAGCCCTACTTTACTGGGATATGTGTCAAAGAAATCAGTTGACAAGTTTACCTTTTGAAATTCAAATTCAGGAACTATCTCAATTGGCAGCCACAACGAGAGAGACTGTTAGTCATGTATTAAAACAGCTTGTTAGCGATGGAAGGATTTCTTATTGTCATAAAAAATTAACCTATTTAGATACCAACTTTTTCTTAGAGAATTTGACAGAAACACATTGAGGTTTCTGTTTTTTTATTCCATTGATAGGGTTAGAGGAATATGTGTTGAAAGAAAAATATCATCATTAGAAATGGCTTTGATGTTTCGTTACTTTCGGACCTGCACTTCTATTCCTTTTTTGAAAGCTAGTTATTCGATTATATTATTTTTGAAAAAAATAAAAATGCATATGACAATATAGGAATTGTAAATATGCGAATATTTTCGCAATTTTTTTGAAGAATACCCAAAAATAATGGATAAAATGAGATGAATTTCGCAAAATTGATGCCAAGAATTTCGATTTGAATTAGGGCCACTTTGATAAACTACAGATATAGAGTGGAAAGGGAATGAAGGAAAGCGTACGGTCCTCCACCTTTCCCAGTCAAGAAAAAATATCAAAGGAGGGGGCTCTGATGTCACAAAGTCCAATTCATGTATTTTCAGAAATCGGGAAACTAAAAACGGTTATGCTCCATCGACCAGGTAAAGAAATTGAAAATTTGATGCCTGATCACCTTGAACGGTTGTTATTTGATGATATTCCTTTCTTAGAAGATGCACAAAAAGAACATGATGCCTTTGCGCAAGCTCTTCGAGATGAAGGCGTAGAAGTGTTATATTTGGAACAGTTGGCGGCGGAATCACTGACTAGTCCAGAAATTCGTGAACAATTTATTGATGAATACCTAGAAGAGGCCAACATTCGTGGTCGGATGTGTAGAAAAGCCATTCGGAAACTCTTACTTGCAATTGAGGACAATAAAGAGCTAATTGAAAAGACCATGGCTGGTATTCAAAAAGCTGAATTGCCATCAGATGACATTGAAGAAAAAGGGTTAACAGACCTTGTTGAATCATCTTACCCATTTGCAATCGATCCGATGCCAAACCTGTACTTTACACGGGATCCTTTTGCAACAATAGGGAATGCGGTATCGCTTAACCACATGTATTCAGAAACCCGCAACCGTGAAACTATTTATGGTAAGTATATTTTCACCTACCACCCAGTCTATGGTGGCAAGGTTCCGCTGGTATATAACAGAAATGAAACCACACGTATTGAGGGTGGTGATGAGCTGATTTTATCTAAGGATGTGCTTGCAGTTGGGATTTCTCAACGGACAGACGCAGCTTCCATTGAAAAACTCCTCATTAACATATTTGAAAGAGGCGTTGGTTTTAAGAAGGTCCTTGCATTTGAATTTGCCAATAGTCGAAAATTCATGCATTTGGATACTGTTTTCACCATGGTAGATTATGATAAATTTACTATTCACCCAGAAATTGAAGGTAGCTTGCGTGTCTTCTCTGTTACTTATGAAAATGAAGAGCTTCATATTGAAGAAGAACATGGTGATTTGGCTGCATTACTAGCTGCGAACTTAGGCGTTGAAAAAGTTGACTTGATTCGTTGTGGTGGTGAAAATATTGTAGCTGCTGGTCGGGAACAATGGAACGATGGTTCCAATACCTTGACCATCGCACCAGGGGTTGTCGTTGTGTACAAACGGAATACCATTACCAATGCCATCCTAGAATCAAAAGGTCTTCGGTTAATCAAGATTAGCGGTAGTGAATTAGTTCGGGGTCGTGGTGGACCACGTTGTATGTCTATGCCTTTTGTCAGAGAGGATATCTAAATGAATGAACCAGATGTTGAACTGGTTATCGGAAGTGAGCCTTGGCATCGTGCATGTTCTATGTACGTAAGATATCGTGTCTTTGTAATGGAAAAATCCATCACACGAGAAGATGAGTTTGATCAATATGATGAAGTTGGACGTGTCTATGCCAATCTACTCATTCATGGCGAGCCAGTTTCTACCGGCCGTTTCTTACCAACAGAATCTGGAACTGCAAGATTGACTCGGATTGCTACCCTGGCCACACACCGTGGGAAGGGATATGCTCGGGAAATTATCCAAAAATTGGAAGAATATGCCAAAAACACGAATGTTTCATGTATAAATATACATTCTGAATTGACAGCTAAAACATTTTATGAGATGCTGGGGTATCAGCCAACTTCTGAAATCTATTTAGAAGATGGTGAATGGTGTCAGACTCTGACCAAAAATTTAAGGTAAAGAAGAGGAGAAGGATAATGACAAATATTTTTAAAGGCAGACATTTTTTAGCGGAAAAAGATTTCACTCGCGCTGAATTAGAATGGTTAATTGATTTTGCAGCTCACTTAAAGGATTTGAAAAAGCGCAATATCCCTCATCGCTATTTAGAGGGTAAAAATATTGCTCTCTTATTTGAAAAAACTTCCACTCGTACGCGTGCTGCGTTTACTGTTGCGGCGATTGACTTGGGTGCACACCCTGAATATCTAGGCGCTAATGATATCCAGCTTGGAAAAAAAGAATCCACAGAAGATACAGCTAAGGTATTGGGACGTATGTTCGATGGGATTGAATTTCGTGGTTTCAGTCAAAAGATGGTGGAAGAATTGGCCGAATTTTCAGGTGTTCCTGTATGGAATGGTCTGACAGATGCATGGCACCCGACTCAAATGTTGGCTGATTATCTGACTGTGAAAGAAAACTTTGGCAAGTTAGAAGGATTGACCTTGGTTTATTGTGGTGACGGACGCAACAATGTGGCCAATTCCCTCTTGGTAACAGGGGCTATTCTTGGTGTCAACGTGCACATCTTCTCACCCAAAGAACTCTTCCCAGACGAAACAGTGGTAGCCCTTGCAGAAGGATTTGCTAAAGAATCTGGTGCGCGTGTATTGATTACGGACAATGCTGACGAGGCTGTTAAAGGCGCAGATGTCCTATATACAGACGTTTGGGTATCAATGGGTGAAGAATCTAAATTTGAGGAACGTGTGAAATTATTAAAACCATATCAAGTAAACATGGATTTGGTGAAAAAAGCAGAAAATGAGAATCTGATTTTCTTGCACTGCTTGCCAGCCTTCCATGATACTAATACTGTATATGGTAAAGATGTTGCTGAAAAATTTGGTGTAGAAGAAATGGAAGTAACGGATGAAGTATTCCGTAGCAAATATGCTCGCCATTTTGACCAAGCTGAAAATCGCATGCATACCATTAAAGCAGTGATGGCAGCTACTTTAGGGGATCCATTTGTACCACGTGTATAGCTTATACTCAATGAAAATCAAAAGTAGCCTAGGAAACGATGTCGAAGATAGAACTGGAGTTCATCAAGGCAAGTTGACAACGGATAATTTTGATTTTCGAAGAGTATTAAATGGTCAGTGAAGTCATCATGTATGGGGACCGGATTCAATTTTGACCCTGTCCCCAGTTTGAAAACCAAAAATGTAAGCGATTTCTTTGTAGAAAGGAGGGAAGAGAATCAATATGACTCATCGTAAAATTGTTGTTGCTTTGGGAGGAAATGCCATCTTAACGTCAGATCCATCAGCCAAAGCCCAAAAAGCTGCCCTGGTACAGACTGCTAAGCACCTTGTCAAACTGATCAAAAATGGGGATGATTTGATTATCACTCATGGTAATGGTCCGCAAGTTGGGAATTTATTATTGCAAAACTTAGCAGCTAACTCTGAAAAGAATCCAGCCTTCCCATTAGACAGTTTGGTCGCTATGACCGAAGGATCAATCGGTTTCTGGTTACAAAATGCTCTTGAAAATGAATTAGCCAAAGAAGGTATTGATAAAGGTGTTGTCTCTGTTGTCACACAAGTAATTGTAGATAAAAATGATCCTGCATTTGAAAACTTATCAAAACCCATTGGTCCATTCTATACCAAAGAAGAAGCAGAGTTGGAAAGTCAAAAGACTGGTGCAACTTTCAAAGAAGATGCTGGACGGGGCTGGCGCAAAGTAGTGGCTTCTCCAAAGCCAATTGGTATTAAAGAGATTGGCACAATCCGTACTCTACTAAATGCAGGGGAGATTGTTGTCGCAGCAGGTGGAGGTGGTGTACCAGTTATCCAAGAAGAAGATGGAACCCTTGTGGGCGTCGAGGCTGTCATTGATAAGGACTTTGCATCTCAATGTCTTGCTGAATTAGTCGATGCAGATGTCTTTATTATCTTAACGGGTGTGGATTATGTCTATGTTCGTTTTAACAAGCCAGATCAAAGGAAATTGGAAAAGGTAACTGTTGCGGAGCTTGAAGAGTATATTCGTCAAAATGAATTTGCGCCTGGCTCCATGTTACCAAAAGTAGAAGCAGCTATTGCTTTTGTCAATCATAAGCCAAACTCCAAGGCTGTGATTACCTCGTTAGAAAATTTAGGAGCATTGATTGAGTCGCATAGTGGCACAACCATTACAAAACATTGATAATAGCAAACAGATTGCTATTCAAGGACAGGAGAGTATTTCTTTCCGTTCTTACTCTCCTTCCATTTTAGCTTATTCCTCATCAGTATCTACCTATGAGTAACTGAGGATGACGAACACTCATCCAGCCTGCCTTCCGATCATAAGGACCTTTCAATTGTGTGTAGGTGGATACTTGAGTTGATGATTCTACTGGAAATACCGACAGTTTGTCTATCATAAACTTGCTTTAGCTGTACTTCATGAATTTACTTGCTTTGGTCAGTAGTTTCCCAACTTTTGACCGTCACTAGAAACAGACTGGTGAAGGGAACTGTAACTACTAAAACCAATCTTATTCTTACAATTTTGGGTATTAAAAGATTTCCTAATTTTTTTGAGTGAGTACGAAATGCAAACTAGAAGACAAGATTGAAGACTGGTTATTCTGGAGTGTGTTTTTGAAACATGTATGAATAGTTTCATAATTTTTTCCAGAGCTGTTCGTATGGTATCTAGTAGAGTTTTGTATCCGTTTGACATTCATTTTATGTATCCATACATTGAAAAATATTATGGGAGGTTTTTACAATGAGTGAAAAAGTAAAAAAAGGTTTTAAGATGCCTTCTTCATATACTGTCCTCATGATCATCATTGCCATTATGGCTGTGATGACTTGGATTATTCCTGCCGGCCAATATCAAGTGGATGATGGCGGTAATTTTATTACAGGAACCTATGAAGCAGTGGATCAAAATCCCCAAGGGATTTGGGACGTATTGATGGCTCCTGTGCGGGCAATGCTAGGGCACGGTGCAACATCTGCAGCCATTGATGTTTCCTTCTTTATCTTGATGGTTGGTGCCTTTCTTGGAGTTGTGAATGAGACAGGTGCATTAGACGTTGGGATTGCATCCATCGTGAAACGCTTCAAGGGCCGTGAAAAATGGTTGATTTATGTCCTTATGTTTCTCTTTGGCTTAGGTGGTTCCACCTATGGCATGGGTGAAGAAACAATGGCTTTCTTCCCGCTGATTATTCCTGTCATGATGGCAGTTGGGTACGATAGTATTACTGGGGTTGCCATTATCCTGCTAGGTTCTCAAATTGGTTGTTTAGCCTCAACTGTCAATCCATTTGCGACTGGTGTGGCTTCTGCAACAGCTGGGGTATCCATTGCCGATGGTATGATTTGGCGGATTGTCTTCTTTATTGTTATCCTTGGATTGGGAATGGCATTTGTTGCCAATTATGCTGAAAAAGTGAAGAAAGATCCAACTAAATCCTTGGTTTATAAACAAAGGGCAGAAGATATGGAACATTTCAACGTGACTGCTGATCGGGCTGTTAATGATACCTTAACTCCTGCACAAAAACGTGTTTTGATTCTCTTCTTCCTTACTTTTGTCTTTATGGTTTTGAGTTTCATTCCATGGGAAGATTTAGGGGTAACACTCTTTACAGATATTAAAGAATGGTTGATTTCAATCCCAGTTCTAGGGCAAATTGTTGGTATTACAACCTATCCATTTGGTTGGTGGTATTTCCCAGAAGGTGCTATGCTCTTTGCTGCTGCAGGTGTATTGATTGGTGTCGTTTATGGTATGGGTGAAGAACGCTTGGTGAAGGCCTTCATGAATGGGGCTGCAGATCTTCTCAGTGTTGCCTTGATTTGTGCTGTTGCGCGTGGAATCCAAGTGATTATGAATGATGGTATGATTACTGCAACGATTCTACACTGGGGCGAAGTGGGACTCCAAGGACTCTCTCCTCAAGTCTTTATCGTCTTGACCTATCTCTTCTACCTTCCAATGTCCTTCTTAATTCCATCTACATCTGGCTTGGCAGGTGCTTCTATGGGTATCATGGCTCCACTGGGTGAGTTTGTAAATGTACCTGCACATTTGATTATCACTGCTTTCCAAGCAGCTTCTGGTGTATTGAATTTAGTTGCTCCAACCTCTGGTATTGTTATGGGAGCATTGGCACTTGGTCGCGTGGATATTGCTACTTGGTATAAATTCGTTGGAAAATTGATTGCAGCCATTATTGTTGCATCCATCATCATTCTTGTGATTGCAACATTCTTTTAAAAAATGGTAGGTCTTACTCCGATCCATAAATTGTGTATGAAAGGAGAGACAATGAAGGAACATTCATTTATTACTGAGGAGCACAAGCAGGCTTGTGTGGCGGCTATTCAAGCATTAGTCGCCTTTCCCTCTGTATTGCAAGAACATCAGACCAGTACTCCTTTTGGACAAGCTATTCAAGATGTTTTAGAATACACGCTGTCCATGGCTGAAAAACTGGGTTTTTCAACTTATCTCGATCCGGAAGGGTATTATGGTTATGCCCAAATCGGTCAAGGGGATGAATTGTTGGCAATTCTTTGTCATTTAGATGTCGTTCCAGCTGGTGACCTCTCGAATTGGGAAACTCCCCCTTTTGAAGCAACCATAAAAAATGACCATTTGGTTGGCCGAGGGGTTCAAGATGATAAGGGTCCTTCCATGGCAGCTTTATTTGCGGTCAAGGCCTTAATGGATGCTGGTGTCACGTTTACCAAACGTATTCGGTTTATCTTTGGAACAGACGAAGAAACCTTATGGCGGTGTATGAATCGGTATAATCAACTAGAAGAAGTTGCGACGATGGGATTTGCACCAGATTCTTCTTTCCCCTTGACTTATGCAGAAAAAGGTCTGTTACAAGCAAAACTTGTTGGTCCTGGAGACCGTATTTTAACGGTGGAGGCTGGAACAGCTTATAATGTTGTACCTGCAAAGGCTAGTTATTCAGGGCATTTGTTGGCCAGTTTGGTTGCTGAATTGGATCAATTAGGATTCGATTATGAAATGGATGATGATCGAGTGATTGTTTTAGGCATTTCAAAACATGCCAAGGATGCTGCAGAGGGAATCAATGCGATCGTTCGATTGGCCATTGCGCTCCAAAAATTTGTTGGCCATCCTGCGATTGATTTCATTGCCAATGCAGTAGGGGAAGATGCAACAGGTTTCAGATTATTTGACGATGTCACGGATGAACCTTCTGGAACCCTTAGTTTCAATATTTCGGGTCTCACGATTCAGCCTAAAAAATCTGAAATTCGGATTGATATGCGGATTCCTGTTCTTGCGAATAAGGAACATTTGGTGCATATCTTGAGTGAAAAGGCAGCAACTTATGGTTTAGACTATCAAGAATTTGACTACTTACCAGCTTTATATGTCCCTTTGGACAGTGAATTGGTTCAGACCTTAATGGCAGTCTACCAAGAAAAAACGGGCGATACCCTTAGTCAGCCTATCTCATCAGGTGGTGCAACCTTCGCTCGAACCATGAAAAACTGTGTGGCCTTTGGAGCCTGTTTCCCAGATACGGAGCAAACTGAGCATCAGGAAAATGAACGGATGCCGTTGAAGGATTTAGATAAAACGATGGATATCTACGCAGAAGCAGTCTATCGCTTAGCTGGAGAAATGCATTAAACTGTAAAGCATCTCGTGTTGAAAAATACGAGGTGTTTTTTTCATAGAAAGATTAGACGATTCATCTATTTGAGTATATTTATATCTATTTTAGAGTACATTAAAGTATTTGCTATAAAAATATTCTATCGCCGTAATAAATAATATGTATTGGTTCTAGATACAAATATGTGATAATATTTGTACCAACTAACAGGCACTATTTTAGTGTAAATAGTTGGAACTAGGAGGATTATGCATGGAAATTCAAAAGGAACTTGAACAATTGTTTAAATGGTTTCATCAACATCCAGAATTATCATATCAGGAATTTGAAACCACTGAAAAGATTCGTGAATTATTAGAAAAATACGGAATAGACATTATAAACCTTCCATTAGAAACAGGATTGGTTGCATCAATTCAGGGGTCTAAAGGAGCAGGACCTACTATAGCTTTACGAGCGGATATTGATGCATTACCTGTCCATGAAGAAACTGAATTAGAATGGAAATCAGAAAGAGAAGGTGTGATGCATGCATGTGGACATGATTTTCACACAACTACCTTAATTGGAGTAGCGATTTTATTACATCAAAATCGTTCAACTTTTTCAGGAACTGTTAAGCTGGTTTTTCAACCTGCAGAAGAGTCATCTATTGGGGCACTTAAAATCATTGAGACCGGTGTACTAGACGATGTGGAAGTGATTCATGGTATCCATGTAACAGGAGAATTTCCAATTGGTACAGTGTCGGTCCGAGAAGGTGAAATGACAGGTGCAGTAGATCGTTTTAAAATACATCTGAAAGGGATAGGATCGCATGCAGCAAAACCAGAACTTAGTAAGGACCCAATTGTAGCTGTAGGTGCATTAATTCAGTCATTACAAACAATTGTTAGTCGAAATAGTGATCCTTTTCAATCTAGTTTATTGAGTCTTACCCATGTTCAAGCTGGAAGTACTTGGAATGTTATACCTGAACACGCCACAGTTGAGGGAACAATTCGTACTCTTAAAGCAAGCGAACGAAAACTTTTTAAACAACGGTTTTATGATATTGTTAGCCATATTGCTATGGCATACAATGTTGACTATTCGATTGATTGGATAAAAGGTCCACCTGCCACACGAAATCATCCTAAATGGGTTGAAGTAATCAGTGAAATTGCTAAACAAGCAGGATTGAATGTAGTAGTGCCAAAGCAGAATCTTGGAGGTGAGGACTTTGCTTTTTATCAAGAGAAAATTCCAGGTGTTTATTGGCAGATTGGAACAGGGATAACCTACCCAAATCATCATCCAAAGTTTCAAGTTTCACCTGAACCGCTCTCAAAAGCCTCAGAAATTTACACTCAACTTGCTTTACAAACATTAAAGATTTTGAGAGGAGAAAAGAATGATTAAGATTGAACAGGTCTCAAAATCATATTTTGTTAACGGAAGAGTGATTTCAGCTTTACAAGATGTCTCATTACATGTGAAAAAAGGGAGCATTTATGGTGTAATTGGCTATTCTGGTGCCGGGAAATCAACCTTATTACGATTAGTAAATGGTTTGGAAAAACCTGATAAAGGAGAAGTTGAAGTTCAAGGAAAAATCCTAACACAGTTGCCTGAGAATGAATTAAATGCTCTTCGAAAAAATATTGGTATGGTATTTCAGCAGTTTAATTTATTGGAAAGTCAAACTGTGTTTCAAAATATTGCTTTACCACTTATTCTTACTAAAGTTTCTAAAAAAGATCAAGAAGATCGGGTCAACACCCTACTTGATTTCGTTGGTTTGAAAGAAAAGGCGAATGTGAAAGTCTCTCAGCTCTCAGGAGGTCAAAAACAGCGAATTGGTATTGCGCGAGCACTAGCTACAAATCCAGAAATCCTTTTGTGTGATGAGGCAACTAGCGCTTTAGATCCACATACAACAGATGCAATATTAGACTTATTAGTGAAAGTAAATGAACAATTCGGGGTTACAATATTATTAATTACTCATGAAATGGATGTGATTCGAAAAATTTGTGATCAAATTACAATAATGGAAGCTGGAAAAATTGTTGAACAAGGAGATACTCTGGAAATTTTTAAAAACCCGCAGCAAGAAATAACAAAACGATTTGTAGAAACTGTTGTGAGCAACAGAGTTCCGAGAATAATCAGTGAGCAATTATTACCTACTGATACCGTTGCTAAACTCATATTCGTAGGAAGACATGCTGGAGATGGAATATTACATTCATTAGCACTAGTTTTTAATATTAAGATTAGCATTCTTGCGGCATCCATTAGTGAATTAAGAAACGATCTGTTAGGGATATTAATCGTTAAAATAGAGGGGGATTACTTCAACTTCTCGGCAATTGAAGAATACCTAATAGAACAAAATGTATCAATAGAAAGGTTGGGTGAATTATAGGTGGAGAAACTATTGGGAATTAAGTTAGAAAGATTAGCAGAATCAGGTGTTCAAACGATATATATGCTAACCCTATCACTTTTATTTGGTTTAATAATAGGAATCCCTATTGCATTGCTATTAGTTACTACTAGACCAGGAGGTCTAAAAGAAAATCGAATAGTATTCACTATAGTTAGTAATTTAGTAAATATTTTTCGCTCTCTACCATTTGTAATCTTGCTAATTTTTATCTCACCAGTCACAAAATTGATTGTTGGGACAAGAATTGGAACGAGCGCAGCAATTGTTCCATTAGTAGTTTATATCGCTCCCTATTTAGCACGGTTAATTGAAAATTCATTGCTAGAAGTAAAAAAAGGGATACTTGAAGCTGCCCAAAGCATGGGAGCAAGTTGGTGGCAGATTATTTATTATTTTCTTTTACCAGAGGCAAAGTCCTCACTCATTTTAACTATTACAACTGGAAGTATTGGTCTGTTGGGGGCAACTGCGATGGCTGGAATTATTGGAGGAGGAGGCATAGGTGATTTAGCGTTAACATATGGTTATCAACGTTTTAATACTGTTTTGATGGTTACGACAGTACTAATATTAATTGTTTTTGTACAATCATTACAAGGAATTGGAAATTATTTAGCAAATTATTTTAGAAATTAAAGGGGAATAAAAATGTTTAGGAATTTACAAAAATGCTTGTTTGTTTTAGGATTGACTGCGTTGACATTTATATTAGGGGCATGCAACACTGAAAAAAGTGCGGAAAATATTTCTGAAAATAAAATTATTCATTATGGAAAAGCAGCAGGGCCCTATACCGTTTTATTTGAAGATGCAATCATACCTATACTTGAAAAAAAAGGATATTCGTTTGAGGTTACTGAATTTTCTGATTTGGTACAGAATGATACGGCGCTTGCAGAGGGTGATATTGACGTTAATGTAGAGCAACATACTGCATATATGAATAACTTCAATAGTAGTAATAATGCCAATCTAGTTGCTTTGACTCCAATTCCTACTGTTGCAGCGGCTCTATACTCATCAAACCATAAAAGTCTAAATGAAATAAAAAATGGTGCAAAAATTGCTATACCTTCCGATCCATCCAATACATCTCGTGCCTTAGCAATTATAGAGAAAGCCAATTGGATTACTCTGGATAAAACTGCAGATAGAACGGCGTTGACAGTTGATGATATTGTCGATAATAAATATAATATTGAATTTATTCTTGTTGAGTCAGCACAAATTCCTCCAGCATTAGATGACTTTGATTATGCTGTCATTGTCGGTGCAATTGTATATTCAGCAAAAATTGATCCATCAACAGCTTTGTTGAAGGAAGATATCGCAGACCATTTATGGCTACAAGTTGTTGTAAAAGAAGAAAATAAAAATAGTCAGTGGGCGAAAGATATTGTTGAAGCATATCAATCTGATGAATTTGCAGCGTATTTAGAAGAAAATAATGATGGTTTATGGAGTATTCCATCGAACAACTAACTATTAAATCAAAAGACTTTAAATTGTTGTTTTCCAAGTTGGCTAATCTTTTACCTTTACCCACGACAAACGCATGAAGAAAAAATCGTTTTCAGAAAGCGAAAATCATAACTAGATATCAATCATTGTAGTACAGTAGAATAGAGGTGAACTACAATGATTGATTTTCTTTTATCCATAGAAGAGCACAAAGAAGAGTACGATAGCCGTCAAGCTTGGAAAATCCGCTATCCCTTATCTACCATTCTCTTTCTAGTTTTCGTTTGTCAATTGGCAGGGATTGAAACATGGAAAGAGATGGAAGATTTCATCGAAATGAACGAATCTGTCTTGGGAGAATACGTTGACTTGAGTAATGGTTGTCCTTCTCATGATACCTTGGAACGTGTAGTGAGTATGGTTAATCCAGATTTCTTGAAAGAACTGAAACTGTCTTTCGAAGCCTCTTCAGAAACGGCTAATTTTTCCAAACTGATCGCCGTTGACGGAAAAACGATTCGGGGAAACCGAGGGAAATACCAATCTCCTACTCATATTGTCACTGCTTATGATGGTGGTAATCGGATTAGCCTTGGACAGGTAGCTGTTGAGGATAAATGCAATGAAATTACAGCCATTCCTCGCCTCTTGCGTCAGCTAGACCTCCGTAAGAGTGTTGTCACGATTGATGCCATGGGAACTCAGACTGATATCGTAGATGTGATTATAGGAGGTAAGGGTGACTACTGCTTGGCAGTCAAAGGAAATCAAGGTACTCTCCATGAGGATATTGACCTTTATTTTAGTGATGCCAAATTATAATCTAAGTTGACAGAGAAAGGCTGTCATTATCAGACCATCGAAAAGGCACGCAGTCAGATTGAGGTGAGGGACTACTGGGTTTCTCACGATGTGAAATGGCTGAGCCAACGACACCCAAAATGGCAGAACCTTCGTGGGATTGGGATGACTAAGAATACCATTGATAAAGACGGCATCATTACGGAAGAAGTTCGATACTTTATCCTCAGTTTCAAGAGTGATGTGCAAACTTTTTCTCAGGTTGTTCGTGGTCATTGGTCGGTTGAGAGCCTACATTGGTTGTTAGATGTGGTTTACCGAGAAGATAAGAACCAAACCTTAGATAAACGAGCCGCCTTCAATTTGAATGCTATTCGCAAAGTTTGTCTTCATCTCCTACAAATGATGACATTCCCAAAGGAGAAGTTGAGCTACCGTCGCAAACAACGCTATATTTCTGTCCATTTGGAGGATTATTTGCCACAATTATTTGGACATCGAGGATAAGGTGGTTGTAAAAAGGTAGATACCAAGTTTAAAGCGGTTATTTACGGGTGCAAAAGGAGAGAAGAAAGTTTTCATGCGTACGGCGTGACTTTACCATACTCTTCTTGACAAATAGCTAGAAGTGAGCTACACTAGTAGAAATTGTTGATAACTTTAAACGTGTCCCGTGAGACAAGAAAGTTAGCAGTTTACACAGAAACATCTCTTCCTAGAAATTTGTTAGAGATGATCTATTAACTACTATCGATAACAGGCGGGATTGGATACTTTTTCCAATCCTTATTTGTTTGAAGTTTTTCTCAATTTAATAAAGACAGTCTGAGAGCTGCCATTAAAAGGAGATTCTTATGTTACATCTTTCACTCGATAAAAATAATCGACGTGCCCTTGCTTCTGCCATTGTTGCCTCCGGAACGGATGATTTAAATGTCATGTTCCTCTCGTTTTCCATGGCCAGTATTATCAAAGAGCTTTCTATTTCGAGTGCTCAAGCAGGATGGATAGCCACCATTACGAATTTAGGAATGCTTCTAGGTGGACTCGTCTTTGGTGTCCTAGCTGACCGTTATAATAAGTTTAAAGTCTTTAAGTGGACCATTGTAATCTTTGCTATTGCAACTGGACTCATATATTTCACAACTAGCTTGCCTTATCTTTATATTATGCGCTTTATTGCTGGTATAGGTGTTGGTGGTGAATATGGGGTCGCGATAGCCATCATGGCAGGTATTGTACCCAAGGAAAAAATGGGACGAATCTCTTCGCTAAATGGGATTGCTGGTCAAGTTGGTTCCATCACATCGGCCCTACTAGCAGGTTGGTTAGCCCCAACATTGGGTTGGAAAGGTTTATTTCTCTTTGGATTAGCACCACTTTTGTTGGTGCTTTGGATGCAATTTGCAATTGATGATGAAAACATTAAGGACCATACTGAGGGAGAGGATCCAATAGATACTGAAGTTGCCCATGTTGGTCAACTCTTCAAGACGCCTGCTCTAGCTAGACAAACGCTGGCTCTAATGGTGATGACAACTGTGCAGATTGCTGGTTATTTTGGGATGATGAACTGGTTACCGACTATTATTCAAACTAGTTTAAAGATTAGCGTGAAAGATTCATCACTGTGGATGGTGACCACCATTTTAGGGATGTGCATAGGAATGTTAGTATTTGGACAAATTCTTGACAAATTTGGTCCTCGTCCTGTTTACAGCGCCTTTTTACTGTCGTCAGCAGTTTGTGTCTTCTTATTCCAGTTTGCAAATTCTCAAATCACGATGATTCTGGGCGGTATGATTGTTGGTTTCTTTGTAAATGGAATGTTTGCTGGTTACGGAGCAATGATTACAAGGCTCTATCCGCATCATATTCGCTCAACAGCCAATAATGTGATCTTAAATGTTGGACGTGCCATTGGCGGATTTTCTTCTGTCATCATCGGGATGATTTTAGATGCATCCAGCACAGCTGTTGTCATGATTTTTCTTTCAAGCCTGTATCTTATTAGCTTTGCAGCCATGCTCTCCATCAGTAATTTAAAGAAAGAAGCATATAATCAATTTCGATAAAAATAAAATATCCTAGGCAATCACATGTAACCTAGGATATTTTTCTTATTCCTTTGATAAAAAGAAAGGTGGAGTAAATTGAGTAAGATATTCAAAACAAGCTAAGGCTGCTTCAGTATCGTGGCAAATAATGAGACAGACATCATCGCCACAAAGTGTAGCGACAATCTCTGGAATTTCCATGGCATCAAGTATTGAGCCAAAAGAACTAGCAAGTCCTGGAAGTGTTTTTAATACAACTTGGTGCTGTACTGGTTTTAGCATAATCAAAGCATCTTCCATATATAGACGAAGTCGTTTTTCCCATCGTGTTGGCATAATCGGATTGACAATGTAGTGAGAAGATGTATCTTCATTGACTTTTACTAAATTAAGTAATTTAATGTCACGCGATAGTGTGGACTGGGTAACGGATACACCGTTCAATTCCAGTAATTCTTGCAGTTCTTGTTGAGTCCGGATTTTTTTCTCTTTTACTAATGACAGAATTAACTTATGACGACTTTCAATCTTATTCATGGAAGTAACCTCAATTAAGTAATTTTATTGAATAAACATGGCATCTCCAAAACTAAAGAAGCGATAACGTTCTTCAACAGCATGTTTATAAGCTTCTAAGGTAAATTCTCTACCTGCAAAAGCTGAAACAAGCATGACCAAGGTGGATTTTGGAAGATGGAAATTGGTTGAAAAGGCATCGACAATTCGGAAGGTATAGCCTGGTTTGATGAAAATATTTGTCCATCCAGAATCTGCTTCTAAACGCCCATCAAATTTGTTCCCAATGGTTTCCAGTGTGCGAATAGAAGTGGTTCCAACTGCAACGATCCGTCCACCATTTTCTTTGACTTGATTGAGGGTTTGAGCGGCTTCAGCGGTTAGGTTGTAAAATTCTGAATGCATCTCATGCTCATCAACGTTTTCGACAGAGACTGGGCGAAAGGTTCCAAGACCAACATGTAGTGTCAGATAGACTAATTTCACACCTTTGGCTTCAATTTTTTCAAGTAGTTCCTGGGTAAAATGGAGGCCGGCAGTTGGTGCTGCAGCAGAACCATTTTCTTTGGCGTAAACTGTTTGGTAACGTTCGCGGTCTTCTAATTTTTCATGAATATATGGAGGGAGTGGCATTTCACCGAGGCTTTCTAAGACTTCTAAGAAGATTCCATCGTAAGTGAATTCAACGATTCGGCCTCCGTGTTCCAATTCCTCTACAATGGTAGCTGTCAAACGTCCATCTCCAAAGGCAACAGTCGTACCGACTTTCAAGCGCTTCGCTGGTTTGGCAAGAACCTCCCACTGATCACCTTGGGTATTTTTCAAAAGTAAAAGTTCCACATGACCGTTGGTTTCGGGCTTATAGCCGTAGAGGCGGGCAGGCAGAACGCGCGTGTTGTTCATCACAAGGGCATCACCTGGGTGAAGCTGGTCAATTATATGGTCAAAATGGCTATCAACCATGCTGTGCTTCTCGCGGTCGAGAATGAGAAGTTTTGAGCTGTCACGCTTCTCAAGCGGAACTTGGGCAATCAGTTCTTCTGGTAAATCAAAATCAAAATCTGCAGTATTCATATACTCTCCTTAATCTAAAATAATACAGCCATCAAATACATCAACAGGGCAAACGGGAAGAGAATGAGTATTATTCCAATAATCGTTAGGATAATTTTTATGCTTTTGGGTCTTGGAATAAAATAACCGATTAAACAGAGAGCAATTCCTGTAAAAAATAAGATCAATAATTCTTGTGTCATGTAATTATTATATCACAATTTTAGTAAATCGTGAGGTTGAAGGGAAAGAATTGGTATATATCAATTGACAAAAATTGGTATATACCATATAATATACTTAAGAAAGATGTAAGAGGTGAACCATATGAAAATTCATGTTGTAAACAATCAAGTTGAAGGTGCGGTACTAGCTGTTGATTTGTTGAGAGAAAAGTTGGCTAATGGTGCAAAAGTACTTGGTTTGGCAACGGGTTCTAGCCCACTGGAATTTTATTCGGCCCTTCGCGAATCAGATTTGGACTTTTCTGATGTGACTTCCGTCAATCTGGATGAGTACGTGGGATTGGGTGAAGACAGTGACCAGTCCTATGTTCACTTTATGAAAGAGAATCTTTTCAATGCCAAACCATTCAAACAATCATTTTTACCAAATGGCTTGGCAAACGACTTGACCGAGGAAATTGCCCGTTACAATCAGATTTTGGCAGACCATCCGGTAGATTTCCAAATTTTAGGAATTGGTCGCAACGGTCATATCGGTTTTAATGAACCAGGAGCGTCATTTGATGCTATTGCTCGTGTAGTTGATTTGGCACCATCAACCATTGAAGCCAACGCTCGTTTCTTTGCTCATTCAGAAGATGTTCCAAAACAAGCGATTTCAATGGGGATTGCCAATATTATGGCAGCCAAGACCATTGTTCTCATGGCTTATGGGGAAGAAAAAGCAGATGCGATTAAAGCTATGGTCGAAGGAGAAGTTACGGAAGAAGTGCCAGCAAGTATTCTCCAAAAACATAACGATGTAGTGTTGATTATTGACCAAGCAGCTGCAAGTAAATTAGGATAGTTGAAAAACGCACAATGGATTATACCTTTCATTAGAAATAAAAATTGTGCTCTCTTTGTCTTTTTCCAGTGAAAAATATAAGCAATATTTATCACTATAAACCATTAAGTTGTGGTATAGAAATCTAGGTTAGAAAATTGACAGTCAATAACTTTTCTTACCTTGAGCCATCACAAAAAAAACGGAGCTAAGCAAAAAGTCTAAAAATAGCAAAACCACATGAAATCCTTCGTCAAAAAACGTTGATTTCATGCGGTTCCTTATTTATCATAATTAAAAAAATATTAGTAGGATTTCGAGTTTTTTCCAGATCCGTTTTACTTATGCTTATTTCCTGATCTTTTAAGCACCCTTAGTGCAACAAACATGTCCCTAGTTTTCAATTGTCCAGTCCAAGTCAGGGCCGACTGGGACAATACCTGTTGGGTTAATGGTTTTATGGCTACCATAGTAATGCTGCTTGATATGGTCGAAATTCACCGTTTCTGCAATACCAGCATGGTTGTAAAGTCGCTTGGTGTAATGCCACAGATTTGGATAGTCGACCAAGGCTTTTATATTACATTTGAAGTGACCAAAATAGACAGCATCAAAGCGAACCAAGGTCGTGAAGAGACGAATATCAGCCTCTGTCAACTGATTGCCCACTAGATAGTCCTTGTCTGCCAGATGCTCTTCCAATTTATCCAAGGCGGCAAAAAGGTTTTTTACTTCTTTTTCATAAACTGCCTGATTCGTTGAAAAACCTGCCTTGTAGACTCCGTTATTGATGTTTGGATAGACAAAATCATTCATAGCATCGATTTCAGTTTGCAGGTGTTCCGGATAGAAGTCCTCATAGTTACCTGTAATGTCGTTGAAAGCAGTGTTAAACATGCGCATGATTTCAGCGGATTCGTTATTGACAATCGTGTTGGTTTGCTTATCCCAAAGAACTGGAACAGTGACACGACCAGTGTAATTTGGATCAGCTTTTAAATATACCTGATACAAATAGTCGCTGTTAAAGAGGGAATCCTTGATGACACCAGGTCCGTCCGCAAAAGTCCAACCATTTTCCAACATGAGCGGATGGACGATTGACAGAGTAATGTGGTCTTCTAGACCTTTCAATTTTCGCATGATTAAGGTCCGACTTGCCCAAGGACAAGCTAGTGAAATGTAAAGGTGATAGCGACCTGATTCCGCTTTGAAACCACCTTTTCCTGTTGGACCTGCTTGCCCATCAGGAGTAATCCAGTTGCGAAATTGTGTGACAGTACGAACAAACTTACCGCCTGTTGACTTGGTGTCATACCATTGATCCACCCATTTACCATCTTGTAAAAGTCCCATGAATTTTCTCCCTTACTGAAAAAATAGGAAATCCTCTAGGAAGATTGGATTTCCTTTGTAAACATATATCACTAATTAGTATTATAGGCTATTCTCTTTCAAAGTCAAGTGAAACGATTTGTGGTAAAATAGTCTCATGAGATTGGACAAGTGTATGGAGGCGGCTCGGATTGGCTCCCGCAAGCAGGTAAAGAAATTATTTAAGTCCCAACAGATTGTCATTGATGGGCAACCCGCTCAAAGCCTAAGCCAAATTGTTGACCCAGAGTTGCAAACGATCCAAGTCTCAGGTAAAAAAGTTGCATTAAAAGGCTCTGCCTATTATTTACTTTACAAACCAGCTGGAGTCGTTTCAGCTGTGAGGGATAAAGACCACCAAACTGTCATCGACTTGATTTCCCCACAAGACAGTAGGGAAGGTCTCTACCCCGTCGGTCGTTTAGACAGGGACACCGAAGGTCTAGTCCTTATCACCAACAACGGTCCGCTCGGCTACCGGATGCTCCATCCCAGCCATCATGTGGAAAAGGTCTATTATGTAGAGGTGAATGGACGGTTGGGAGAGGATGCACCTGCATTTTTTGCCTCAGGCATTGCATTCTTGGATGGAACACGGTGTCAGCCTGCAGACTTAACTATTTTGGAAGCTACTTTGGACCATAGCAGAGCGACCATCAAGCTGGCTGAAGGCAAATTTCATCAGGTTAAGAAGATGTTTTTGGCCTATGGTCTCAAGGTCACCTATCTCAAACGCATCGCTTTTGGTGGGTTTGAGCTCGGAGATTTGGAACGAGGTGCATACAGACAACTCAGTCCAAATGAAATGGAACATTTGTTAACTTATTTTGATTAATGAAGGAAATGAGAATGAGCATTTATGATATTACAGTTCAAAAACAAGATGGAACAGACCAGTCCATGTGTGATTTTCAGGGTCAGGTTCTTTTAGTTGTCAATACGGCGCCAGGTTGTGGGTTGGCACCTCAATACAAGGAATTGCAAGAACTCTATGATACTTATAAAGACAAAGGTTTTGTCGTGCTCGATTTTCCTTGCAATCAATTTTTAAATCAGGCTCCCGGTTCTGATGAAGAAATCAATCAGACCTGCAGTTTGACTTACGTCACAACTTTTCCTCGTTTTGCTAAAATTGCCGTAAATGGAGCTGAAGCCAGTCCACTATATCGCTATCTCAAGAAAGAAAAATCGACCTTACTAGGCGGTCGAATCGAGTGGAATTTTACCAAGTTTTTGGTCGATAGACAAGGGCGCGTGGTTAAGCGGTATTTACCAACGACTAGTCCATTAAAACTGAAAGAGGATATTGAACTTTACTTAGAAAAATAACAAGAAGGCTAGAGTCATCTAGCCTTCTTGTTTTAGTAACCACAGAAAATAGGGAGCGCCGATAAGGGAGACGATAATACCGGTTGGGATGCCTGTTCCGACAAGTAGCGCACGTCCAATTGTGTCAGCTGAAAGGAGGATAAAACTTCCCACCAGCATACTGGCTGGAATAATGACACGATGGTCATTTCCTAACCACTTGCGAACAACGTGACCAGCAATGAGACCAACAAAGGTGATATTACCAACTAATATGACACTGAGAGAGGCTAAGGCGGTAGCCAGTACCAAGGTAATCTGTCTTTCGCGTTGTAAGTGGAGTCCCAATGCCATGGCTGTCTGGTCATTGAGATTCATAATATTGAGGGAACGACTACGACTATATGTTGCTAGCCAAACGATGAGAAGAAGTGGCGTATAGATTGCGATAGTCTTCCAATCCCCACCATTTACTCGTCCGCTGAGCCACTGGACGATGTATTCCATTTTGAAATCATCCAAGCGACTAATTAGGCTGACCATGATGCCAGATAACATGCTCGAGATACCGACCCCTGTGATAATCAAGCGGGTTGGATGGATGCCATATAGTTTTTTTCGAGCAATCCAGTAAACTAGAAAAATAGTTAATCCGCCTCCTATCATGGCAAATAGTGGCAACGTATGTACGAAGGTTGGGCTAATTGTTGATGAAAGTCCAACAAAGAGTGCTACAACAAGACCAGCTCCAGCATTAATTCCCAATATGCCAGAATCAGCCAGAGGATTTCGCGTTAATGTTTGTAATAAGAGTCCAGCTAAAGCGAGGGAAGCCCCTCCAATCATTGAGGCGATTATTCTCGGTAAACGAATTCGACCAATGATAAGGAGAGTTGAGGAGCTGGCTCGTCCACTGATGACATCCATCACATCTGAAAAGGACGAGTTGGCGTATCCAATGGATAAGGAGATGAGAAAACCAGCAGATAAGAGGATGAGGAGGAATGAAAAAATCTTGAGATAGTTATGACGTCTTATCAAAGGTGTTTCTCCTTTCGAATCAGCCATAGGAAACAAGGTAAGCCGATGATACTGATAACTGCACTGATAGGTGTTTCAGCAGGTGGGTTGATCGAACGACAAACCAAGTCTACCCAGATCAGGAAACTAGCCCCAGCAAAAGCTGTTAAAGGTAAGAGCAGTTTGTAATTTTTTCCTGTAAACATACGGATAAAATGTGGAATGATGAGCCCAACAAATGATAGGGAACCCACCAGTGCCACTGCAGCAGCTGAGAGCAAAAGGACGATACCCAACAATACCAAGGTCATCAGTACAGTTTGTTGACCAAGATTTTTAGCAACTGTCTCGTTAAGACTTAGGATGGTCAGCTGATGTGAAAAGAGTTGGGCAAGGATGAGGCCAATGATGATAAGAGGAGCGATGATGGCCAGCATCTTCCAGTTTACCTGTACCAATCCCCCTGCTTGCCAACCAATCACAGTTGTTGATAGGTCGAAATAGATGGTAATGGCCTGCCCTATTGCGGAAAATAAGCTGGCTACCATTGCACCCGACAAAATCAAACGGAGTTGATGATAGCCTTTTTGCACTTGGTAAGAGAGACCAAAGACCAGACCAGCTGCTAGGCAAGAACCGAGCAAACAGATCACTAAAATTTGACTGTAATGCAAGCTACCAAAAATGGCATAGCCAAGGATGAGGGCGAGTCCTGCTCCAGCATTGATTCCTAATAAGCCAGGATCTGCGATTGCATTGCGCGTTATTCCCTGCATCATTGCTCCTGCTTGAGCCATAGCAGCTCCAACCAAGATGGCAGCCACCATTCGAGGCAATCGTAAATCAATGATGACATCCTGCACGGATGAATCTGTCATCGGATGGCGCAGTGTTTCTACGAGTTGCTGATGACTGTAAGAAATAGCACCAAATCGCAAACTCAAATAGGCACCGATTACGAAAAGCAGGCTAATGATGAAAAAAACAAGAAGAGGCTGGACTAGATGTCCAGCTCCTCTCCTTGAAGAATGAGAACGTATTACTCTATTCATAGTTCATTCCTTTTACTGAATCTCTTTTAATGCAGAGACAAAGGCGTCTATTTGCAAATCGAGTGACATAGGATCTGAGAAGTAGAAGAGGTTATAATCAACTTCAATGATATGTCCATTTTTGACAGCAGGTAAATTTTTCCAAATGTCGCTTTCTTTTAGTGATGATGCGGCGTCTTTGGTTGTTTCATTAACATTTACAAGAAGGTAGTCACCAACATAGTCTGGAAGGGCTTCTTGCGAAATGCCAAACCAGCCATCCTTATTGATGACATCTTCTTGGACTTTAGCAGGAGCAGCGAAACCAAGCGCTCTGTAAACCAATTCACCACCACGGCCAAAGTTGTTTCCGTAGAGGAAGATGTTTTTATCAAAGAAGTCCATCACTGTAAATGTCGCACTTGTATCTACAACTCCACTGAGTTCTTCTTTGGCAGCAGCAACTTTTTTATCCCACTGGTCAAGCCAGGCTTGTGCTCAATGTCATTAAGTTAAGCATTTAAGCAGCTAAAGAAACTATTCCCGTCTGAGCAGTTGATGACAAGACGGGAATAGTTTTTGTATTTAGGGCGCACAAAAAGG
>NZ_JAIMDU010000027.1:0-31908 GCF_019794615.1 Streptococcus suis
CTAGTTTGTTCGCATGTCAACAGCGTCAAACGGGCTTCTTTCAACGGAAAATCAGCTTATGAACTCTTTACATTTACCTACGGTGAGGAATTGGCAACACTTTTGGGGATCTCTAAAATTGACCCTGAGAACGTCATCCAATCCCCACGATTATTAGATAAGTAATCGCTAGTTTTTATTAAAAAATAATTTCAAAATAGAAAGGAACTTGTCCCATCCCAAATTCCAGATAACTAGAACTTACTTTGAGACGTCTCAGAGCCAGTAACTTTAGTGTACCCTTTTTTTCAACATTTTCAACCCTAAAACTCACTATTATCAACATTTGTAGTCAAAAACAGAACTTAGTCTGAGACTAAATTCTGTTGATTTTATGCAGTTTTCTCAGAGTAACTTCTGGAAGGACGGGAACTAGAATTTACTTTGAGAATTTACCCTCAAAATAAGCCCGTGAACAAAATATTTTCCAGTATCATTAAAACTAACATATATCTAAAAATTATCTGACATTTTTAAGTATTTGTGTTATAATTTTGTTATAAAAATCACAAAGGATGCCGAATGAACATGCAAACACTGCAAATTGGACAAATTTATCTTGTAAAGGACATTCAATTACAAGAAGATGTTCGCAAACATTTGAACCATCTTGGGTTAAAGATAGGACAAGAAATTCGAATCATTTCAAAAACAAAAGACAATGCAATCATCCAGGTCAAAGCCAGTCGTTTGGCCCTAGATCAATCTGTTCTCAATAGTTTGGTTTTAGAAGAAAAATCAGAACAAGAGCAATCCTTGGCCCTATCAGATCTTCCAATTGGTAGCAGTGCCAAAGTTATCGAAATCTGTGCGACAGGCGCCCTACGTCGTCGCCTCATGGATATGGGTATAACGAAACATACACAACTTCTTCTTAAAAATGTTGCTCCATTAGGCGACCCTTTAGAAATAACACTTCGTGGCTACCAATTAACTCTCCGGAAATCGGAAGCACAAATGATTCTCGTTCAAGTTGAAAGCTAGGTGAATACATGAATAAACAGATAGCCTTAGTGGGTAATCCAAACAGTGGAAAGACCACCCTTTTCAACCTCCTGACAGGAACCAACCAACGAGTTGGAAATTGGCCAGGAGTAACGGTTGAAAGAAAATCAGGAAACATAAAAAAACGATCACACTTGGATCTGCAAGATCTTCCCGGAATTTATTCCCTCTCACCCTACACTTCCGAAGAGATGGTTGCTAGAGACTACCTCCTAACTGCTCAACCAGCAGCCATTTTAAATGTTGTAGATGCAACGAATCTGGAACGGAATCTATATCTAACTCTCCAATTACTTGAGATGGGTATCCCAACCGTTATTGCATTGAATATGACCGATACTTTGAAACAACAGGGACGGAGTATTAAAGTAGATCAGTTATCTCACCAGCTAGGTTGCCCCATTCAATCAATTAGTGCATTAAAAAAGATGGGTATCCCTCAACTGCTCAGCGAAGTTGAAAGAACGAGCACCCAATCTAGCACACCTTATTTTCCGCAATATGAGAAACAATTTGAGGCAGCTATCGCTCAAGTGATTGAATTGTTACCTCAAACAATCCCTACTACACAACAACGCTTTTATGCTATCAAGGCTTTAGAACAAGATTCAGACATTTTACATCAACTCAATTTCGGAGAAACTGAAAAAGCAGATTTATCTGAAATTATCATGATTTTGGAGAAAATCTATTCGGATGATATCGAAGCCATAATTGTCAACCAACGATACCAATTCATTGAAACCATTTCGAGCTCCGTCCAAGAAGAAATTGGAAACGGCCTTAATATTTCTGATAAAGTGGACCAAATTGTAACCAACCGCTTTCTCGCACTTCCTATTTTTGCACTCGTTATGTGGCTAACCTACTTTCTTGCTATCCAAACCGTAGGAACTATTGGGACTGACTGGGTCAACGATGTATTGTTTGGCCAATTTGTTCCAGATATTATTCAAAATCTTCTTGATACCTTTGAAATTGCTGGCTGGTTACAATCTTTAGTACTTGATGGAATTGTAGCTGGTTGTGGGGCTATACTCGGCTTTGTGCCACAGATTTTTGTACTCTTCTTCTGTCTAGGAATCTTAGAAGATATTGGATACATGAGTCGCATTTCCTTTGTCATGGACCGAATTTTTAGACGTTTTGGCCTATCAGGTAAATCCTTTATCCCGATGCTGATTGCTACAGGGTGTGGTGTTCCTGGAGTAATGGCTAGTCGAACAATTGAGAACGAACAAGATAGAAAAATCACTATTATGACAGCTACTTTTATGCCTTGTTCAGCCAAACTTCCGATTATTTCACTCGTTGCAGGTGCTTTTTTCCCTGGCAATCCTTGGATTGCACCCAGCGCATATTTCATTGGTATGGGAGCCATTATTCTTTCTGGTTTGGCATTGAAAAAAACAAAGCAACTCGGTGGCTTGGCGAGTCCATTTATCATGGAATTGCCCTCCTACCATCTTCCGCAAATTCAAACTGTTCTTCGTTATTCTTCCGATAAGGCAATAAGCTTTATCAAACGTGCGGGGACTATTATCTTCGTAACCAATATCATCATTTGGTTTGCTAGTTCATACAGCTGGGCTTTGGCACCAGTCGAGACAAATCAAAGTATCCTGGCTTCAATCGGCCATGGTTTTGCCTTTTTCTTCCAACCACTTGGTTTTGGGAACTGGAAAGCTACAATCGCAGCTATTACTGGCCTCCTAGCTAAAGAGACAGTCATTGCTAGTTTTGGTATTCTCTACAAACTGGGAGAAACTTCCGAGAGCAATCGTGAATTATGGACATTGCTCCAGCAAGATTATTCCGCTTTATCCGCCTACTCATTCCTCATTTTTAACTTGCTCTGTGCACCATGCTTTGCTGCTATTGGAGCCATACACCGTGAGATGGGAAATGCAAAATGGACCTGGATTGCTGTAGGTTTCCAAACAGGACTAGCCTATGCTGTCAGCCTCATCATTTATCAATTAGGAGCTGTTTTTCTCTATCATCATCAACCAACTATTTGGACCGGTATTACACTGATTTTACTATCTGCAATGGTGTATAGTATCGTTCGAAAACCTGCTTCCGCCTTACCTATCGTCACTCTAAAAAACCTTCAAAAGGAGCAAATGAATGGCTAACTTCATCCTGATATCACTCATTGTTGTATTGTTCGTCCTAGCTGTCCGTAGCTTGGTCAAAAGTAAAGGTGCCTGCAATGATTGTTCTTGTGACTGTGCTATCAAACAAGAAATTTCTCATCAACATGATCCAAAACATTCTAAAATCTCATAAGCTTTACCTTTAAAAAAATTCCCATTTTTAACTGTCAGACAGATAAAAAACTGCCTTATTTTCTTTATGAAATAGGCAGTTTTTTATTATTATTCATCTAATGCATATTCTGCTATGACGATTGTTTTTCCAGCCAACTCTTTGACCTCACCAGTTGGACAAAATCCAACTTTGGACCAAAAATGACTGGCCTGAGGATTGCTTTCTACATAACCTAGACGCACCTTTTTGAAGTGAGTTGCTAACTGAGACATGAGCTCTGCTATGATCTTTGAGCCAAGACCCTGACCAGCCAATCTTGAATCCACCATAAAAAGTCCGATATAAGCGATGTCTTCTGTCGGATAACCGTCAATTAGGTCTAGGATGGCAACTAATCGCTCTTTGTCCCAGAATCCTAGAAAATATTTATCTGATAGCTCCTTACCTGGTGGACACTCGACAAGGTCATTTGCTAAACTTTCCAGACTAGGCAAGGGTGGAAAATGTTCAAAATAGAGAGGGTTTGTCTGGTAGAGTGCTAAAACCTGCTCCAAGTCGGCGTCTGCTAACTTTCGTACTTGATAACGATTTGAAAATTGACTAATCTTCATCCTCTTCGCTCCGACTAGGCTTCCCAATCGTTTCAAAACTTGCTCGGCTATCAGCTGCCAGAGCCTCCTCTTCATAGGCATTGATAATCTGGGCAACGACTGGGTGACGAACAACATCCTTGGCTGAAAAATGTACGAAATCAATCTGTGGTATTTTGCTTAGTTTCTCCGTCGCATCAATCAAGCCTGACTTAACCTTGCGTGGCAGGTCAATCTGACTAATATCCCCATTGACAATCATCTTGGAATTAAAGCCCAGACGGGTCAGGAACATCTTCATCTGCATAATGGTAGTATTTTGCGCCTCATCCAAGATGACAAAAGCATCTTCCAAGGTCCGCCCCCGCATATAGGCCAGCGGTGCAATCTCGATAATCTCGCGCTCCATTAGGCGCGTGGTCTGCTCCTTGCCCAAAATCTGGTAGAGAGCATCATAGACAGGACGCAAATAGGGGTCTACTTTTTCTTTTAAGTCCCCTGGCAAAAAGCCTAAACTTTCGCCTGCTTCTACCGCAGGACGTGTCAGAACAATCCGCTTGACCTGTCCCCGCTTGAGAGCTGTTACAGCTAGAGTAACCGCCAAGAATGTCTTACCTGTACCAGCAGGACCGATTCCAAACACGATGTCATGACGCTTTACGCTGTCCACGTAGAGTTTTTGTCCAAGGGTCTTTACGCGAATGGGTTTGCCATAGTTGTCCTTGATAATCTCTTCTTCATAGAGGGCAACGAATTTCTCAATCTCATTATTTTTTGCCATGGAAATAGCTGTGACCACATCTGGCGTATTGATAACCAAACCACGACTCACCAAGACAAGGAGAGACTGGATAACAAGACGCGCCTGTTCTACATGTTCTTCCTGTCCAATCACCTGCACTTTTTCCGTACGGGCATGAATAACCACACCTAGTTCCTGTTCCATCAATCTCAGATGGCGTTCATTCGAACCAAATAGGCTAAACGAATCATCTGGATGCTTGAGTTGAATATCAATTGAATGTTCTAGCAAGAGTTGCTCCTTTTCCTGTGCTTTTCTCTATTATAACAAAAATAGCCCAAACAAGGCTATTTTGTACTATTTTATCCATCAATGTTCCAAATAATCTTCCCAAATCGCATCAAAATCAGACATGGAAAAAGCAAAACTGGCCGATTCCTCCAAAAAACGACTGACTTCATCGAAATTATCTGATTGCTTAGGAAAATCAGATTCATCAAAGGCATAATCTGCCAAGATAGCTACTGGTTCATTACTTTTCGGGTTGCGCTGGGTCATCAACCAAGAATAAAAACTTCTTCTCACTACATCTACTTTCTATGATTTTTTTCGTAGAGCTCTATATAGCGCTCCATAGACATCTTACTAACCAATTCCCCTATCAATTCATAAGGAATATTCTTGGGATTTTTTATACGAACACAGGACTTGCCCATATCCAGTTTGGTAGGCACCTGTGCTTGATAAGCAGCAACGAACCAATCATTCAATTCTTGGTCCATATAGATTCCCATGTGGTAGAGGGCGATGTGTGCCTTTTGTGATGCCAAGGCAAGGAAAGGCAGGGGCTCTCCAGGTGTACAATGATAACCATCAGGGTAGGCATTAAGCGGCACATAATAGTTAATCATACCTCCCAAGATGCCTACTTCAAAACCAGCTGGTAACTGTTCGACAATCACTTGATGGAGCCGTTCAACCGCTTCCTTCCGATTCTCAGGCAAGGCAGCCATATATTCTTCAATCGTTTCCACTTCAATCAGCATGACCTTCTCCTATCTCAACCCCAGCATACTTTCCTTGGCGTGAACCATGTCTGTTATCATCTGACAATATGGCGTAGGGATGCCTGCTCGCTTGCCTTTGAATACAACTGCTCCATTCAGATAATCAATTTCTGTCTTTCGACCATGTTGGACCAAATCCTGGTGCATAGATGGATAGTGATTGGAAGCCTTCTTCGAAGCATCAATAACATATTTCCAAATAGCTTCTTCGTCAATTCCATCTGCCTCAGACTTAGCAACAGCAATAAATTCTTTGAAAATCCCCTGTACTAGATTCAGTCCAGCCTCCGTACCAAATAATTCACCAATTGTACAGTCTAAAATGGTACAAGTTGGATTCATCACACCATTGACACAGGCTTTCTGCCAAATAGCACTGACAACATGATTGTCATAGGTCACATTTAGTCCAGCTTCATTCAGCATTTCAATAATATCCGCAACTGATTGCTCATCACCAAGAATATGCTGAACGGAGATAGAACCCGGACCTTCTAAGTGAGCATGTCCAGGACCCTTTAGTCCCGCCAACCACATGGTCACCCCAACCATGATACTTTCATCTGGCACGTACCGACGCATGGTCGTCGCATGCCCCAAACCATTCAAGAGACTCAAAACCTTGGTAGTTGGACCGATAATCGGCTTAATATCCCGCAACATCTTTGGCAACTGATCAGCCTTTGTCAATAGAATGATAAAATCTGCTTCTCTCGTTGCTTCGGTCGGTTTCATGATAGGTAAGTGTACAGTTTCCTCTACATCTCCAGTCACTTTCAAGCCGTTTTCTCGAATCACTTCGATATGCTCTTCCCAATTATCCAACAAAATCACTTCATGATTTGTCTTAGACAATTGATAACCAAACCGACACCCCATTGCTCCACTACCAGCAATATATACGAGCATAGACGCCTCCTATACCAATTCTGTTCCCACTGAGTCCTGCTTTATTTTCCCAGCCTTCATCAGACCACCAAGAGCTTTTTTGAATTGCCCTTTGGAAATACCAAAGGTGGCCTTGATGTCTTCCGGAGCAGACTTATCGTTCAAGGTCATGAAACCTCCATTGCTTTCCAGATAAGTCAATATCATCTGGGCATCATTTTCCAGCATCTCAAATGAACGTGGCTTGAGAGACAAGTTCAAGGTCCGATCAACTGCACGGTAGCCGATGACACGCGCCTCTAAAACCTGACCCAAACGTGGTTCCGCAAAGCGTTCGCTCGGATGGATAAAACCAAGCATGTTGTTGTCTGGCAAATAAACAAAAGTACCATTCATTTTCAAACGATAGACAATCGCTCGCAGATTTTGGTTTTGCATATTGTCATAGGCAGGTCCAGCCATTTTCTGAAAATCTTCCTGAAAAGCTGGTAGAGCCCAAATGCGGTCCTTTTTATCAACGTCTAATTTGACGTACAACTGATCACCCTTTTTCGGCCAGAGTTCCTTGATTTCAGGCAAAATGTCTAAGGAAACAACCACTTGCTTGTCTGGCAGACCTGTATCCACAAAGACACCCAAATCCTTACGTACCTCTGTGACAGTTCCCCAACCAAAGCTGGTACGACTCGCTCCAACTTCCTTAGTTGTCAAACGGAGTTTTTGTTTCATATCGGTATAAGCAAATCCCTTTATAGATTGTCCTAAACCATGTTCTCCTTCTTCCTTGGAGAGCGCAAAGGTTCTACCCTCTTTTTGGACAAAGTAAAACTGATCATTTTCGTCAGTCACTAAACCAACGACATACTGTGCTAATAAATCATTCATGATTTTCTTCTTTCTGATTAAAAAAGGGGGAGTCTGTCTAACTCCCCTCCATTAGATTTCTTATTGATACATCACTGGAAGTTAGACAGCCCAGTGATAATCTGTTTTTGTAGCTTAAAAACGTGTTGATTAAACTTCCAACAATTCTTTTTCTTTGTCGGCAGTCATTTTATCAATTGTTTTGATAGCATCATCTGTTACTTTTTGAATATCTTTTTCAAGCGACTTCAATTCATCTTCAGTGATTTCTTTTGCTTTTTCAGCTTTTTTAGCATCATCCATGGCATCACGACGGATATTGCGGATAGCAACTTTAGAGTTCTCACCCACTTTTTTCACATCCTTCGCTAAATTCTTACGAGTTTCCTCAGTAAGAGCAGGAATAACCAAACGGATAACAGTACCATCAGATTGAGGCGTCAAACCAAGGTCAGATGCGTTCAAAGCACGCTCAATATCTTTTAATATTGACTTGTCGAAAGGTGTTATCAATAGAACACGCGCTTCTGGCACTGTAATACCAGCCAACTGGTTCAATGGTGTTGGAGAACCGTAGTACTCAACTGAAATACGGTCCAACAAGCTAGCATTTGCACGACCAGCACGAATGTGGCTAAATTCACGCGCCAAACTCTGATGTGATTGGTTCATGCGCTCTTGCGCTTTAGCAATAATTTCTTTAGACATAAAACTTCCTTCTTTTTTATTTTCTTATTGAATAGATGAAAGCTGAACTCAATTTCAATCTATTATTTTTCTGCAGTAGAATTTGAAACAGTTGTTCCAATCGGTTCACCAAAGACAACGCGCTTGATGTTCCCTGGTTCATTCATATTAAAGACAACCAAATCAATGTCATTGTCCATTGAAAGTGTTGAAGCAGTCGCATCCATAATTTTAAGACCACGACTAATCACCTCACGGTGGGTTAATTCATTAAATTTAACAGCATTGGCATCTTTCTTCGGATCAGCGTTATACACGCCATCCACACCATTTTTAGCCATCAAAATTGCATCTGCCTCAATTTCAGCAGCTCGGAGGGCAGCTGTTGTATCGGTTGAGAAGTATGGAGAACCAATACCTGCACCAAAGATAACAATACGACCTTTTTCCAGATGACGGAGCGCACGACCACGAATATAAGGCTCAGCAACCGACTGCATGGCAATGGCGGTTTGTACACGTGTATCTACACCAAGTTGTTTAAGAGAATCCGCCATTACAAGAGCGTTCATAACAGTTCCTAGCATACCAGTATAGTCTGCTTGAACTCGATCCATGCCCGCCTCAGCAGCAGGTTCTCCACGCCATAAGTTACCGCCACCAATTACAAGGGCAATTTGAATACCTGATTCTGCGACTTCCTGAATTTCTTTTGCCATTTCCTGAACAGTTTTAAGGTCAATACCTACACCACGTTCACCGGCCAAGGCCTCTCCAGACAATTTGATAAGAATACGTTCGTATTTAGGTTTCATTCTCTTACTCCTCTTTTTTATCCCTACTATTCTACCACAAAATTGTTTTTTTTTATACTGAAATCTCCAAGAAAAAAGAAAATCCAAGATGTGAATTTTCTTTCTATTTTATAATATACTAGACTAGCTCAGCCTCACCCTATATGAATCTGTAATTCAGTAATTCCGACCGAATTATTCATCTATTAAACTCTAACCCAACCGTAATTTTCTACGCAATAATTGAGCACGTCCACCAATTAAACGGTCTAACTGCCGCGTCTTTAATGTCAAAAGTACAAAAACGATGATGCCAGCACCACCAGCTATCACTAAATGGATAAAGCTAGAAACATAACCATTTGCTGGAAGAACGATACCTAGAAGGAACTCAATACCCCAGACAACCAAGCCCATCACCGCGGAAATCCAACTAATTGTCACAATATCCTTCACTACTAATTGTTCATCAATATCTAGTATCTTATCAATTCGTTTATAAAAGAGATACAGCATAATACCTAAACCAAAAATTGTTGAAATAAAGCTGCCATAAACTTTGCAAAGATACATCATTGGTACTTGTAAAACAATTTTCACTAGCATACCAATCAAGAAATAATAAATTCCATGTCTGTTTTCAAAAATTGATTGAATAACAACGCTAATGACTGAATACAAGCCCAAAGGAAGAATCATCAAAAGATTCCAAATAAACAAGGTAATAGCGATTTCTTCTGATGGACCATAAAATACCGTATACAAAGGACGAGCTAATAGAACAGTACCAACAATAGCTGGGATTGTAAAAATGAAAAGAAGTTGTAAATTATCAGCAACTAAATGCGAAGCTGCTTTCAAATCCTTTTGAACAAATTTTTCAGTTATCAAAGGAATAGCCACGCTTCCTAAACTCTGGGAAATACCAATAATCATCATAGTGATTTTGTTCGGATTTGCGGCCAAATAAGAATACAGTTCCAATAATTCTGAATTGGAGTAGGTTGTAATCCGCTCCATCACATTAATAAAGGTAACCTGATCAATAAATTGCAACAATTGAATGGTTAAACCTAAAATAATAATCGGAATAGCATCCTTTACAGTTTCTCTGATCAACTGACCAGTATGGATAGATATTTTCTGCTTTTTCGCATGAATCAATCTTCCTAAGTAACCTTGTTTCCATAAAGCATAGACTAATACTGCAACACTGGCAATCATACCAACAAAGGCAGCAAAAGTAGATTGGACAACCGCATCAAGGTAATTCCCATTACCTAATTTCATGATAATAAAAGTCGCTGCTAAAATCCAAATGACACGGACCAACTGTTCTGCGAGCTGACTAATCGCATAGGGCTTCATATCATGCCGACCTTGGAAAAAACCACGAAGAATGCTCATTGCCGGGAAAATAAATAAGGGCGGTACGAGACTATACATGACCGGAATCAATTTTTCCCTTGAGCCAGATGCTTCTGCTAACCACGGTGAACTGATATACATGATCCCAGCAAATACCGCCCCAAAGATCAGCATAATTTTGAAGAACTCTCTTACCAGATAGAGAGAAACATCTTCCTTACCAAGAACATTGTATTTTGCAACTTGCTTAGCAATCGCTACAGGTAAACCAACTGTTGAAATCAATAAGAAGTTGGCATAAATTTGATAGCCCATACTAAAGAGCGCATTGGCTTCTGCTCGGTATTCTCCAAGCCAAATATACCAAGGAATTACATAAGCTACCCCCAGTAAGCGACTTAGAATATTACCTGCAGTCAACCAAGCTAAGCCTTTAGCCATTGTAGCCTGTTCTTTTGACTGCTGTATTTCAACTTTTTCAGACATATTCACTAAACTTTCTATATAATTACAAATTTATTCTCAATGAAAATCCTCATTAGCTGTACCTTAACCACAAATTTCCAAAGAGTCTAACTCTTTCATTATAAACTTTTATCATACCAAAGTAAAAGAAAAACCCACCCATAAGGTGGGCAAGTCAATTAATTATCAATTGAATGATATTTCACTGTCAACCCTCGTTGTACAGCTGGGCGCTGAGCTATTTTCTCTACCCAGGTCTTTAGATGCTTGTAAGAATCAACATCTAAAAATTCTGCTGAACCTGGATATAGTTCTCCTTGCACCAAGCGACCATACCAAGACCAGATAGCAATATCTGCGATGGTATAGGTATTTCCAGCTATATATTCTCTTGTCGCCAATAGTTGATCTAAAAGATCCAGCTGACGCTTAGTTTCCATTGTATAGCGATTAATCGGATATTCTTGCGCTGTCGGAGCGTAATGGAAGAAATGTCCAAATCCTCCACCAACAAATGGAGCGGCGCCAGTTTGCCAGAAGAGCCAATTAAGAACCTCTGTCCGCTCTGCCCATGATTTTGGCAAAAAGGCTTCAAACTTTTCTGCCAAGTAGAGGAGAATATTGGCTGATTCAAAGACCGAAATCGGTTCTTGCTCGGAATAATCTACCATAGCTGGTATTTTGGAGTTGGGGTTGATGGCAACAAAATCGGAGCCAAATTGATCTCCTTGACCGATATTGATGAGAAAGAGGTCATAATCAGCTTCCGAAACACCTAACTCTTTCAACTCCTCCAACATAATAGCAACCTTAATGCCATTCGGAGTCCCCAATGAATAGACTTGGAAAGGCTTCTCTCCCTTTGGTAGGTCTTGCTCAAAGCGACTGCCCGCTGTTGGACGGTTGCCAGATCGGTTGTCATTTTCATCTTCCCACTTCCAAACGAGTGGTTTTGTATATTCTGTCATGTTTTCTCCTATTTTACCTTTCCTGGAAAAAGACTGGCATAGCGATAATGGTTTTGAACCTCTTGAAGGTAATGGGCTAGTTGCACCAATTCCTTAGGCGCTCGGCAAGTCAGAGCTGTTAACTCTGCATTGATAAAGCGACTTAAGTGTCCTGCCAGTATATAGAGATTTTCCTCCTTGTCCAACTGACCTGCTACCTCCAATATTTTTTTACGCAGGGCTTCTGAAAATGCTTCCTGCGGAAGGTTGTAGGCTGCAGAAAGGTATTTATAAAGCTCTTCTTTCTCTGCTACTTTCATTGGATAACTCCTTTTATGTAAATTGAATATAGTATAAATCGAAATCAAGTGCTTGTCAAGAAAATCTCAAGAAAAAAAGATTGCCCTAAGACAATCTTTCTATTGATTAAAGTGAGTTAGGATCAACTTTGATACCAACACCTTGTGTTGTTGTGATTGATACTGAAGTCATGTAAGTACCTTTAGCTGTAGCTGGCTTAGCTTTAGCCATTACATCGTGGAATGCTTTGAAGTTTTCAACGAGTTTGTCAGCGTCAAATGATACTTTACCGATAAGAGCTTGTACGATACCTGCTTTGTCAGCACGGTAAGTGATTTTACCACCTTTAGACTCTTCAACTGCTTTAGCAACATCCATTGTTACTGTACCAGTTTTAGGGTTTGGCATCAAGTTACGTGGACCAAGTACACGACCAAGACGTCCAACAACAGCCATCATATCTGGAGTTGCGATAACAACGTCGAAGTCCAACCAACCACCGTTGATTTTAGCAACGAGGTCATCTTCACCTACAAAGTCTGCACCAGCAGCTTTTGCTTCTTCTGCTTTAGCACCACGTGCGAAAACAAGAACGCGTGAAGTTTTACCAGTACCATTTGGCAATACCATTGCACCACGGATTTGTTGATCAGCTTTACGAACGTCGATGTTCAAGTTGTAAGCAACTTCAACAGACGCATCAAATTTAGCGAAGTTAGTTTCTTTTGCAAGAGCTACAGCTTCTTCTACGCTGTACAATTTTGTGCTGTCGATTTTCTCAAGAGCAGCACGCAAGTTTTTGCTTTTTTTAGCCATATTATATGTCTCCTTGTAATCAGATAAACTTGGGTGCTACTTAGTCAGTAACAGTGAATCCCATAGAACGAGCAGTACCTTCGATCATACGCATTGCAGCTTCTACAGATGCAGCGTTCAAGTCAGGCATTTTAGTTTCAGCAATTTCTTGTACTTGTGCACGAGTAACTGTTGCAACTTTAGTTTTGTTTGGTGTACCTGAACCTTTTTCAACACCTGCAGCTTTTTTCAAAAGAACAGCAGCTGGTGGTGTTTTAGTGATGAAAGTGAATGATTTATCTTCATACACAGAGATAACGACTGGGATGATCATACCAGCTTGGTCAGCTGTACGAGCGTTAAACTCTTTTGTGAATCCCATGATGTTGATACCTGCTTGACCAAGTGCTGGTCCGACTGGTGGAGCTGGAGTAGCTTTACCTGCAGGAATTTGAAGTTTTACGAGTTTTTCGACTTTTTTAGCCATGATATAAAATCCTCCTATTGTGGTTTTGGCGGTAATTACAGATTTTTACCTCCCACAAATATGTGTTTTACACATACCTTTTCATTATACACGATTTTCAAAGAATTGCAAGCTTTAGGTTTACTTTTGTTCACATTTTTTATAGAATAGACTTATGTTTGAATCAATGATTTTTTTAAAGATTGCTACACTATTATTTCTATTTCTGACTTTGGCACTTTCCATTATAGTTGTCAATTTTTTTAAATTGCAAAAAAGAGGATGGAATTTTGCGGATATTGCCTTTCCATTATTTGCCTTTGAGTTTTATCTTATTTCTGACAAGGCTTTCTATAACAGCTTGATACCTTATCTGACCTTCTCGCTGTCAGTACTTGCCATCTGTCTTTGTCTCTTCTTCTTGCTTCAAAAAAGACAGTTTAACTTTAAACGATTTTTCAAAGTATTTTGGAGAGCTGGCTTTATTTTGACATTCCTGATGTATTTGGCCTTGGTGATTGCTGTCCTAACTTTATAAAACTAAATTCGAAACTTATCACATATAAAAAAACCTGAAATTTTCAGGTTTTTTATATCTTATTTATTACGTTCAGCGCGGTATGCCGCAGCCTCTTCTTCTGTAGCCAATACAAAGTGACCAGGCGTAATCTCATGCATCTGACGTTCTTGACCATCTAATTCAGCACTCGGATCGTATTCCACATGGACACGATTTTTTTCAAATTCTGGATCCGGTTCAGGGATAGCAGAAAGCAAACTCTTCGTGTAGGGATGAATTGGGTCATTGTAAACAGCATCCGACGTTCCAATTTCCAACATTTTACCCCAGTGCATAACACCAATACGGTCAGAGATGTACTTAACCATTGATAAATCGTGTGCAACAAAAAGATAGGTTAGACCTTGTTCTCTCTGCAATTTTTGCATCAAATTAACAACTTGTGCTTGAATGGATACATCTAAGGCTGAGATTGGTTCGTCAGCAATAATAAATTTTGGACGAACTGCTAAGGCACGTGCAATACCAATCCGTTGTCGTTGTCCACCTGAAAACTCATGCGGATAACGCGTTAAATGATCCTTATTTAAACCGACTAAATCCAATAAATGTTGAACACGCTCATCCCGTTCTTCTTTTGAAGAAGTCAAGCCGTGAATATCCAAACCTTCTGCAACGATATCTCTGATTTTCATACGACCATTCAAACTAGCTTGAGGATCTTGGAAAATCATTTGTGCATCTTTTCGAAATTCTTTCAAATCTTTTCCAGAAAGCTTTGAAATAGACTGGCCATCAAAGAGAATATCCCCAGCATTATAGTCATACAATTTTAGAATGGTACGACCAACCGTCGTCTTTCCTGAACCAGATTCACCAACGAGACCAAAGACCTCTCCTTCATAAATGTCAAAGGAAACATTGTCAATGGCTTTAACTTCGTTTTTCTTACCTGCATTAAAAGTCAATGAAACATTTTTTAGTTCAACGAGTTTTTTTCTATTTTCGCTCATTGTTTCTCCTTCTTACTATTCCATTTTTCCCAACGTTTCAAGATTGCTAACGGTGGTGTAATTTCAGGAGCTCGCTCGTCTAACAACCATGTTGCTGCATAATGGCTATCTGAAATTTGGAACATTGGCGGTTGCTCTTCAAAATCAATATCGAGAGCATATGCATTTCTGGCTGCAAAAGCATCTCCAGCAGGAGGGTTCAACAGATCTGGAGGAGTTCCAGGAATGGATTCCAAACTTCCAGAAGCAGTCTCTGTTGTCGGCATAGAGTTTAATAACCCCCATGTGTATGGATGTTGCGGATTATAAAATACTTCCTCAACCGTTCCAACTTCCACAATCTTCCCTGCGTACATAACAGCTACACGGTCCGCCATACCAGCTACCACACCCAAATCATGGGTAATAAAGATAATAGAAGACTGTGTTTGAGACTGAATTTCTTTCATCAAATTCAAAATTTGCGCTTGAATCGTCACGTCTAAGGCAGTTGTTGGTTCATCTGCAATTAGAATTTCTGGATTCGCTGCAAGTGCAATCGCAATGACTGCACGTTGACGCATACCACCTGACCACTGATGTGGATAATCTTTAATGTGCTCTTCAGCATTTGGAATACCAACCTTTTTCATGAGTTCCAAGGCACGTTTCAAGGCCTCTGATTTGGATACCTTTTCATGTAAAATAATTGGCTCAGCAATTTGCATACCGATTGTCATTGTTGGATCCAAACTTGTCATTGGATCTTGGAAAATCATGGCAATTTCATTTCCACGAACTTTTACCCATTCACTCTCTGACAACTCGCTCAAGTCTTTATCTTTAAAATGAATCTTACCTGACAAATGTGCATTTTTGGCATTTAAGCCCATTAGTGTACGTGTTGTTACTGATTTACCTGAACCTGACTCTCCAACAATAGCAAGAGTTTCACCCTTGTTCAATGTAAAATTCACATCACGAATGGCCTGAACTTCACCGGCATAGGTATGAAAGGTTACATTTAAGTTTTCAACCTGTAAAATCGTTTCTTTATTCATCACAGCCTCCATTCCTAGTCTGCACTTGATTTCGGATCAAAAGCATCACGTAAGCCATCACCTAACAAGATAAAGGCGAGCGAAATCAACACTAATGCAGCTGCAGGAATCATTACTTGATATGGATAATATTGTAAGTTCTCCTGAGCGTCTGTAATCAATGAGCCAAGAGATGCTGTAGGTGGTTTCACACCGAGGTTGATGGCTGACAATACAGACTCATACATGATTGCACTTGGGACAGTCATCATAATTTGGACAATAATAATACCTGAAATATTTGGCAAAACATGTTTAAAAGCAATTTTCAGGTTGCTCTCACCTAACGCACGAGAGGCAAGTACAAAGTCACGCTCCTTGTAAGATAGGGTTAGGTTCCGAACTTGGCGGGCCATTGAGGTCCATCCAACAATTGCGATTGAAATAATAATAGAAGTCACACCATTTCCTAAGAGCAAACCAAGCATGGTTACAATAACCAGGTTTGGGATGGAAGAAATAACTTCAATCACCCGTTGCATAACTGTGTCCACTTTCCCACCAGAGAAACCTGAGATCAGACCATAGGTTACACCAATAACTAAGTCAATCAAAGTAGCAACAACCGCAATTAAGAGGGAAATACGAATACCAACCGTTACTCGTTTTGCAATGCTCCGTCCAAGGTTGTCCGTACCTAAAATAAATTTGACACCTTCAGGAACACTCTGATCTGCATAGGCATCGTTTGCTTCAGTATTTCCTGAATAAACAATTGATCCATTCCAGAATGGTAAGTTATCACTAATTTTTGGAGGCAAGTTTCGATATGTAGAGACTTCTTCACTATTAAAACTATTGGCAGAATTTGTAGAAACCACAAAAGTTGAACCAATTGCAAAAACTAGCAAAAATCCAATAAACCATAATGAAATAACTGCTAATTTATTTTGCTTTAATCGTCGCCATGCATCTTGCATAAACGACAAGGCTGGTTTTTCAATTTTTTCCTGGGAGTCTGAGCTACCAGCACCAACCAAAGTAAATGTTTTTCTTTGTTCTGTCATTATTCACTCCTTATCCCAGTCTGACACGTGGATCCACAATGCTAATGATAATGTCCGTAATCAAAATAGCAACCATGAGCATCATTGCATAGACAATTGTAGTCCCCATAATCACTGGATAGTCTTTTGTAGGAATTGACGTTACAAACTGTTGACCTATCCCTGGAATGGAAAAAATCTGTTCAATCAAAGCTGAACCCGTCAAAATATTAGCCGCCATTGGTCCAACCAAGGTCAGAACAGGAATCATTGAATTACGGTAAGCATGATGATTGGTTACTTGACGATTTGTCATACCCTTTGCACGCGCCAACTGAATATAGTCGGTGTTCAAGGTTTCAATCATTTCACTTCTGAAGAAACGTGTAACCTGTGCAAAAACTGGGATTGCAAGGGCAAAAGTTGGCAAGATTGTTTGTCCAAAGGTCCCCCATCCTGAAAGAGGCAACAGTGCCCATTTAAACCCAAGATAGTCCAACAAAAGCAAACCAATGATGAAGGCTGGTACTGAAATACCCAGAGTAGAAATCACACTTAAAAAACCATCAATTTTATTGTTTTTATTACGAGCGGAAACAGCCCCGATTAACAAACCACCACTTATACCAACAACAAGAGCTTGAAAACCAAGATGTACAGATACTCCTAGGCGTTGTGTAATCAATTTTGTAACAGACTGGTTAGCAGATTGGTAACTTGTACCAAAATCTCCATGCAAAATATCAGTCAGATATTTTAGGTATTGTTGCCACAGTGGCTTGTCCAAACCATACTGTTTGTTCATTATTTCAATCATTTCATCAGTAAGTCTCGGACTATTGTAAGGAGTCCCAGGCATAATTTGCATCAGAAAGAAGGAAAGGGTAATAACAACCCATAGTGTCACCAACAGAATGGCGATCCTTTTCAATAGATATTTAGTCATATTATTCCTCAAAGCAAAAGCAAGAATTGGCATATCCAATCCTTGCAAATTTGTTCATCATTCGTACAACTTATTTAGTTTTGTAAGCATATGTGAAGTCCACATCAAGACCTGTTGAATTACGAACCAGACCTTCGATGTTAGGGTTTTGCAATCCTTTGTTAGACAAGTTGTAAAGTGGGTTGTAGTGTGAACCCTCGTAAAGAGCTTGTTCTGCTGCTTTGTAGTCTGCAGCCCCTGCATCCTTGTCCAAAGCATCAGTTGTCAAAGCTTTTTCATAAGCAGCGTCAAACTCTGGGCTATTTACTTTACCGTAGTTATAAGCTGAACCAGATTGGAACAAACCGTAGAATGTTGAACCTTCTGGATAGTCACCGCCCCAGCTTACGAATGCAACTTCAAAGTTTTGATTTTTTGTATCTTCCAAACGTTGTTTAAAGGTTACAAATTTTTCTTCAACAGTTAAGCCTGGAAGAGTTGTTTCCCAAAGTTCTTTGATGTAGTCAGTTGCTGCTTTCTTGAGTGGGTTATCTGAATCTGCTGTAATTGTCAATGTTAAGCTATCAACACCTAACTCAGCCAAACCTTCTTTGAACAATTGCGCAGCTTTTTCCTTGTCAAATGTATACGGTTGTGACACAAACTCATTTAAGTCTGTACCATCAGTCAATGTTGCCAAACCTTTTGGTACAAATGCAGTTGCTGGGTTTGTACCAGTATCAGCTGCTGCTTTTACAAGTCCTTCACGGTCAGTTGCAAGGTTTAAAGCTTCACGAATTTTTTGATTTGTTAATGCTTTAACACTACCAGTTTCGTTGTATACGAGGTAATCCGAACGAGCTTCCGCAATATCAATAACATCTTCATTATTTTTGTTTGCATTGTAAATAGCAGATGTTTGTGAAATGTTTGCAAAGTCTAATTCACCTTGTTTATACATTTGAACTGCTGTATCTGGTTTTTTAACAGTTTGAACGTTAACTGTTTCAGTTTTCACATTTGCTGCATCCCAGTAATTGTCGTTTTTCACGAGTTTAAAGCTACCGCTTGTACCATTCCAATCTTCTACAACGAATGGACCAGAGTACAACATCTTATCTGAAGATGTACCGTAATCTTCGCCAGCTTCCTTAACAAATGATTCTTTTTGTGGAACAAAGTTAGAGAAAGTTAACAAGCTTTCGAATTGTGGAGCTGGAGTAGACAAGGTAAAGATAACTTTGTTTCCATCCGCTTTAACACCCAATTCTTCAACTGGTTTTTCACCGGCAATAACTTCATCAGCATTTAATACATGGGCATCCGATACAAGATATGCATACTCAGAAGCAGTTGCAGGATCTACCATACGACGCCATGTATAAACAAAATCTTCAGCAGTGATGTCGCTACCATCAGACCATTTAATTCCGTCACGAAGAGTAGCTGTAAATGTTTTACCATCTTCAGAAACTTCAACTTTTTCAGCTAAGTCAGGTTGGTTTTTACCATTTTCATCTACACGAAGCAAGTTACTTCCACCATTACCGATAGCCATTGCTGAATAGCGATCTGTGTTTTTTGAAATATCTAAAGTAAGAATTTCAGTAGGTGTATACCAATTGATTGTAGAAGTGTCTGATGATGAAGATTTTGAACCTCCATTACCACAGGCAGCTAATACAGAAAGTGTAGCAACAGCCAAACCAGCTGCAGCAAGTTTTTTCCATTTATTCATAAGAAAATCTCCCTGATTATGAACTTTTTAACAACTTTTTAAGTTATGCTTAAGATTATATACTAATCTTTATTCACTAGCAAGTGTTTTTATAAAATTTTCTGACTTTTCTTTCAGTTTTTAATATACGTAATATATATTAGCACCATAGTTGTTTTACTTATTTTTTATACTATTTGCGAATTATATTTTCGTAAATGCTTGATAACATTCGTTTTTACCTCTATTTCTCAACAGTCTAATCTGTGAAATTATTCAGTAAATGACATACTTTGTATCCTTTACACATAGTGTTAGTTTTTATTACATTGAAGCATAAAATTATTTGACAAAAAAAGTAATTAGCTGTTTACTAACTACTTTTAGGTTCAAATTTTATTAGAGTTTGCTCAAATTCCTTCAAGTAATGACGAAATTATTCATGGATTTCTAATGGAAGACCATCTGGATCAAAGAAAAATGCCATCTTTTTTCCGTCAAAATCATCCCACCGTACGCTTTCATGCCGAATCCCAAGCATATCAAACTCGCTTAAACACTCTTCTACATTCTCAACCTTAAATGCTAGATGACGGAGTCCAGTATGCTCTGGATTTGGCATAGCAGGTCGCTTTGGGGCATCTGGTTTAATGAAAATTTCCAAAACCAGATTACCTTTTCTTACATTAAAAAGAATATCCTTTTTTTCTGGACGGATATGCTCATCAAGTTGTTCAAACCCTAACTTTTCGACATAAAATTCCCTTGTATTTTCATAATTGCTACCAATGATAGCAATATGATGTACAGTATCAAGTTTCATTATTGCGTTTCTAACACCTTTCTTGGTTTTGTGCCTTCTGCAGGTCCGATGACACCTGCAGCCTCTAATTCTTCCATTAGTCGTGTTGCTCGGTTAAATCCGACAGATAAGCGACGTTGAATCATCGATGCACTGGCTTTTTGTGTCTCAATCACTAAAGCACGTGCCTCATTAAAGAGAGGATCCCCTTCGTTTGTTCCTCCATTTCCTCCGAAATCAGAATCACCATCAGAGACTTCCCCAGGATCAAAGGTCTCATCATATTCTGCGTCAGCCTGCTCTTTTACAAATTGAACGATACGTTCTACATCATCATCTGAAATAAAGGACCCTTGTAAACGCATTGGTGCAGATTCTCCAATTGGATGGAATAGCATGTCCCCCCTTCCAAGCAATTTTTCTGCTCCATTTTCTCCCAAAATAGTCCGTGAATCCGTACCTGATGCCACAGCAAAAGCAACACGGGACGGTACATTGGCCTTGATAAGACCAGAAATAACATCCACTGATGGCCTTTGAGTTGCAAGTATCATATGAATCCCAGCTGCACGCGCCTTTTGTCCAAGTCGAATAATTGCATCTTCGACTTCTTTACTAGCTACCATCATCAAGTCAGCAAGTTCATCCACAATGACAACAATGAGTGGTAATGGGATTTGTTTTTCAATCGATCTGCTATTGAATTCTTCCACTTTGGCATTATAACCTTCTAAATTTCTAACCCCCACTTGACTGAACAGCTCATACCGTTTTTCCATCTCGTCAACGACTTTTTGAAGGGCACGCGCTGCTTTTCGTGGATTGGTTACAACAGGAATTAATAAGTGAGGTATATCATTATAAACGGATAGTTCCACCATTTTGGGGTCAATCATCATGAACTTCACTTGATCTGGGCTCGCTTTCATCAAAATTGAAGAAATAATCCCATTGACAGCCACTGATTTCCCTGAACCAGTCGAACCTGCCACCAATAAATGAGGCATCCGTGTCAAGTCAAACGAGCGAACCGTTCCATTGACAGCTTTGCCAAGTGGAATTTCCAACAATTTAGCGGGGTCCGTCTTGGATTGTTCCCATAACTCGCGAAAAGGCACCATTGCTACTTCTGTGTTCGGTACCTCAATACCAACGAGTGATTTTCCTGGAATAGGGGCTTCAATTCGTACATCTTTGGCTGCTAAGGCCAGTGCTAAATCATCTGCCAAATTTGAAATACGATTGACGCGAACTCCAACTGCTGGTTTTAGCTCATACCGAGTCACTGATGGCCCAATTTCTGCTCGTTCAACTACTACTTTGATACCAAAACTTGCAAAGGTGTCTTCTAACACTTTTATATTCTGACGAACGATTCGCTTCTCATTGGTTTGTCCTTTTACTTTTATTGGGGCAAATAAATCAATGGTTGGCAATTTGTAAACCAATCGTTGCTTGGGTTTAAAATCTATTTGAATGTCAGTATCTTCAACTTCTTCGTCTGCGAGTTCCTGCTGTTCCTCCATAACTGGAAGCTCATCTTGTGCAAGCATGACTGGAAATTCATCTTCGGGTTCCAAATGATCGTATTCAGAAAAAATTGGCACTTGAACAGGGTCTTCCATCTCTTTTTCCTCTAGGATTTCCCCTGTCTCAAAATCAATTTTTCGTTCAGAAGAGGTACTTTCATCGGTAGCCTCAACTTCATTTTCAATCCGGAGGCGCTCCTCCTCAATACGAGCTAATTCTTGCTGGCGTTTTTCTTCTCGTTCAACCCGCTTCTGTGCACGAAGCTCTGCTCTTTTTTCTTGTCTTTCAGAAAGTCTATCTCTGAAAACTGCCATTCCATCCGCCACATCGTATACAGACCATGGGCTCATAAAGAAAATCCCAAAGGCTATAAATAAGAAGCCGATGAAAAAGGTGCCTACATTTGAAAACAGGAATGACACTGGCAAATAGAGTAGATTTCCAACTAAACCTCCTCCAAAGAACTCTGACACTTTGAATGAGGATAAATCTCGAAGAGCCAACTTGAGTGTCTGATTGAACAAATCATTTCCCTTAAAATTCCAGTCAAAATAGGCATGAAATTCAAGCAAGAGTCCTGCAACGATTAGCCAAAAACCGGAAATGGTTCCTTCACGGTTCCGAATTTGATTTGGAAACAAGAAATAAACAAATGCACCCACAATCAAAAGGTAGGCCAAACTACCAAAAAGCAATCGGAAAATGTTGTAACTGGTTACCCCAAACACTCCCAATCGACTTGCTGTAAATGCTAAAAAAAGGAGACCGATGATGCGTAAAACCATCTTTTTAACACGCTCTTGTTGAGCCAGTTCCGCCTTTGTCGGCCGTCTTGTCGCCTTTCCTTTCTTACCTGTCTTTCTCATATATACCTCAACTTTCTCAATCTCTTTATTTTATCATAATTGAGAAGAATTTTCACATCAGAAAAAGCCCTGCCACGCAGGACCTTCCTTGGAGTGAAAAATAATTTAGGGGGAACGAATTTATAAAGTATTTAAACTTCTATTACCTTCTACATAGAAAGTTGATGTCAACGTTTCTTGACCGTTATTGACAAAGATTTCCAAACAGTTGGTGTCAACCAAAACCAACAAGTCCGTTGCTTGAACCGCCACAGCTCGGCGAACGGTTGACCATTCCTCTTCACCAGCTTGCTGGATCTTGAGAGAGCTGCGGTCTATATAGACTTCCTGCTTGGCTGAATCATAACCAAATTGAAGATAATCTTGGTCATTTCCAAGTTTCAAGTCCAACCTGTCATCCAGTTTGAGGGAGAATTTGCTTGGTCCTTGAATAACTTGACCAATTTCAATTTCGGCAAAGCTATTCAAGATACTTGCTGGCAAGACCTGTTGGAGTCCATTCTCACCATGCTTGAGTAGACGAGGTAGGGTCATTTGTCCATACCATTTATGACCAAGGTCATTGGGTACAAGCGGACGTCCCCAAGTGTGCATCCAAGCTATCATGACACGCTCTCCTTCTGGACCTTGGGTTGTTTGAGCCGCATAGAAATCATGACCATGGTCAATTTCTTTGAAGGAATCTGCCACAAAGACTTTCTTGTCCCAGTCCACATGACCTGTCACAAAGATATTGGAATTGATATTGACAAAGTCGTTGTCTTCTTTTTGATACCGCATCGGCGAAACAATCAGGTACTCCTGACCATCTACTTCAAAGTAATCCGGACATTCCCAAACGTGACCTTGGTGGGCTTCCCCTTTTAAGAAGATAGACTCAAATTGCCAGTCCAGCAAATCGTCAGATCCTAGTAGGACAATACAGCCGCCCCCGTCTTTGTGCTTAGTTGCCACAACAGAATAGTAGCGACCATCTTTCTCGAAAATCTTTGGATCACGGAAGTCATTGGCGATGACTTCTTCCGGTAGAAATTCCTCCGTCGCAACAGGATTCTGTGCGATTTTTTCAAAATGAATCCCGTCTGTCGAATAGGCCATGTTCTGCACCTGTCTGACAGAGCCATCTTCATTGACGATGTTGCCTGTATACATGAGCCATAGGGTATCATCTTTAACAATAGCTGAGCCCGAGAAACAGCCATCCTTATCGTAGTCCTTATCTGGGGCGAGGGCAACCGGAAGATGTTCCCAGTTGACCAAGTCCTTACTTTTGGCATGACCCCAATGCATTGGCCCCCAGACACTTTCATAGGGATTGAATTGATAAAAGAGGTGGTATTCTCCTTTGAAATAGACAAACCCATTCGGGTCATTGATCCAGCCAATTTCTGGAACAAAATGACGCTCTGGTATAAAAGTCGTATCAACGGTTACTTTTTCTGCTTGAATATATGCATTGGCTTTTTCAACTGTTTTCACAGGCCGCCTCCTTTTTAATTACTGATTTTCTTTGTATTGATCGTAGTATTTTTGCTTGATAGCTAACCAGTCAGATAGACCGTAGCTTTCCAATTCTTTCAAATAGCCATCCCATTCTTCTTCGACACCGCCGTTCACAATCCATTCTGCACGTTTGCGGTAGATGAAGTCGTTCATATCTGCTTCAACTTGGGCAATCTTGTCCAAATCCTCTTGTTCCATGAAGACACGTGGGTAGATTTCATCATTTGTTACATAATCCATATAAGTAGCGTGCATCAAGTCCAAACGCCATTTGGCATCATCTGGCATGGTAGTTACTGTTCCATAGTATTCATCAAGAATTGCCAAAGGTCCACCCACTTCTGTCTTCTGACGTAATTCGCCTGGTGCAGTACCGTCCAATGGTAAGTGTTTCAAGCTCTTAGTTGCTTCATCAAACTCAAAGATGTTTTGTTGGCTTTCATCTCCGTATGTACCCCAGTTGTTTTGAACAGATTGGAGTGGAGCGTATTGGGCATCAATCCATTTGGCTGTTAACTCCAAGTTTTTATTTGCTGATGTAATGACCATGCGATCACGCTGGAAACCCATACCGTTTGTACGGGTGATGTGTTTGGTTCCGTCAGGACCTGCCAAGACTGGCAAGATGTCATAGGTATCATTCATACCAGTGATATTTGCCTTGTCCCAAGTAAAGTAAACACCATAGAGATTTTCGCTTCCCTTAGAAATATAGGTATTCCAATCTTGTTCGAACGCCTCAGGATCAAGAAGACCTTTTTCTTGAAGGGTACGTATAAATTGAACACCCTTCTTATAATCTTCATTATCTGCAGTGAAGTCAACTGTTCCATCATTGTTGACAACCAAATGGTCATCATTATCCCCAACACCAAAGGCACCGAACAAAATTTTGAAATCCTCGTTACCGCCACCATTGATAAAGGACATTGGAATTTCGTCAGCTTGGCCATTACCATTTGGGTCTTGTGTTTTAAAGGCTTCAAGAACCTTGATCAAGTCATCAGTAGTTTTTGGCATTTCAAGACCAAGTTTGTCCAACCACTCTTTGTTAATCCAAGCGATATCGTTAACGGTGTGGATAGACTCCTTACCTTCGCCCAACTCTTCAATCCATGGGAATGAGTAGATATGGCCATCAGGAGCCGTAATCATAGAACGGTATTCTGGATTTTCATCAAGAATTTTCTTCAGGTTTGGCATATGCTCATCAATCAAGTCTTCGACTGGTACAATGACCCCTTGCTTCGCCCAGTTCATCAATTCTACATCAGAAGCACCATCGTTATGAATGGCATCTGGTAAATCACCTGAAGCAATGTCCAAGTTCCGTTTTTCACCAAAATCTGACTGATAATTTGTCCAGTCAATATGCACACCTGTTTCCTCTTCTAAGCGCTTGAAAATTAATTTTTCATTTGGATCTGCTGGAGCTAAAGGCGAACTAGCAGTCATAAACTTAAGGGTGACTGATTTTTCCAACGGAAACTGAACATCTTTTAACTCATAATCCGGGCTAGAAGCCGAATTTTTTGAACCACAAGCAGCTAAAAGAACTGTACTTGCAAGAGGCGTAACAACTGTTTTTCCAAATTTGTGTTTCATCAGAAACAACCTCCTGTTATTTTACAATATTACTGGATAAAATTATCCTTTTAATGAACCAGCCATAATACCCTTATCAAAGTATTTTTGGAAGAATGGATACATGACAATCAACGGTAGACTCGAGATAATAATTGTTGCATACTTGATCATTTCAGCAATTCGCTTCATTTCATTCATGGCAGCCTGTGCCCCAATCATATCCTTCGCAGGTTCGCTTTGGATAAGAATTTTTCGAAGAACAAGTTGAAGTGGTTCTAAATTAGGATCTTTTATATAGATCATTGCATCAAAGTATGAATTCCACTGCCCAACAAAAGCATATAGGAATAACACAAACATAATTGGTTTTGCAAGAGGCAACATAATTTTTAAGAAAATTTGAAATTCGTTAGCACCATCCATAACTGCTGCTTCAACCAACTCATCTGGTAAGCCTTGGAAATAAGTTCGCGCTAAGATGATATTCCACACATTGACTGCACCAGGGATGATAATAGCCCAAACAGTATTTAGCATCCCTAAATCTTTAACTAGGAGATATGTAGGAACCAAGCCTCCGCCGAAGAACATTGTAAAGACAAGGAAGGTATTGATCCATTTTTTTCCAACCAAATCTTTTTTTGACAAGGGATAGGCAGTCATAACTGAAATGGCTACTGTGATAAAGGCGAAGGAAAATGAGTAGAATAATGAATTTAGAAACCCTCGTACTATTGATTTATCCGAGAAAACTCTCTGATAACCTTCAACTGTCCAATCCTTGGGATCAAAGCTGATGCCTTTACTGATTAAGGCTTGCGGATCCATAAAGGATGCAACAAGGATATAGACCATTGGAACAACTGTTATTAAAACAAGAAATCCTAATAATATTTTATTGACAACGAGCATTCGCTTGTCAAATTTTGTATACATTTGCGAATTCATATGAACCTCCTATAAACCTTGTCCATCGTTAATGCGTTGGACAAATTTATTCACTGCAATGAGCAAGATGATATTAATCAATGCATTGAACAAACCAACGGCCGTTGAGTATGAGTAATCACCTGATACCAAACCTATTTTATAAACATAAGTGGAAATAATCTCCGAACTTGTCAAGTTCAATGAAGTTTGCATCAAGAAGGCTTTTTCATACCCGACATTCATAATTCCACCAGCCGCTAAAATAAATTGGATCACCATAACCGGTTTGAGTGCTGGCAAGTCAATATGCCAGATCCGCTGAAGGATATTTGCCCCATCCAATTTTGCGGCTTCAATCAAAGCAGGATCTACATTTACTAGTGTAGCAGTGTAAAGAGTCGATGCCCAACCCATTCCTTGCCAGATACCACTTAAGATATACAGAGGTCTGAAAAAGTCTGGATCTGTCAAGAAATTGGCCTCAATTCCAAAAATTCTAAGAATGGAATTGACTGGGCCTCCTACTGAGAAGAAGAGGAAAATCATACCGACAATAACAACGACCGAGATAAAGTTTGGAGCATAAAGCACCAATTGAATCCGTTTTTTTGCTTTATCACTCAAGAGCTGATTGAGCATGATTGCTAATATAATTGGCGGAAGAAATCCTAATAGAAGGCCATAGACACTCAATTTTAAAGTGTTGGCAAGTAGATTGCCGAAGTTTGGAGAAGAGAGAAACTTCGTAAACTCTTCAAATCCAATCCACTCACTACCGAGTACTCCTCGTAGTGGATTGTAATCCTTGAAAGCAATCAGAACACCATACATCGGAATATACCGAAAAACGAATGTCAAGATTAATCCAGGGAGCAACATGAGCAATAAAATCTTCTGTTGCTTTATTCTTTCCCAAATTGTCACTTGCTGAAGTTTAGATGTTTTCATATGAACTCCTTTTGAAACGTTTCAAAATATTTTGTTTTAGAAAGAGGAAAAGTGATTCCTCTTCTATTATTTTTGAAACGTTTCATTTTTTATTTAAAAATAAAATCAACTAACTTGATGATTTTATTTTATCATTGTAACCGTTTTCTGTCAACTGCTTTTTGAAATTTTTTGTAGTTTTTCCTTCAATATAGGAAATTGGTAGGGTTATTTGAAGTGGTCGCTCTTTCTTATCAATGATATCTAAGAGACACGCTACCGCTTCCTTGGCCATCTCACCAATTGGTTGGCGAATAGTTGATAAATACTGCGAACGTTCTTCTGCTTGTAGAATGCCATCGTAACCAACTATTTGCACATCTTCTGGTACACGTTTGCCAATTTTTTCTAAGATTTCAATAGTATCCAGAGCTGCAAAATCATTTATCGTAAAGATGGCATCAATTTGTGGATGCTTGCGTAGAAATACTTCAACTTGCTCTAAAAAATCATCGTATGGCTCCTCTAAATCAAGAACCTCACATGGGAAACCAGCCTCTATTATTGTTTTTTCAAAGTAAAGTCGACGTTTCTTAGTCTCATTAATTGTTTTATTATGGCCACCAATGAAACCAAAATGTGTACCACCCTTTGAAATTAGTACCTGAGCAGCAAGTTCAGCCCCCTTTCTGTTGTCTGAACTAACACAGGCAATCGCTTTGTCTTCATAAGTTCGATCGATACTGACAAATGGAATATTAGACGATAGATAATTTTCAATAGGACTGTAAGTAATGGCAATTATTCCATCAACCTTATTTTGCTGAAGCATGGTGATGCAATCTAGTTCTCTTTTTGGACCAGAAATATTACAGAGCAACAATTTATATCCCTTTTTACTTAGTTCCACTTCAATGTGGTATGCAAATTCTCCAAAAAACGGGTGCCATACCGTTGGAATAATTAAAGCAATTGTCTCTGTTTTATTTTTCTTCATCCCTCGAGCATAGACATCTGGTATGTAACCCAATTCATCAATCGCTTGGTGAACTTTTTGCAATGTAATTTCCTTGATTCCTTGCTCTTGGTTGATTACACGAGACACTGTTCCAACACTGACTCCTGCTAATTTGGCAACATCTTTCATGGTAATCGATTTAGTTGGTTCCATGGCTCATCCTTCCTAGTTACAAAAAAATGAAACGTTTCAATGTTTATAACAGAATACCACTGTTAGCGTTTTCTGTCAAGAAGAAAAAAGGACCAGCCTTACTGATCACATTTTCTTCTTCGGGTGTTTGTCTATTACTTCAGGGTGATTGTCTAAGGCTGCCTTTCCCTTTTCCGTCAAGGCGTAGCCGCGAACTGAAAAATATGGTGCCAATTTTTCTTCAGTCAAATACTCCTTAAGAGCTGCATCAAGGCCAGCAGCTTTTAATTTGGATAATCCTGTAACTCCTTCTGCTTTCAGAATACTTTTCTTTGCAGTTGAAGTGATATGATCCAACGAGTCAAAAGCCGTCTCGACATATGCAAATCCATTTTCAATCAATTGGTTCATATGTTCTGGACCATTGATACCATAGATATACTCAAAATACTTTGAATAAGGGGTCGTTGTTTCAAACGTTCCAAAGTTGATGCGCCATAATAAAATGATATCCCCTGGTAACAGACCTTCTTCTAGACGAACCATATTACGCTTTGGCACCGGTTTAGCTTCTAATAGCCAGGTCGCAAGATCACGTTCTGGGGAAATATAGGGTTTGACCTCATGGTCTTTATACATTTCTGCGATGCGTTGTTCAACAGACATAATTACCTCACATTATTATCTCTAAATAGTAACATCATTATACACTATTCCACAGGAAAAACCTAGATTGGTGACTAGGATTTGCGTTCAAAAGAGAGCATGCGAGTTCCTTGAAAGGTCAATGTTCCTTTATCTCCTTCCGTTAACAATCCGTATTCATGATCCTTGACACGAAACTCCCTTCTTTGTCCATTCCATTCAAATGTCAGATAATAATTGGTCCGGGCTGTTTCATTTCCAAAGACATCGGTTCGCTTTGTGACCAGGAAGGCTTGACAAGTCTCAATTGGTGATTGGTTATTACGATGCCACTCCATAAAATTTCGAAGGATTTGAAAACATATTAGCCCAATTATGAAAATAAAAACGAAATAAAAAAGAGCCATTTCCCACATAATTCCTCCATGTGGACCAAATAAATTTCCAAACATATGGTAACCTCCTGTTGCATTTATAACAATAGTATATCATATTTAGTTCATTTAGAAACGGTTGATTTCATCCAGGAGAAAAATTGAAAAAAATAGAAAAACATGGTAGAATGTGCATAATTTATAAGAACCAGAAAGGTATTTTCTATGAAGAAAACTATACTGTTTTTACTGACATCCAGTTTATTTCTAACTGCCTGCGGAAATAGCTCAGCAACCTCAGATTCCTCCAGCTCCACAAGTTCAACATCTGTAGCATCTACTACTACGGATACGACAGCATCAAGTCAATATGCAAAGGATTTGGCTTATGCGATCAACAATCCTTCAGCTACTTTTCCACAATTGTCAACTGATATAGCTGAAAATGAGGCTGCCGTTAAAATCAAGACAACTGAAGGGGATATTACTATCAAACTCTTCCCTGAGCAAGCACCTTTGACCGTTGAAAATTTCTTAACCCATGCAAAGGAAGGATACTACGACGGTACCATCTTCCATCGTGTCATTAAAGACTTTATGATTCAAGGCGGAGATCCACTTGGAAATGGTACTGGTGGTGAATCTATCTGGGCTGGAAAAGATACGACCATCGATGCTGGAAATGGTTTCAAAGATGAGTTTTCAGCCTTCCTTTACAATATTCGTGGCTCGCTTTCAATGGCCAATGCTGGTACCGGTACGAATGGTAGCCAATTCTTTATCAACCAAAATACCACAGACATGTCAAGCCAACTTTCTAGTTCAAGCTATCCTGGTAAGATTATTGAAGCCTATAAAAACGGAGGAAATCCAAACTTAGATGGTAAACATACTGTATTTGGTCAAGTGATTGATGGAATGGATGTCGTCGACAAGATTGCTTCTGTTGAGACAGATGACAATGATAAACCAAAAACAGATGTTAAGATTGAGTCAATTGAGATCATTAAAGACTACACTAACTAGTCAGACTAATAAAAAAAGAAAACTTGAGAATTTCCCAATGTCATTAAGTTAACTAATCTATCACATTTTGTGGTAGGTTAGTTTTTTATGTTACACTAAAAATAAAAGGGGAAAAATCATGCTAGACCAGATTAAATCTCATTTATTTGAAAGTATCAATGACATCGTTTCCTCTGCCGACCAGTTTGTACTTCATCCTGAAAAAGATTTTAGTCGGAAAAGTCAGCTAACGATGAAAACCATGATTCAAGCTATACTGACCATGGGTGGTAATGCCTTAGCCAAAGAGCTACTTGATTTAGATTTGCCAGTCACTCAATCTGCCTTTGTCCAACGACGATATCGGATCAAACATCAAGCTTTTAAAACCCTGTTTGCCAATATTACTTCTAAAATTCCAACTTCTAAAGATCTCCCTATCCTAGCTGTTGATGGTAGTGATGTGGTTCTACCAAGAAATCGTTCTGATAAAACAACCTCGTTCCAAACTGGACCACACCACACTCCTTACAATCTCATCCATATCAATGCTCTCTACAATCTTGAACAAGAGATTTATCATGACCTACGAATTCAGGATAATCGGGAGGTTGATGAGCGTGCGGCTTTCATCGACATGATGGAGAGTTGTCCCTTTTGAACAAGCTCTGGTGATAATGGATAGGGGGTATGAATCCTACGATGTCATGGCGCATTGCCAGGAGAAAAATTGGTCGTATATTATTCGTATTCGCGATGGAAATAATTCTATGAAAAAGAGTTTTCATCTCCCTGATACTCCTTGTTTTGATGAGGCATTTGACCTAAACATCTGTCGCAAACAAACCAATGACATGAAAGAACTGTATCGAGACTTCCCTAATCAGTATCATTTTTTACCTCATAATGCTTCCTTTGACTTTTTACCAAACTCTAGTCGAAAAAGTGATCCAATCAGTTTTTATGACCTTCATTTTCGGATGGTGCGCCTCGAAATCAAGCCAGGTTTCTTTGAAACTTTGGTGACAAATACGGACTATTCACCAGAAAAATTAAAA
>NZ_JAIMDU010000028.1:0-31450 GCF_019794615.1 Streptococcus suis
AATCGAGAAAAAGTACGCATTTTTGATATAAAAAGAAAACCTCTCTAAACCCTTGATATACATAGGGTTAGGGAGGTTTTTGTCATTTCAAACTGTCAAAGATGGGAGTATAACTGATTTTCCTCGGTTATTATTAACTTGCAAATATGTAATTTATTTTTTATAAAATTACATATTTGCAAGTGGGATAGATGTCGAGGATTTTTTGTTAGACTAAAGTTGTAAAAGCTTTTAATACAGAAATGTTCATCTACTGGAGGTTCTTCTGTCACTCTGGAAAGGAGGAAGAAAGCGGAAACGATACGTTGGGCGTAGGGAAGCTGGTAGAAAGAGCATTTGTCAATAGGAGGTTCCTATGAAAAAAGTAGCTATTATAATTGTTATTGCATTAACAGTTCAAGAGTTTTTTGCCTTGTATTTTCTAAAAAACGCTTGGGATAAAGGGGCGGTCACCTCGGATTCTTTGATAACATTAGGTTTTGGCTTGTTATTCTTGAACAGTATTGCTATTCATACTTTTTACAGTTATATCAAAAAACACTATAGAAAAATTAATGAGGAGGAATTGCCATGTGTAAACAATTAAGATATGGAAGTCTTTTACTTTTGTCTATTTTAACACTTCACGCAGCTTTGCCAACGGTCGCTCTGGCTGAAACTTATGAAAATCCGTCCTCCATGACGACAGAAGTCACATCAGAAGAAGATGCGATTATCTCTGAAATCAATAGCCAATTGGAAACCGTCCAGTTCACTGTCATCAATGAAGCGACCCTCAAGATTTCCTATGCAGATGGTCGGGTTGATATACTTGAAAAGCGATACGATGGTGTATACCTTAACGGAGCCTTTATCGAACCTTATCAACATGCTTCTCAACTGTCTCGCTCCTATAATCCGAATACCTGGAATCATGTTTCAACAATCCGTGGTAATGTTTTGGAAAATACATTCTCTAATCACTTGATAAACTCGGGAATTAGCTGGGGGCTTGGAAAAATTGTTGCGGCAATAGGAGGACCGTGGGTAGCGGTAGTCGGCGTAGCATTTTGGGCTATTAGTACCTATGATACTTGGATGCAATCCCAGTCTCCTTATCCTTACTATATTACGGATACTTATATTCATTTAGGTCAACGAAAATGGAAATTTGTTATCAGGTTCTATAAAAATTCAAACTATACAGGCTATGTAAAAACTGAGACTAAGTATGCTAATTTTTAGTGATAGAGGTCACATATCATAGTTGGTCAGAAAGGGAGCTAATTATTTCAAGTAGGCTAGGGCAGTGTTCCTAGTCTTTTTTTAAATCATATCAAAAAATAATGGATATTGATATACTTTGTATTGAAAAGCTAATAAAATAAGCTATAATGATTATGTGAGATGATTTACAAAAGTTGTGCAATAAAAACTTTATAAGAATAACCATTCCAAGGAGGTTGCATATGAAAAGAATATTTAGTATTTATCGTTACATTGACAAAAAGCAGAAATGGTTAGTGATTATAGGTCGGTTTGTTAATGGTGGAGTAGTACTAGTTCAACCCTTAGTCTTATCAAAGATTTTACAACTAGATGAACACGGATTGAGTTATGGGAAAATTTGGCAATTATTGGTCTATGGTCTGTCCGTTTATTTTGTGGTGTATAGCTTTATGCTATTAGCTAATCATGCCCACAATGTTTTTCGGAGAGAGATTCAAAACGGCATTCGTTCGTCACTCTTTCGGAAAGTGATTGCCAATCCAAAGTTTAGTCAGAATGACAAGATTACCTTGCTCACTCAGGATATGGAAGTCTTGGGAGATACCTATTTAGAGCCTATCAATACCGCTTTAAGTTGGGCATTTGTTACCTTAGTCACCTCTATCTATATTTTGATGCAAGATTTTATGTTGGGGGCAATTTTTGTTGGGTTTACGATTTTACGTCCTTTGCCACAATTTTTAATGAATAGACGTTTCAAGGATGCTGGTAAAGAATATTCTGACCTTCGGACAAAAGTTCACGAAGAGGTCTCTGATAGCGTTCATGGAAGTGAAACTCTTCTTGTCAATCAAAGTATGGACCGCAGTTTTCAACGTGTATTTGTGGTCATGCAAGACTATCAAGCTGCTATTCAGCGATTTTGCTTTACCCATAATATTGTTTACTTTTGTAATGGTTTTATGGAATTCATCAGTCAGATTTTGCCAGTTGCTGTCGGTTTTTATTTGATTTCAAATGGAGAGAATATTACTGTTGCAAACTTGGTCACCATGTATATTGCGTCAGACCGGTTAGTAGGTCCAATTCAGAATCTCATGTATATGGCAGTCGATATCCAAGGGGCTCAGGCTATTGCAGATAAAATCTTCGGCATTTTGGAAACAGAGCCTGATTTTGTAGAGCGTAAAGAAAGTCATCTGTCTGACATTCAGGGATTGTATATGAAAGATTTAGCCAAATCCTATGGCGATAAGCAACTGTTTGCTGGTTTGAATGTTTCCTTCAAGATGGGAGAAAAGGTCTTAATCAAAGGTGCCAGTGGTTCTGGTAAAACAACGCTCTTTCGGATTCTGCTGGGGCAAGAAACAGCGGATGGAGGTCGTGTTTATGTGACGGAGGCAGGTGGTCAGGAGCGAGAGGATTTTCAGGGAAATATCGGTTTGATTAGCCAAAGTCCGTTTTTATTTAGCGATACTATTCGTTACAATCTGACCTTGGGTGATAACTTTTCAGACCAAGAACTGTTGGATGTTTTGGGACAGGTTGGGCTTTTGGATGAATTTACAGATATTCTCAATGTGAAAGTGGAAAATAATGGTGACAATATCTCAGGCGGTCAACGGGTTCGTCTGGAAATCGCTCGCTTCCTCTTACGGAAGAAGGACATTCTCCTAGCAGATGAAGTGACTGCAGCCTTGGATGAGAAAAATGGCAAGGCCGTTCGCAAACTACTACATTCCTTACCAATCATGATCCTCGAAATCGCCCATCATATCGATAATGATATTCAGTATGACCAAGTAGTAGAATTAAAAAAAGAATCAAAGGCATGACAGACTGGGAAATCATACCCCAGTCTTTTCATTATTTGAAAAAAAGGTCAAGATAGCTTACAATAGAGAGTAGATTTGTAAAGAAAGAGAAACTTATGAAAATACTAGCTTTAGACAGCTCCAACCAAGCCTTGTCGGTGGCCTTGGTAGAGGACGGTCGTTTGCAGGCGGAAACTCTGCTGGCCGTCAAGAAAAATCATAGTATCAGCCTCATGCCTGTGGTCGATTTTTTGGTGGCACAGGTGGGCTGGACACCAAAAGACCTGGATCGGGTTGTGGTCGCTCAGGGACCTGGCTCCTACACGGGTCTGCGGGTGGCGGTGGCGACTGCCAAGACCCTGGCCTACACTCTCAAGATCGACTTGGTGGGGCTATCCAGTCTTCAGTCCCTGGTACCGCCTAGCCTGACAGGTCTGGTGGTTCCCCTCATTGATGCCCGCCGTAACAGTGTCTATGCAGGTGTTTATGAAAATAGCAGAGCAATCGAGGCAGACTGCTACTGGTCTTTTGAAGACTTACTTTCTAGTTTGTCTGGTAAGGAAAACATCACCTTTGTTGGCGAGGTAGGAAACTTTATTGAGCAAATCGAACAAGCTTTGCCGACTGCACAGTATCAAGCCAGTCTGCCGTCTGCCCATCAACTGGCGGTGATTGGTCAAGACTTGCCAGCAGTAGATGTCACCAGCTTTGAGCCCAACTATCTCAAGCGAGTAGAGGCAGAGGAAAATTGGCTCAAGGACAACAAAGCTGGCTCAGAAAGTTATATTAAGCGTGTATGATAGAGATTAGACACTACGACGGTCAGGAAAACCTGGCAGAGGCTGTTTTGGTAGTTATGCAGTCGGTCTATGACCAATCTCCTTGGACCTTGGAACAGATTGCCTCCAGTATGGCTAGTCAGGATGAGGATTATTATCTGGCCTATGAGGGTCAGGAATTAGTTGGATTTTTGGTTGTGCAGACGGTGCTGGATGAGATGGAAATCTTGCAGATTGCTGTCAGGGCTGATTTTCAGAGGTTGGGAATCGCCAGTCAGCTGATGGCTGCTGTGATGGACTGGGATGGAGACATCTTCCTCGAAGTGAGGGATTCCAATAGCGCAGCTCAGGCCCTCTATACACGCCAGCATTTTACCAAAATAGGAAAACGAAAAGACTACTACCGTAATCCTGTCGAGGACGCGGTGATAATGAAGAGAGAACGTGATGAAAGATAGATTGATTTTGGCGATTGAGACCTCCTGTGACGAGACCTCGGTGGCTGTTTTGCGAAATGAGGCAGAGCTTTTGTCCAATGTCATTGCCAGCCAGATTGCCAGCCACCAGCGGTTTGGTGGGGTGGTGCCTGAGGTAGCCAGCCGTCACCATGTGGAAGTGATTACGGCCTGTATCGAGGAGGCCTTGTTGGAGGCGAAAGTGACGGCAGAGGACTTGACGGCTGTGGCGGTGACCTATGGACCTGGCTTGGTCGGTGCCTTGCTGGTCGGGATTTCGGCTGCCAAGGCGTTTGCCTGGGCTAATGGCTTGCCACTCATTCCTGTCAACCACATGGCAGGGCATTTGATGGCGGCGCGTGCGGTCAAGGAGTTGGAATTTCCCCTCTTGGCCCTCTTGGTTAGCGGTGGGCACACGGAGTTGGTCTATGTCTCAGAGGCGGGCGACTACAAGATTGTCGGCGAAACGCGAGATGATGCGGTCGGCGAGGCCTATGACAAGGTGGGACGGGTCATGGGTCTGCCCTATCCAGCTGGTCGTGTCATCGATGAATTGGCTCATGAGGGGCAAGACATTTATGACTTCCCTCGTGCTATGATAAAAGAAGATAATCTGGAGTTTTCTTTTTCTGGACTCAAATCCGCCTTTATCAACCTCTGCCACAATGCCCAGCAGAAAGGGGAATACTTGTCCAATGTGGACCTGTCAGCCTCATTTCAAGCCTGTGTCTTAGATATTCTTATGGCGAAGACCAAGAAGGCCTTGGAAAAATACCCTGTTAAAACCTTGGTCGTGGCGGGTGGTGTTGCAGCCAATCAGGGCTTGCGGGAGCGGTTGGCGGCTGAAATTACCGATGTGGAGGTTATTATTCCCCCGCTTCGCCTCTGCGGTGACAATGCAGGTATGATTGCCTTGGCAGCAGTCAGTGAATACAACAAGGAAAACTTTGCTGGCTGGGATTTAAATGCCAAGCCAAGTTTGGCTTTTGAGAATTTGTAAAAAGTAATAGTCGCGAAAGCGACTTTTTCTATTGACGAAGGGGGACTTGTCCTCTATACTAGAATGATATATAGTCATTTGAATTAGCTTTGATACATCGTCACTTTCGGCTTGCCGTACTCTACAAAAGTGATTTACTTCGCAAGTCTTATTTCCAACCTAGAACAGCTTCTAGGCTGTTCTAGCAACCTGCACCTCAGTTCCTTGTCTGAAAGCTCTTCATTCGACTATAACCTGATTTCAAAGGAGAGAAGATGAAAAAACAGGATTTTCGTGAGGGGCTGCGTGATGCTATCCCTACTGCTTTAGGCTACGCTAGTATCGGCCTAGCCTGCGGTGTGGTATCGGTCAATTCAGGCATTTCTGCGGTGGAAATGGGGCTGATGAGCCTCTTGGTCTATGCAGGGAGTGCCCAGTTTGTCATCTGTGCTATGATTTTGGTTGGGGCACCCTTGTTGTCGATTGCGGTGACGGTTTTCTTTGTCAATCTGCGAAATTTTCTCATGTGCCTGCACACGACGACCATTTTCCAGGGCAACAGTTTGGGCTCCAATATCCTGATTGGCTCTTTTGTGACGGACGAGTCCTATGCGGTGTTGCTCCGGAAGCACATTGAGGACAAGCAGATTGCTCCCAGCTGGATGTACGGCAACAACTTCGCTGGCTACGCTTCTTGGGTTACATTTACGACTCTAGGTAATCTGATTGGTGGTCTTATTCCAAATCCTGAGCAATTTGGGTTGGACTTTGCCTTGGTCGCTATGTTTGTCGGGATTTTCTCAGGGCAACTAGAGGCGATGGCTCGGACTATTCCTTTGAAAAAAATCGGCTTGATTTTGCTGGCGGTTGGTCTAGCCTATGTCGGACTGTCTGTGCTAGTGTCGTCTTATGTGGCTGTGCTCTTGTCGACAATTTTGGGGTGTTTTGTGGGGGTGATGATTGATGATAAAAACTAGTATTCTATTGATTATTCTAGCGGCGGCCCTTGTGACTTGGGTACCACGCGTCCTACCTTTTGTACTGACGCAGAACAAATCCCTCCCTCCAAAGTTGGTGAAATTCCTCAGCTTTTTGCCAATCACTATCATTTTTGCGTTGACCCTTTCCAGTATTATGGATGAGAAAGTTGGCTCCTTGCCAAGTATTCTCCCGGTAGAAAGTCTAGCTATTCTTCCGACATTTTTTGTAGTCTTGAAGACAAAAAATATTCTCTTAGCAGTTTTGGTTGGGGTTGTTACAACCGCGGCATTACGTTTGATATTTTAGGAGGGTTTTATGGTAAAGGAAAATGCCAAAGGTGTCGGACTTTGTTTCCTTTTGGCTTTGGTGGGTCAGTGGTTAGGTCAGTTGTTTCCCCTTGTGGGTGGGCCAGTCTTCTCCCTTCTAATCGGGATGAGTCTGTATCCTTATTTTTCAATTAAAAATACATTTCAGTCAGGCTTAACCTTTACTTCCAAGAAAATTTTACAGTATGCGGTGATTTGTTTGGGATTTGGATTAAACTTATCAGCGGTATTGGCTGTTGGACGTCAATCTCTTCCAATTATACTTTCAACTATCAGTTTCGCTTTGTTTTTGGCCTTCTTGATGTGGAAATGGCTACCGATTTCATCTCATCTGGCAACCTTAATTGGCGTTGGGACCTCTATCTGTGGCGGCTCTGCCATTGCGGCGACAGCTCCTATTATTAAGGCGGATGATGAGGATGTAGCACAAGCAATCTCCGTCATCTTTCTTTTTAATGTCTTTGCGGCCTTGGTCTTTCCGACTTTGGCAACCTGGCTTGGGTTTTCGACCGATTCGGGTCAGGCCTTTGGAATGTTCGCCGGAACGGCGGTCAATGATACCTCGTCGGTCACCGCAACAGCAGCCACCTGGGACAGTCTTTACGGATTGGGCAGTCAGACCTTGGATATAGCAGTGACGGTTAAGTTAACACGAACTTTAGCCATTATTCCTATTACAACGGTTTTAGCAATTTGGCAAACCCGAGGTAAGGGTCTTAAGGCAGACAAGAAGTCCCTCCTGACAGGTTTTCCGACTTTTATTTTGTATTTTATCCTAGCCAGTCTGGTGACAACAATCGCAGGTCATTTTGGAGTGGGAACGGCGGTTTTTACTCCACTTAAAAGCCTGTCCAAGTTCCTCATTTGCATGGCCATGACAGCCATTGGCTTGCGGACTAATGTGTTGGCCCTGGTAAAAAATGGTAGAGTTGCTCTTCTGGTCGGACTTGCTTGTTGGATGGGAGTGACCCTGTTAACACTGGTTTGGCAGGCGATCTTGGGAATTTGGTAAATATAGTCTTTTAGTTTACTTTTAGTACTAGGCAACGAGCCGCTGGCATAACTCAATGCTTTCTTATTTCTAGGCATTGACTTGAAACAGTCCCCCAGACTGTTTCAATCAGGCAAGGCGAGTTCAAACAATCCAGTGGAGTGTTTGAAGTTGGAAATAAGGAAACGGAGTTTCCTCTTACGTCGAAGTAATAAAAGAGAAACTAAATGACGAGAAAACAGCCTTCTCTTGCGAGAGGCTGCTTTTATGATTTCAAACGGAAAGTCTGCGGGGCTTTTTTCAGCAAAATCCAGTAACCGATGCTGACATAGGCAATCATAGTCAGAGAAATGAGTAGGATGTACAAGTGACTGCCAAGCTCTAGCTTGATATTGAGATAGGCTACCCAGTAGAGGGCACCGCTGAGAAATTTATAGACTGGGTTGACCACCTCCATATCCTTTGTAAAGGGCTGGAGGATGTAGTAGATAAAAAGGTCGTGGAAGGAGAAGAGAGCTGTCAAACTCAGCAGGAGCAGGGCAGTTAGGAGATAGGTTTCAATAGGTAGCTGCGCTCTAGTAAAGATGATGAGGGCCAATAGTAGAGATCCAGAGAAGGCAGCATTTAATTTAACAGTTTGCAGAAAACGATAATGAAAGCCTGCAATAATGGTCTTTGCTTCGCGATAAAATGGATAGTGGAGCATGGAAATATCGCAATTAACAAAGACCATCTGTGCGACAGCCTTGCCCATGGAGGCGGCATACATGACCATGAAAGTAAAAGGTAGTCCCTTGATGTAGTTGGCATTGCTTATTTCTATATCCTCTTTTGAAAACCAACGGATTCCTTCAAGAAAGAGGATAATCGCCAAAAGACACCCCAAGCGGAAGAGCAATTTTTTAGTGAGGATGGAGCGGTAGCGGTCAAATAGCAGAGCGTTTAGGTAGGTCATGCCAGATAGGTAGGATAGGTCTTTGCTACCTTTTAAATTTAATTTTTTCTGCATTTGTAGACCTTGGCGAGTATACTCGTTACCCTTGGTTATCTCAAAAAGTTTCTTATCCATTTTTAAGGACTCGTCCATGCAGTACTGGAGGTAGTCTACATGATTGGTTTGTTGTTTTAAATACTTATAATTAAACCAAATCAGCAAGACTTGACAGACAAGCACAGGCAGTAAAAAGATTGGTAGCAGATGATTGCGGAAAAGGATAAGACAGGCAATTGCTACTAAACCAGTTCCAAAGATGACCCAAGATTGCCAAGAGTTTCGACGTGCCAAAATACCTCTGTTGAATAGTGCTCGATTGAGAGCATGACCAGTAAGGCTTCCTGATGGGATAGTCAGCAATCCTAGAGGTAGATAGAGCCAATTTCCAGCAAGACTAGAAAAGATGAGCAGGGCAGGCAGGTAGGCCAGACTAGTGATAATGGGCTCTACAAAGAGTTGACTCTGGAGAAAACTAGACTGGGAAAGACCGAAATTTCGCATGAACTCTCGTTCAGGTTTGGCAATAAAAGGCTCAAAACCTCTGCCAAACCGATAGATGTAGCCAACAAAGATAGCCCACATGGAAAAGCATAGGAGCCAAGCATCTGACGGGATTTGCCAAAAGTCCAGCTGATTGTTGGATAGGAGTTTGAACCAGAAGGCTGCAATGCAAGAATAAAAGACTAACCAAATTCCCTTGATCAGGAAGCGACTGGGGATGGATAAGATGAGCATGACCAAAAAGAGACCAGACTTAAAACTATAAGACTTGAAAATACTTTCTGGAATGCTCTTTCCAACAAGTGGCAGTTTCCGTAGATAATAGAAAAATCCGTTGACGGAGCGATGGAGGGCATACTTTTCCCGATACCAAAAATAACGTAGAATGGTTTTCATAGGCTCCTCCTAATCTGCTGTCAGTAAGGCAACGACTTCCTGTTCGAAGTCAGGATCATGGAGTTTGTCACTCGGAACTGCCTGCAATACTTGGTGATGGAGCAAAACAATTTCATCACAGAGGTCTTGAGCCAGTTGTAAAATGTGGGTAGAAAAGATGATTACGGAATCTTTTTTAGCCTCTCGAATCAGTTGCTTGAACTCGTGGGCAGCCACAGGGTCAAAGGAAGTCAGAGGTTCATCCAAGAGCAGGACAGGAGGTTGAACAATTAAGGATAGGAGTAATTGAACCTTGTTTTGCATACCGTGGGAAAAATCCTTGAGCAGACGGTGCTGGTCTTCTTCTCCGATACCGACCAAGTTCAACCATTCTTCTGGACTACGTGGATATTTGAGTTTATCCTTATGGATGTCCATATAGAATCGGACAAACTCATAGGCCGTCATAAAGGCAGGCAGTTGCGGATAGGTCTGGGTAAATCCGATGTCCGTATTGTCGTAGTCAATCAGTTCTTCCCTCTCTACAAACTGGATACTGCCACTGTTTAGTGTCAGATTTCGAGCAATACAGTTAAACAAGGTTGTCTTACCTGCGCCATTACGCCCGAGTAAGCCGTAAATCTTTCCTCTTTCAAAGGTAAAAGAAGCATCTTCAAGAATGATTTTATTATCAAATTTTTTTGATATGGAGGAAAGTTTCAGTTGCATCGTTAATCTCCTTTTGTAGTATTGTTGTGGTTTTATCATACAACAATAAACAAAAAAATTCAAGCAAAATTTGCTTGAATTTATAGAGAAGATAGGGAATGTTTTTGTTTGCCGTTCTTGTCAAAGTTGGCATCCTCTAACCAGCTTTCTAGTCGCTGTTTACGGGAGTCCCATTCTTTGTCTAATATAGAAAACCAATCCGTATCACGATTTCTTTCCTTATAGACCAATGCTTGTCGAAATGTGCCTTCATAGGTAAAGCCCAATCGTAGTGCTGCTCGGCGCGATGGACCATTTAAATGATCACACTTCCATTCATATCTGCGATAGCCTAGGTTTTCAAAAACATAGGACATAAGCAAGTAGTGAGCCTCTGTTGCTTGGCGTGTTTTTTGGAGTTTTGGAGAAAAGAGGATCCATCCCACTTCAATGACGCGATTTTTAGGATCTATGCGCATCAGTGCAAAAGTTCCAATAGCCTGATTGGTAGATTGGTCAATGATAGCAAGATAATAAGGATCGGCTGAGTCCAACATGTGTTGGAAATATGTTTGAAAACTTGGATAGTCTTTAAAGGGAACAATAGATAAATAGGTCCAATCAGCTTGCTTGGCAGTAGGACCATAGAATTGATATATTGCATTGGCGTGTTCTGGTCTGAGTTTTTCCAAGCGAACGGTTTTTCCTTGGAGCACATCAATAGTAGGGAGACTACCAGCTTGATGATGGGGTATTGGTACGCCGATTTCTTGATTAAATGAATTAATAGGCATATCCTCTCCTTTTAGGTTGAGCTTGAAGAGTGATTTTGAATAGTGCACTACTCAAAGGAAATCGAACTCAGACTAGGCGACGAAGATGTAGATAGAACTGAAGTTCATCAAATCAAGTCAACAACGTCTGAGTTGGATTTACGAAGAGTAGGAACTCCCTGCCACCCAGCCAGTTGCCAAACAGTAGGTAATGTTAAAGCCACCGGTGTGGGCGTTGATGTCCAAGACTTCACCAGCAAAGTGGAGGCCAGGAACCTTTTTACTTTCCAAGGTTTTGGGATTGATTTCTTTGAGGTCAACGCCACCCTTGGTCACAAAGGACTTGGCTAGGGACATCTTGCCTGTAATCTTGATAGGTAAGGCTTTGAGGAGGGTAACCAGGTCAGCCAGGTCTTTTTTGGAAACTTGTTTGACCTTGCTATCGTAGTTTTCAGCCAAAAAGTCTGCTAGGCGGTCTGGCATGAGTTCACCAAGGGCATTCTTGACAGATTTTTCCCTGTTGGCTTCTAAATGCTCAAACAAGTCTTGTTCAGAATGGGTCGGCAATACATCGAGAAATACGGTTTCGCCGCCTTTGACAAAACTGGACAAGCGAAGAGCAGCGGGTCCCGACAGGCCAAAATGGGTGAAGAGCAGGTCGTGGGTGATGACGTGCTTGCCGTAAGTCAGGGTGACGTCGACTAGGGAAATGCCTTGTAGCTTCTTGTGGGGGAAGTCAGTCAGGACGGGGCTCTCGGCGGCCTCAATCTCCGTGACTTCCAGCTTGAAGTGGCGGGCAATATCGTGACCAAAGCCAGTCGAGCCAGTGGAAGGATAGGTCTTGCCACCAGTGGTGACAATCAGCTGGGGAGCTGTAAAAGTCTCCTCGCTGGTCTTGACATGGAAGAGGTCGTCAATCTTGCGGACGGAAACCACTTCAGTCCCTGTACGGATGTCCACGCCATTTTCCAGCATCTTCATCTCCAGGCATTTGATAATGGTCTGGGAGCGGTCGGTGATTGGAAAGACACGGCCGTGGTCCTCCACTTTGAGCTTGACCCCATTTTCCTGAAAGAAATTCATGATATCGTGGTTGTCAAATTGGGAGAAGACGCTGTAAAGAAAGCGGCCATTTCCAGGAATACCAGCCAGCAGGTCTTCCAAAGTACCGTTGTTGGTCACATTGCAACGTCCGCCACCTGTGCCAGACAGTTTCTTGCCCAAACGCTTGTTTTTTTCGAGGAGTAGGGTCTTCTTGCCGTAAAAGCTAGAAGAAATCGCAGCCATCATGCCTGCTGGCCCCGCTCCGATAATAATGGTATCTACTGTATTCATGCCTTTATTGTACCACAAAACACGAGCTTTGGTGTCGGTCTTCTCTTAGTAGAAAAGTGCATGTCTCTTCCTAGCGGTCCTCCTCCTAAATTTGACAGGGATAGGCTTATGTGGTAATATTTTAATGATACAAACTATGAGAAATGTAAGTACCGAGGAAATTATGGGAATCGAAAAAACAGTCAGTGAATTAGCTGAAATTTTGGGAGTGAGCCGTCAGGCAATGAATAATCGTGTTAAATCACTTCCAGAAGAATTCGTAGATAAAAATGACAAGGGTGTGACCGTTGTAAATCGTGCTGGCTTGATTAAGTTGGAAGAAATCTACAAAACAACCATTTTTGAAGATGAACCAATTAGCGAAGAAGTGAAGCAGCGCGAATTGATGGAAATTTTGGTTGACGAAAAAAATGCGGAGATTATTCGTCTTTATAGTCAATTAAAAGCCAAAGATAAGCAACTTGCAGAGAAAGATGAGCAACTCAAAGTTAAGGATGTGCAGATTGCTGAGAAGGACAAACAACTGGATCAACAGCAACAGTTGACTCTCAAAGCAATGGCTGATAAGGAAGTCCTCAAGCTGGAGTTAGATGAAGTCAAAGCGCAGGCAGAAGAAGTGCAAACCAAAGGTTTCTTTGCACGCTTGTTTGGAAAATAAAAAGGTCCAGTGGACCTTTTTATCATGAGCCTGAAAATGGGAAAGCGAATCAAGGTCCAGTGGAGTGAAACAGTCTAGGGATAGACTGTTTCAGCCCGCGCAAAAAAATGGAAGAGCGCGGTAGGAAATCATGAGCCTGGAAATAAGAAAGCAAATCAGAGGCCACTGGAGCTTTTCACTCATCCAGGCTCTTGACAACTGATAATTTTGATTTTCCAAGAGTATGAGAATGTGGGAGTGAATTATTGCACTAAAAAAGATTGGTAGGTACCAATCTTTTTTATCTTGTATCGTAAGCGCAATGTGACATAATTTTTGTCATCGTTCGTTAGGGGTAAAGAATCTGGAATGGGGACTATTTTATCTGCTTTCCATTCCTCTCTTATTATTCCATATTTGACAGAGTCGTAATAATGTCCCTTCCAGTATCGCACTTTGCGGATCTGCGCTTCTTTTGTCATACCGATTTTTTCTGCTGCTCGCATCATACGGTGGTTGCCAGACCAAGTAGTTAGTCCGATATGTTCTAATTCACTAGTAGTTTGAAAAATATGATCTATCCAGAGCTTGAGAGCTCTTGTCCCGTAGCCCCCATTCCAATACTTCTGCTGATAGATAACAATCCCGATTTCAAGCCATCGAGTTTTTTCATCTTCCCAATGTCGGGTAACAATTCCTATCGGTTCTTGATCTACAAATATGCCCCAAACAGTATCATTACAGAAGAAATTGTAAAGTTTACTCATTCGAAATGCTTCAAAATCAGGATGCATCTGATAATCTTCAAAATAGGGTCCATCCCATTTTTTCCACTCAGGTTGGATTTGGCTATATCCATTTTTCCAAATTGAATATAAATGCTCTTCTTTCAATACTGCAATGGTCGGTTGGGTAGTCATCTATTTCTCCTTATATCCTTTATTTTTCTAGTTTATCATGTTTAATGATGGCTTGCAATTCCTGAAAGAATATGGGACACTAGTACCATGAAAAAGATACATCGTGAATTTCAAAAAATCTATTACAACTTAGACAAGATTCTATTACTCTTTTTTACCCTGTTCGCATTTATGGAGTTTGTATGGATACCACTTAATTCGTGGGTCTCAGAAAGGCTATTAGCCCTAACAGGTCATGCTTATCTTTCACCGACGAATCTTTTATCGGTATTTTCTGAGAATCTTTTTGTTTCTTGCTTGTTTATTCTCTTATTTTTTGCCAATATTGGGATTGCCTATCTGGAGTTAGCTCTTCTATTTACTGGGGTTTGGCAATTGTTAGATGAAAAAGTCAAGCACTTATCGGATTACTTGCGAGATGTTAGAGATAGTATGGTCGCAATTATCCGTCATAGTAGCTTACCAAAAATTATCTTCCTCCTTTTTTATTCAGTTCTCCTTTTACCATTTCTACGTCGAATATTAAATATTTATTATTTTAATAAAATCGTCGTGCCACAGTTTGTCCTTGATTACCTATCCAATACAGTCTGGATAGGGGTCTTGATTTTAGTTTCCCTCCTCCTTTTCTTTTGGCTTGCCTCCCGACTCATGTTTGCACTACCGAAAATCTATTTTGAACATAGGAGTGTGAAAGAATCTATTGCATTTTCTTGGAAGCATACAAAGGGAATCAAACAAGTCAATTACCTTGTGCGTTTAGTTGGCTTGGTCACTTTTCCGGTTATCTTTTTTACGGGAGTTGCATTGTTGCTCTATTTTATACAGCTGTTAGTGGAAGGTTTTGCTCTCAATCTTTCATATTGGTTAGCTGTTGTTTGTTACATAGTATTAAGGTTAACCTATTACGGAGTCATTGCTCTCTTTATGATAGGCTTTATCAGTCTATTAACCGGAAAGAAGCTACCAATATACCGTCGCAAGCGTCTTCGGCATCGTCTTCGATTGGCTATTTTGCTGGTATCTAGTCTTTTTTTTGGTGTCCAAGGGGCATTGCTCCTTTATTATCCATTTGACACCTTGCCAGTTACTATTTCCCATCGAGGTGTTGACAATGGCAATGCTGTTCAGAATTCGATTGAGGCTCTGGAAAAGACCTCTCAACTCAAGCCGGACTATATTGAGATGGATGTTCAGGAGACCAAAGATGGCCAATTTATTGTCATGCATGATACGGATTTATTGGCTTTGACGGGCAATGCCGGAGGGACACATGACTATACTCTAGCAGAGTTGACGGCGATGACTGCATCAGAAAACGGGATGACAGCTCCTCTTCCTTCTTTTGATGAGTATCTAGAAAAAGCTGATGAGCTTGGTCAGAAATTATTAGTGGAGATTAAAGTAACGGATGCAGATTCACCAAATCTTACACAAAATTTTCTGAAAAAATATGGTCAACGTCTAATTGCTAAAGGTCATCAGATGCATTCGTTAGACTATCGTACGATTATTGAAATCAAACAATATAATGAGCAACTGGTTTCTTTCTTCATTCTTCCGTTCAATTCCATTTATCCAACCACTGTGTCTGATGGATATACAATGGAATACACTTCGCTTGACCAGAATTTTATGACTAAGTCTTGGATCCGAGGGAAATCTGTTTATGCTTGGACACCAAACGATGAAGAGAGTATGACCAAGATGCTCTTGCTGCAAGTAGATGGTATTATTACTGATAATTTAACAGGTCTAAAAAGTTTGATGAGTGAATTGAAAGAGAATCATCGCTATCCTGATCTATTTTTCCTTGAATTTCAGTACTTACTCTATAATTTTGAATAACAAAAAAGACGCGAAAGTCAGTACAATTGCCACTCGCGTCTTTTTATGTTTTAAAATGGTAATTTACCTGCAAATGCACCAAGTTTTTTCTGAGTTGCCTCATCAACTTTTGTAAGGGCTGCATTAATTGCTTGAATCGTCATTTCTTGCAAGGTTTCAATATCTTCTGCATCCACAATATCAGCCTTAAAGTCAATAGAGACTATTTTTTTATCCCCAGTAAAGGTAGCAGTAACCAAGTCCTGCACAGAACTACCTGTAAATTGAGTAGCAGCTAGTTCAGCTTGACTCTTCTCCATTTGCTTTTGAAGTTTTTGAGCTTGGCGCATCATATTTTGCATGTTCATCATAAGATTTTTAAGATTCCTTTCCTATCAAGGGTTTAGACCCTCTTGTTTTTGAAATTTTGACCAATTTTGACCACTTTTTTAGAAGTAATCAAAAGCATTAGCCACTTCTTTTTGTTGTGATGGGAAAAGATGGGAGTAAACATTGATGGTTGTGTTAATGGATGAATGTCCCAAACGTTTCATAAGAGTGAAAAAGATATAATCTTTTCCCTCTCCGTTTCGCAAACCTTGACTGATTAAAAAAGCTGCATGAGAGTGTCTGAAGTCATGATTGCGAATCATTTTCATATTCTCAGGTAATCGCTTTTTTAGTCTTGTTTTGAAGTTGGTAACATTTGGAGAAGTCAGGATTTCAGGAGAATCTTGAAAGATTTGAAGACTTTCAAGGTCATCTGTGAACTCTGAAAGGAGTTCTCCCTGTTGTTCTTTCCATTTTTTTAATTCTTCAGCGAAAGCAGAATGAATGTAAATCCGTCTTCGTGATTGAGTTGTTTTCACTGTTCCAATATAAACTTGATTTTTTCGATGATAGGCACTATACACAATATCAATATAATTTTTATCAAGGTTTACCATGTTCCAAGTGAGTGCCAAGGCTTCCCCAATCCGTATACCAGTAAACATCAATACCCGATATAGTAGTTGATAGCGATATTCATCTTTAGTGAAACAGCTATCAAAAATTTTAAACTGTTCAGGTGTGTAATAGGACATTTCTTTGTATTGTTCAGGCAAACGTTTGAGTCCCTTACACGGGTTATCGGTTCTGAATCGTTTAGCAATTGCTACTTCAAACAGTTTATGAATAAAAATCATTTGCTGATTGATATGACTGTTTGATAATGTTCCCCCTTTTACGCTTGGTGTTTGAATCAACCAGTCACGATATTCTTTAATATCATTGATAGTGACTAGCTTCATATCAGCATTTGAGAAAAATTTGGAAACATACTGGGTATAGTATGATTCTTGAGTATCAATTGTTCCTTTTTTATTTCCTCTTAATTCATCTTCTTGACGAACAAGAGAGTATAGGTAGCCTATGCTAAGCCGGTCTTTGATTTTTACGTGATGGAGCTGATTAATTTTATAGTCAGCTTCATACTGCTCAGCCTCTTTGCGAGTCCTGAATCCTTGTTTTCGATGACGAATGCGGTCGCCTGTTAAGTGACTATTACCATCACTTATATCTACACGCCATTTCCCGTTTTTTAGTTTTGTAACTGTCATTGCTGTTCTCCTGTATCATGTAGACCAGCATTTTGAAGTACATCATGAATTATACCATTTTTTTGTGATAACTGGAAGCCGAGAATGTCTTCAATTGATTTGAGTGGGACACGTCCCACACGTTTGTTATTATACCAAGAAAACCCATCAGAAACTAAATTAGCTTTGGCTTCTCTAATCAATTTTGAGCATTGACTTTTGGAATAGCCAGTTAATGACATCAAGTCGTTTTTATCTACTAAATTAATAACCACGTTAACCTCATTTCATGTTACAATAAGGTATCAGGAGATACCATCTTCTGTATTCACCTCATCAGAATTGCTCGCCAAAGTACCTTCTGATGAGGTTTTTAATTTATTTTGTGGGTTATGCCGTCTAGAGTCTAAAAACTTTGTAAAAAAGTAAGTTCGCTCAATGATTAGACCGAGAAGTGAGTTATCATTGAACCTAGCATACTGTACTAAATCTTCAAACTCTGTAAAATCATTTTCAGTGATAACATCAATGACGGCTTCCAAGAATAGACCTGAATCATGTTCAATTAGAAATTTATCTAATTCAAAGCCACAACCACATTCTATATCTTCGATATTATAAAGTGTCTTATCGGGGTTCTCAGCGTGAGTGAAATAATCATACATACCCTTTGGAGACATGACTACTTCAATGTGAGAAGGCGTATTTAATTTTTCTGATAATAGTTCAGAAACTTGAGAATAACTTTTTAGTGATTCAAAGAATAGTGCTCCGTGTTTATGAGCCTTTTTGAATTCTCCAGTTTTCTTGTTGACATCTTTATCATGCCAAGGGCTAAGAACAAATGGGACGTGCATTTCCTCAAGAATATCTAAGTAGTTTTCAGGAACACTATCTCGATAAAGTAAGAAAGCCCATTTATTTGAACGTTTTTCTTTAAATTTTGTCATTTCTACTTCTTTCATATTTGATTATTGATTATTGATTCATTGGGGGTCGTAGTAACCCCAATGAAATCACAAAATTCTAGTAATAAAAAATTCTTGTCCTCAGCTCAAAGTAATTTGAAAATTACTCTCAGTTCAAAACAAGAATTAAAACCTTGGGGCTTTGCCCCAAACCCCAGCCTCTCCTGCCCGATGAAACCAAAAATATCCAAAATACGCTTGTCAACTGGACAAGGGACGGGGTAGTATTTTTCTTCGTTTCTCTCCCGCCTTAACGGCTCCGCTTCACTACGAAAAATCTCCACCCCTCAAGCCCTTGCAAGTCTCCATTTTCCTGCTAATCGAATCACGCCGACACTATACCGATGAAAAAACACCTAGATAGGTTACTGTCGTCAAAACTAGTGTAGCAGAAAAACCGCTCCCACTCACTCATAGCGAGAAAATAACTCTTGAATACGTTGATTTAATCGTTTTTCATCTTTAACTTGAATTGTCCGAAACAATCTAACTTCTTCACCCTCAAGCTGAAAATAACCATAGCCTCTAGGTTTGACAACTACTTCATCTTTTTCCATGTCGGGAAAAAGCAATTGGCGATTATTAGTTGATTTTAAGAAACTAGTTGATAGGGAAATGATGCAGTTAAAATTATAGCGACCAGGCAAGTCGGACATTAGGAAACGCTGGCTAGATAGAATTAACCGTAAGCCTAGACTTCTTCCCATACTATTCATCATTAGCATTTTTGATAAAACTTCTTTATGCTTCTTCTTATCGGTCTGTTCAAGGTAAGCAAGGAAGGCTTGCCATTCGTCAAATATAAGATACAAATTATTACCAGTCTTTTCATCTTTATTGAGCCTTGCTTCAAAACGTTGATAAACCGTTTCAAAGAGTTCGAGACAATCAAAACCTCTAGCCACATGATTGCCAATCATAGAAAACATTTCATCATCGGCTTTGAAATCCATGAAATAGGCTTCAGCGGTTTTATCATAAAATTGAATCAATCCTATAAGCCTGCGTAAAAAGGTTGACTTTCCTGAACCACTAGGACCTGCTATTATCCAAGCATAGAATCGGTTTATATCAATAGAAGCAGAGGTGGGTTGACCTCTGTTATTGATTTCAAAAACATTCTTAATCATGCTAGAAATCTTCCTCAGCTTGTTGATTTTTCAAAAGCACTTCGTTTGCAGACAATAACCTAACCTTAATAGCTAAGAAAGGTTCACGCTTAGAGCGACTAACAACACAGTCCGTATAACCATTAGACATAAACTTGACTGCTTGTCGTACTTTAGTTTCAAAGTCCGCAAGTAGATTATCAGAGATTTCTTTATCTAGATGAATGAAATACAGTCCTTGGTTGCCATCAGGGAACTCAACCCCTTGGGAATATTGCATAGTTGTTACAGGTAAGTCTGCTACGCCTGTCTCAGTTAACCAGTGATAAACATTGGTTAATAGAGGATTATTAGGAGCTTGTTTATGTTGTTTATAACTTTCCCACATAGTAGGGAAGATTTCTCCATCTGTGAATAAAAAGAGGAGGGCTAAGATTGCTCCAATAACTGGGACAATCCAAATTAAGAACCTGATGAGCAAGATGAGTAATAACAAAGCTACTAAGACAGATAAAACTTGATAGTACCATTTGAGAGAAAGAAAATTATTGAAAGTTGTTTTGATTTTTTTCATATTTGATTCCTCTCTATTTAACCGAAAGATCAGCAAGGTCAAGGACTAACGCTAAGCCGATTGGCTGCTTAAATTTATCAAATAAAAAGCCAATTTCATATTCTTTGAAGATAATTTCTTTATCAATCAAAGCTGTCAAGTCCTCGCCTTGATAAGCTTTAAGTTTGACTTTGAAGGTTGGGCAATGTCGCTCTTGGCCGATACTTTCGAATTGAGCAAATAGCTTAGGGTCAACCGCGATTAGATTAGCCCATGGACGCTGATTCTCTCGTCCTTCGTTCAACATTCCTGTCGAATAATCAATGACTTTGATTGATTTTGCGACACTAACGACCTTTGCAATATCTTCAGCGAAATGTTTAGGTGTTTCGCTAACACCAAGATTTAAGGCCATTTTGACCTACTTTCTAGCTTCTCAGCTTCCCGTCAAGCTGGTCAGCAAACAATTGTATTAGGACGGGCTAGTTTGATTTAAAAATGCGTGGTCAAATTTCTAGAAAATTTGACAAAATGATAAAACATGTTTTTGTTAACATATTCATCATATACCATTTTTGAACCCTTTTCAATACCTTTTGTTGCATTTCTAGGTTCATTGTGGTATAATATTTTGAACCCACTTAGGAGTGTTTTTATGAACATTAAATTTGAAAATTTGAATCCAAATGCACAAAAAGACTTTGTTTTAAAGTACTATCCTCTAATATTCAGAAGGCAACAAGAAGAAGATCAGCTTTCAAAATTAGAGTTTCTACAACGATACTTGATGATAAAAGGTAATTCAAAATCAGGGTTAAACGGAAAACTTCTAATCTCAAAATCTGCATATAAGCGTTACTTAAAAATTGTTAAGGATATCTACACAATAAGGTTTAAATCAAAAGAGACAGGTCATATAAGTCGAAGTAGTATTGAACCATTTTATTCCAAACTTAATATTCCAAAACTTCATGAGAAAAAACATGGCTTTGAGCTATCTGCTGAAATATTAAGTAGATTCGATAAAGATATTATTGAAGAAATTTGGGAACAAGTAAATTTAGATTCTGTTTGGGATAATATGATTATTGGTGCTAGAAAGGAACAAGAAAAACGTATCAAATTAATAACTCACTTACTGCAAGAAAGTGGATTGCTTGATGTAGTTTTTCAAACTCTTACCAATGTAATTGATGATAATATTGAAGTCGAAGAGGTTGATAGTGGAACTTTAACTCATATGAACTTCATTTTAGGTAATTCTCACGATTCTAGTATTTTTAAAAATAATGGTAATTTATTTTTAAGGGAACTAAAAAAAGAATTACAACTTTACTATGAGAAAATGAAAGATGCAGAGGATGAATTAGATAGAGGATTAGAATTACACTATTCTCATCTATTTGAACATTTAGATTTGTTTGACGAAGAGTGAAACTGGCAACACCATTATTCGGTTTGCTAGTTGCTTATAAATTAATTCGTTGTTAGATTTGCATAGTTGTTCAGTTCATATATGTTAGTCTCATGTTATCTATCTTTGAAGTTTGATAATGTGGGATGAGTGTTTTACATAAAAAGAAACAGACAAACATCTTGATGGTGCTTGTCTGTTTTGTTATTCTAAATGAGATTATAAAGTTTCTTCTATAATATTGATGATATTTGTGAGTAATTTTTCCTTTTTATGCTGTGGTAATTCTTCAAGGATATCAAATAGTTTATGCACTAGAGGGTCTTGTTCGTTTAATCGTATTTCAAAGAAGGATTCTATATCTGTGTCCAAGGCAATCATAATCTTTTCAAGTGTTGCAATTTTTATATTTGGTTCTTGCCTTTCGAGACGATAAGCATATTTTTGGGGCAATTCAGCCTTCTCCTCTAACTGTTCTTGAGTAAGTCCTTGTTGTAAGCGTAAGTGTCTAATTCGTTTACTAATGTACGATTGTAGGTTCGAGCTTTTCATAGATGTCTCCTTTCGAACCTATCTTATAGACATTAGTAGTAATAAAAAACTACTTTTAATGATAAAAAGATGCTTGTGTAGTAGTAAAACACTATATTTTGTGTTAAAATGGTACTTATAATACGATAAAAATTTTTAGGAGAGTTTAATGTTAAAAAGAACTAAACTTTTGTCAGGACTTGCAGTAGTTGCAAGTGCATCTAGTATTGTGTCGGCAGTCCAAGCAGACGAAATCGTCACAGCTACTAGTCCAGCAGAGGCGGAAGCTGTCAGTTCGACGACTAGTAGCCAACCGGTCACTGCTCAGGATGTGGCAGATGCTCAGGCAGTGGTTGATGAAGCAAGTCAAGTAGCGCAAGCCATTGATACAGCAGTGGCGACAACGGAGCAGGCTTTGAGTGAAGAGCAGGCGACCAATCAGGACTTGAAAGAAAGCTTGGCAAAAGCTGAGGCTATCACAGATGAAACCTTGGCTACAGCTCAGGAAGCTATCCAAAGTGCCCAAGAAGCCAAAGAATCAGCCCATGAGGCAGTGACAGCTAGTCAGGCTGAAAAAGCTCCCCTTGAACAAGCAGTAGAAGCTCAAACTAGCGTAGTAACTAACGCCACCGCAGAAGTGGCTAGTGCGGAGGCTACTGTAAAGGCTACTGAAGATAAGATTGATGCTCTTGAGAACTCTGGTACTGCCGATGTATCAAAATTACAGTCCGATGTAACTACCCTTGAAACTACTGTCACTAATGACGAGGTAGAGGTGGCTAATGCTCAAGCCTCTTTAGATAACGCAAAAGAAGCCTCTAGCAATCGTGCTACGGCTATTGCAAATCAACAAGAGGTGGTGGCTAGTGCCGAGGCTCAGGTAGATACTACGGCTAAAGCCTATGCGGATGCTATCGCTACAAAAGATTCTACTAGTTCCGCCCTTGCTACCGCTCAATCAGCTCTTGATACTGCCAAAGCGGGTACTGTCGTAACTGAAACTATTAAGACAGGCGAAACTACAACCGTAACTACAGGGGGTACTGCAACTCTCAAGAGTGGTGTGGCTACTCCGTCAACTTATCCTTGGGTAAACGGGGTAATCACAAATGATTACTACCTAAATGCTATCAAGAATTATGCTAATGGTACTGCAAGTATTTCTGATGTAGAGGCTACTTTCTCTAAAGGTCTTACTTTTACCGCAGCTGATGGTTCTAAGGTTGATATGCCTGTAAACTTGCGAGATGCTTTGGCAGCTCCTATCGCAGAAGCGTACAAGGGTTGGTACACTGGTCTTGGTTGGACGTTCTCCGACACAGACAACTCCACTGTTATTAACGTACACGATATGACAGATGCTCAACGTACAGAACTATCCTTGTTCTATGCAGCCTTGGTAAATCAACTCCGCTCTCTCGTGGGTACTACGCCTGTAACCGTTACAAATGGTAGCGTTGCTTATGCTGATGAGAAGAATAATGCCTTGTTTGCGGGTATGTATCCTTCATACGCTAACATGACACAGGCAGAGCTTGAGGCTAATAACTTCTTTGGTGACAAGGATTGGTTGGGTACTAACCACACCTATGCAACTGCTATCTCTCAAGTTGTAAGTGACGACAGTACTATAATTACAAATACTATTGCTCTTAGTAACCAATTTGCAGACCGTAATGGTCTAACTGCTACAATGGCTGAATTGAAGTCCTTTGTAGTAGCGGGTCTAGGTCAACAACTATATCGTCCTTTATACTCTGTTACAGATGGTAAATTTAATAATCGTGACTTTACTACTGCCTTAGAGGTACTTGGTCTTACAGGAAACCTTAACTCAGTGGGTATCTCTTTTGATACTTATACTCGTTCAAGTTTCGGTGCTGTAGCTTACGAACCAACAATGGTCACCGTCTACAGCAACCAATCTGACGCCCCTCTCACAAACAACTACTCTAACGTGAGCGGTGGTACAACAACTACAACTCCTATCTATGAAACAGTTAGTCGTACAGTTGTAGACCAAGTCGCAGTTGCTCAAGCCCAAACCGCTTACAATACTGCCCTTGCTAACGACAACTCTGCACAGTCTGCTCTTGATTCTGCTAAGTCTTCTTACGAATCTGCCCAAACTGCTTATGCAGAGGCACAAGCTCAACTTAATTCTATCATTGCGGGTACTATTGACATTTCTTCTCTTGAAACTGCCCTCAATACTGCCGTAGCTAAATTGGAAGCTGACAAGGTAGCCTTGCAGTCTGCTAAGGAGGTTCTTGCTCTTGCTAAAGCCTCAAATACTGACAAGGCTGTTGCTCTTGAAACGGCTAAGGCTGAACTTGAAACGGCTAAAGGAGTATTGGCAGAGAAGCAAGCAAGTCTCAGCGCTGAAGAGGCTAAGTTAGCTAGCTTGAAGGCTGATTTGGCTAGCAAGGAAACTGCCTACCAAACGGCTCTTGCTCAGTTGGCTGAAACCAATTCTGCCTTGGAAACTGCCAAAGCGGAACTGGCTGAGCTAGAGGCTCTTGTGGCTCAGAAACCAGCTCTTGCAGAAGCTCTGGCTATTTCTACAGCGAAAATCACGGAATTAGAGGCCCTTCTCGCTGAGCAAAAGGCTAGTCAAGTAGAGGCGTCAGAGGCATTGGCGCAGGCTCAGGAGGCTTACGCGCTTGTCAAGGCGGAGTACGACTTCTTGATGGAGTTGGAGCGCTTGTCAGTGGACAATACGGTGACGGTCTTGGAGGATGGCACGGTTATCGCAGTGCCGAAGGACGCACCGACTGCTCCGGTCTTGCCGTCTATCAGTTTGGAAGACTGGCTCAAGGCCAAGGAGGCTGAAATCGTCGCAAGTGGTCAGGTGGCTGTACCTTTGGTCAACCAAGCGGGTCAAGTCATCGGCTATGAGGCTCAAACAGTTGCCAAACCACAAGCACCAGTGGCAGGTAAACCAGTCGTAAGCCCAGCTCCAGTACAAACCTTAGCCCAAACAGCTCAAGGACAAGCAAGCTTACCAAATACCGGTCAAGCCAGCAACCTCCTCCTCCTAGCAGGATTGGGTATGCTCGGATTGGCAGTGGGTGTGAGACGGAAATACTAATAAAAAAATAATCCTCAGAAAGTACTCTGAGGATTTTTGTAATAATCTTGATGATGCCATGTAAATTTAGATATGTAAATAAATTGAACAGAGTAGCTTGGTAAAAAGTAATAAAATGGTAAATGAGTCAAGAAGAGCTTAAAGAGAATACAATCAAGGATATAATCATAGTAAAAAAGTAGCTGTTATTTTTACAACTACTTTTTTGTTTGTACTTCAAAATGCTAGTGAGTTGGTGACCAAAAAGTGACCACTTTTGAAAATTTTAGTGAATTTTATAAGATTTAATGAAATCTAAAGTCCTATTAAATCAACATTTCTGACGATTACAAGACTTAAAAAATCGTGTAACAAGTCTTGCATGTTCATCATAAGATTTTTAAGATTCCTTTCCTATCAAGGGTTTAGACCCTCTTGTTTTTGATATGGTGTCCAATCGTGACCACTTTTTTAGAAGTAATCAAATGTAGAGGAGATTTCTTGTATGATTAATATTATATCATGATTGAATAATAACTCAAAGTGAAGAATGGGTGAATCAGATTTATCAATCAAACATATATACTTTCAAAATTTTTTAAAGTAGCTAATTATAATCAATTACTTTAGAAATTAGTGCAAAATTCCATGTAACTGTAAATTTGACATATTAACCTATTTTAAATTGACTTTGCTGAGCGAATAGGTTATAATAAAATAAAAACTGGTTATAACCAGAGACAAGGAGAAGTTATGTTTCGTTTAGCAAAAGATGAACTTGAAAAATTGGGCGCAAGTATTACTGCAAAGGAAATTTTCCAACAACCTGGTCTGTGGCAAGAGGCATATCAACTATATGTGTCTCAGCTAGAAGCGATAGAAAGTTTTCTATCGGGGATAAAAGAAAAACATGATTTAATCCAAGTAATTTTTACCGGAGCAGGGACATCAGACTTTGTTGGTCAGAGCATTGCAAATTATCTAAACCAAGTCAATGACCTGAAACACATTCGTTTTTCAGCGGTTGGTACTGTTGAATTAGTTAGTCGTCCACATGATTATTTGCAAGCGGATATTCCAACTATTTTAGTATCATTTGCCCGATCTGGAAACTCCCCTGAGAGTGTTGCGGCGGTTGAAATCGCTAAACAGTTGGTGAATGAGCTTTACCAAGTCACAATTACTTGTGCACCCGAAGGAAAGCTTGCGCTTGCAGCCGAAGGAGATGCAGATAACCTCTTACTCTTGCAACCAGTAGGTTCAAACGATAAAGGTTTTGCAATGACTGGAAGCTTTAGTTGCATGTCTTTGACAGCCCTTCTAGTATTTTCACCAGCTAGCCAAGAAGAAAAGGCTCATTGGGTTGAAACGATTGTTCGCTTAGGTCAAGATGTCCTTGATCGGGAGGACTATGTACAAGATCTTGTCAATCTAGATTTTGAGCGTGTTATTTATCTGGGTGCTGGTGGTTTCTATGGCTTAGCTCACGAAGCTCAATTGAAAATCCTTGAGCTAACAGCTGGAAAGATTGCTACAATGTATGAATCTCCACTCGGATTTCGTCATGGTCCAAAGTCATTTATTAATGACAAGACATTGGTTATTCTATTCGCATCAAATGATGCTTATACTCGCCAGTATGATGTTGACTTGCTCAATGAGGTTCATGGAGATGGAATTGCTGAGCGCATTGTGGCATTGTCAGCTGACAAGCTGGTAGGTACAGAGGCAGCAAACTTTGTTTTGGCAGAAGGAGGAGCTGGATTGCCAGATGTCTTCCTAACCTTCCCATACATTATCTTTGCCCAAACTGTATCCATCATGTCAGCCATTAAATGCAAAAATTTACCAGATACACCGTCCCCAACTGGTACAGTAAACCGTGTTGTGCAAGGTGTTATTATTCATCCTTTAGAAAAGTAGGAACATTCATTCGAGTTGTACAGTAGTGCGACTCGTTTTGACTCGTCTATTTGAATTGGTAGAAGCAATTTACATTGAAAAAACGCATAGAATCATAATGAACATGATTTTATGCGTTTTGTTTTGGGTATTCCATTTTAAATAAGACGGAATGGAAATATTTTATTAATGCGGTAAGATTAATTGAGATTGGCTTAAATCAAGGCTGATTTGCCATTCGGAGTTATCACGTATAGTGCACTCAAAATCAGTTGTATAAAGGACTAAACGGAGTTTATCACCTTTTTTAAGTTTATAAATAGTTGGTTGCAGTTCCCATCGAAGCGTCATCCATTGATTTGGCGTAACGGCTTCTACAGTCAATAAATCGGTACGATTTTGAAGATTGATGAATCCTTTGGTAATCAGGCGATAAGGCGTTTCTGTAAATGGAAGCTCAGTTAGGTTTTCTTGGGCGTAATACCGACCGTTATCCAAGCTGGTTCGAGACACCATTCCTGGAATTGGGCTGAGACGTTTGGCAGGGCCAAAATCCAAGAGTTGGGCTGAAAGCAATCCTTTGCTGACACTTGATTTGACCTGTAGTTGAAGGATGGCTCTTCCGTTTAGATGGATATCTTGATCCAATTCCAAGTCAATGGTTACTTGGTTGGCTTTGTCCCCAAAGAGATCTTGGTGGAATGTAGGATAAGATTTGCAATACTTTTCAAAGGTTTTTTCGTCGTAATGATTTTGGATTTGCGCTTGATCTTGTCCCAATGGGAATTGAGATTCTGTCTGTCCTCCAAACGTTTCTAAGTCAGTCCATGTTTGAGCTGCGCTGTTATCTTGCCAAATGACAGTAGGAAGCTGGTAGTCATTGTCGTATCCGAGTAATTTTTGGCTAAGTAGAGCATTCATGGATTCACGGAAATCGATTGACTGCCAATTATTCATATAGACATGGGCGCCATTATGGAAGAAGAGATGTTTCTTGATCTGGCCAGGAAGAGCATGGAACATGTTCCATACATGAATTGGTTTCACATTCCAATCTTGTGATCCATGGGTAAAGACAACTTCACAGTTAACCTTGTCCGCGTGGAGAAGATAGTTACGATCGTGCCAGTATTGGTTGTAATCGCCATTTGAACGCTCAAGTCCGACGCGCTCAGCTGCCAGTCCTTTTTCGTAGGCTTCTTTGTTACGAAGGAAGTCCCCTGCTTGTAAGCTCTTGGAATAAGTTAGAGCAGTTAAGCTATCTAAATCTTCTCCAGGATAGCCTCCTGGACTGGTAACGAGCCCGTTTTCCCGGTAGTAGTCATACCAAGAGGAAATCCCTGCTTCTGCGATGACGACTTCCAAACCCTCTACACCTGTTGTTGCTAGGGCGTTGGACATTGTCCCCAAGTATGAGAGACCAGTTGTTGCTACCTTGCCATTTGCCCAATCAGCTGTGACTTGAAGTGAACGTGTATGGTCTGTATAGGCCTTATTACGGCCGTTTAGCCAGTCGATAACTGCCTTATACCCTTCTACCTGTTGGAAGTCTCCAGAGGTCATATAGCCCGTAGATCCTAGCGTACCGACACCGGAAACATGAATGCTGGCAAATCCACGACTAAGGAAGTATTCGTTTAGGGAATAAGAGCCAATATGCCCTAGTTTTTCAGTTGCGGGGCTGCTTGGGAGATCCCGATTGTCTAATTTCAGTTTGTTGATTGTGCTTGATACGACCGAAATAGTGCCAGCTGGTTTCTCAGTTAACTCGCCCTCCATCTTATGCAGGGCTTTGTCGCTAGCTACCTCGTTGACTCCTTGATGATAAGGACTGTTGGTAATGACCGCAGGAATTTGTCCATCATAGCGTGGACGGAGAATGGACACCTTGACCAAGTCCGTTTGCCCACTGTCAGCTGTATCTACAGGCGCTTCAACATAAACCACCTCACGGATGAGCTGTTTGGTTGAAAAAGTTGCTAGGGATTTGCCATTGAAGAAGTGGTACTGGTTATCTTCGGGAATCAGATCATCGCTGACAAGTTGATCTATCAAGGTATTACCAGACTTGGTACGAGTATTGAGCAGATGGTAGATATTTTCGATAATATCGCCGTAAACAATTGGGAAATTGGTTTTCTTTACAAAGTCGTCAATATCTGTGTAATCAAAATTTGGAACAAATCCAAGTAATTGGAGAGCTACATGATAGAAAACTTGGTCTGTAACCTCGCGCTCAGAGCGGAAAAAAGTTAGTAAATCCGTTTCCCAGTCCGCAATCATATTGGACAATGCGAGGTCAGTGTTGCTAGTCAGAAAATGGCATTTTCTCACGAATGTTTCTAAATTTTCCTTGTTGCTGGCATTTGGATTTAGGTGGAAACCGAGATTGTCGAGTTCTTGGAGGTAGATGGAATCCTCTTTTTTGATAAAAGAATATTGGTTAAAGCGCATAAATTCTCCTCTTTTTTCTGAAAATAGTCTATAATAGACATTATATCCGATGCTCCTTGCTTTGTCTAAGGAGAAAGAGATTTATTCGTATAAATTCACAAAAAGTGTAAATATCGACATTAAATCGGTTGTAAAATTATGAAAATTTCTATAAAATAATAAGGTACGACCGATATGAGGAGAGATCAGATAGCGTGTTAAGAAATGAAATAATAGTTCCGGTTATACGGATAAATAATAGTAAATTAAATCAAGAATTTTTAGAGAGAGACTTAGGGATGAAAACCATCCTTGAGGAGGGGGCATTTGCAGAGTTTAGCGGATATGCTGGTGTGGAGACAAAGCTTGTGCTTGTTGAGTCACCAAGCATGAGGACCCGTGCAGTAAATGGGACTAAAAAGTTAAATAAGATCATCATAAAAGTAGACAAGGCTGAAGAGATTGAAGCCCTATTAGCAGCAGGTACACAGTATAGCAAGCTCTACCAAGGAAAAAATGGCTTTGGATTTGAAGCTGTTTCGCCTGAGGGAGATACATTTCTGTTGCATGCGGAAGCATCTGCTGAGGAGTTAAAAACGATTCTTCCACCAGTTCCATTTAAAGGACAGGATGATTTTTCTGGCTTGACGGCTTTTACAGTTGAGTCGGTTTGGATAAATACTCCGCAGGCAAGCATCAGCCAAGATTTTTATGAAACCATCTTGCCAAATCAAACTTTTTTACGCTTTATTGGTGCAGAAGGCGAAGATTTATTAGCCCCCGCAGAACAAGTATGGGATTTAGATAGTTTACGTTTCTCGGTTGCGAAAGATTTTGATTGGGCAAACTTGGAAAGCCAGTTAGAGGGTCCGTTATTTAAGGACAAAAAAGAGACATTCATTCAAACTGTGGACCCAAGTGGTATTGAATTGTGGTTCGAAAAATGAGACAAGTTATCATAGACAAGATTTCAGAGCAGATTGAACAAGGGGTCTATCCTGGTGCCAGTCTGGCTCTTTTTTCTAAGGGTCAGTGGCAGGAGTACTATCTGGGCACACAAGATGGTCAGGTGCCAGTTCAGCCGGGCTTGACCTATGATTTAGCCTCCGTTTCCAAAGTAGTGGGTGTAGGGACACTCGTGATTTTTTTGGTCAATAGCGGAGCTCTGGAGTTGGATAGGACCTTACAGTCATACTATCCAGCTTTTCAAAATAGTCAAGTAACCATCCGTCAACTACTAACCCATACTAGCGGTATTGATCCCTTTATTCCCAATCGGGATAGTTTAAATGCAGAGCAGCTTAAAGAAGCGATTTTAAATATCAGGGTCACAGATAATAAGAATTTTCTCTATACAGACCTCAATTTTCTTCTATTGGGCTTTTTGTTGGAGGAATTAAGCGGAGACAGTCTGGACCAGCTTATCAGACGAGACGTTCTAGAGCCCTTTGGCATGTCCCAAACCTCCTTTGGCCCAGTGAGTCAGGCAGTGCCGACAGTGCGTGGTGTGCCGTCTGGTGTGGTGCATGATCCCAAGGCGCGTCTATTGGGTGTCCACGCGGGAAGTGCAGGTCTTTTTTCGACGATTAAGGATTTAGAAATCTTCTTGGAGCATTACCTGACAGAGGATTTTGCGGCAGATTTGACCCAGGACTATGGTTTTGATGACAAGCGCAAGCGGTCGCTGGCTTGGGATAAAAAGGGGGATTGGCTGTCGCATACAGGCTATACGGGAACCTTTATCATGTACAATCGACCCTTGCAACAAGCGGCTATTTTTCTCTCAAATCGTACCTTTGAAAAGGATGAGCGTGCCCAGTGGAAGTTGGATCGAAACCAAGTGATGGCTCTAATTCGGCAGGTTTTAGAGGGAGAAGGAAAATGAGATATGTTCTTTTGCTAAGAGGGATCAATGTTGGTGGTCGTAATAAAATTGTGATGGCGGATTTGCGTCAAGCAGTGGCTGATTTAGGTTATGATAATGTTGAGACCTACATTAATAGTGGCAATCTTTTCTTTGATTCAACCAAGAGTAGAGGGGACATTGTTGCTGATTTTCAAACTTTTTTTGCAACAACCTACCCTTTTGTGAAACAATTTGCTCTGTTAGATGCCCAAGATTATCAAGCAGAAATCGATCAACTTCCAGCTTGGTGGCAAGAAGAATTGGCGAGAAAGGCAATGTCATTAAGTTAACTAATCTATCACATTTTGTGGTAGGTTAGTTTTTTATGTTACACTAGAAATAAAAGGGGAAAAATCATGCTAGACCAGATTAAAGCTCAT